>JAGWBX010000048.1 GCA_021295655.1 Candidatus Latescibacterota bacterium
CGCACCCAGGTTTTTCTGCCACACCACATCAGGACCGTTCTTCGGCCAGGTCTTTATGAATCCCGTTTCGGTCGAAATTCCCGTTCGGTCCGGACCCAACCATTGGGGCCAATCCGCGTGTGCGAATTGCGCGTCAAATAACATTATCGCGAAAAGAATCACCGACATTCCACGCATCTTGCATTCTTCCTTTCTGACCCTCACGAACTCACTGTTGACGCGAACGGCCGTGTCGCGGGCGATGGGACATGCAACCCGTCAGGGTTCCCGCGTCTGTCGAAACGAGGACATCAGACCTCTCATCCCGGCCCGGGTTTCAGGTGTACCTCGAATCCCGATAGACATCGTGATAGAACTCGGGCAGCAACTGGTCGACGCGCAACAGCCCCTCGCGAGTCAGCCTGACCCCCTTCGCGTCGAATTCCAGCATGCCGAAATCTCTGAGTCTTCCGTAGGCTTCGCCAAACCGTTCGAGGATATCCACGTCGAATTTATCTCTGAAATAGCCGGTTTCTATCCTGCCCAGCTTGAGTTGCAGGATCATCTCCCGCACCAGGCGCTCCTCGTTGGTAGGAACGAAGGACCTGTTCAGCGGCAGCCGCCCCTGCAGACAGGCGTCGACGTAAGGGTCCCACTGCGTGTGATTCTGAAAGTGTATCCCGCCAACGTGCGAAAACGACGCAACGCCCGCGCCGATCAGGTCCGCACTCCGCCAGAGCGCGTCCCGGTAGACAAAGCGTTTCGGTCTACCCTTCTTCACCATCGTATAGGCACTCGAGATCTCGTAGCCGGCCTCGCCGAACGCGTCGATTGCATGGGCATGCCACGCGCGCTTCGTCTCCCAGTCCGCAACCGTCATGCCGTTTCCGTCCAGCAGCGCCCGGGAATAGGTCGTGTTGAACGGCAGTTCCATCTGATAGATCGTGACACTGTCGGGGTCCAGGTCAATCGTACCCTGCACCGTCTCCTTCCAGGTTTTCCAGGTTTCGCCCACCATCCCGGAAATCAGGTCCACGTTCACCTGTTCGAACGCCTGCGCCTTCACCCATCCCATGGCCTGATAGATCTCCTTGCCCACGTGCGCCCGGCCGTTCTCCTTCAGGATCCCGTCATTCAGGTTCTCCAGCCCAAGGCTCAGGCGCGTCACGCCGATCTCGCGAATGGCCGCCACCTTGGGCTGCGAAAGCGTGCCCGGTTCGCACTCGAACGCGACCTCATCGGCGGCATCCCACGGCAACGCGGACTTCAGCCGATCCACCAGCGCCTTCAGGTGCTTCACGCTGATATACGACGGCGTCCCCCCGCCGAAGTAGACGAATTGCAGGTTGCGCCCGGCAATCCCGGGCAGCCCGGCGTAATTTTCCACCTCTCTGGCAAGCGCATCCAGATAGACCTGGATCTCGGAACTGTTGCGGTCCGTGTACACGCGAAAATAGCAGAACTTGCACCGCTTCCTGCAAAACGGAATATGCAGGTAGATCCCGAGCGGAACGTCAATCGTCGCAGGCGGTACCTGCAACATTGATTCAACCCGGGAGTTGTGCTCATCCCGCCAGAACGAATATGGCGGATAGTTCGACACGAATACGCTGCCAACCGCTGTTTCTTTCCATTCCTTCCTGGAAGTCGCGGGCTCAGGAACGTGAACCTGCGTACTCATTCTCTCACCTCGTTTCCAAAACAGAACAACGTCCCGCCGGCCGTTCCGATTACCAGCCGACCGCCGGCCACACTCGGAGATGCCAGGACCGCCGAACCGGTCACGAATTCCCAACGCGGATCGCCCGAGGCCAGGTTCAACGCTACAATTCGACCGCCCGTTGTGCCCACGTACACCTGGTTGCCGGCAATCACGGGCGATGAATCCAGCCTGGAGCGAAACGAACGAATCCAGATCACCTCACCGTTGTCCGGACGCAGCGCGCGAACCATCCTGTCCCGACCGGCAACGATCACGTGTTTTTCCGTCAGCGCCGGGGACGCGTAGAACGGAAACTTACGACTGGGGTGCTCGTACCGCCACAGGACCCTCGCCGCCGGCAGATCCAGACCCAGGACCTGGTTTCCGAATGTGCCCGCGTAGGCCCTTCCACCGCGCACGGCAACGCTCGCCGCCACGTAGTCCAACAATTCCACCCGCGAAATCTCATCTCCGTCGGCAACGCTGAGCATACGCAGCAGGCCGTCGCAACCGGCGACAAGTACGCGTTCTCCCCAAAGGGCCGGGGATCCATGAACGTAGCCCTCCGTCTCCACCTTCCACACCAGGGTCCCGTCCGCCGCTGCGAGACAGTAAAGGAACTGATCGTAGGACCCGAAGATTACCCGGCCTTCGTGGGCGGCGGCGGAAGAGATGATCTCTCCTCCGGTCCGATACGTCCACAGCCCCTTCCCGGATGACGCATCCACGGCGTGAAAGCCGCCGTCTTCATCTCCAACGAAAACCCTGTTATCCTCCACCAGCGGCGACGCCTTGATTGGCCCGCCGGCGGAATACGTCCATTTCAACGCGCCGGTGGCGAAATCAAACGCATAGAGATTTCCGTCCAGCCCGCCAACGAAAACCGTTCCATCCCGGATCGCCGCCGTGGATTCGATGCCATCCGGCACGCGGGCGGCCCACAGAACAACCAGACTGTCGGGCAGCGATTCCTTCGCGAGTCCCGTGGATTGGGCGTTGCCTCGAAACCGCGGCCAGGACGACTCTCCGGCGAAGCAGACGGAAACCGGTACCCATAGGATACAGAAAACGAGAAAATGGTTCCACCGGCACGTCGCTATACGCTCGGCATGAATCTCAGTACTTCTCTTCATATAGCGCCAGAAAGTCGGTTTCCCGGACCGGCCGCGGATTGAACGTCCCCGTCCACTGGCGCGCCGCATCCGAAGCCAGTTCAGGGAGCCGTTCCGGCTCAACCTGCAGTTCCCGAAGGCGCATGGGCAGACTCGCCGTGCGCGCGAATCGTTCGATCTGTTCGGCCAGCGCCCCGGGCGCCAACCCGAATCCTTCGTAGCGGGCCTCTTCAGTCTCCCCGTTGAACCGGATCACCGCTGGAAGCATCACGCCCACGGCAACGCCATGGGGGATACCGTAACGGGCCGTGAGCGGGTTGGCGCAGGCGTGGGCGGCGCCCAGCATGGCATTTTCGATCGCCGCTCCAGCGAAATGCGCGCCCAGAAGCATGGCGGCCCTGGCTTCCTCGCCGGCGGCCGGCTCCAGCGCCGATTCGAATCCCGATGCGAGCAGACGCCAGGCTTCCAGCGCGTACATTCGTGACACCGCGTTCCGCCTTGTGCACACGCAACTCTCCACGGCATGGGCGATGGCATCGATTCCCGTTGCGGCAGCCACGTGCGCAGGTGCGCTCGCGGTAAGCTCGGGATCCAGGATGACGCCGCGAAATCGCGCCTGGAGGTCGCCGCAGGCCATCTTTTCGTGCGTATCCGGCCTGGAAATCAACGCGTAGGACTGAGCCTCGCTCCCTGTACCCGCGGTCGTGGGAACGCCGATCGACGGAAGCATAGGACGCTGCGCTCTGCCCATCCCGCGGTAGTCCTCCATGCGTCCGCCGTTCGTGAGAATGAAATTGATCCCCTTGGCGCAATCCATCGCGCTGCCGCCGCCCAGGCCCACAATGAGCCCGATCCCGCCGTGCGCCGAGGCCGCCTCCACACCGGCGTCCACGTGGTCCGTCGTTGGATTCTCTTCCACGTTGTCGAACACGAGGACGTCGCGCGCCGCTCCTCGCAGCAGGCACAGCGCCCTGTCCGCGATGCCCGCGTTGGCGATCCCCGGATCGGTCACGAGCAAAATCCGTCCGCCACCCAGGTCATCCGCCAGGTCCGCAAGTTTCGCCAGCGCGCCTGCCCCGAAGATCACTCGCGGCGCGGGATGAAGGTCGAAGGGTTCCATCCGGCGGACTCTATGCTCCCCGCGCGAACTGGAAGGCCCGCTGACGGTAGAGGTGATCGAACAAATTGCCTTCGTGAGGCTGGTCCCATGAAATCCGGTTCGTGGGAATCGGCCCCGCGTTCAGTCGATCCACGTGGGGTGAATTCAACAACTCGCCGACGAGGTCTTCGTCCTCCGTCAACACCGTGACCACCAGGCTGGGCCCGATCCGATGGACCACCTCCGCCTGCGGCACTTCGACCACACTCGAATAGGGAAACAGGTATTCGGTATTCGCAAGGGGGTGCTCCGGAGAGTCACACCACACCAGCGTGGGATTCAGGAACGTCAGGCCGTCCAGTTCCGCAAGCCGGCACCCGCGCATGCCCGCGGTCAGATCCTCCGCGCCACCGCTGTTCAGATGGACGTCGATGATATTGGAAATCCCGGCGGCCGCGGCCGGATTGGCGAACGCGGCAATCCGGGCCTCTGGATCGCTCAGCGGCCGCGCTTCAATTCCTGCGAGCCGGTGCGCAATCGCCTCTGCAATCTCGCGTCCGTAAGCAGGCGTCCATACGCCGGACGCATTGATGCACGAACGCCCGCCGTTGGCCGCAATCGAAACCAGAATCACATCCAGGAAATCCTCCCAGCGGTGGGCCAGGTCTTCTCCCAGAATCACCTTGCTGCGGCCCGGCCCATGGATCGAGACCCGCGGATCGTGCAGCCACGGCGCGACCGTATCGCCGCCACCGAACAGAAGGGAACGCCCGCAACGCAGGAGGATTTCATTGGCGCCGGCGTGTCCCGCAGGAAAGATGCCGAACGCTTCGCCGGGACATCCCGCGGCAATAAACGCCTGTGCAATCCGGTACGGAGTCCACGGGTCTTCCCGGCCGGGCTTCAGAACGAGGGGCACTTTCAGCGAAATCGCCGGAATCCAAAGCGAATGCACGCCCGGCGAATTGCTCGGCAATACCGCGCCAAGTGCGTCTGTCTGGCAAACGTAGCTCAATGGCCGGCCGTTTTCCGCACCCCACCCCCTGTCCAGCACCGACAGATCCAGTTCACGCGTCAGACCGGCGAGAACCTCTTCGATCTGGGTACAGACCAGCCGGATTTTCTCCATGTTCTCCCGGCAAAGGGTCTCGGGAATCCCTGTGGTACCCGATAACTGGCGGACATAGTCGCCTGGCGATTGTGTCCGGTCACCCAGCGGCAGGTCCGCCTCCGCGAACAACCGGCCGGCCCTGCGCGTTACGGCAGCAAGATCGGAAACGCCTGACGCATCCAGGGCCCTCCTATTCGCGTGCGCGGCGTTGAGGTCACGCGCGATCAGGCCCGGATTCGCCTGGCTGACCTTCACGAGCGGTTCTCCGGTCTGAACGTGCGGTACTTCCTGGACGTCCAGACTTGTGTATGGCTTTCCGGCTCGCAAAACCGGGATATGGGTCACGCCGTCCTCCTGGATCGTTATCAAGCCATCACGCTAATACACGCCCACGACGACTGACTCCTGCATCTCGGAGAACAGGCCCAGATTCCTCACCCCGTCCCAGGGAAACCCCTCGATCGGTTCCGCCCGCTCGCCCTCGTCCCGTTCCAGAAACCGCGGCATGAAGAACTCACGGGTGAGGGTTGTCAACATGACGCGGCCAACCGCGTTGTATGCCACCGGTTCGTCCGGATTGTCGGGGTCCACCAGGTCGAACACGGCCCGCGGGACCGGCGGATAATAGGTAATGGCGAAATTGTCCGAAGGTTCCAGGGGCTTGGAATATGCCAGTCCCATCAACGTATTTCCATACGTGGGTACGAAGTCGATGCCGGGAACCAGTTCCTCCCTGGCGAACCGGTTGAACTGCGCGTCCATTTCGGTCCCCCCGCAAAATATCCCCGAAATGTCGGCCTTTTTCAATGAAATCTTTTCGCAGATCGCTTCCAGAAGCTTCGGAGTTGTAAACATGCACTTCACGTTGTCGTTTGCCCGGAGAATGGTCAGCGCCTGGTCGATCACGTGGGCCTTGTATAATTCCAGTTCCTGGAGTGCGCCCCGCGCAATCAGCTTATTGACCCATCTGGGGTCCAGGTCCACCAGGAAACAGATCCCGCCCCGGATCTGGCAGAGGTATTCCACCGCCAGCCGTAGCCGCCTCGGGCCCGTGGGACCCAGCATCAGCCAGTCGGCCCCTCTCGGAAACGTCTCGTCCGAAAGGTGCCTGCTGAACATCTCGTAGTCAATCTGGAAGTCGTCCTGGCTGATCCGGTATTTCGGCACTCCGGTGGATCCGCCCGTTTCGAAGACATAGGTCGGTTTGCCCGCGCTGCCACGGGGAATCCAACGGCGCACGGGGCCGCCGCGCAGCCATTCGTCCCGAAAATGGCCGAGGATTTTCAAGTCCTCATAGCCCCCGATCTCCCGCCGTGGATCGAAATCCAGCCCGCCGGCGAATTCCAGCCAGAACGGGCAGCCCGTATCCGGATCGAAATGCCATGCAACGGTTTCCCGTACATGGGCATCCAGTTCGGCCCTCGCCGCTTTGACGCTTTCGGCAATCGACATGTCTATTTCCGATCTGAATCCGACGTTTCATCCCGCCATGCATCCAGCGGATGCCTGCGGTCCGAGAGCGGCAGCGCCACGCGGCGCCCTCCCTCCCTGTGTGACTGGTAGATACCGAGAATCATCTCGAACGCCGTCCGGGCGTTGGCCCCGCTCGACGGCGGTTCCGTCCCTTCCTCAATCGATGCCGCCATGCGGCGGTACATCCTGGCAATGGCATCCCGGGCCTCCGATCCTTCGGTTTCAACGGGCATCCAGTTCCCCTGCCCCCCCGGCAGCCCCTCCATGGGCCTGGGAAGGCGCCAGAGCGCATGGTCAACGCTGCCGGAAGCCCGGACCGACAATTGCCCGTCGGTCCCGATGACGTCCACGCCGTAGTTTTCGCTATTCGGCGACGTGAAACCCAGGAAGTGGATTTCTCCCAGAACGCCGCCCTCGAACCCGTACTGAGCCACCGCGCGGTCGCCCATCACCAGCCCGGAATCCCTGTCCTTCGGCGACATCTCCTTCGCTTCCATGACGTCGTTGACGTCCGCCAGGCGTCCCTCATACCAGACGTTGCCGGAACACCACGCGGGCACGCCGCCGAATCGCATCATCATGTCGGCAACGTGGGTTCCCATTTCCGTAAACTCGTTACCGCTGCGCCGTCCACTCTTGTTCCGCCCGCGCACCAGAACGACCTCCCCGATTTCCCCGCCGCGAACCATGTCACGCGCCTTCAGAACCGCGGAACTCACGTGGCTCTGCTGGTTGACGGCCAGCTTCGCGCCGGATGCGGCAGCCGCCGCGACCATCTCGTCCGCCTCGGCGGGGTCGATGGCTATCGGTTTCTCGCAAAGAACGGATATCCCGCGCTGCAGCGCCGCCACGGTGGGCGCGTGATGCCCCCTGGTCTGGGTGGCCACCACGACCAGGTCGGGCCGCGCCTCGTCGTACATCTGCTCGAAATCCAGAAAACGCGCCGTCACGCCGTGCGCGTCCCCTGTCTCCCTGAGGGTTTCGGCAAACACGTCGCAAATACCCGCAACCTGGAAACCGGGCAACCCGTCGATGACTGCCAGATGCTGGCGGCCCATTCCTCCGCAACCGACCAGAACGACCCGATACGTTTTCCCCATGGCGACTCCTTTCAATTCCCCTTTTCCCAGCCCGCCGGCGCCTGCATGGACAGGGGATTCTGGCGGTGGCATTCTTCCATAACCGCAACCTGCACGGCGACCTGCTCCGGCGTAATGAACAACGGCGCGCCGTTGCGCAGTACGTCGTATATGTGGTCGTAATACGCCTTGGACATAAACGTAAACGCATCCTTTTCCTCGTCATTCGGCGCCCACGATTCCTCGGTCCATGGCAGTTCCTCGCGGCAATAGCTCGGCCCCGGCAGCGGCGACCGCAACAGCCGTTGTGCGGGCGCATCCGCGGGATCGAAATATCGCCATCTGATTCCATTGGAGCCGCCCGCCAGGCCGCCCCGTGTGCCGTAGACACGATACATGTCTTCGGAATACGGGTCGCACGAAGAAATCTCCAGATCGATCGTGGGATATCCCTCACACCGAAGCAGCACCTTGACGTGGTCTTCAGCGTCTCCATAGGTATTTGCCCGGTCCATGATACAGGTCACCGATGGATGCTTCCAATCCAGGAGGCAGAGGGCCTGGTCCATGGGATGCGGCCCCGTATTCAGCAGGTTGCCGCCCTTGAACTCCTGCAGCGTCTGCCAGTCCCATCGGCGGGCGAACCCGTTGAATGCAATGCGGATCTGAACGATGCGGCCCAGAACCCCGGAATCGATCACCCGTTGTATCTCTTGAAAATACGGCGCGTATCTGGACTGCTGGAATGGCGCGAAGACCCGTCCCGACCGTTCGGACGCCGCCATCATGCGCACGAAGTCTTCATTGCTGGACGCAATGGGCTTCTCGCAAACGACATGATGACCGGCCTCGAACGCTTCCACCGTGGCTTGCGAATGCAGGTGGCTGGGCAATGCGTTGACCACGAGGTCGAGGTCCTCCCGCGCCAGCAGGTCCATGTAGTCCGCGTACGCGTCGCATTCGAACTCACGTTCAGCACGGTCGCGACGGTCTCGCAGCAGATCCGATACGGCCACGATGATGTATTTTTCTGGCGAACGGCGCAACCAAACCGCGTGAATATCCCTTCCACTGCGCCCCTGACCCAGAATGCCCACCCGAACACGCCCCGTTCCTGCCATGTTTACGACCTCCATATGCTTGTTAACCCCTGCCGGTTCCCCAGGGCGCACGCCCGCAGGGACGACGCCGCACTTTTCGTCATTCCTCTTCCATTCCCGCATGGGACAACGCGCCGAGAAAATACGGCACGCCGAAAAACAACAGACTGATGTGCATCGGACTCATTTCCACCGCCCCGTGGCGCTTCGGATCGTCTCCCCAGTCCTGCCCCTCAATCGAGACCTGCAAGACCGACTGACCGATTTCGAGGTATCTTCGGTTCCCGGTCATCCGGTACGCGTAGCCCAGGTGCCGGCACAGGATGCCGCCATATCGCTGCTGGATGGCCTTTTGCGTATCGGGCCCTTCGGGAAGTCCGCAGAACCAGTCCACTGCCCGGAGGTAGACGTTCGCCACGTCCTCCCGGTTCGTGAGACGGTGGAGCAGTTCCAGACCCACCATCAGGTAGTGGGTCTGGTACCCCTTCTGTTCCGAGACCGGCAGGACCCGGTGAGTCGACTTCGCATCCCCTCTCAGCTTGCGAAATTCGGCGTCGGTGAACGGCGCGGCCGTGCCCATTTCCACGGCCAGCGTCGTCCCCTCGGTAGCCATGCCGTACGGCCTCTGGTCCGACAGCCGTTCCGCGGTGGAGACCTGGAACCGCTTGTGCCAGCTTCCGTCTTCGTTCTGACCTCGCGCTATCGTCTCGTACACGGCCAGCGCGCGCGCCTTGAACCGCTCCTCCCCCGTGACTTCATACACGTAAAGCAGGCCGCGCAGCGTGTTAGCAATGCTGCGCAGGCTGAAGCTGAACGCCGGGTCTTCCGTCCACCGGTATCGCGACAGAAACTCGCCGGCTTCGCGGATCACTTCCAGCGTCCGCAGATCGCCGGTCAGGTAGTAATAGTCCATCCAGCCGTCAAGAAACGTATGGGACGCGCAACTCTCATCTCCGAAGTGGTCCACGCTATGGCGGAAACATCCGCCCACCATATAGGGTCTGAACGGGTGGTAATGGCAGGTATCCACGTCCACTGAATGCCGGGTCATGGCTTCGCCGAGCAGAAAATGCCGCGGGTTGCCCGTACGCATGTACTGCACCCAGACCCCGTGGCGAGGGTCCCACTCGCTGTTGCACCACCCCCAGCGACCGTAGAACCGCCAGTCGTCGGTACCCTGGTCCCAGGCCACCAGCGCATCGCCCCAGTCCAGAAAACCGTACCAGGCGCCCAGTTCGATATTCCGCTGCAGCCAGTCGAGGAAGGCCGACATCATCCGCTCGGATTTCGGGAAACGCCCCGCGTCAAGAGGTTGAAACCCTCCCGTCGCTTCGCCGGCCGCCATCGAGACCGGATCTACCGATACGTGCGGCGAATCGAGCCATCCTCTCAGACAATCGGGGACGCTGGCGCTTTCCGATGCCCGGTAGTAACAGACAAAGAACTCGGTCGTCTTGGACGTACCGGTCCCATCCGCGTAAACCCCCTCGCCTTCATCCCAGGCCACGGCCTCGGAATATCGTTTGAGCGAGAGTCGTTTCCCGTCGGGATCCTTCCAGCAGTACACATCGATACCGTCGCCGATGCCCGATACACCCAGCGCTTTCGGGTATTCCTCGGGCATATGGCGCAGGCCGACGCCAAGGCCGACCCGGCCGTCTTCGCAGGTGATCCAGCCCTCCGTGCGATCGCCTTCGGCAAGCGTTCCCTTGCGCCGGCCCTGACGCCGCTCCAGGCGAAAGTGATTGTGAAGCCGCTGGGAGAGCAACAGCGATTCACCGGCGTCCGCCACACCCGCGATTTCCCGGCTGGCGGCAACCCTGTAGTTCACGGAGCCGGACAGCGAGACCGGCACGCGCAGCCCGATTTCCTCCACTTCCGTCTCTCGCGGATTGCATGCCGCGACCACGGTGTGCAGAACACGTAACTCGGAACGGCCGGCATACGCGTAAATCCGCGTCACGAAACGAAACGGCCGATACCCCGCGTAATGGTGCATCGGCAGATCGGCTTCGAAAGCACCTTCACACCGGATCACGGCCCTGATCGGGCCGGCCTCCTCCACGCTTACGTCGTACACGGCCTCCGCGAGGGATGCCAGGCAATCGCCGCCCATCCCGTAGATGTACCTCTTGCCGTCTTCGTCCAGAAACGACTCGCGGATACCCACCCAGGCGTCGCCATCCGGGCCCGCGACGTCCTCTTCCGGCGTAAAATCCCCGTCCGGTCCCGTCCGCCCCAGCGCCGCCGTCTCCACCAGAGAAAACCTCCTGCGATTTACGGCGAACCGGAGCGGACCCGTAGAGACAACCAATCTCTCGTTGTCCTCGTGAACACGGACCTCGTCGCGCGGCCCGGCCCCGATTCCGCATTGACAGACTGTATAGGTCGACTCGCCGCCTGGCGGTACATCGGCCTGAAAGTCCGTCAGAACCCACTTCAGACTCCGGTCCGGCCATCGGCTCAAAACGCGGAACTGTGCGGGTACCGGGCGGTCGTGTGCATCTTTCACGCCCAGCAGGGACGGATCGGAGACGGCGCCCCTGGGCAACGGGACCCCCCTCGTCACCGGCCAGTTGCGCCTCGCGATCCCCGCGGATTCAACCACCTGCAACCCGACTGCCACACTTTCCGGCATGTTTGACCTCTCCAGTTCACAAAAACAGGACTTACGATGGATGGACGGGATGAAAAAACCTGAAAGCGGTGAGACGTAAGACGTGAGACGGTAGAGATTGCCCGCCCCGTGCGGTTTCATTTCGTGCCGGTGGCATAAAGAAAGAATCTATTGGGCAAGGATGTCATCTCCCGTCTACCTTCTCCCGTCTCCCCGCCTTTCGCTGATGGCTGACCGCTTCCGATTTATTGATCAGCAAGATATGGAATGGTCAGCGGGCCATCCGGCAGCACCGCCACCCGGGCCCCGCCGCCTACCGCGTGAATCTTTTCCCGAAGGGTTGCCTCCAGATCCTCCACGGCGTCCAGTTTGCACGCCTCGATTTCGGCCCTGTCCATATTGGAATATACGCCAACTTCAACCCGCTCCAGTATGGCTGCCAGGGTCTGCGCCTGCCACTGGTCCGGAATGGGTTCGCGGTTATGCACCGCCTGCAGGACGTCCCGCGGCGCTTCACCCGTCCGCATCAATTCGGCGAAATTCCCGTGATCCGGCACCCCGTCGCTGCACTCGCTGGCAACGAGCACAGACCCGCCGTCTTCCACGATTCGGGCAGCCGCCGACATGCCCTTGACGGCCTGGTAGAGGTTCTGGTCCAGCGGAAATCCGCTGTTCGACGTCAGCGCGACCTGGAACGGCTTCTCAACAGGCGCCATCGAAGCCGCCCTCGCGACGGCGCACCCCCGTCGATGGGCCTCCAGATAGTCCCCGACGAAGAACCCCGATATCGCCTTGTCCCCGTTCAGCGTCACGTTCACCAGGAAATCCGGCGGGCAGAGCGCAACGGCTTCCAGGACCTCCCGCTGAAGTGGATTTCCGTTGAGTATACCCCACGTGCTCATCGGGTCCGCGATCAGGTCGGAGCGATGCAGCCGATAGATCGTCTCAATTCCCGCCACGCCCGGCGCGACGCCTTTCGGACCGCCCGAAAAGCCGGCGAAAAAATGGGGCTCGATGAATCCCACCACAATCCGCTTGTCCGCTTCCACGTACGCCCTGTCCAGCCACACGTCCGTTCCGCCACCAGTTATTCCCAGATGCACGTTTTGCGATCCGTCGTACGCGTCATGATTCCGGATTCGCAGCCGGCCGGCAACCTCTGCACCGAACATACCGGCGATTTCTTCAGCCGTATTTGCCCGATGGGTGCCGTTTCCCAACAACACCGTGACGTTCTCTTCAGGGACCGGCAGGGCATCCACAATCCAGGGTATCAGCTGCCGGTTGGGCACGGGGCGGGTGCCGTCGGACGTCACGATGACCACGTTGTCCCCGGGTGAAACCAGTTCGCCGAGGGGATCCGAGGCGACCGGATTCTCGATCGCTTCCCGAAAACGAGGCTGTGGATCCGGAATCGCCTCCTCGAAGGAAGGGCGAATCACTTCCCATTCCGCCAGTTCGGGGTCTGCATTGACGCTTACGCTGCCGCGGCCGAACGCGACCTCGACCCGATGATCATCCCTGAGCATGACGATCTCCGATTTCGGAGGCGCCGCCACCAGTACCCGGCGCCTCCCCTTGCCCGCGAAATCTACGGCCAACGCCTTCCTTTGTCAAGCACGGCAGGTTGTCCCGAAACCATTCCGTGGGGTCTCGCCCGAACCACGCGATACGACGAGTGGCGGTCCGATTCTTGCTTGCGAAAGCGGGTGTGAGTCCCGCTGCCGTTCGGCTGTCGGGCCGGGTGATTGCGTTGACATGCGAACGGGCATACGCTATATTCCTCGAAATTCACCGCACCGTCGCCGCCTCACCGGTTACAGGCGACTGCCTTCCAAAACCCGCCCGTTCCTGTCTTATCGGTCTGATGCAGGGACAGGAATACCATCCATTCACTGATCCTGGCAGTCATTCTGTTTGCCCTTTCCTGCATGGTTGTCTGCCAGCCGCCGGTTACCGGTCACCGTTTTTTCTTCGTGTCTTTGTGTGAGCCGGTTTTTTTCGCTGCCTTTTGCATGACGTCATCGCGAGTCAATTCGCATGTCGGAAACGATCATCGTCGTCCCGTGCTACAACGAAGCAGAACGGCTTCCTGTCGAAACGTTCCAGGGATTCGTCAGGCGGACGCACGGCATCAGGTTTCTGTTCGTCGACGACGGCAGCACGGACGCCACGGGTGGCGTCCTGCGTGCCCTGAAAGCGTCGGACCCCGGGTGCTTCGACGTACATACGCTTGAGGCTAACGCAGGCAAGGGCGAAGCCGTGCGGCGCGGTTTCCTCGCAGCACTCGAATCCGATCCCGACTACGTCGGTTTCTGGGATGCGGACCTGGCCACGCCTCTGGAAGCCATCAGGGAATTCCAAGGCGTCCTGGACGGCAGGCCGGACATCGAGATGGCCTTCGGCGCGAGGGTCCGCCTCCTGGGCAGAGCAATCCGGCGCAACCGGCTGCGGCACCTGCTGGGGAGGCTGTTCGCGATTACAGCTTCCCTTTTTCTTCGCGTGGACATTTACGACACGCAATGCGGCGCGAAACTCTTCAGGGTCACGCCGGACCTGGCAGCTCTTTTCAAGGAACCGTTCGCCACCCGATGGATATTCGACGTTGAAATCATCGCCAGGCTGATGCGCGCCAGAACGGCCACGGAACGACCGCAGGTACGGGACATCGTTTACGAAGTCCCGCTATCGGAATGGCGGGACGCGGCGGGGTCCAAAATCAGATTTCGCGATTTCGTCATCGCCATATTCGGCATGATTGAAATCTGTCGCAAATATCGATAAACCAAACACTTACACTGACAGCATGTCAACGCTTCACGAAAATCGGAGCGCATACGCGCTCCTAATATTGATCCTGGCCGCATCGGCGGTTCTGAGGTTCTACGGTATCGGCTGGGGAACGCATCCGGAAACCGGCAGGTTTCACGCCTTCCATCCGGACGAACGCACGGTTGTGGAGAGCGCCGGCCTGGTGGGCGTGGAAGTGACGAGGGCCGTGACGGCCTATGCCAAGGGGCCGGCCTACGTCCTGTGGGTCCTGGCCAAAGGCGCCGGATTCGCCGTGGGGACGGAGCCGTTCGTCAAAGACGATAATCGGTCGATGAGATTCACCCACATGATGGGGCGGGGAATCTCCGCGACGCTGGGCGTCCTGACGGTGTGGGTCGTATTCGCCATCGGCCGTCATCTGGCGGGCATCTGGACGGGCGTGCTTGGCGCGACTTATCTGGCGTTTTGCGCCGGGCACGTCCAGCAGTGTCATTTCTATACCGTGGACGTTTCCCTCGCGTTCTGGACCACGCTGGGCATCTACGTTTTCCTGAAGCTGCCGTCCGACCGCACCCGCCTCTACCTGGTGTGCGGGCTGGTCTGCGGCATGGCGGCGGGCACGCGACTGATGGCGGGCATGCTGTGCCTGCCCTTTCTGCTGGCGCACGTATGGCATGGGCAGACGCGGTTGGAGACCGGAAAAGATCAACGCGGGAAGCGGAAACGCGGGCCGCATTGGATGACGGCCGGGGCCTTGTTGGTCCGGGACCGTCTTAAACTGGCGTTTACGCCGCGAACGCTGCTTTGCGCCGCCGTCGTGATTGCAGTTGCGGTGGCCTGCGAACCCCTTCTGCTCAAGCCCGGCGAGTTCTTCAGTTCGAAAGACATGCGGAACTTCCTGCCCAGCCTGAAGATCGCGAAAGGCGAGACGGTCCGCATCTGGGCGCTCTACGATTACGCCACCACATCTTATCTGTTCTTCATCACGCACCTCTTTCGCTATGCACTGGGAACGCCCCTGGAAATTGCAGCGCTTTGCGGGGTGGCGCTGGCCTTATGGAAGCGGCAAAGAGGATGGTGGGTACTGCTGGCCTGGCTTGCGCCGTACTTCTATATGGTGGGCGGACTCCATACCAAGCCCCTTCGTTATACCACACCCATGCAACCCCTTATGGCGGTGATGGGCGCGTGGGCCTGCATGGAGGCGGCGGGCTGGCTCCGCGCGCGCCTCAATAGGGCCTGGATGTACGCCCTGCCCGTGGCGCTGGTGGTGATTCCCACGGTCGCCTACGGCATCGCGACCGCGGGCGTCTACCGTTCCGGCAGCCGGTTCGAGGCGGCTGGATGGATTGAGCGGAATATTCCCGAAGGTGCTGGCGTGCTGACCGAGCGAGGCGGATATCCGACGTCATGGATGGCGCCGGCCGACCGGTACAAGCGAAAGCTGGATGAGGCGGCCTGGTTTCTTTCAGCCGACGGCAACCTGCCCTATGAAGCGCACGTCGAGTTCATTCAAAACCGTCTGGCAGGCGTGGACTGGATCGTCCTGATCGAGGAGAATCGCATGCTGCCGTTCATGAAGGTACGGCAACGGTTCCCCATCGCGCACACCTACTACCGCCGCCTGGCCGAGGAGAGCCTGGGATTCGAGCGGGTCGCGCAGTTCAAGATCGCCCCCGAAATTCTGGGATTCACCTATTCCGAAGCCGACGCCGAGCCCACGATCACGGGATTCGACCATCCCCTTGTTGCGGTGTACCGCCGGTCCGGCGCGAACGTGGAGGACCTGCTTGAGCGGTGGAAGGCGGATATCCGGACGGATCCGGCGCTCCCGGACAAATACGTCATCCACGGCGTAGACGCCTACCGCCGCAAAGACTGGAAGGAAGCAGAAAGGGCGTTCAAGCGCAGCCTCAGGGTGAAGCCGGAGTTTGCGCTGGGACGCCTGCTGCTGCGTGAGGTATATCTCGCACAGGGCAGGCAGGCCGACGCGAAGAGGGAACTTCGCAGGATTGCCGAATCCGGGCTGTCGGCCGGCGCCTACGTGGGCTTGGTTCGGGTGGGCCTTGTGGCAAGAGGCGCGATGTATCTGAACAAATATCTCGAACTTTCAAAAGTCAAACAGTCGGACGATCCCGTCCTGCAGCAATACGGCTGGCTGATCCACAAGATCAATGCGGAGCAGAGCGCCGGGCGCGATGAACCGGTACAAGCGTCGGAAAGCAAGACGCCGAACGCGAACTGAACGTGGCACGGCGGCTTATTCCGGGAGCGTCACGATTCGCTCGTCGCCGCCCCGGAACGCGACCCGGACCGTGGCCTTCCCGTCCCCCATGGACGCCTTTATCTGCGGACGGTCGGAAGCGTCGCCCACGTGAATCGCCCACAACACGTCAATTTCCCGGCAGGGATGAAACGGCCCGAAACTCCGATATTCGACGCCGACCCGATGGGGTCGATACTGATTGGACTCCGTGTACATGCTGGTTCGCTTCACGTCGCTTAACCGCCAGCATTCCGCCTCTTCCGGTACCACTCGGGACAGCGACAGCGTCACGCCGTTCCGTCTGAACTCGGTTAAGCGCTCGTCGCCCGAAACTTCGGCGCGGTGATGAAACAGCCACTCCAGCAGCCGGGGTACGTCGGACGATACACGATCGTACACCAGGACGACGTCGGGCTTCAAAAAGGCCAGCGTACGGAGATATCGCTTCAATTTCCCGCCGTAAGCCGCCGTTGCGTCTCCGACGGCCACGTCCACGTCCCCGCCCGAATCGAACGATACGATTCTTCCCGGATAGTCGGCGCCGTAGCGCTGACCCTCTCCGTCCACCATCAGCGTGTTGTGACCGATCGTCCCGTTGCCGTCGAAATTCCACCGCTTCCCCCCGTCGCTGTCGAAAAATCCCAGGTCGTGGCCGTAGGGCCAGATCCCCTCGTCGATCAACAGCCGTTCCCCGCGCGAGGAGACCACAAATGAGTTCGCGTCGAGCTGTGAGTGACCCACGGCGCTCGAACCCGATTTGAGGCCCACAAAGGTCGCCTGATCGTCCCATCCGCTGCGCATGGTCACGACGCCGGTCGTCGGATAATTCCGGGAAGTCTCGCCGGGGATGGCGTCGGACAGCGACGGATCATCCCAGATCAGCCGTTCGACGGTCGCGTGATCGCCGGCCCGGGCGGTCCGCGCCCAGTCTCCCCGCCGGTTCAGCTTTGACAGCAACAGCAAATAGTCCAGGCTGGAGCCGAGAGAGATGCCGTTATCGTTGAAATTGTAGACCTGTCCGTCCGGCTCGGTCACGTGGACGATATAGTCCCCCGTTTCCCGCAATGCCGGATGGTCGAACAGATTTACTTCCCCGCCTGTGGCCCGGTGTAATCCAATCCCGAATTTCACACCGTGCCCCAGCGTGCCAAGCCAGTATCCCGGTCCCTCCGCCCAGTCGCCTTCCGGCGGGACAAAGTCCAGAATATCCAGACACCCCGCAAGCGCCGCCCGCATGACCGCGTCAAAGTCCGGAATTGCCTCCGCACACGCAATTGCAGCCGTACCCATTTCACCGCAGCACATAATCTTCCAGTTCCAGTGGTAATCCGGACTCGACCAGTGCGCATCCTGTTTTTCCCACGTCTCCAGAAACCGCGCGACCGTATACGCGTTGATCCGATCCGAAATTGACGCGACCGCGTCGGTCGGCCAGAATTCCGCGCAGAGATCCGTCGAGATGCCGATCGCCGACGCCACGTTCAGCATGGCGTGGTCGCATCGCATGGGGCGGTGCGGGCGCGCCACCCACTCCTCCGGGGGAAATGAGAACATCACCTCTACGCCCTCCAGCGCCCGGCCCGCAAATGCCTCGTCCTCCAGGATGAAAGCGGCATTCGCCAGCGACCTGAGCGGCGTCTGGCAGAAATACGGAAGCTCGGGATCGGCGCCGAAGAGATCCTCACTACCGGACGCCTCTCGCGCCTCCTCCGCGAGTTTGTCCACAAACCCCGGTGTCGCGCTTGCCCGGTCCCGGACCTCAGACACCTCATCTGCGCCCAGCAGGACTCTCGGACGCGTCGGATGAGGGGCTACCCTCGTATTTTCCAGCTTCGCGAGCAGATCTTCAGAGAATGGTTTCATTTGCGTACTCCCTGGTTAGATTTCAGTATTGCGAGGGCCAGATCTGCGACTCAAGCCAACTCGCCGCAGACGCATCATCCGGAAACACCCCAGCCGACTGTAAAACTGAGATGCCTTCACGATCCGACTTTCCAGGTGCCATATGCCTCTCGTCCGTCTGCCTCTTGACACCCCCTATCCTATAAGTGCATAACTCTATGTGCACCAATAAGATACGGAATACAGACAGCAATGTCAAGTACAAGTCGCTGTTTTCGAAAGAAACAAAAAAATAACCTGTTCGCTGTACTCTTCACTCTAGTGAAGGGTGCCTGAAGAACAGGTTACCGCCGAACGACTCGTGGATTCCTACCTTTTTCTCTTCAGACTTTCATAAAAACTGCTGCGGGTCTCCACATGGACAAACCGCCCGTGGCCCTCATCATCCGTTTGAACGGCGATCCGATAACCGGAGGACAGCCAGAACTTGAAAACATCCGAGCGGGATTTTACTTTCTCCGGCTTTCTGCCTGGCGGAATTGTTCCAGATTCAATCTCTTTGACCAAATCTTCGATGTTTTCCTGAACATGACGAGGAAGTTTCTTAACAACCTTCTGCAACCTCTTGCTCGGATTTGTGAGTTTTATAGGCCCGAACAAAACTATCCTCGAAGTTTTCGTATATACTCCTCTGCATTTTCGCAAACGTCCTTCGACCAAGGCTCCTGCACTCCAGCATGAATTCCAACATGCCAGCGAAACTCCTCACAAACTCCTATAAGATCTTCGAGAGAAGATACAAGACCAGAAATCTCTTTCCGGCTCACACCGGTGATGTTCTTGAGCGTTCGATACTCCGAAATACATTCCTTCGTGGTCTCTACAAAAACATCAATCTCCGTCATCACACGATCAACATCCTTGAAATAGGAACTGATCACAGACGGATCTTCCTCCACCTCTTCAAGACGATCTATATAAAACTGGGTCCAGCTGTCTACCTTCTTCCAAAGAGAAAAGTGGCCTTTTCGGCGAGTCTCAACATCTCTGGATAATTCAGACCCTCTCCGAGTAGCAGTCTTCAACTCGGAAACACCTAACGATGCCGGACGGGCCACGCCGTTATAAGACGACAACATCTCCGTCACAGTTGTATTCGACATTATCCGCTCCTCTCAGAAAAAGCCCTGAGCAATAATACCTGGTTCTTAGAGCTTGTCAAGGTTTCCGTTGAAATTCTCTATGACAACCCGCAATATAAAGCACCAAGAAAGATTCCCAAACGGACAGGAGAACAGAAACCCCTGTCAAGTTAAAGTTATTAGCCCCTAAATTATTGATTTAAAGAAGCATACGATTCACATCGGCCCACGTTACCGGGTGTTTTTCCAATGTCGTGTTCAACCAATTTCGTTCGTACAAATGTACCCGATTTGCACTGTTAATGATCGGCCACATGCGGCCAATGGGTCCAGAAGACAACTCTATTTTCATCGAGTAAACCGTTAAGGAGCCTAGGAGTCTGCGCCGCATAAGACTCACCATACTATATATAGTATGATGCGTTGCTCAAATCAACTCTGGAGCGCACGCTCCTATGGACACGACCCTGGGCCGCTCTTCACAACCGTCGTACCCAGACCCCCGCACTTCCCACAGGACCGCTTGCGTCAGGCCAGATCTGCGCCTCAAACCACCTGACAGTCGGGTCCTCGTCCGGAAACATCTCCGTCAACTCGAGGACCGAAATGCCTTTCCGGTGCACTTTTGCCGGTGACTTGACCTCTTCCCGTATACCCTTGTTCATATATAACCTACTGTTATTTATATATTTAAAATTAAAAGAAGAAATGCAGAAGTGTCACCACCAGGTCAAGTTAAATACGTAGATTTCTGTTTTTGTACAGAAAAAACTGTTCTCCGTTACCTTCACTTTGGTGAAGGGGTACCTGAAGAACAGGATTGGAACTGCGTCCTACTTCATGCGGTTTAGACGATCATAAAACTTCTCATGGACGTCTATTAGGATGACCCGACCGGTTCCCTTGTTATCTGATTGGATTGCCATCCTATACGATTCGTTCAAGCGGACTGCATAAACATCACTAAACCCATCCACTAACTGCAACTGGCGACCCGCAGGAAGCTCTCCTCCGTAAAACTCTTTCACAACATCTTCGACATTCCTTATTACTTGCGGAGGGAGCTTCTGTAGTTTACGTTTTTGCCTTATGTTCAGTGGATCAAGTTTAACCGGCAGATGCAGCAGCAATGGAACACCTCATACTCTTGACAAACTCCTCAGCCGTCTCACATGGCTTTTCCGCTCGAGGTTCCTGCAGCCCTTCATAGATCCCAATATACCAGCGAAGATCCTGACAGACCGACACAAATTCTCCAAGAGACTTAATAAGACGATCAATAACCTTCCTCGTCTCAACATTCGATGCCATCCGTCCCAACAGCTCGTATTTTGGGATATTTTCCTTATTAACATCCTCAAGCTTCCTAAAACTTTCAATAGCCCCTTCCAAATTGCTGAAAAACGAACTGATTCTCTCAGGCTTTTCTTTAACCCGTTTAAACATCTCCCCATAAAGCCGACACCAAAGATCGGTCTCCTCCCGCAACTCATCAATAACCTTCCGGCCCTGTCTCTCAGCTTCAACCCAAATCCCGGATCTCAATTCTCTCTCCGTAAAGAAAGACCCCATAGTATTTGAGACCCACTCCTGCTGATTCAGAGGAGAAAATGTGAAAATGGCAGGTAATCCAGATAAAACCGTCGGCATAAAACCCCCGTCTTAGCTCCTCAAACGCAGTTTATTTGGTGAGCTGTACTGAAAAATTACTAAAGAGGCAACTAAAAGACAATGGAAAAATCCCCGCTTGTCAACTCCTAGCGCGGCTTCGCTATGCTCAGCCGCAACCAAATAGAATTCATTAAACACGTCCGGTTGTTTTTGGGTATGAAGA
>JAGWBX010000096.1:0-4544 GCA_021295655.1 Candidatus Latescibacterota bacterium
GTTCACGAACAGGAACTCGGGAGGAATACCGCTGGCGACGCCGATCTCCAGCCGTCCTTCGGTGATGTAATCGAGCAGGGCCAGTTCTTCGGCGATACGCCAGGGTTGGTGGAAGGGGAGGACATTGCCCATCACACCGATCTTGAGCCGTTGGGTCCTGGCTGCCAGCGTTGCAACCAGCAGGTTGGGTGTGGGGCTGAGCGATGCAATAAAGTGGTGTTCGCTGAAGAATACGCCCTCGAAGCCGCGTTGCTCGTGGCCGGCCATCAGGTCCATATTGAAATTGAATGCCCTCTGGATGGCTTCGCGGTCTTCGAAATCGGGAACGGCCTTGCCGGGCGGGCTGTTGAATTCAAAACTCCAGGATTTGATCACCGTTCACCCCTCCTTCCAAATATCAAGCATTCGGAAACAAGATATATCCTTGTTGAGAGATGAGGCAATGCCGGATGATCATGATGGATTCCGTGCACGCCAAACGGGGTGCGAGGGCGCGGATCGCGTGATCACGGTTTTCCCAGGCTTGCCGGGAATGAATTGAGGGGGGTATGTCATGTTCAATCAAACTCACTTTTCGCTGACGGGAAGGTTCCTGCTACTGGTCGGTACGCTCACGCTGTTGCCGTCGATGGCGCCGGCCCAGGTGCTCGAAGAAATCATCGTCACCGCACAGCGCAAGGCGGAAAACGTTCAGGATGCGGCCGTTCCGATCAACGTGGCGACCGCCGAAGACCTGAACCGTGCCGGGGTCACCGGTACAGGCGCCCTGAACAAGGTCGCGCCGGCCCTGTATACCACCGAGATCGGCGGAGCTAACGCGGTCTCCTTCGTCCGGGGGGCCGGCAATTTCACCGCGAACAGCTATACCGATCCCGTCATCGCATTCAATGTGTATGGTGTCTATATCGCCAAGGCCACCAACACGACCGCATCCTTTCTCGACCTTGAGAGAATCGAAGTGCTGAAGGGCCCGCAGGGTACGTTGTACGGCCGAAACGCCACCGCGGGGGCCGTAAACGTCATCCCCGCCAAGCCGGTACTTGGTGAGACTGAAGGGTATGTCCGGGCCGGTTACGGGAATTACGAGGCATGGAACCTGTCCGGCGCCTTCAACATGCCCCTGGGCGAAGACTTTGCGGTACGCCTTGCCGCTTCCACCATCAATAACGATGGTTACAACGACGATGGGACCTTTGCAAAGGAAGACATCGCATTCCGGGGCCAGATCTTTGGAAACCTGTCGGAAGCCATCGATGTGCGGTTGTCGGTGGACCATGCCACTGCCAAAGGAGCCGGGCCCGGTGGGTCGTTCGCGGGAAATTATGTTTTTGTTCCCGGGACAGCCGCGGGGGGGCTCAACATTTCGAATTACATGTTCTTCCCGTCGCCGCCGGACGTGGGGGCGCCTCATACCGGCTCTCACAGCGCGGCCGGCCAGGCCTTCATGACCTCGCGCGTTGTTACCCCGGCCTTCGATTTTGCCAGCCCTCAGGCCTATCCGGACCTGGACAACGCGTTCTTCGGTATCACGGGCGAAATCAATGTCGACCTCGGTTTTGGCGATCTTGTCATCATTGCGGCTTACCGGGAGTCGGAAATCGACAAGCTTTTCACCAATCCGGGGTTCCAGGCGGCCACCACCCGGGAAGATCATGAACAGTTCAGTATCGAGGGCCGGCTTTCGACCACTACCGGGCCCGTGGACTGGATACTTGGTGCGTATTACTTCGATGAATCGATCACCGGCAACGCTTCGTTCAATTCGCACACGGTCCAGTCGGTGCAGACATACAGAACCAATGAGACCGAGTCCACGGCCCTGTTTGCGCGGGCAACCTTCAACGTGCAGGAGAATTTCAGGCTGGTGGGCGGCATTCGCTGGACCGACGACAAGAAACGGTTCGATGCCATCGCTGAAACCTTCATCAAGATCTGCACCAGACCGCCCCCGCCGTTCGGTCCGGGGTGTTTCGGGGGGCCTGACATTCCTGCCGGGCTGTCGGTGGCTGACGTCATCGCTCAACTCCCGCCCGCCGCATTGCCCTTCGGCCCACCTGCGTTGGGTCGCGGTCCTGTTCCGTTCGGCGCCGCCGGTGGATTGCTTTTGATTCTGCCGACTCCCGTTGACCAGTCGCTGGCGGATGACGAGATCACCTTCCGCGTGGCGATTGAGTATGACGTGACGGACAGCAACCTGTTGTACGCCAGTTTTGAATCCGGATACCGGTCTGGCGGCTTTTCGCTGGCGTTCGGCCACGAGACTTTCGAGCCCGAGTTTCTGGATGCCTACACCCTGGGCTCGAAGAACCTGTTCATGGATGGGCGCCTGCAGCTCAACGCCGAATTGTTCTATTGGGAATATGAAGACCAGCAGGCATCGTACTTTGGTCTGGATCTGAGGGGGAATCCCAGTTTCTTCACCCAGAACATCGGCGTATCGACGATCTGGGGTCTGGATGTGGATTTCGTGTTCGCCGTCACCGACCGGGCCTTGCTGAAGGGTACGCTGCAATACCTTGACAACGAAATGGACAGCTTCCGTTTCGCAGCGCAAAACGTTGGCATACCCCCCGTTTCAGGCTGCTCGTTTGCCCCGGGCATGCAATCCGGTGCCCCCGTATGGCTTATCGACTGTTCCGGGTTCGAAGGACGGAATTCGCCTGAATTCTCTGCAAATGTCGGCATGGAACACTCTTTTGACGTAGGGCGTTTCAATGTGTTGGTAACCGTGGATGGGCGATATCGGGGCAAGCGCTGGATCGGCTTCGATTACCTGCCGGTACAACGGGCCGACAGCAGCTTCAGTGTCGATGCCTCCCTGACGATGAGCGCTCCTGACGACAACTGGTACGTAACCGGATTTGTACGCAACTTTACCGATGAAGATGTGGATGTCTTCACCCCGGTCTTTCCGGCCATCAGTAATCTCGCGTCCACGATTTACGAGCCGCCAAGGACCTATGGCGTAGAACTGGGCTTCAACTTCTGATTTGCTGCGGCGGGGCCCCGTTTCGACCAGGGCCCAGACCAGTACCTGAATCCCACTCCACCGATGGGACCATGGATACGCGTTCGAGACAGTTACGAACCGTGCCCGTCGGAGTCGGCGCCTTCTCCGATAATCTGCGTGAGTCCCGTTTGCCAGGTAGCGATAGCCAGTGAAACGGTGGCGGCAGCGACTTCCGGGTCGTGGAGCCAGGAAGAATCACCCCACCTCCGGTTCTCGGTTGCCGACCACTCGCGCCCTGCCGGGGTGTTCAGGAAAAGTGTGTAGAGACGCTGCAGCTTGCCACTGAGGCGGTCGATCAGAAACATCAGGTCCTGACTGCCCGAAGCGCGTGCCAGAAGGCGAAACACCTTGTCAGCCGCGTCGATACTGTCTTGCGGGGAACTGTTCTCGCGCGCCAGGCTCTCGGCATGCGTTTTCAGTTCTTCCAAAAGCGGCGGGGTCAGGCGTTCCGAGCCCCGGCGAGCAACCAGTGGCCCGATCAATCGCCAGATATCGATTAAATCCGAAGCCGTCCTGGAATCGACTTCTGTCGCACGGTAACCGCTGCGCGGCAACGTCTCGACAAGGCCGTCGTAGGTGAGGCGCGCCAGCGCTTCTCGCACGGGCGTACGCCCGAATCCGGTCTGCTCGATCAGCGATTTCTCGGTGAACCGATCACCGGGTTTTATCTCACACCGTGTGAGTATTCCCTTGAGCGTCTCGTAGCACTCATCGGTGCGACTCTTCACTGTCAACCCTGACTCTGTATCCGAACGCAAGACCTGCGCATTCTTTCCCTGAGCACAGGCTGAGCGAACAGCCTGCACCGTACAATTGGCAACTGGCCTGGATCCGATTGTTGCATTGGGGAAACGCGCAGGGCAACTGGAGCCGATTCTCGAAACGGGCCATCGTTGCGAATCTTGACAGACGTTGGCGCATAAACCAGACTCGCTATAGATATATCAGCGGCCACGCGTCCAACGGTGAGTGGCCGCCAAATCAATGCAGAGGAAGGAGGTTCAGGCATCGTGGCAACCAGCGACATCAACGAGCGGGTGAATCAATCCGTCAAGAAAGTGCCGGCGGAGATCAACGAGGTTGAGGATTTTTTCCGCCTCCGCGACGAGTTTTCCAAACTGCCTCACATCCCCAAGATTCTTCCCGCCACGGAAGACGCCCCCTCGGTCGATTTTCCGGGGCAGCACGCCAATGTGCTGGTCAGCGGCGAAGAAAGTGCGGGCCGCTTCGTCATGTTCGAAGTGGTGCTTGAGCCTGGTTTCGGTGCTCCTCCCCATCACCAGCCCAACGAGGACGAGTGGTGGTTCGTGCTGGAGGGCACCCTGGACATCATGATCGGCAACAGGAAAGCGACGGTTACTGCCGGTGGCTCGGCTTTTGCACCGCGCGGATGCGTGCACAGTTTCATGAATGTCGGCGACGGGCCCGCGCGTATGCTGACCATGAATTCGCCTGCAGGCCACGAACGCTTTTTTGAAGCCATCTCGAAGCTTCCGGAAGAAGAGGGCCCGGAGGCCAGGCTCGGTTTGCTCGC
>JAGWBX010000096.1:4843-6740 GCA_021295655.1 Candidatus Latescibacterota bacterium
GTGCTGTGGGCATGCTCCGTCGAGGTGCCGGGTTCGCGCACGCTGACGCACAGATTCGTGAGCAACCCGCGCTCCCCGCGAACGACCGGCATGAACTGTTCAAGCATATCTTCAGGCGTGCCCGCAATCGGCACGAGGAATGGCGGCGGCTTCGGATCGTCCGGGTTTCGCGGTAGCGCCGCCCCGTACTGGCCCGCCTTGGAAAAGGCGATTATTTCGTCGACCGTATAGGCGAATTCCGGCGGGGGCACGTCTCCGTCCAGACCGGTACGAAGCGCGTACTGGTTGGTGGTGAACGTGCAGGGTTCGGCGCTTGCCGCCAGGGCTTCGTCCTGCGTATCGGCAATACTGATGACATTTGCAAAACCGATGAGATAGTCCGCCGGATTGCGCCCGTCTTCGGCTATTGTGCGTTGAAAGGTGCCGGTGATGTCCCACGCGAGCAGGTGATACCCGCGCTTTGCCGCGCGCGCCGCACCCTGGGGACCAAAACCGCCCCAGAAGATCGGAATACGCTCCTGCACCGGCTGCATGATCCATCGAATGCCGGGGAAGTTGTAATACTTTCCGCTCCAGTCGAAGACCTCGTCCACCGGGCTGTAGAGACAGCGTTCGATAATATCGATGATTTCCCAGGTTCTGCCGAAGCGCTCGTCCGAGTCGATGCCGAACGTACGGAATTCCTCCCATTGGGAACCGACGCCGATGCCCAGGTCGAAGCGGCCGTTTGATGCGATATCCAGGGCTGCAATGTCTTCGGCGAGGCGCAAGGGGTTGTGAAACGGAGCGCAGATGATGCCCGTCCCGAGACGTATGCGGGATGTCCTGGCGGCGATTTCCGTCAGCATGACAAGGGGCGAGGAGTTACCCGCCGCAAAACAGAAATGGTGTTCGCCGATGGCATAGGCGTCAAAGCCGAGTTCTTCGGCAAGAACGGCGTCATCAACGTAATTCCGCCAGCATTCAGCGGCCGTCTGGCCCAGGTCAGCCCGCTGCCGCGGACCCGCTATTATTGTAAATCGCATGATGTCACTTCCCTTGATTCGATTCTCGTTTGGTGATTCCTGACGTTCGAAAGTCCACGTTGCTCAAGTGCCCGGCCTGGTTTTTCATTCGTGATCGCTTCCGTTTTCAGCAACCTCGGGTACTCGCCTTGATCGAGACGAAGTTGAGTCAGGAGCCCCCCGACACCTGGTGGTTCGCCAGACCGAGTAGATGATATATCACCTGCGGGAAAAAACCACTGCTCAAGCCCGCCGGGCGACGCGCTAGCCCGAGGCCACGTCGACCACGGCTCCAGACGAGGTCAACTCACCCCAATGGTCGGCGAGACCGAGCCGTTCGATGATCGCCGAGGCGTCGGCGCCGACGGTGCCGGCCGGTGCGGTCCTACGCAGGAACCGGCGCGGCATGCGTGGCACTACAGCGGCGGTCGGCCCGCCGTCCTGCGCATCGACGACGAGCTTCCGGGCGCGCGCGATGGGGTCATCGGCCAATTCTTCCGGATCGACCACCCGGTGCGCGCCATGGCCGGCCGCGGTGAAGCGGTGGACCCACTCGCTTGCGTCGAGGGTGGCGAAGCGGGCTTCGAGCACGGCCTCGTCGACCTCGAGATCTTCCAGGCCCTCCACCCCGTCGAGGGAGCCTGCAGCGACGAAGAACCAGCGATCCCTTGCCCGGTACAGACGGTGCAGCGCATCCCAGCCCGTCGCGCGCTGGCCGGTCGGGATGTCCCAGGTGAGGCCTTCCGCGGCGAGCATGAACGGCGCTTGCAGCAGGGTGCCCGTGTGCGCCAGCGACGCGCTCACCGACTGCCCCTCGCCGGTCCGGCGCCGATGGTATAGCGCCAGCAGAATGCCGAACGCCGCGAGGTGGCCGCTGCCGATGTCGGTCAGCG
>JAGWBX010000049.1:0-20925 GCA_021295655.1 Candidatus Latescibacterota bacterium
GTGGCGAAACGGAGGTGTGATCCATGGCATTCTGGGTTCCTTTCTGGGGCGCCGTGCTCCTCATCGGACTGCTGATTTTCGCAATGGTCACCGTTGTTGTCGGCATCGGCGGCTTTTTCAACGTCAGGTCCCTGTTCGAATCCATCGATCGCCAGCATCGAATGGAAGATGAAGAGGAATAGGAGCGATCAGCTATCAGTCGTCAGCTGTCAGCTACAAGCAGAAAACACTCACGTGCTCGACGCCTGCGGCGGGTAAAGGGGATGACATTGATCGCCGCTACAAGACGGGATTCTATCGGCAGGATCGCACGTTCCTGAGATGGGTCCGGAATGGAGGCGCGCTTCCGTTCCCGGCCTGTAGTCTGGACGACGCGGTGAAGACGATGGAGATGATCGACGCCATCTCGGGGACATGATGCCGGCTTTTCCGACGCTAGGAAACCGCCAGAAGCCGAATTGCGGTCTGGATCATAAAGTCGCCGGCTTCTTCGGTACCCTGGCCCGCGCCTGCTTCATATCCACCTTTTGCTTTTTCTCCGGGAAGGCCGACGTAACTCACCCCGCGGCCATTGGAATAGCCGATGACAAGCGTGTGCGGGAGGGGTGAACGCGCCTGGATTTCGCGCGCGAGCCCGTTGAGGGGTTCTCCGGGCAGCACGGCGAGGCCGAAGGGTCCGCAGACAATCACTTGAATCTCGACCGGCCGGATGTCGGCGCCTGCTTTTTTTCGCGCTTCGGACACGAGCGGCAGGCCGACAATCCCCGTTGAGATCCTGAGAGGCGAAGACGGCAGGCGGTGGGAATTCCCAGCCGCCGCAATGGCCCGTTCCGCGAAGAAACGGGCCATTTTCGTGCGCGCCTCCTGTCCCCGCGCGGCAGGAACGATGTCTCCGGAGCAGCCCTGCAAGAAGAACGTTTCGCCACCAAGGACTTCCGAAATCCGCTCATTGGCGGGCCCTGGCCAGTCCGCCGAAACGCCGCGGTGGAAGGGATAGATGGAGACCGGGTGGCAGGGCAGACTGTAAACGGTAGCCACGTTGACGTTGTCCGGGTCTTGAAGGGTGAGTACCGTGAGCGTCGGATCCAGCAATCCGAAACGCAGTCCGTCGGGCAGCGTATGCGGGTCTCCGGGCCGAAACATCGTGACGACGTTGCCTTTGGGGTCCAGGGGCCGCCGGTTGAATAGCCATTCCGAGACATTCGCACGGCCGATGTTCAACGTAACGGGCTGCAACCGGCTCCGCGCTCGTTTCAGCACCTCCGCACATTGTCCGGGCAAACGCCGGCTCCAGGCCTCGAAGACGGGATCGTCCAGTATGGCTCTCAGTCGTTCGCTCTTGCGGCCGGTAAACGTGGATCGGGCAAAAGGGGACCGGGGGGAGGAGTGGGTGTGCGAGGCTGCCACGAGGATATGCGCTTCAGGGATTCCCGTTGCGCCGCTGACCGATCGGCGCACGTCGATGACACACTCCTCCGTGGCGTCGATGAGGTCCCAGCAGATCAAACCGAACTCGGTAGCGCCGTCCGAGAGAACGAGACCTCGCACGGTGAGCGGATCCAGAACGCCGTCGTAGGGTCTGCCATCCACCCAGTTCACCATCGCCGGATCGGGAGTGACGTCGGTCCTGGCCGCACCGGCGGCAAATGCGACTTCGGCGGCTGACGCACGTGATCTCGTAAAGTGCAGCACCGCAGCCAGGAGAAGCAGAACCGCAAGCATCGACATAAGCGTTGCCCCTTTCCCGGGCCGCGCATGCAGACCCGGTCCGTTGGATTGATGGCTATCGTATCGATTCGGCGAGGTCCAGCGCTTCCCTGACGAGGTGTTCGCCGCAACCGGGGGCGAAGGCGGACACGTTGGACTCGTAGCCGCCCTGGCGGTAAGCGCGTCGTTCGGGAATGTACCCCGCGCTGTCATTGCTCAGGCTGACAACCAGGACCGGAGAGGCATCCAGCGCTTTCTTGATACGAAGCCCGAGTTCAACGAAGACTTCCCCCGGCAACCCGATCATCGGGATGTCGCCGATCCAGAAAACCTGGATTTCCGAGGGTCGGGTCTTGCGCCTGCCAAAACGTTCGGCCCAGCGGGGCAGGCTTCTTGCCAGACCCAGGGCTTCACGGCATTCGGTAATCTCTCGGGACGTCGCTTTCCTCTCCCTGGCGCTGTTCAGCGCGGCTTCCGCGTCTGCAATCTGCCGTTCCATTCGGGCGGCTGACGGAAACCGGCGCAACGGCAATTCAATGTTCCTTCCCGATGCGCGGATCCGGTGGCGGTCAGACGTCTGAATCCACTGGAGCGCCTTGAGCGCGCAGCCGCCCAGCGACAGACCGACCTGCCGTTTGGAGCGGCCCCGCCGCTGTATGGGCACGATATTGCCCGCGCAGCCCAGGGCGAACAGGCAGATGCCGCCTTCCACGGATTCGATCAGGTCCATGGCATAGCCCGGATAGTCGGCCGTGAACTCATACATGCGGTCCGTGCTGGACACGGGATGACAGGCGAAGTTGACAAGCGTGGCGATGGTGTCGCCGTCGGCTTCCCCTTCGACCTTCAGAAGGCCGACCTCCGGATCCACCGGGCCGAATTTCAATCCCTCGTAGGGCGGCGGCAGCGTGAGGCTCATTTCCACCTTTCCGTCGGCCCGGATGAGCCGCCGGTTGTAGCTGATGCCTTCGGCGCGGATGGCGCCTGCGCCGAGGCGGGCGGGTCGAAGCCGGTCGTGCGCGAGCTTGACGGCCGTAGTCAGTTTCGCGGCCAGCACGTCCGCATACGACCGGTCATACGGGTCCGTGTGTTCGCCCTCCGTTCGGCCGGAACTGACGGCGGGACCGAAATGGGTGTGGGACCCGGTCATCCACACCCGGTCGGGCGCAATTCCAACACGCGCTTCGACAAGTCCGCGGACGTGCGCCGCGAGTTCCCGGTCGATGCCGATGAGGTCGGTGGTAATCAGCGCGACGCCGGTCCTGCCGTCATCCAGCACCAGCGCCTTCGCGTGAAGTTCGTCGTGGATGCTGTCGCTTCCCCGGTCGCGGGCCGAATAACCGGCCATCGGTCCGCCCAGAAAAGGGGTGATGTTGACTTTTGAAGCGCCTGCTCTCAGCATGGTTGTTCTCCGGAATGAGCCGGTGACCGGCTTCGATGCCTGTCCCCGGGCGGGTTCGGGCCGGGAATCGGAGCGCAGTTTCTACAAGTTCGCGATCTCCGCCCCGGTGAGTGCGCGGCGGTAAAGGCGAAGATCCCTGAGGCGCCCGTTGAAGGTGTCCACGCCCCCGGCGCCGATCTTGAGAGGCCTTTCGTTCGTAAGGTCGAATTCCGAGGCATCGAAGGTCGTGGATTCGGAAACCGGCTTGCCGTCCACGTAGAGCAGGAGGCGGTTGTTCTGCCGGATCGCCACGAGATGCCGCCAACCGGGCGCAAGTTCGTAATCGTAACTCACGTTCGCGCCGGCCTCCATCGCGTAGACGCGGCCGGAGGGCAGCGTGCCCCCGAACAGTTTTCCCCGGTAGACGGCCATGGACCAGACCCGGCGGTATCTGACGTCCGGGGTTGTATCGAGCTGTCCGGTTAGGGTCCATGTATCACCCCCGTCGTACCGGTACACCTGGCCCAGGGGCAGGGTGCCGGCGTAGAGTTTGCCGTTGTAGACGGCCATCGCCATGACTTCCATTTCCTCTCCCAGGCGTCCGGCGCAGGTCCATGGATCATTGCCGTCGTCCCGGAAGACCTTGCCCTCCGGCCAGGTGCCCACGTGGAGTCTGCCGTTGTGGGCGGCAAAGGAATAGACCTGGCTCACGCCCTCCTGACCGCCGGCGTGCGCCCAACCGGTCCCGCCGTCGTATCGGAAGACGCCGCCGGCGCTATCCCCTTCGTTTCCCGCGCCGTACAGATGTCCGTTGAATACGCCCAGGGACATCATGCGTCGACCCGGGGTGCCGCAGTGACTCCAGACGTCACCCCCGTCGTAGCGGAAAACGCCCTGGCTGTAGAGGGGGATTGCGTAGAGCCTGCCCCGGTACACGGCCATTCCGGCACAGGAATCGGCGCCTTCCAGGTGGCCGATGGGCGTCCATTCGGAACCGCCCTCGTACCTGAACATGTTGCCTCCCGGGTTCTGGTTCTCGGATTCCGGGAGGGCGGAACCTCCGGCCTTGTAGCGGGACGAGCCCGCGTACAGATTGCCGTTGAACACGCAGAGAGATGCCATGGTATTGCACCTGTCCGGGTGCCCGCAATCGATCCAGCCCGCTTCTCCATCGTATCTGTAAACGCCTCCGGACTCGTCGGCGCCCGTCTCGAACGTGCCCGCGTACAGATCGCCCTCGAAGACGCAAAGAGAGTAGACGCGCAGGTTGTTTCCGGGGCGGCCGCAGTCGATCCATTCGCCCGTATGACCGCTGTCGATGCCGAAATGAAGGTGGCGGTAATTGGCCTGGGCCGCGGTCACGCCGGCATTGTTCGCCAGCCCGAAATTGACGCCCGTACGTGTTTCAGGGTCGAATTTGCTGAGGATGTCTCCGGGCACGTCGTCAAGTTTGTCGTCGGTATGTACGCGGACGGATATGGAGAAGTCATCCGCGCCGAAATCGAGCGGCCGGGCGGGCGGCACCAGGATGTGGGCCCCGCGGCCGTCGAACCGGGCGCCGTCGGGTGAAAACGCAACGCCGTGATTCTCGCCGTGGTTGATGCCCGCGCGGTCCCGGCAGTCGCCGTTCAGCTTCCAGTGTGCAATCAACGTTGAGTCATCGTTCATCAGGGTCTCCTCCGGGGATACGTCTGTCCGCCCCCGTTTGCGTTTCCGGGGACGTATGCAATACATGAAAACGGGGGATGCAGCGCCAGCGGTCGATGCCGGTCAAGCGAAGTTGAATCGATTCGCAACAGTAATTTCCTTCGGCGGAACTTTCACGACGGACCTCGCATGAAGGCCGATTCAGGAGCGCGAAGTGAGCATCGAAGGGCCGTTACGCTTCATTTGAGGGTTTGGAGGCGTTTTTTCAGGAGGGCCAGGAATTCCCGCTGACTGTCGAGGTTGCGTTTCGCCGTTTCAACAATCGTCCCCTGGAGTACCAGGCGTTCGTTTTCAATCGACGCGGCAGCGGTTGAGTCCAGGCTCAGGGCGATATTCTGCCGGATGTTGATTTCGAGGCTGTCCTTTAACGCTTCCAAACGCTTCTGTTCGAATTGAAGGACCGTACGTGCCTGGACGATTTTCTTTTCCTGGTCGGTGATTTCAGCCTGCAGGCGCTGCGCGTCCCGGCCGCATGCGGCCAGGGCAAACAGGACAGCGAGGAGGAAGAAGCGGGTTCTCAAGGTCTGACTCCCGCGTATCAATGCGGACGATTATGAAAAACTGTCCCGGAAAATGCGGAACCGCATATGGCGCCTGCGGCGCGGGTGCGGGTTTCCGGTTACTCGATGATCTGTTCGCCCGACGACTCCGCCCGGGTGATGTGACGCCGTATCAGGCGGCGGGCTCGGTAGGTTTTTACGTAGCGCAGCCAGTTGCGTTTAATCTGCTGATGTGGCTCAGTTTCTATTTCAATCGTATCGCCCCAGTTGAGAACCGAAAAGCGCGCCGCAGGTTTTCCGTTGACGCGCCCGCCGATGCAGTGGAGGCCCAGGTCCGTATGGACGGCAAAAGCGAAATCCGTGAGGGTGGCGCCTTCGGGCAGGATAATCGGATCGCCGTTGGGTGTAAAAACGGCCATTTCATGGACAAAGAGCATGCGTTTGACTTCGTCCAGGAAGCGAACCCCGGCCCCGCCGTGTTCGTGCCATTCGGCGAGTTCCTGGAGCCAACGGATCCTCCGCTCTTCCTGAAGTTGCCCGCCGCGCAGGGTCGCCACGCCCAGTTCACCCATTCTATACATGGAAGGCGTCTGCAAGGCAACTTCAAATCGCTGCCCTTTGTGGATGACCTTTGTCTGCAGCGCCTGATAGCCGTTCCGTTTCGGCAGGGCGATAAAGTCCTTTATTCCATCCATTAAGGGAGTGAACCTGTGATGGATTATGCCCAGTGCCCTGTAGCAGGTGTAACGGTTGGAAGTGATTACCACGACGGTGTACCGGTCGTGGACGTTTTCAACCGGGAGGAGTGCCGATCCTGAGCCTGCGCCCCTGGCTTTTCCGTAGATACTCCTCAGGCTCTTTGACTGGAGGCGGATGCGGGTGCGGATACCGCCGTCCGTAACAATATTGCGCATCTCCGTCTGAAAATCCAGATAGGATTGCGGCGGGCCACCCTGCGTGAGGCGGACAAGCTGCTCGTGGACTCTGGGGTGAAGGCAGCCGAAGCTGCGGTCCTCCAGTTCCCTGCGAATGCGGTCCATGCCCAGCAGGCGGGAGAGCGGCGCGTAGACGTCGATGGTTTCCTGTGCGATCCGGTGTTGGCGTTTGGTGTCCTTGATGCCCGCGATGCTGCGCATGTTGTGTACCCGGTCGGCCAGTTTCAGAATGAGTACCCGTGGATCGCTGTGTGCGGCTGTGAAGAGACGCTGGAGCGTTGCGGACCGGCGGGCGGATCGGCTGCGCGTGCCGGGTTCGTCTACTTTGGTCACGCCCTTTACCAGTTCGGTAACCCGGGCGCCGAACGTGGGAAGGATGTCCTCGTCGGGAGCCAGTACGGAGTCTTCCGCGGCATCGTGGAGCAGGGCGGCGGATATCATATCCGTGTCTCTGGCGAAGCCGAGTTCGGATGCCAGGATGAGCGCTACCGCGATGGGATGGGTGATAAACGGCTGCCCCTCGTCCCGGTGCTGCCCTTCGTGGCTCGCGTTGGCGAGGTGGTACGCCTGGCCGATGAGCGGATGGTTTGTCTGGGGCACCTGCGCGAGCAGCTTCGCCAGGGGCTCCTTGATGGATGTCAGGCCATGGGGATTCAATGGTTCGTTCCGTTCGTATCTTCAAACCAGTCGGCAATAGCGCCGATCATCTCTTCCTGAGAGTTGAATGCGTGATGCCCCACCGGCAGCGCCTCCAGAAACGCCCGGCCGTATCGGGTGCTTAGCACCCTGCTGTCCATTACGACCACCGCGCCCCGGTCGGTCTTGTTGCGAATGAGTCTCCCGAAGCCCTGGCGGAACTTCAGGATGGCTTCCGGCACGGAATAATTCAGGAACGGATCTTTGCCCTGCTTCTCCAGTTCCTCGATATGCGCCGCTACAAGGGGTTCGGACGGCACGGCGAAAGGCAGACGTACGATTCCCAGAACCTGGAGCGCGTTGCCGGGTACGTCGATGCCTTCCCAGAAGCTGTCGGTACCCAGAAGCATGGCGGTTTCTTCCAGCTTGAACCGGTCGGTGATATTCGTTCGGGAGCCGTCAATGCCCTGTCCCAGTACAAGCACGCCGTTGGAGCGCAGGTCCGGCTTGATGGCATCGTATGTTCGGTTCAGCATGCCGTATGACGTGAAGAGGGCGAGAGTACCTCGTTTCGTCTTCAACATCAGTTTGTGCAGCAGCGCGGCGACGGCCTGCTGATATTCGGCGGATTTGGGTGACGGCATAAAGCGGGGCGCGCACACCAGCGCCTGTTTCCCATAGTCGAAAGGAGAGCCCAGGCAGAGCGTCTGCAGGCGGGTCCCGGGCATGGATTCGAGGCCCATGCGCCGTAGAAAATAGGTCAGCTTGCCCCGGATACCGAGCGTGGCGGACGTGAATACGATCGAGGACTTGCCTTCGTACAGCCCGCCGTTCAACATCCCGGAAACATCCAGTGGAGCAGAAAAGAGGCGGGTGTCGGCGCTTTTTTCCCTGACCGGCAATTCCAGCCAGTAGACCGCGTTCTCGTCGTTGGCGGTGACGAGGTCATTCAGGTCGTCCAGAACGGTCTGGGTGGTCTCGATGCATCCGCCGAGTTCGTTGCAGATCTCGTCCTGGTTGACAAACGTGTCCCCGGGCAGGTCTCGAAGCCAGTCCGAAAGGTCCTTGAGGCGGCTGCAGAGGGCGCCTAAAGCATGCAAGAAGGGGTCGAGTGATTCCGTCAGGGCGTCGAAGGTGGATTCGCCCGGTCGATAGCGGATCTTCTCTCTGAACTCGCTTCCCGGCCTTCCCGCATGTTTCACGAAGTGCTGCGAAAGGTCATCAAAAAAGGTCCTGGCCCGCAGCCACAGGTCCTGAGCCGCAGCCGTCGCGGCTTTGATGCCGGCGTCGAAGGCTCTGGCCGTTGCCGGGTCCGGATCCGAGGTCGCAATCCAGTGTCTCAGTGCGGGCAGCGTACCCGCGTCCGACGAACCCGGTCCGCACAGCGGGTCGGTGATGTTTCTGACCCGCCAGATGCTCAGTTCCTTGCCCAGGTAGTGCGCGGCGACCTTCTCGAGGTTGTGCGCTTCGTCCAGGACCAGGTGCGAGAACTCACCGAGGATGGCATTCTCGGTAACAAGATCGGAGAAGAGCAATGAATGATTGATCACCACCAGGTGCGCTCTCGCAGAGGTCCTGCGGATGTTGCTGGCAAAACACCGGCCGTTATTGCGGCAACGCTGGCTGCGGCAGAAGCCCGGATCGGAGCAGATTTTGGCCCACAGGCTTGCCTGGCGCACCGCGTCGAATCCTGTATTTTCGGTGATGTCGCCTGTCCGGGTTGTTTCCGCCCACAGCACCAGGGGCAGCGCGCCGATGCGTTCGTACGGCGTGAGGCTGGCGTCCGGGTTGTTCAGGACGGACGCCCACCTGTTCAGACAGATGTAATTGTTCCTGCCCTTGAGCAGGGCGTAGCGGAACGGTACGTCCAGGATCGCCGCCAGTACGGGCAGGTCCTTGAAGAAGAGCTGTTCCTGGAGGTTTTTGGTGTTGGTCGATACGATGAATCGGACATTGTTCCGTACCGCATAGAGTATGGACGGTGCGAGGTATGCGATTGATTTTCCCACGCCGGTACCTGCCTCCACGGCCAGGTGCCGCCCGTTGTTGAACGCTTCGGTAACGGCCCGCGCCATTTCAACCTGCTGGGGACGATATTCATACCCGGAGATGCCGTCTTCGAAGCTGCCTCCGGGTTCCAGCATCTGGCTGACCGCTTTTACGTCCAGCGGTTGATCGGAGGGTTCGCCCTGAGTCTGAAGCGTCTCGCCACCGGCATTGAACAGCGTCCCGTCCGGCAGCCGGCCGCCCGGTTTCGAACTCAGGAATTCCTTTCTCGCGCCTTCGCTCGCCAGTTCGACCAGGACGGGAAGCAGACCCGATCCGGAGCCCTGCAACATTCGAAGCATCTGCTGTTTCGATTGAAGGGATACGGATCGGAGCAGTTCTACGAGATCGTGGTAGATCCCCGCCAGGGTCTCGGCGTCGTTCAGCGCTTTATGTGGCGCGTTGGAATCTACGGAGAAGTGTTCCGCCAGGGTCTCAACGCGGTGTTCGTGGAGGGTCGGCAGGGCGGCGCGGGCGAGTTCACGGACGCTGTGCACCGAATTCTCAATGGGGGAATCGCCGGCGACGTCCAGAAAACGGGATTCAAAGCGGCCGTGGTGGGCGATGAGGGGCATGTCGGTAACGAAACTCCGGAAACGGCCGATGGCGGCGTCGACCGGCGGCGCGTCCCGGACTGTATCCGACGTTATCCCGGTGAGACGGACGGTCTCGTCCGTGATTCTTCCCGCGGGTTTGACGTACGTCTGGAAACGGTCCACGATCCGGCCGTGTTCCACACGTACCGCGCCGATTTCCAGGATTTCGGCGCCCGGGGGTTCCAGACCGGAGGTTTCGAGATCAATCGCGATGAAGGAGTCAAGTATTGACATGATTCGGGCGCCGGCGATCAGAATTCCGCCGTATGTCGACCGGGATTGCCGGGTCCCTGCCGGTCCGGCAGGAACGGGTGCGGGAAGATGAATCCCCATTGACAATACACTGCGGAAACCCTATCATGGATGATCGAAAACGCAGGGAAAAATTGCGCTGCACGGTGGAATCCGATATTTCAGGGAGGTGCTGGCGTGTTCAAGGATAAACAGACATTCGAGATCTCGCTGGAAACACACCAGAAGGCGTTTCTGGACGAAGTCGCCGCCCGATACCGTCTCGAAGACGCTTCCAAGGCCGTGCGTTGTCTGGTTAATTTTGCAATTGACGAGCCGGATGAGCAGGATCGGATTTTTGACGAAGTTCGTTGTCTGGATTGCGGCTGATCATGGTTACAACCGGATCAGCCGACCGGTGAAACCCGGTCGGCCGCGACGTGAATCTGATTATACATTATCCAACCTGGATTTTCAAGGGTAATTCGCGCCTTGCGTGCGCCTTCTTCGCGGGATTTCACCGCATTTCCGCGCCTGGCGCGAGGGCCGCGATTCCCAGGTTGACGAACCGCGGCCAATGAGTTCTTTACCCCGTCCGGCAGTGGATTTTTTTGGCGATTCAATATAAAAGGAGCGGATTATGGAGGCGGTTGTCAAGACCAAACGGGGCGTTGGGTTTCTGGAATTGCGGGACGTGCCGGAGCCCGAGATTGCGGACGACGAGGTACTGATAGAAATCAAGGCGGCAGGCATCTGCGGTACGGATGTACACGTGAAACACGATACGTTTCCGTACTGGCCGCCAGTGATCCTGGGCCATGAGTTTTCGGGCGAAATCGTCGAGGCCGGAAGATCGGTATCGGATTGGAAGGTCGGCGACCGCGTGGTTGGCGAGCCGCATACATTGCACTGCGGCAAGTGTTTCCTCTGTCGAAAGGGGCACATCCAGAACTGTCTTGAGAAACGGTCTCCCGGCTGGGGAATCGATGGCGCGTTTACGAGATATATGAAATATCCCACCAACCTGCTGCACCGGATTCCGGACCATATGAGTTTCGAGCAGGGTGCGCTGGTTGAACCGGCAGCCAATACGGTAACGGATATCATCGATCGCCAGGCGATCGAGGTGGGCGATTTCGTGGTGGTTCTGGGTCCCGGGCCGATTGGCCTGCTGGCCGCACAGGTTGCCCGGGTGGCGGGGGCACGCGAAGTGATGATCGTAGGCGCGCCGGCAGACGAGGAATTGCGCCTGGCCACGGCGCGAAGGCTGGGCGTCGAGCACGTGGTGAATTTTGCGGAAGCGGATCCGGTGGAGCGCTGCCTGGAATTGACCGGCGGGAAAGGGGCGGACCTGGTAATCGAGTGCTCGGGCGCGCCTCCGGCCATCGCGCAGGCGGTTGATCTGGTGTGCAAGTGGGGCCGGATATGCGCCATCGGCCTTACCGGCAAACGGCCCGTGCAACTGGACTGGGACGCGGCAATGACCAAGGTCCTAACGCTCTTCTTCAATATGTCCACCGAATACGCGAGTTGGGACAAAACCATCTGGATGATTGCCGATGGCAAGATCGACGTGGATCCCATCGTCACACACCGGCTGCCCCTTCGAGATTGGGAGAAAGGGTTCGCGGCTGCCGAGAATATGGAGGCGCTAAAGGTCGTATTTACGCCGTAAGCGGTTCCCGGCGCCAGCCAACAGACGTGAAACAGCCCGCCTCCGCGGCGTGGCGTGTTTCACGTTTTTTTTTCAGCGATAGTAGCAGGTACAAATCCGATCGGGCATCCGGGGCTTGCGGCAAGCGGGATTCAACCGGCTCCCGCCGTTCGCCGGTCGGTCTCGGGACCCCTCTCGGGTTGCAATGCCTTGACGTCTGATCGAGAATTCTGTAAGTTTCCACTTCTTTGAAAGGTCGTCGTCATGAGCGGGTTCTCCGGCTTCGGCAGGGTCCTGATGATTGTGGGGATTCTTTTGTTTTCGGCGGGCTTTGTGTTCTGGATCGGAGACAGGATTCCTTTCTGGGGGCGGTTGCCGGGAGATATCGTCGTACGCCGGGAGGGTTTCAGGCTCTACTTTCCAATTGTGACGTGCATCGTGGTCAGCATCATCCTTACACTCGTGCTGAACCTGATTTCCCGGCGATGACCTGGATCGAGCGAATCCACCTGCCATGGACGCCGCCTGAAATCCCGCCGAACGCCTGCAATCCTGTCCGGGCATTCCTGATTCCAGATATCGGGTTCAATGGACCTCGCCGACTTCGATTATGTGCTTCCCGAGGAATTGATCGCCCAGTACCCGGCCTCCAGGCGGGACGCCGCCAGGCTGATGGTTCTGGATCGGAAGACAGGGCGGATTGACCACACGGTGTTCAGGTCGTTTCCGGAATTTCTGCGTCCCGGAGATTGTCTGGTTGTCAACGAGACCCGCGTTTTCCCGGCCCGCCTTAACGGGTACCGTCCCGGCACGGGCGGGGCCGTTGAATTGTTGCTGGTACGTTGCAACGGAGATTGCTGGGAAGTGCTCGCGCGTCCCGGCCGCAGGCTTCGGGAGGGCGCGGAGGTGGCCTTTCCGGACGTGGATCTTGTTGCGGAAGTGACCGAGGTCCTGCCTTCCGGACGACGCATGGTCCGGTTCAAGGGCAGTTCATCTCTCGCGGAGGTACTGGAAAGCCGGGGACGCATCCCGCTGCCGCCGTATATCAGGCGGGAAGAGGAACCGGCGGACCGTGAACGATATCAGTCGGTATACGCACGAACCCGGGGGGCCGTGGCCGCGCCTACGGCGGGCCTGCATTTTACGTCGGATCTGCTGGAACGTATCCGCGTCTCCGGGGTGGAAATCGTTCCCGTTCTGCTCCACGTGGGCCCGGGGACGTTCAAACCCGTGGACGTGACGGACCCGCGCCGGCACGAGATGGACGCGGAGTACTTTGAGATTGGTCCCGCCGCCGCTGAAAAGGTGAACGAAAGCAGAAGGCGTGGAGGGCGCGTTGTCGCGGTTGGAACGACAACCGTGCGGACGCTGGAGTCGTCGGCGTCGCGGTCGCGCGACAACTGGACTCTGAATTCCGGTTCGGGATGGACCCGGTTATTTGTCTATCCCCCGTACCGGTTCAGGCTGATAGACGCGCTGGTGACGAATTTTCATCTTCCCCGTTCAACGTTGCTGATGCTTGTTTCCGCTTTTGCGGATCGGGCGTTGATTCTGAATGCGTACGAAGAGGCCGTGCGGAAGCGGTATCGGTTTTACAGCTACGGCGACGCGATGTTGATACTGTAGGCGAAGTTCAGGAATCGTCAGCCATTATGGTTTACGCCATTGTGCTTGCGGCCGGCCGCGGCCTTCGGATGGGGGGCGGTCTGCCCAAGCAATTCATGAGCCTGGCCGGACGTCCGCTGCTCTTTCACGCGCTGTCGGCGTTCGAACGCGCGGATCTGGTCGACCGCGTGATGCTGGTTGCGCCGGCGGACCGCGTGGATCGATGCCTTGAGGACGTCCGCGCGTGGGGCCTGGAAAAAGTGACCGCCGTCGTAGCCGGAGGAGAAAGGCGCCAGGATTCCGTTGCGAAGGGGCTTGAGGCGGTACCTGCCGGTGCGAATGTCATTGCCGTCCATGACGGCGCGCGGCCGTTGATACTGTCCGAACAGATCGACGCCGTTGTCGATCTGGCGCGAGAGAAGGGTTCGGCGGTGCTGGGTACTCCCGTAACGGACACGGTCAAGGAGATCGATGGCCGGCGTGTCTTGCACACGCCGGACCGGTCGCGAATGTGGCAGGTTCAGACCCCGCAGGCGTTTCACGCGTCAATATTGCGAGAGGCGCATGGCGTGGCCGCGCGGAGGGGGTACTTCGGAACGGACGACGCGTCGCTTGTTGAACAACTGAACGCGCCTGTGTACGTGGTGCCGGGCCGGGAGGACAATCTGAAGATCACGGCGCCGGAGGATCTGGCAATGGCGGAATCGATCCTCAGATCCAGAGCCGGGAGCGTGCCATCGAACCTGCGCGCGGGGCACGGTTACGACGTGCACCGGTTGGTCGCCGGCCGCCCGTTGATCCTGGGCGGTGTGACCATTCCGTTCGACCGGGGTCTGCATGGGCATTCCGACGCCGACGTGCTGTCCCATGCGGTTGCGGACGCCATTCTCGGTGCAATGTGTCTGGGCGACATCGGCACGCATTTCCCGGACGACGATCCGGCATTTGCCGGCATTTCAAGCCTGACTCTGCTGGAGCGGGTGTCGGAACTGGCACGGGATACCGCGGCCGGGATCATAAACGTGGATGCAACCGTGATCGCGCAGCGCCCCAGGCTTGCGCCGTACATCGCTGATATGCGGGAAAAAATGGCCGGGGCGCTCGGAATCACGACGGAACGGCTGTCGGTGAAGGCAACCACGACCGAGGGCCTGGGATTTGCGGGAACGGAACAGGGAATCGCCGCTCAGGCGATCGCCCTGGTCGCGGTTTGGACAGGAGCGCAGGATCAGGGTAGAGGAACTGTGGAATAGACCTGGAGGGCTGGTTGGATTTTCTGTTCGATCTTTCGTGGGTGTCGCGGGCATGGGAGCAGTTTCTGCTGATTCTGAGCGACCAGCCCCCGGAATTGATCTGTTTTTTTTTGTTTCTCGCCGCGTTCCTGGAGAATCTGATACCGCCCATTCCGGGAGATACCATCATTGTATTTGGCGCTTATCTCGCGGGAATGGGCATTGTCCCGCTGGCGCCGGCATACGTGGTCATGTGGTTGGGCAGCACATCAGGGTGTCTGCTGGTCTACGCGGTGGCGTACTGGAAGGGGCGCGCGTTTTTTCTTGGATTCAGGTCCCGGATTTTCTCGGAAAAGAACCTGGACCGGGTGGAAGCGGGTTTTTCCCGGTACGGCGACCGGATCGTCATCTTCAACCGGTTCCTGCCAACCGTGCGCGCCTTTGTGGGTATCGTGGCCGGCATCAGCCGGTTACACCCGCTTCGGATGCTTGTATACGTCGTCCTCAGTACGCTGATCTGGAACAGCCTGCTGGTGTATTTCGGTTTGAAGGTTGGCGAAAACTGGGGACTGGTGGTCGATGCGCTGCGGACTTACAACCGGGTGATACTCGTACTGATGGCGGCTGGCGGCATCGGGTTCTGGCTGTGGAGGAGAAGAAAGAAGGGCCGGGGAGGATCGAAGGACTCGGGAGATTCAGCACCACCCGAACGACCTGACGAACGGCATGATTGAATGATCTTACCGCATCTGAACAGGACAGACACCAACACACGCTCGAGGAATCGCCGATGAGCGAAAAGATCCGCGTCGGCGTGCTTTTCGGTGGAAGATCCGCAGAGCACGAAGTGTCGCTGGAATCCGCCAGGAACGTCGTTGAGGCAATTGACAACCGCAAATACCACATTGTACTGATCGGAATCGACCGGGGAGGAACGTGGCGCCTGAGTGCGCCGTCCCGCCTGTACGTCGAGGACGCCGGCTCTGCCCTCCCGGCGCTGACCGCAGGAGACGCGGATGACGACGTGACGCTCGTTCCGCAGGAATCCGGCGGCGCGCATCTCGTTCGATCATCCGACAATCAGCGTCTTGACGCGCTGGACGTCGTGTTTCCCGTTCTGCACGGGCCGTACGGAGAGGACGGCACCGTTCAGGGGATGTTGAAACTGGCAGATCTTCCTTTCGTGGGCGCGGGGGTCCTGGGTTCGGCCGTGGCAATGGACAAGGACGTTATGAAACGCCTGCTGCGCGAGGCCGGCATTCCGACTCCTGACTTTCTTGCGTTTTTCCGGTCATGCGGGAAAATCGACTTTGATGCCGTTGTGAGACGGCTGGGACTGCCCGTATTCGTAAAGCCGGCCAATATGGGGTCGTCGGTGGGCGTGAGCCGGGTGGACGACCGGAAAACGTTCGTCGATGCCCTCGAACTTGCCTTTCAGTACGACGACAAGATTCTGACTGAGGCGGACGCGGGAGGAAGAGAGATCGAGGTTTCAGTGCTGGGAAACGACGAACCGATCGCATCCGTTCCGGGCGAAATCATACCGCATCACGATTTCTACACGTATGAGGCGAAATACATCGACGAGAACGGAGCCGGGTTGGTGATTCCGGCGGACCTTCCCGATGCAACCGTTCACAGGGTACAGGCGCTGGCGATTCGGGCATTCAATGCGCTTTGCTGCGAGGGAATGGCGCGCGTGGACTGCTTTCTGCGCGGTGAAGATGAAGTGCTCATCAACGAAATCAACACCATTCCGGGCTTTACGCGTATCAGCATGTATCCGAAACTGTGGGAGGCGAGCGGGATATCCCGCACTGAACTGGTCGACCGCCTGATCCGGCTCGCGTTCGAACGACACGGGCGGGAGCAGCGGCTCAGGACGTCGTATAGCGTTTGAGGGAGTTGATTGGCGTTGCGGCAACGAAGGAGCAGTCAATGGCCATATGCTTTTACAATAGCCTGACCCGGGAAAAAGAGGAATTCAGAGAGATTGCGCCGGGCAGGGTCTCGTTCTACAGTTGCGGACCGACCGTTCACGATTATTCACATATCGGAAATTTCAAGACCTTTATCGTCTTCGACCTGATCAAGCGCTATCTGACGTATCGCGGTTACCGGGTCCATCACGTGATGAACATCACCGACGTGGACGACAATATCATCGGGAAGGTCCGCGATGAAGAGACGACGCTGAAGGCGCTCACCGAACGCTATACGGCAGCCTTTTTCGAGGATATGGCAACGTTGAATATGCTGCCGGCGGATCACTATCCGCGGGCGACGGACCACGTCCCGGAAATGGTGGAGATGATCGCACGGATGATTGAAGACGGTCATGCGTACGTGCACGACGGATCCGTATATTTTTCGATACGGAGCTTTCCCACTTACGGGGAACTGGCTCAACTGGACGTTTCAGGGTTACAGACAGGCGCCAGCGGCGTGGACTCGGATAAATACGACAAGGAAGACGCGAGAGACTTCGTGCTGTGGAAGGCGTGGAAACCTGAAGACGGAGACGTGTTCTGGAAAACGGATCTGGGAACGGGAAGGCCGGGCTGGCACATGGAGTGCTCGTGCATGTCAATCAGATATCTGGGGGAAACCATCGATATCCATGCAGGAGCGGTGGATCTGATCTTTCCGCACCATCAGAATGAAATTGCGCAAAGTGAGGCGGTCACGGGCAAGCGCTTCGTCAATTACTGGCTGCACGGCGCGCACATCAACGTGGACGACGAGAAGATGTCCAAGAGCCTGAGCAATTTCCTGACGGTTCGCGATATCGTGAGTTCGCCCGATGACGCGCGTGCCTTCCGGTACCTTGTGGTTAGCAACCATTACCGTACCGCGTTCAATTTCTCAAAGCAGGTGCTCGACGCCGCAAGAAGTACCATGCGAAGGCTGGACAATTTCAGGCGCAGGCTTGGCGAGGTTACGCGGACAGACGGCGGCGAAGACCCCGAGCCCTTGCTCGAAGCGGCGCGTGAAGGGTTTGTCAGGCACATGGATGACGATCTGAACACCCCCCGCGCGATGAGCGCCGTTTTTGGAATGGTAAATGCCGTGGAGGATCTGATCCGCGAGGAACGGTTGGACCGGGACGGCGCCCGCGGGATTGACGACTTTCTGGATGAGATCGATCAGGTGCTGGGGGTGTTCTATACGCCACCCGGGGATGCCCGTGAGGAGGAACTTGCGGACGACCTCGCGGCGCTGATCGCGGAACGCGACCGGGCCAGGAAGGAGAGGAATTGGGCGCGCGCGGACGAGATTCGGGACCGGTTCACGGAGATGGGCTATACGCTGGAGGACACACCTGAAGGGACGGTGTGGAAACGGTCGTGACAGACCGCGCTCGCCTTCCGGGCCGAATGAGGACCCCGGCTTTTTTCAGGCACGGCATATCGGTTGGTGAATTCGGGCCGCCCTAGCTCAGCGGTAGAGCAACGGATTTGTAATCCGTAGGTCGGGGGTTCGAACCCCCCGGGCGGCTCCATTTTTCGGTTCGCCGGAAGGCCGATGCGCAATGCGTCCCTAGACCGGTTCGCCGGTTACCATATGAATGCGCTGTCCCGCCCGGAACGTGACCGGGGGCTTGTCCACCGCTTCGCCCGCGATCATCTTATACAGGACGTCCGCCACACCCGCAACCGCCGGGCCGATCAGCAACTCTCCTTTTTCCTTCGTTGCCAGACCCGCAGCCTCATTGACCATATCCGCCTTGTGTACCCGTTCCGGAGCAAGCGCCAACATCGTCGACGTTTCGAATTCGCAGGCGTGTCCGGGAAGCCTGTTGGACTCCATGGTTGAAAATACCAGCTCGGGATCGTACACGTCCCAATACGACTGAAACCGGAGATTCACGCCCAGCCGTTCACGGTACTCGTCGATGCGGCGCATGATCGGTTTCACGTTTCCCCCGTGGCCATTCAGAATCAGAATATTCCCGATACCCGCCCGTCGGAGTGAATCGCACACATCGTAAACATACTCGCAAAAAATCTCCGAGCGCACCGTCAGCGTTCCGATGTGTTCCATCCATTGTTCTGACACGCCGATGCATATTGGTGACGCAACCACGACCCGCGGATGGAGCCGTTTTGCGGCCTGTTCCGCGACGTGACTCACGTGAAATGCATCGTGAATCATCTCCAGGTGTTCGTTGTGCTGCTCCGTGGCGCCGGTTGGCACAATCGCCGCCTGAATCACACCCGACGCCATACGCTTCCGGAACTCGGTCCGGGTCAGGTCCCCTACAAATACACGCTTGTCCGCCATTGGGAAAACTCCTGGAAAGAATCAACGCTACTGTGAATAATTCCGCCGCCAGTTCCAGCTGTCGCTGCCCGAAATGAGCGGTCGTATTGCTTCCGGCAACGTCGCGACAAACTCCGGGCTCACTTCATTGCCCATCCACTCCCGAAGCATCGGCGGCGTGTATCCAGCTACCAGAATCACCCGCTCCTTATCGCTCCGAATCGCGGTGGTGCTGTGGATTAACGACTCGCCGAACAGAAGTACCGAACCTGCCGCGGCCTCGACCTGATGGATCAGCCGCTCGTCGTCCATGGCCGCCTGAATCATCTCTTCGCGCGGCCACGTCAGCCGGTGGCTGCCCGGAATCAGACATGTGCCTCCATCGTCCGGTCCCACGTCGGTCAGATAAGCGAGCGTTTTCACAAAGATACAGTGATACCGTTCCTGCTCCGTATAGCAGCCCCAGGTCGCCGTTGTGCCCCTGTGAAAACCCGTCGGGTTGGTCCGGCGTTTCCGAAGTTGATCCAGGTCCGCACCGGGATCCCGCCGGTTGATGATCGCCTCCGTCTCCTCCAGCCGCACGGCGCCGCCTACCACCTCTTCCACCAGCGGAACCAGCCCGGGATGCGCCGCATATTCCAGCAAGGCGGGGTCGTACTCCACCAGGTTTCCAAAAAGCACGTGATGATCGCCTCTTGGACGAACGTATACACGCGGCGCGGCCGCCGGGTCGGCCTTCAGCCGGTAGAGCGCCGCTTTCATGCGCTCCACCTGGTCCGGCGTCAACGCGTCTTCCAGCAACACGTACCCGCAGGTATCGAAATGATACCGCTGTGACAGTGTCAACGCAGCCGTCTCGGCCATCGCTCACTCCTTCCAATCCATCAAGTCGCCGGCATTGGCTTTCACCTTCTCGATAGCCGTCACGATATCGTTCATCCCGTCGGGTTCATCCAGCAACATCGATTGCGATATATTGAAGACGCCGTCCCGGCACGCCCACTCGCTCACCGGACAGGGCATCACGCGGCACCTGCCCTGCGCTCCGGCAACCTCGCCCGTTTCTTTGTTGAACATCGGATTGTCATACAACGGATAGGTATACCCGCCGTTCGGGATTCCCTCCGCTTCGAGCGCTTTGCTGAACGTCTCCTTGGATAGCCCCTCGAATGCGTCTCCGTTATAGGTCATCACAAACACGTGCCAGCCGTGGCGTGTGACCTCGGGCGAGATAAATGGCGGATCGACCCCTTCAATCTCATTAAGCCCGCGAATCAGCAACCTGGCATTGGCCTCGCGCTTGAGGCTCTGTTCCTCCAGCCGCTCGAACTGCGCCTGCAGAATCGCGCCCTGAAACTCCGTCAGGGGATCCGAGAATCCAAGATGGTGATGTTCGTACCAGGGCCGGTCCTTCTTCCGTCCGAAGGTAGACAGCGTGAACTTGAGAAAATCCGCCAGACCTTCGTCGTTCGTGGTAACAATCCCTCCCTCGCCGCACGTCAGATTCTTGGCGTGGTTGAAACTGTAAACCGCCACGTCGCCAGGCCCGCCCAGCATCCTGCCCCGCCAACCGGACGTGTGCGCATGGGCCGCGTCCCATACAACTTTCAGGCCGTGCCTTTCCGCCAGCGCCCGGATGCCCTCCACGTCCGCCGCAGGCCCGGCAAAATGGACGGGAATCACGGCTTTCGTGCGCGGGGATATCGCATTCTCTATTGTCTCCGGCGTTGCGCAGAACGTCCTGGGGTCAATATCCACGAAGACAATGTCCGCCCCAATTGCAAGGGGCGCCAGCGCCGTTGCGATGAACGTGTAGGCCGGGACGATGACTTCGTCTCCCGGTCCAACGCCGAATGCCCGGAGGGACAGCTCCAGCCCCGCCGTACAACTGCCCATCCCCACGCCGTACCGTGCATCCGAAAACTTCGCGAATGCATTGCAGAACGCCGCCACCCTCGGGCCATGAATGGTGCCGCCCCAGACGCTGGTTTCCAGGACCTCGCCCAGATAATCCAGGTCGCGCCCGTCCGATTGCGGCCACGACGGAAACGGTTCGGACCGGACGGGGGTCCCGCCCAGAAGCGCCGCCTTATCCATCAACACCTCCTTTGACTGAGTCATCGATCTGAAACACCATGGATGGACAGGATAGACAGGATAAATACCCCAGGCACTGAAAGCGTGCAATGCCAGTCTGCGTTATGGTACAGCATCGCGATCAAATCAAACTTTGCGTACCCTTATCACGCGAACTGTTGTGGCGCGGGGGGTTCGTTCGCGGCAAAGAATCCACCCCTCACCAGCAGCCTCGGACGCAAAAAACGCGCGTCCGCTGTCATCCCGAAAAATCGCCGGATCCACAGGTCGCCCGCTTCGCGGGCGGGGGCCGGGTCTCCGGGCGCTATAGGTCAACATCTGTATCGGAACGACGG
>JAGWBX010000049.1:20954-21473 GCA_021295655.1 Candidatus Latescibacterota bacterium
GTCAATCCGTTCAGCACCATTGTATTGGTACGCCGGCGAGACACGTAGGCCGCCCAAATTTCATTCTTGTCGCTGAGGAGATTCACGGAAAAACCGGCCCCGCGCCGAGCGGCGCCGTTCTTTTTGGCCCTTTTTCTTTGGCGAAAAAGAAAAAGGGCGTAAAATAATACAAAACAACAAGAAAGAACGTAGAGAAAGTTGATTGAAGGGTTGACGCATGTATCCGCCCGGAACGCAATTGAAAAGTCTGAAAGCCGTGAGAAGGTGAAAGGAAAGCCGTGGCCCGTAACTGCCCGAAACGTCGTCTCCCGCAGTTATGGACCGCTGCCGACTCTCGGCCGTCGTCATCACCATGCTTCCCGGTACGGGGCGAGGATCTTGGCCAGCAACTCCGGCGGCCGCCCGAATGACTTCAGGAACGCCTCATAGGTCGGCATCAGGCGCACCTTTACTTTTTCTTCGTGATGGAGCGCAATATCCTCGAGCCGGTGATCCAGAAACGGATTGGCGAATCGCTCC
>JAGWBX010000007.1 GCA_021295655.1 Candidatus Latescibacterota bacterium
CGGAACGCATCCAGTGCGGCCGCGGTATCTCGATAGACCCGGCGCAAGAGCCGACCCAGTCGAATTCCGGCCTCATGGGCATAGAGGGTTCGGGGAAATCTGTCAATCAGGCTCCGGTAGTGAGACGCGGCCGTGTCGACATGCGACAATCCTTCGCTGGCCCTCCCCAGACCCAGCAGCGCCTCCGGTTGCCGGGCGTTGGCGTTGGCGCCGGCCAGGAGCATTCGATACGCGTCGGCCGCTGTCGCGTATCGGCCGGCCTCGAAGGCATGACTGGCGACGCGCAACAGGTGCCTCTCGTGAAGCGGACCGATGCGCGGAATCGTTCCATAAACCCGCAGCGCCCGTTCCTCCAGACCGGCCGCCAGTGCGTACTCCGTAAACAGCCTCAGGCCAATCTCGTCGCCCGGATGCGCCCGGACTTCCCGGCCGAGCGTGGCGAGAATCCGGTCCTGCCGGTCGCCCTCCCGCGCGAAATGCCTGAAGCGAGCTTCTACGTACCCGATTGATTGCGGCCGTTGGCGAACGAAGACCAGGTACTCGGCAACGGCGTCGGGATATCGCGCGAGCCGTTCGGCGATCTCAGCCATTTGTCCGGCGAACAGTTGCGGATTCTTCAGGATGTCGCGTCCCCGCCGGCAAACGGACAGCGCGTGCGACGGCAGGTTGTGTCTCAGGAAGTTGCGCGCGACACGCTCAATCGTTCCCGCGTCAGAGGCGCGGGCGACAATAAGGTCCCAGTGTGAAATCGCTCCGTCCAGGTTGCCCGTTTCGGACTGAATGTCCGCCAGCCGGAAACGGACTGCCGTGTCCCGCGGCCTCTGTTGAAGATGGGACTCCAGGAGGCGAACGGCTTCGCCGCGGCGCCCGGTGCGGTAAAGAATCGATTCTGTACGAAGGAGAACGTCAGTACGGTACGGATACCTCTTCAGGAGGTTCCGGTAAAGTCGCAGCGCTCCTCTCAAGTCGCCGGAGGCTTCCTTCGCGTTGGCCTGCCGGAGGGTTTCCCGGTCGGTGGCGGCGGGCAGATCCACCGGAGCGAGCAGGAGAACGGCCACAAGTACAGAAGCGGCATTTGACGTGATCCGCATCTTCATCGGGAATCTTCGCGTTTCAACGCGTCCAGCATCAAGGACTCGAAGTAACTGCGGATGAGTCGCTGGTATTCGGCGGCAAAACCCGCGTCGAGCGCATCCCGGAGGCGTCTTCGAAGCGGGTTGTCCGCTTCCCCAAGATTTGGCGGCAACGAGCCCGGACCCTGGTACGCGAGGTCGGAACCTCGCCGCGCGCGTCGTTCCCTGCTTCGGCCGCGTTCGCGAATCGATCGCTGCGCATCGAGCAGGCGCGAAAGAATTCTGCGCTGACGTTCGAGCGTACGGCTGCCTGCGCGGCGGTTCTGCATCTCCTGAATCACGGCCTCCATTTCCGATGCGATATTGTCCAGATCGCCGAGCAGCGCGTGCCTGCCGCTGCCTATCTGCCGGCGAATTTCCTGCACCGCCTGCTGGATGGCTCTCTGCCGGGCCGCCATCTGAGCGAGGCTCATCTGCAGACCCTGCTCCCCCGCCGACTGGCGCCGCGAGTTGAGGGCGGATTCGCTCCCCGCGTTCAGGTCGGACTGTTGTTCGGCCAACGCCTGCATTCGCTGGAGCATTTCTTCCAGACCCACGGAAGAGCCCGAAGCGGAGACGTCCTTGATCGCCCTCCGGAGCGCCATTGCGACATCGTTCAATGCGCCCATCGCGTCCTTGCCTGTGTCGGCCGCCCTGGAACCGGCGCCCGCCTGGATATGACCTGCGGTCTCGCGGGCCTTAATGAGCGCACGACCCAGCGCGGCGCCGGTTTCAGGCGTCACAAAATAGGTCCTGTGAGCGGCTTCCATCAAGTGGTTCGCCAGGCGCGTCGCGCCGGCCAGTATTCGGGCCTGCTCGACCGTCAGCGGCGCCGGATCGCTCTCCCGGGAAATCCCCACGGCCTTGCGTGCGGTCTGTTCCTGCGCGGATGAAAGTCCCAGCAGATTGTGCGTCAGTTGGCTGAGTCGCCGTATCAGCGTTTCTTTCTGGCGGTTGACGAAGGCCTGCCTGGCCGCCTGGAGTTCCTTCGCGAACCGTTCGAGGTCTCCTGATATCCGTGCGCCGCGTGTTCGAGCCGTCCCTGTTGCTCCCCGGCGCAGGTCGTGACTCACGCCCCGCATGCGTTCGGGGATGCGCTGCGTTTCAAACCGATCCGCAAGCCGTCCAAGTTCGTCCGACGCTTCCGGGTATTCCCCCATTTTTCCGGCAGTCTGCGCAAGCTCATCCACAAATGAAGCGGTACGTCGGGCGATCGCGTCCTGCGGCCCTGCCAGGGACGATGAAACGCGCGGATCGCCAATGTTGTCAACCACGCGACGCTGTTCACGGGACAGCGCTTCCAGGGATTGAGCCAGCGCCTCAAGGGCCTGTTCCGTGCGCAGTTGCCGCAGCAAGGCGATCGTCCGCTCCAGAGACCTTTGAAACCCTTCCTGTTCGCCGCGAAACGCCTTCAGGGCCTCCTCCACGGCTTTGGAATCAACGCGCTGCATTGCGCCCCGGAGTTCCTCCATTGCTTCCTTCAACCGCGGCGATTCGATTTCGGAGAGCAGTTCCTGAATCTGGTTCAGTTTTTGGAGCGTCTCGTCCCCCAGAAGTCCGCTCTGTTGCAGCCTGCCGAGCGTTTCTTCGAGTTTTTCGCTCACTTTCCCAAGCTTTTCCGAGGCGTTGGCCTGGTCGTCGATCGCGGTTTCCAGCTCCTTACCGTGCTGCCACTGCATCTGCCGTTCCTTCAACAGCCGTTGCGCGATCTCTTCAAGGCGTTCTCGCACCGCCTCCCCCTCTTCCCTGATGGCAGTCATCCGGTCCAGACCCTCTTCGTGGGCCCGTTGGGCCTGCCTGTGGATTTCCAGCAGAGACGGAAAGCGGATGGTGAAGGCAGGCGTTTCCGTTATGCCTGGACCGGAAACCGTGTTGCCGTCATACGCACGCAGCCTGAAGACGACCCGATCGCCCGGCAGCAGGTCCAGGCTTGAGAGGTCCCACACATAGGTCTGGGTGAGTTCTCCTGCGCCCGGTTCGTCCAGGGGAAAGGCAAGGGGGGCTTCCGCCTCGCCGTCGCTCAGGCGGTATCGGATTTCGATCCTTGAGACGCCGAAGTCGTCCCTGGCTTCCACGAACAGAGGAACCCGCATATCTTCCCCCAGTTCGGTGTCCTTGCCCGGTCGGAGCAGGCGTATTTCGGGAGGATGGTCCTGAAGGGCCACAATGCGGTATTCGACTGGATTCGCGCTGGCGATATCGTGCGTATCACGCAAAGCGATTGTATATCGCCGATTCTGTCTGACGTTCAGATTGAATGAAGCGAATCGTCCTTCGACCTTCGCCATTGAAGCGCTACTGTCGTCGAAGACAATTTCAGCCCCGCTCAACGGCAGGCTGGACTGAATATGCAGTGCGGTCGAAGTTCCGGCGACCGCCACGATGTCGCCGCCATCGACGTTGCGGTCTTCCTCAAGTCCGGTATGAGCCGGATAACGGTTGTCGTGGCGAATCTGTACGGCCATCGGCCGGGGCTTCGCTGTAACCGTAAAAACAGGGGTTATCGCGTCGTTCGCCCGAAGACGGTAATGGAACGACCGTGTCACGGCAGGAATCCTGTGCACGGTCCGCCCGTTGCGGACCGATAATTCAAGGGGTGTCCACGCGTCTTCTTCCCGCAACAGGACGTGAGCGCGCAGGGGTACCAGACCGGTTAAAGTCGCCGTTATTGCAAGGGGCTCGCCTCCGATGATTTCAGCGCTTCCCGGATGGACGGAAATGTACGTCTCGGGCGGGCGGACGAAGGCCGTTGTCGGATAGGCAAGCCGGCCGGCAGCCGCGGTGAGCGGTCCGGGAAGAATGACGAAAGCGACGAGAATGGCCAGGCCCAGCGCGCCGCAAAGGGCTGCCGTCCGCAGGGCCTGGGCCCGGGGAACCAGGGGATCCAGATTCAGCTCTGCGAGGACCTCATTCGCCTGAACCACGGCGGCATTGACCAAAGGAGTCGAATAGCCGGCGTCTTTGCCACGGCCCCGAAGCTGCAATGCGCTGATCAGGCGCTGCTGAAGGCCACCGAACGCCTGTTCGACCTGCAATGCCACGTCTTCCGGTGAAGGCGAAAGGAAGAATGGGCGAAAACAGTACCATACCGCAAGACCGGTCACAGAAAGCGCGGCGGCCCCCTCCACAGCCACCTTGACCGCCGGCGAAAGATACAGGACGGTTTCCAGATACAGCAGGACAACAAAGCAGGACAGCGCACAGCCCAGCGTCAGGCCCGCACCGTAAAGGCTGCGGGCGGCAACCTGTCTTTTTCGCAGCGTAATGAGCCTGCGCAACAGGTTCCGGTACGGGTCATTTGCCGAAATTCCGGACATAATCAAGGGAAGCCAGGGTCAGGAAGCGCGCGTTAACGCCGCCGCCGATCCGCTGTTGGTTCCTGCCCGGCCGCGTGGTTAGTGCGTGAGCGCCCAGACGACGACGTTTGTCCCCATCTTCAAGGCGGCATCCCGCTTTTCCGGCGGATCGTTGTGTACCGCGGCATCGTTCCAGCCGTCCCCTAGGTCGCACTCGTAATTGTAAAACACGACAAGCCGTCCATTGTGGAAGATGCCGAAAGCTTGTGGACGTTTAGCGTCGTGTTCGTGGATTTTGGGCAGGCCGTCCGGAAACGGGAAGGGGTATTGAAAGATGCCGAATGAAGGCGGCAATTCAACCAGCTCTTTATCGGGAAAGGTTCTTCCGATTTCACGGCGAAACGCCTTGTCGAGTCCGTAGTCGTCGTTGGCAAAAAGGAAGCCTCCGTGTTCAAGGTACGTGCGAAGGCGCATGACTTCATCTTCGGTAAATCGGATATTTCCGTGACCGGTGAGGTACAGAACCGGATAGGCGAAAAGGTCCTCGTCCATGATATCGACCCTGGCTTCCCGCTTGGCCGTATGGATCTTCGTTCGACTTCGAATAAACGCCAGAAGGTTGGGAATCTCGGTGGGCCCGTTGTACCAGTCGCCGCCGCCGCCGAATTTGAGCCTCGCCATTGTGAATGACGCAGGAGGATCCGGCAGTTGGGCCGGACAGCGGGCGGCGCCAACCGTCAGCAGACAGAACAGAGCGCAGCCTACGCCTCGTCGGGCGGATCGTCCGGGGGCGCTTATGTACTTTGCTTCCGTTTCCATTTTCCAGGAGTACAGCCTCCCGTTTCAGCGATACCCGGGCCGGGCGCGGGCAATGCTGCGAGACCGGATGACGGGTGATATATCTCTGAGACGGGACACGATAAAGGAAGTTCCGGGATTCCAGTCAATCCGATTCAATCTGAATCAGTGAGTTCGACCGATCCTGTTCCGGCGCGGGCGTCTTTCCGAAACTGAACGTGCAATCGAATTTCACGTCGGCAAGGCATCTTTCGTCGATCGGAAACGCGTTGCACTGGAGTGGCCGGTTCTCGTAGATGCTGCAGACGGAGAATCCATCGTCCTGTTTGACAAGGAATGGACATTTGAACAGAATTTCGCAGCAGTTTCCGCACCGGTTGCATTCTCCCTCAAGCAGCGTTGCCTGCTCGGCAACATAGGACTTTCGGAAGTGAACCAGAAATAAGCGGCGAACTTTTCCTGCGGCCTGTCGGGCCCTGAACCGCAGTATCGTGTAGGTTCTGTAATCCATCTGTCCCAGAGATAAAATCAGGGAACGTCGGGCCTGTCCCCCGATGATTCACGAGCTTCTACACCCGCCTGCTTCGGCAGCCGGAAGAGTTGCCGGATCTCCTGCCACTCTCCGGATTCAAGGAAGTTCCATCCCCACAGGATGAACGGAAAGGCCAGCAACAGAATACAACGGGTGACAAGGCCGGACGGACTGGCATCGGGTGCAAATCCGGATACGCCAATATAAACGATACCGCCGGCGACCGCGACCTTTGCAAGCCTGGCGTACTCGTACGCGACCGGGTAGAATCGACGCGTGTGGAAATACAGGAAGACAACCATGACCCCGTAGGCGGCCAGTGTACTCCAGGCGGCACCGAGCACGCCCATACGCGGGATGAGCAAGAGGTTGAATCCCACATTGACGCCCGCGCCGAGGCCCACGACAAGCGGCAGCATGCGTGAACGGCCCTCCGCGTATACGCCGGCCGTCAATATAATGTACAAGCCGGATAACAGGAATGCAAGCGTTACAACGGGAATGACCCCCTGTGCCGGCAGGTATTCGGAGGCTCTGCTCCCGCAGCCCAGCAGGATGAGATCACGTGCGAAGGTGGACAGCACCAGAAGCAGTAGCGTTGCGCCTGCCGCATAGTAGGTGGTCACCCGGGCCACAACGGTGCGGGCCTCGGCCCTGTCTGGAATGGCCAGGACGCCCGGCGCCCACGCGGAGCGAAAAACACGCGTAAGCATCTGCATGGGGAGGCAGAACCTGAAGAGGATTTGAAGGATCCCCACGGCGTCCTTTCCGAGGAAGAACTTCAGCAACAACCGGTCGGAAAGGTTAATCAGAAGCAGTGCCGCGGCAGAGGGGACAAAGGGCAGACCAAAGCGGAGAAGCTCGCGCAAGATCGGTTTCGAATAGATGGGCCGAAGGACGCGGAACCCGATCGGGCAAAGCGCCAGGAAGGCAAAAGCGGAACTGACCAGGTTGCTCCAGAATATGGCGCGTACCCCGTTCCCTTCCCAAACGATCAGGTAAACGGTGAGGCCAAGCTGCAGCGTGTGCTGAACGAACCGTACCGACGCGTAGGTTCCGGATCGCTGCCGCACCCTGCACAACGTGAAAAAGGGCTCGGACAGGGTATCCAGCAAGAGAATAACCGCGATGATCTGAAAGATGTCGGCATAGGACGTGGAATTAAGAAAAACGATGGCCAGGCGCGCCGCAGAACTCCATACCAGTAAGGAAAGCAGGACGCCGATTGCCGTCAGCGTCCAGTAAGCCGTGCTGAACCTGAGGCGCATGCCTTCGGCGCCGCGCTCGACGGAGAGGTGGCGGACGAGCGCATGGTTCAGACCCAGGGCGTAGAGGAGAACACTGAAACTGACAAATGCGTACGCGAGGGCCATGTCGCCGTTTTCGGAGGGCGAAAGCAGGCGAGCGTAGACCGGCACCAGAAGGATGCCCGTCGCCTTTCCAAGCAGGTCGCCCAACCCGTATACGGCAGTATGTCTCGCGAGCGATTTGACGTGTCTGAAGCGCATGGGCTATCAGTCCGTTGAAAAAGTCGCTCTGCAGGCGAGGCATTGTGGTCGAAGACAGGGCGCGCGACCGCGTCGAATCGAGGATTCGGCGAGGGAGCGCAAGGCAGTATTTCGGCCACAAGGGCCGGACGCCTGTCTGCGTGCACCGCACAGGCAGGCAGCCCGGATGGACTTTTTCAACGGGCTGGCTATATGCGGCCTTCCATCATCGCCGGCCTCGGGCGCGCCCGCCGCAACTCCGGGCCCCGCCAACGCCGGGCGGAGTCGGCAAGGTGGAATGTCTACAGCATGGAGACCGGGTCGATGTCCACGTCCAGCGTGACGGCGGCGCTGCGGTTTCGACCGTATTCGTTCATGGCGCAGCGGGCGAGGACGTTCAGGTGTCTGGATGAAGGCGTCTTGAGTACGATCTGCCACCTGAAGTTTCTGCGGATACGGGCAAGCGGCGCCTGTGCCGGTCCCATGACGTCAACGTGCGGCAGCGCCATTGCACGCAGGGTCTCGGCGCACAACCCCGCGGTACGGGCAACATCATGCTCATGCCTTCCTTTAAAGAGCAGCAGGGCCATACGGCCGAACGGCGGATAGAGCACGCTGCGTCGCCCTTCGAGTTCAATTTCGGCAAATCGGTGAAAATCGTGCTTCCGCGCGCACTGCACGGCTTCGCCTTCCGGCAGGTACGTCTGTATGACGACCTCACCGGGAGAATGCCCGCGTCCGGCCCGGCCACTCACCTGCGTGAGCAACTGGAACGTGCGTTCACCTGCTCTGAAGTCCGGTAGATGGATGCCGGTATCGGCCGAAATGACGCCAACAAGGGTAACCCCGGGAAAATCCAGGCCCTTGGCCACCATCTGCGTGCCCAGCAGGACATCCGCCTGCCCTTTCCTGAAGGATTCGAGGATTCGGTCGTGCGCCCCTTTTCGGCGTGTCGTATCGACGTCCATGCGGAGCAGGCGAATCTCCGGAAATTGTTCATTGAGGGCTTCTTCCACGCGCTGGGTGCCCACGCCGAGCAGCTTGAGACGGGTTCCCTTACAGGCGCGGCATGCGGACGACGCCGGCGTATCGAAAGCGCAGTAGTGGCAAACCATCCGCCGGCCCCGGGTGTGGTACGTGAGCGTGACCCGGCAATTCGGACATTGTTCGCTGTCGCCGCAATCCAGACACTGCACGAAGGGTGCATAACCTCTGCGATTCTGCAGCAGGATGACCCGCTCGTTTTTTTCCAGACGGTCCTTTAGTTTTTCCCGCAAGACCCCCGAAAAAAAGCCGCTTTCCTTCCTCATATCCACAAGGGTGACTTCGGGCAGCGGGCGGGAATCTATCCGTTCCGGCAGCGGGAGCAGATGGAATTTCTCCGTATCGACGTTGTGAAAGGACTCGAGCGCGGGCGTCGCCGAGCCCAGGACGATGGGGATATTCTCCATTTTTGCGCGCATCACCGCGACGTCGCGCGCGTTGTACCGGGGCGCCGAATCCGACTGTTTGTATGCGCCATCGTGTTCCTCGTCCACAACGATCAGGCCCAGGTTCGATACCGGCGCAAACACCGCGGAACGAGCGCCGATGACAATGGTCCGCCGGCCCTCGCGGACGTCCCGCCAGGCATCGTAGCGCTCGCTTTCCGAAAGCGCACTGTGAATGACGGCAACCCGGCTGCCGAAATGGGACCTGAAGCGGCGCACCGTTTGAGGCGTGAGCGAAATCTCCGGTACCAGAATCAGCGCGCCAAGACCGTATCTCAGAACGCGGTCAACGGCCCGGATGTAGACCAGCGTCTTGCCGCTCCCGGTAACCCCGTGCAGGAGAAAGGAATTGAACCTGGGGGGGTTGAGCGAATCCCGAATTTCCTCCAATGCTCTTTGCTGATGGTCGGTAGGCGTGAGTCGTTCAGGCGCATTGGATTCCACCTCCGCGTATGGATCCCTGCGCACCTCACGCTGGTAGATTCGAACCAGTTGTCGGCCCGCAAGCGCTTTGAGGATGCCGTGTCCGATTCCCGAACGGTTCAGTTCCGCGGCAGGCATAGCCCCGCCGCTTGCCCGAAGGCGCCTGAGACATTCAGCCTGCCGGGGCGCCCGGCGCTCCAGCGCGGGCCATTCGACTTCGAACCACCGGGCATCGGGCACCAGTTGAACCATGCGCTCCTGCAAGGGCTTGACACGGGGGTCTTCGATGGTCTGCCAGGTTGTCAGCAAACCCCTGCGAATCAGTCCGTATACGGCACTGCGCACCCCATTGCCGCGCAGGCGACGCTGCAGCTGGCTGAGGCTGGCCGGACCGCGCGCCTTAAGGTGGTCGAAAACCTGTTGTTGAAAGGGGGTAATCGGACCGGGATCGGCGCCGTTGAGCGTGGTAACGGCTATGCGCTGTCCGCTGTGCGTATGGATACCGGCCGGAAGCGCGGCCGTAAGCACTTCGGACAGCGAGCAGACATAGTATCCCGCCATCCAACGGCATAGGTCGAGGACGTTCGGTGAAAAGACAGGATAGGCGTCAAGCAGGATGCCGATCGACTTGACGGTTTCCAGGTCGGTCCGGTCCTGAAAACCGACGACGATGCCCGTTGTCCACCGGGGACCCAGCGGAACGAGCGTCCTGCTTCCAATTTGAATCCGGTGTTTGAGGTCTTCGGGAACCAGATAGGTCATTTCCCGGTCGATCCGCGTGGCGAGGGGGACGATTTGCGCGTAGTGAAAATCCATTGCGGATCAACGCACGGACGGCGGCGTTGCGGATTCGATCTCTTCAACCCAGACGTTGGACCGGGAGATGAACAGTCGGTGTTTCCGACCGTGTTTTGTAGGGAGGGTAACAGGCTCGTCCTGCAGGAACATGGAGACTGCGGAGGGATCTTCAATTTCCACGCGGAACCGATCGAGGGCGGTCCATTGCCGCTGTGTGCCTGTAAGCAGGCGGTTGTCGAATGTGGAGTCACCGTCGCTGAATACACGGATTCGGGTGTCCACGCGCGCACGAAGCCTCAGGACGATCTCGTCTTCCCATATGCCGGAGTACTGCTGCGGAAGCGAATAGGCCGACACCACCCGCTCGCTCGTCGCCGGGTTCACGGCGACGTCCTCTTCGCGGGATTCGGTACTCGGGGAATCGACAGCCACTGCCTCGAAGGGGCTCTCAGGTGCTGCAGATGGACGCTCGGGATCAGGCGATGAGGATGGCTCCGGACCGGAACCTGCCGATGGGGCTGCGTCTTCTGACACCGTCGCCTCCGTCCGGACGGGCGCGACAGACGTTGAGTCGCGCCGCAGGAACACCCCGGCGAGAACGGCGATAAGCGTCAGTACGGATAAAATCCCCAGGATGCGGCCCATCGGCAGCGAACGTTCGCGCACCCTGTCGGAAACGACTTGAGTGGACTGCTTGAGCGGCCTGTTTTTTTCGTATCTGGCCAGCGTTTCCTCGACGTCCAGGCCCACTTCCTGCGCGTATTTCTTAACAAACAGGCGAACGTAGATTTCCGGAAGAACGTCGTAGTTGCCGGACTCGATCGCACGGAGATACTCGGGGTTGATCCGCGTCCGTTCGAACAATTCCTCGAGGGACATGCCGCTGGATTCACGTTGCGCCCGTAACTCTGATGCAAATTCCCGCATTAAAGGCTCCGGATCAGTCCTCGCGATGCCCGGCGGCATACACTAACGACGACTGGCCCGCCAGGCGTTCGAGGAGTGAGCAGAAGAGTGAAATCGGCAACCCCACAACATTGTAGAAACAGCCGGAGATGGACTGCACGAACGCGGCCGCCCTGCCCTGAACCGCATACGCGCCCGCCTTGTCCATGGGTTCGCCTGACTGCACGTAGAGCTGAATTTCCTCCGGCGTGAGTGGTCTCATTGCGACGTCCGTCACGGCCACGTCGCGAAGAGCGCGTCCGGTCCCGGAGTCGATCAACGTCAGGCCGGTATACACGCGGTGGACTTTTCCCGAAAGTCGGCTCAGCATGTGAATTGCCTCGTCTGCACCGCCCGGCTTTTCCATTATGTCGCCGTCCAGCACGACCACCGTATCCGCGCCAATTACGATTTCCCTGTTGAACCTCCCGGCAACAGCCCGCGCCTTTCGACCGGAGATTTCTCTTACGTAGTCCGCGGGTGGAATCGATCTGTCCAGGGTCTCCGAAACATGACTCGGCACAACGTCGAACGACAGGCCGAGAAGGCGCAACAGGTCGGACCGCCTCGGTGACGCAGAGGCCAGGATGAGTTTTTTCATGGCGGGAAAGGTGTTGCCTGATACGACTGCGCGGCGGCCTGGTCCCGGGACTCTACCATCAGCGTAACGGGGCCTTCGTTGTGAATCTCAACCTGCATGTTGGCGCCGAACTGCCCCGTCTGTACGGACACACCCTGGCTTCGCAGCGCATCAACAAAATCGTTATAGTACGCCTCGGCCATTCCTGGCGGGGCCGCGCCCGAGTAGCCTGGACGGCGGCCCTTCCGGGTATCGCCGTAGAGCGTAAATTGCGAGACAACCAGAACCTGCCCTCCGATTTCAGCGAGAGAACGGTTCATCTTGCCCTGCTCGTCTTCAAATATCCGCAGGTGGATGCATTTGCCGGCCACGTACCGGATGTTGTCGGGGTTGTCCTGCCGGCCGACACCCAGAAAAATCAGCATCCCCCGGCCGATTTCCGCGGTGAGTTCCCCGTTGATGAATACCGCGGAACGGCTGACCCGTTGTACAAGCGCACGCACCCTGGTTCCTGGAATTCAATGAACGCCACCCAAAGGTGGGTTTCGGTGGAGATATCCGGCATGAGGCGCAATACAACACGCCGATCTGTAATTTAGCCCATTCGCGAAGGCGAGGCAAGCGAAACAACGGGCTGCGAAACCGGGTACCGGATGCCGGTTTAGAGAGATCGGCCGCCGTTTCTTCACGGCAGTCCTCATAGCCCGTAACCTCCCCGGCGATGTTCAACCTTTATCTGCGGGAATTCCTTGATATTGAGTTTGATATGGAAGCCTTTGTTGAATCCGGTGGGATACCAGCTGAACGTGGCCTGCCAGCAGTGAAGGTCCCTGTAAACGTAAAACGTCTGGGAAATCAGCCGGGTGTTTATCAGATCGAAGTTGACGGAATAATTGAAGCGCCAGGCGCGCGTGGGATTCAATGCCAGGTCCGCCTTCACCCACGAGCGCTTCGATGATCCGAAGCCCGCGGCGAAAGACTCCCGATAGCTGAAATAATGTCCAACGTTGAAATGCCAGGGTTGTGTGGCATCTCCGAAATCACGGTAAATGTCGTCTTCAAAGTTGAATCCTGTTCCTGAGCCGGGAAGCATGGATCTGTCGTATCGGATTCGATCCGATCCCCGATCGGTTCGCCCGCTGAAACGAAGGCTTGTGTTGACGCTGAGGCTGCGCAGTCGCGGGTGATACAGGTTCAGACGTCCCGACGCGTCGTAGAACGTGTGCGACATATTGAGACGAACGTCGATCCGACGTGCGGGCTTTATGGAGGCCGAAGTACGCAGATCGCGCCATCGCCGCGTCGGGTTGGCGTCGAAATCGTAACCGGTAGAGAAACCGGCCGTTGCGAGAGTGGACCGCCGCATTTTGCCGTCCATCTCGGTCTTGATTTCGACCGTATTGTTGAGTCGCAGGTTGAGGGTGCGCCTGGCGTCGTTCCAGTCCCGGCGGCCGTGGAAGCCCAGTGTCGCGCCATCGACCTGTGCGGTCTGGTAATACCTGAAGTCGAGCTGGGGCTGAAGCCGGTGGCGGATACCCCGCAGCCGTCCAATCTGCGGCTTAAAGATACCAAAGAGCGCGGTGCCGGCTGCGATGCTGGCGTTGTAGGACTCTCGACGCGTCCGGGTATCCGCGTTCGGGCGCGAAGAATTCTGACTGACGTTGAACCGGTGCGTGAAATCCAGCCAGCCGAAGGGCTTGTGTTGGCTGCTGGCCCCCAACCTCGCGTTGAGCGCCAGATTGTGCGTGTTGTCTTCCTGGTCCTCGTTGCGCGTGAAGGCGTTCGTCAGGCCGGCGGAAGCGTCGTAATAGAAGGCGTGGTACCAGAGGGCGTCGCGGGTTGATTCGGGCTGACCGAAAATGCGCCGCCTGCCCTGGCGGAACGAGAGACGGGGAAAACCCTGAAACCGGTTCTGGTTCTGATCGAGATCCCGGTAGTAGTTGAGATTAACATCCATGCTTCGTCTGGATTCCGTCCAGCGCTTGTCCATGGAAAAAGACGATCGGAGTTGCCGGTTCAGGTACCGATAGAGGTTGCTGGAATTATGACGGTCGAAGTTGGAGCTGTTCGTGAAATCACCCCTTGCCCTCAAATTGAGCGTCGGGTTCAGCCGGTGTTGATGGTGGAAGTTCAAACGCCAGTCGCGGCGGGAATCACCCGACGGCTGTCGCCCGCGTTCAAAGGACAGGTTCATATATCCGCTGAGCCGTCTTCGCACCGCGTAGTCGATACCTGCGTCAATGAGAAAACCATTGCGTTCCCGAAGGGCCGTCTTCAACGTGGCATCCCAGAAGTCGCTGGGTGCCCAATAATATCCGATGTTGCTTACGTTTATGCCGTCGCGGCTATTGCTGCCGACCCGGGGTGTCAGAATGCCGGAGCGCCTGCCCTGCGTAAGCGGAAACACATAAAACGGGAGCCACATCACCGGGACGGGACCCACGCGAAACGTAACGGAGCGGGCGATGGCCTTGTCGTCCTGAACCACCTTCAGCGCGCGGCACATAAAATCGTAATGGGTGTGGTCCCTGTCACACGAGGACATGGATATCGCACGGGCGTGAAGTTCCCGCTGTTGATCCAGGAGGATCTGCTCGCCTCTGTAATAACGCCTCCCATGACGCGCCCGGCCTCCCTTCACGCGGCCGCGCCCGGTATCCAGGCTGTAGACCATTGACGAGCCCGTGAATCGCTCGCTGCCGCGGACAAACTCGGGCATACCGATGGTCTTGCTGCCGGTGGAATCCGGCAACGCCTCGGCCTCCAGGCGCTTCGCCTTTCGGTGGAGGACAATCCGCCCTGCCCGCAGTTCCACGTCCTGATATTTGAGGACGACGTTTCCCGTGAAGACGACGCGTCCTGCCGCGACGTCATCCTCGACCCGGTCGGCCGCATACTCATAGAGCAGGGAGTCCTGCGCCGACGTCCCGATGGGTTCGGCAATCGGACCGCGCTCCATTTGCGCATCGGCCGCATTGACCGGAAACAGCAACAGGAAGAAGTGCAGGCCGGCCATGCGGAGGAACGCCTTCCGCATGGCAGTTGCCGGCTCATGGTGTCGTGAGTTCATTTGCTGGCGCCGCCGTCTGTATCCGCGATTGGCCGGGAGCTATTCCGGCGTGTACAATTCCCGCAAATCAACGGCAGGATCGTCGCGCGTCCTGTTTCCCGCCGCGAAGGACTGTCCCTGCAATCACGATTCGCGCCGGGCCTCGCGGGCAGGCTCCCGCGTTCTGCAAGAGACATTTGCAGTTGACTTTTCCGGACTTTTCGCGTTATTTTAGGCGTTATTCCTGCAATGTTGCGCGAGTCGGATCTGGCTTGCATGTTAGAGGCTCGTGAACTTTCAACTCATTGAGATTATTGCGGAAGTGGTGGAATTGGCAGACACGTCAGATTTAGGATCTGGTGGGCATTGCCCGTGGGGGTTCGAGTCCCCCCTTCCGCACCAACGTTGAAGCCGGACGGCGGGCTCCGAAGACTCGGGCCGTGCGCTGCGGTGTTTCTGGCGCACGGCTTTTTTTGTACAGGAAACAGACCACGCTGCCGGCGGTCGATTGCCTAATGAATATTCCGTTTTTCGGAAAGTGAGTCAAGCCGAATTCTCAGAACATGAACCCCAGGGAGGGACCATGGCACCGCTTGCGTTCCTGGCCGAGGAAGACATCCGGGAGATCCGGCGCCGGTTTGGCACGCCTGTTTTCGTTTATGACCAGGAATCGCTGGAAGCTCGTGCCAGGGAGGTTCTGGACTTTCCAAATGCGTACGGTTTGACGGCTCGATACGCGATGAAGGCCCTGCCAACGGCGGCGGTGGTGAGAATCCTGAATCGGGCGGGCCTGCACGTCGATGCCAGCAGCGGTTACGAAGTGGAGCGCGCCATCCGGGCGGGCGTATCTCCGGATCAGATTCAGCTCACCGCACAACGTACGCCTCTGAATCTACGGAGCCTGGTGAAACAGGGAGTGATATTCAATGCCTGTTCACTGCAGCAACTGAGGCACTACGGCGAACTGTTTCCAGGTCAAACCGTAACTGTACGAATCAACCCGGGTCTTGGTTCGGGGCACAGTAAGAAAACCAATGTAGGCGGCCCATCCGCCAGTTTCGGGATCTGGCACGAATACCTGGACGAAGTACTGGCCATCGCCAGAGCTTGCGATTTGAAGATTTCGAGTATGCACACCCACATCGGTTCGGGCAGCGATCCCGAGGTCTGGGAACACTGCGCGATGATTTCCCTGCGCATCGCTGCCCGTCTGCCGGAGGTGGAGGTGCTGAGCCTCGGGGGCGGGTTTAAGGTGGGGCGTATGGCCGGGGAGACGTCTACCGATCTGAATCGGATCGGAATGCATGTAATTGAAGCGTTCCGGGCCTTTCGGGCCGAACATGGGCGCAGACTGCGGCTGGAGGTGGAACCAGGCACCTTTCTGGTGGCCAATGCGGGTGCGCTGATCTGTTCGGTTATCGACTGTGTCGATACCGGAAAAAACGGGTACGATTTCCTGAAAGTGGACGCGGGAATGACCGAGCTGTTGCGCATCAGCCTCTATGGCGCGCAGCACCCCATTGTGACCGTGCCCGCACAGCCGGAGACGCGGGAACTGAGCGAATATCTGATAGCCGGCCACTGCTGTGAGAGCGGGGACGTGCTGACACCTGCCCCGGGGGATCCGGAAGGACTGAAGCCCCGGCTACTTGCCGAGGCGAGGACGGGCGATCTGCTGGCGGTGGGCGGGTCCGGCGCCTACTGTTCCGGCATGGCTTCAAAGAACTACAATTCGTTTCCTGAGGCCGCCGAGGTGCTGCGGACTCCCGACGGCACGCTGCATCTGATCAGGAAACGGCAGACACTGGACCAGATTACGGCAAACGAGGTGATACCCGACGTTCTGGATACCGGGCGCGGATAGACCTGACGAAGCGCGCTTTTCCGAACGCGCTCGCCAGCCGTATGTCGACAATTGAGTCGGGGGCGGGACGTCTGACCGCTCTCGCCCCCGACGCGTAGAATCCGCCTTATCCAGCCTGTGTTATTCGGATACCTGGTAGCTGTAGAGGTGGGACCCGCTGCCGAAGTAGATTCGGCCGTCCAGGATGTCGCCGCCCGGCCCTACGGGTACGGGAGATTCAGCCAGCATCCGTATTTCGTGCGTTCCGGGTTCCACGATGGCGATACCCTTTGTGAAGAGAATGAAGATGGCGCCGTCCGGCGCGGTAACAAAAACCCTTGGGCCCTGCTGCGACGTGGTGGACCCGAATTCGGACTTGAGTCCGTGCTGGTGAACCACCTTTCTGTCGACGGGATCGAAGACGAAAAACCGTGTGCGGTCGGCGATGCCGTAGACCATGCCGGTCGGCCCCGAGCACATATCGGTATACCCCTGAACGCCAGGGAAGACCACGTCGTGCCAATCGAGCTGCCGCGTTTCCATGTCCATAATATAGAGTTCTGCTTCGTCGGCCTTCTGTTCCCCACCCGTGCCTGCGCTGGTCGTTGTGCCCCCCAGGAGCCTGTCGCCGGGCAGGGGTACCAGGCTCATGGTGGACTGATCGGGCAGGATGTCGGTATGTTCCAGCAGCGTATGCTCACGGGTCTGCCTGTCCCAGAATAACATGCCGCCGCCGGTTAGCCCGTACCCCGGGGTGCCGGCGAGTACCACGGTTCTTCCGTTCGGATGGGCAAGCAGCATGTGAGGGCGGTTGATGACCTCGTGACATTCGTAGAGCAGTTCCGGGTTGCAGCCGGCCTTGTCACGCTCGGTGTGTACCCATGGCTCGGCCGGGTCCCACGCTTCCAGCAGACCGTGTGTATATGCGCCGATGAAGAACATGCCGCCCTCCCTGGCGACGGTATTCCACTGTCCCAGCGCCGGACGGTTAGTCCAGCTGTCTGTTTCCGGATTGAAGCTGAAAAAGTGCATGGGGAAGGCGGTGCCTCCGCAGATGGTGTTGTCCGGAGCCGCGGCCACGCCCATGATATGGGCGCCTTCGCTGGTGTAGTCGAAGGAAACTTCGCGGGTCTGGCCGGTACGGGGGTCCTCAACGGCAAGCGTACGGTCGACCAGGCTGCAACCGGCCATACGTTTGCCGTCGGGAAATTCGGTGTGGAACAGACCCTGGCTGCCGGCGATGACCGGCTTTTCACGCCTGTTCTCAATCCTGCCGACGTCCGTCCGCGTACCGCGGTAGAGTTCCATCCATCCGTCGTCGGATGCCCCGCTGGTGTGCCCGTAAACCCTCCCGTTCAAGTCACGGTACACAGGTGCATGGGCCTGGGTTCGTTCGTCTTCCGCCAGGAGCGGTTTCGCTTTACCGCTCTGCGGGTCCAGGGAGATAATCTGACTGGCCGTGCTGCCGATGCCGAAATATATCCAGCCGGTGTCGTCAGCGGCGATCGCCCGGGGATACTGACGCCAGTTCTGGTCGTACAGATTTCCGTAGTCGCGGAACTCCCCGGTGCCGGGGTGATAGGATGCCACCGCGCTGTTCGGATACGTTCCCGACCAGATGCGGCCGTCGTCGTCCTCGGTCATACTCATGGCCATCTGCGGCACGGTCTTGTGGAAGAAGGTGAAGGCGCGCTTCCCGGGGTCGAATTCGACAAAGTGGCTGTTGAAGTGCGTGTAATACCTGTTACGGCTGGACAGGATGGCGGCAAAGGGACCGTCGCCGCCCGGCGGATAAGGCATGGGGAATTCGTCGGCCTTACCGGTTTCGGCGTCGATCATCAGTAGCGCATATCCGCCGCGGTTGTCGTAAAGCCAGATCAGGACCACGTTGCGGCCCTCGCCGTCCACCGTTACTGCCGTGCCGCGATGGTTGCTGATCGGGGTGGCGACGCCGTGATGAAAAAAGCCGTTACCCATCGCTTCGGTATTGGAACCAGACATGGGATTGCCTCCGTTGGGTTTTCGTGAGGGACTCCGGAGCGGTTGGATCGGGCGGCCGGAATTGTTCGATCCGACCGAATATAACATCCTGATACAAGCAGAAAAACCGATTTTCGACGCCCATTCGCGAAGTTATGGACGGAGATCAAGGCGCCTGTTTTCGGAATCAAGACCGGATACACGGGAGGCAGGAGGAGATTGGCCGGCGACGGCGGTCCATTAGACGACGCAGGATGGCAGGTTGTTGGCGGGGATCACGCTGTCAGGGGACGCGCAGACGCGTGAAATGGGCCGGATGTGTGTCAGCGCGAGCGTAAGCGCAGCCTCAGGATCTGCCCGCCGCCAGGCGAGTCATCGATAAAGTCGCGCCCATCGACGCACGATGCGGCTCAGGTGACCGAGACGGATCCGGCCCACCTGGCGGTACACGGGAAGGAAAAGGAGTTGCGGCCGAAGCGCTATTGCAGAGGTGGGAACCTGGCCCGGCAGATTCCGATCAGGCTCGACCACACAAAGCGACGGAGGCCACAGATGTGCGTCGAGGCCTGCATCCCAGAGCCGCCGGCACAAGTCTGCGGCATTGCCAACCCTGACCACAAAGAGCCAGTAGGAATGTTCCGCGCGTCGGCCCGGGTAGCAGAGATCCGGAACGCTGCGATGAAACGCCAGGGCTTCAGGCCGGCAACCCGTGGGCCTGAGGGCATTGGAACGCAGGCGCCTCGCCAACAGACTCGAGAGGGCGCCGCAGGGCCGGCGACGGATTTTTCTGAGCAGTTCCAGTCCTCTGAAACCGCGTGTAGCGCGGTATCCCAAGGCATCGTGGGACCTGCCCAACAGGCGGCACGCGGCGCATAGAAGGGTGTATGGCCCCGGTCTGTTGAGCAGAAGAACAACGCCGTACTTTGCCAGGCGCAGGAAGAACCACCCCTTGCTCTGCACAGGATAATTGTTATGCAGCCGACTGACTTTGTCACGAAGGACGGGATCGCCCACAAAGAGAAGGCCGCCGCCCAATGCCGTATTGTATTTGATTGGGCCGAAACTGAACATGCGCACGTCACTGTCCGGGTGACCTGTGAATGCGTCACCCCAATACGCCTGGGCGCAGTCTTCAAAAAGCACCAGGCGGTGCGTTCTGGCGAAGCGAACCAGGGGGTCCATTGGGATGCGGGCGCCGAACAAGTGGGTCGCCAGCAGCGCGACGGTTCTGGGCGTCAGCCCGCTGCGGAGGCTGTCCGGATCGGGCTCGAGCGTCAGTGGATCCAGATCGACAGGAACGGGCACGAGTCCGTGGCTCCGTATGATTTCGAGAATGTCCGGAATGGTAATGGCGGACACCAGGATATGCGAACCGCGAGGAAACCGGGACGCCCGGAGACAGGCATCGAATCCGCTGCGAAGCGACAGGAAGAAAAGGGCCTCGTCGGGGTCGCCGGCGCTCTCCCGGCAGGCAGCGTAGCCTTCCCCGCGCCGGTCGCCCAGGAGGCATTGGCCCATGCCGAAAAGGAGGTCGCGCCAGCCGATATCCAGTCTTTTTCGAGGAATCATCGCCGATTCACTCGTTCGCCGGCGCGGACAGCCACGGTGACGCCATATAGAGGAACCGATTCCGCATGGGGCGAGCGTATTGTCGGATCGGGCCCGACCTTCCGGGCTCGAACACTCGTAATTCCACAACGTCCGTGAACTTACATCATAATTTCCTCCATAATACCCATTTGCCGTGACATCCTGCAACACATTCGTCGACTTCGGAATTGCGATGCGCGAATGCCGAAGGGCGCCGGCAGCGACGCGGAATGATCGATGGGTAGCGGACATATCTCCTCGGACGACATTTCTTCGGCAAGCCAGAATCGCAAACGACGTCTCTGGCGGAAATTCCCGTTCAATTCTCGCCTTCAGACCGGTTTCCGGTCAGCTGGCGCCTCGTCCTGATCCGGATGAGCGCGGTGTTCGTGCGATGCCCCATCGCGTTTTACCATCTGATTGAACCACCACAATCCTGTGACGGCCAGGACGATACCACTTGCAAACAGCCACCACGGGAGAAACACCGGAACATCCCAATTCTCCAATGGTCCGAATAATTCCAGACGTGCTGACGTCATCGACAGAAAATTGTTCAGCGCGTGACCGAACAACGCGGGTAGCAAGGATCCTGTCTGTACGACCCACCAGGCAAATACAATACCCAATAACAGGGCTGCCGGAAATTGCCAGGGATTCATGTGTAGCACACCGAACAATACCGCCGACCAAAATATGCCACCACCCTGAGTACGGTGTGTCAACAGGCCGCCGAGAATCACACCTCTGCAGAAAACCTCCTCAGTAAGCGGCGCTTGAATGACCAGGACATAAAACGCAAAGGCATAGGGTGTGCCACGCCCCATCAGATCGCGAATTAAATCGAGCGTTGCCTCGGAGATCGGAATCAGGTACTGAGTGAAGTTCCCAATGTTGAAATTAACGACGACCAGGCCGAAAATGGATAGGGTAACAGGCAGACACATTTTCCAGGGAACGGTCCTGAACCGTAGGACTTGCGACAGGGACCGACCGGATCGACGTTGAGCGTACAACACGAACAGCGCGAAAACGGGTAGATTTGCAACCCAACCCATATAATTGAGAAGTCTCCCAGGTTGCCCCGGGACAGCACCAAGGTGATAGAACACCAGCCCCGATGCGAACATGACAAACAGGACCAGGATCACCAGACAAACGGATTGCTTCAGATTCGGATACACCATGTAATCCCTCCCATTTGGACGAGGCAATAGCGGCAAACGCAACGAGCCGGATCCACGTCGAGTGTCGCCATGGGCGTTACGCCGTCAGACAGACTCCCCGTCAGCCGCCGTTTCGACCGGCTCGCCTCTGCCTTTTGACACCAAATTGAACCAGCACATTCCAACCAGGACCAGAAAAACGCCGCAGACATGCAGCCACCACGGAAGCATCGTCCCTGTGCTGAAATCATCCAGTGATCCAAAAACCTCCAGGTGCGTGGACGTCACTATCAGAAAATTGTTCAACGCGTGTCCCACAATCGCTGGAAGCAGTGAACCGGTCCGGACGACCCACCAGGCCAATACGAGCCCCAGTATCAGAGCCGTGGGATATCGCCAAGGGTGCAGGTGAGATATTGCGAACAGCAACGCAGACCAGACAATGGCCCGATTCCGCGTTCGGTGAGCCAACAGGCCGCCCAGTATAACGCCTCTGAAAAGGACTTCCTTTGCAAGCGGCGCCTGCACCACCATGGCATAAAACGTGAACATGTACGGCGTCTCTTTTCGTGCCGGCCCCCCGAACAGGTCTTGCACACTTTCGGGCACCGGTATCAGGTGCCGGAACAGATTTCCCAGGTCCGATCCAACAATTGCCAGTCCGACAACGCACACGCCGATCGGCAGGTACAGTTGCCATGAAGCGGGCTTGAGCAGCAGGATGTCGGACCACGTCCGGTCCGTTCGACGGTGAGCGTACAATGCCGTCAAAATGAAACTGGCCAGTATCAAAAACTGGATTACGTAGGGACTCTCGATCAAGGGTCGGTCGAGAATGGCGCCAAGAACGCCAATCGGCAAGGCTACCACCAGGCTGATCAGGAAAAACAGCACCACCAGCCAGATGGATTGCTTTAAATTCGGATACGCCATGAATTCCCTCCCTTGTAACGGATGTCAGCACGTCCAAAGAGCCACATGCCGTTGCCGGGGATGACTATTCGTCAATGCCTATTTGAGCGATGCTCACGACAATTCTCTCGCGCCGACCTTCGCCGTCGCTGACCCGCGCAATCACCGCATTTCGCTGCTTCCGATCAAAGTCAAACGTGCGCTTTGTTGTCAGATGCCCGGCATTGGCAGCGATGGCGAACGCGCCCGTAACGGACCACGGTTTGTTTGCCCTCTCGACCCCGGCAAACCCCCTGCAATGAAAGCATGATGAACGCTTTGACGTTGAACGTCCCGATCTGGACTGCAAATTACAGGCCAGGCTTGATATTGAATATAAATTATTGTTTATAAGTTAATTATTCAAATAAAAGTGACTCGAAAGCATCCCGACGTGTAGCAGAATGCGCCTCGCTGCCTCAAGGACGATGCCGTTACGCGCACTCGGAAAGGACAGGATGTGCCTTTACTGCGGGTTTTCTTGACACAGATGGCACGGAGGTGGATGAAAGTGATGTAATTCGCGTCTCATGGCGCATCTTGCAGCGTACGGCGCCGCCACATCAATTCACCGAACGTCCCGAAGAGGGTATAAAAAAATCCCGCGTCATCCCCTCGCCATTCGGTGACGAACTTTCGAACGGCACCCCGATAAAAGGGTGCCGGGCAGTGTCACCACTCACGCAGCTTTGAGGATGCGGGAAGGTCCTACGTATTCGCCGTGGACGAGGGAGCTACCCGCGCCCGTAAATGTCGGCTATTGTATTCGGTAGGCTACCCGACATACGGGTACCGCCTGAGTGGTGACAACCAAAATATAATTTCCACGATTGAGAAAGACAAGGGCAAATTTGCTTTTCCAGGGAGACGGGTCGATCTGAGAGTAGCGAGGCCATAGACGCAGGCCACGTTTAAAAACTGTATCGCCGTGCGGGTGCGACAAAATCACGTCAGGGAAATGATGGTTGCGTCCCGACCACTGAATTTTCGCCATTGGCGGAGGGACTCGTCATCGCATCACGCCTCACGTCTACTCCCGGTTCTCCTTCCCGGTTTCCCAGATCGGGTAGTGAATTTCCGCCCGTTGAAACTCTCTCTGCAGCCACTGGCTGAACAGTACGTTGCGAATCTCGTTTGAAACGCGATCGTCAAGGATTGCCGGAAAGTTCCGCTGCAGCATGTACAACGCGAATCCGCCCGATGCCTTTTCGGGTCCGAATACTTCACCCGGTGCGGCGGCGAAGAGGCGGGCCGCAATACCCTTCGGCAACTGCCCGCGTCGAACGCGCCCCACAAACCCGCCTGACGGACGGCTGCGTTCATCCTGTGAGAATTCGCGGGCCATCCTGCAAAAGTCAGCGCCTTCTTCTCTCGCCTGAAGCCCGATTTCCTCTATCACGCCTTTATTCCGGTGAAAAATCCAGCAGACCTCCGCCTCGTCGTAATCCAGTTTGTGCTGCGCGAAGTAGGGTTCGATCCTTCCGTCCACGACCTTGTCGGACAACGCGCGCTCCAACTGTTTTACCCGAGCGTCTTCGGCCACGTCGCCGAGGGAAATGCCCCGGGACCGGAGCCATGCATCCGTGTCTTCAACCCGCTCCAGGCGATGTTGATATCGCCAGTTGTCCACGTCCCGCTGGATATCTTCGGGCGTGGTCCGAACGCCTTCACGGACAGCAACCTGTCGAACCAGTTCTCTGCGTGCAAACGAAGAGAAAAAATCGAGTTTGTCTGCAACCCCCAATTGACGCACGATCTGATTCAGTGACACGTGGATGCCATTGACCCGAACGAGCGATACCTCCCCGCCGGCGGCATCGGCTGCGTGTTCTTCCAGACGGCGCATTACAATTCACCCTGCGGCGGGGCCGACGTTGACGTGGCATCGTACGTAGCGGACTCATACAGCTTCCGCAAAGGGCTAAGCAGCATCAACAATACCGACTGCCGGTCCGTCATGATCTCCGCCGTGCCTTTCATGCCGAACAGAAGCGGCTTCTCCCGACCCTTTACAACCATGGTGGTTTCTTCCAATTCAACGATGCCCCTGAAAATCGGTCCGACGGTCTCGTCGATGACGGCATCCGGAGAGATCTGTCTGAGCCACCCGCGTTTGATTCCGAAGTCCTGAAACGCGAAGGCATCGTATTTCAGCTTGACGATCTGCCCCGGCTTTAACAGGCCCACGTCTCTGTTCAATACCGTAAGTTCGGCGACAATCGGCGCTGACGCCGGGGCCAGCGAAACCAGCGCCTGCCCCTTGTTGATAACCTGCCCGAGCGTATTCACCTCCACCCGCGTTACAATGCCGGACTCCGGCGCCAGAATCAGGTCCGACTCGGCTTCCAACTGACGATCGACGCGTTTGCGTGCCTGCTCCAGTCTCAACCGCGCGGTTTCGAACGCGTGCTTCATCTGTGACGTCTCGCGCCCGTGGGCGATACGCGTCTCCAGAATCCGACGTTTGAGGTCCTGGACGGCAGTTTCCTGCTTGTAGATTTCCGACATCCGCCCCGGAAGCGCTGCCAGGGCGCTCAGGTAACGTACGCGCGCGTCATTGATATCGACCTTGCTGATCAGTTGGCGTTCGAACAGCATTTTCTGCTGCAGATAATCCTGTTTCAGGTGGTCGATCTCCGCCTGGCGAAAGCCGATTTGCGCCCGCAGTTCGGCCTCCGCAGCGTCATTTCCGGCCCCCCCGCCATCACCCTCGTCGGCGTGGTAATCCTTGAGTGCGCTCTGATGCGCCGCCATGAACCGCTGCAGCACTGCCAGTCTCTTTTCGAGCGACGCGATTGTTTCCCGATTCAATTCCTTCCTCCGTGGCAATACCCGTTTAAAATCGTACTCGGCCTTTCGAAAAGCCATTTCGGCCTGTTCCAGTTCTCGAAGGTCCCCCCAGGTTTCCCAGGACTTCAGCTTGAAAAGCAACTGGCCCTCGTCGATCCGATCCCCTTCGCTGACGCCGATGTGCTGGATTTCACCGCCTCGACGCGCCTGAAGGGTCTTCACCTTACCCAGGGGCACCAATCGGAATGGCGCCGACGCCACAACGTCCACCTTGCCCCACCACGCCCAGATCAGCGCGATCCCGACAAACAGCAGAACGATGTAAAGCAGCGCCCGCCCCCAGAACGGTCTGAGAGACCCCACGAACGCCTGCATCTCCTCGGCGCCGGCGTCCCTCGCGGTGTGAAAAACGGGCGACGGACTTCGCGGCAAGTCCGGTTGTCCAGGTTCCGCCATCAGACCGGCTCCTCTTCAGCCAGACGTTCAAGTCAGCTGCAATTGCTGGCTGCACATGTGATAGTAAAGGCCTCTGCGATGCATCAGTTCTTCGTGTGCGCCCTTCTCAAGGATATGGCCCTTTTCCAATACGACAATCGTGTCCGCATCCTTCACGGTGCTAAGGCGATGGGCGATAATTACAGACGTACGATTCTCCATGAATAGGGCCAGATTGGACTGGATTGCGCCTTCCGAGTCCGTATCAAGCGCATTCGTCGCTTCGTCGAAGATCAGTATTCCCGGATCACGATACAACGCCCGCGCGATCGCAATCCGCTGCCGCTGACCGCCGGACAATCCGAGTCCCTGTTCGCCTACCTTCGTCTCGTATCCCAGTGGCATCTCGTTTACGAAATCGTGGACACATGCCAATTTCGCAACTTCAAGGAGCCGGTCCATATTCGCGTCCGGTTCTCCAACCGCGATATTCTCCGCAATGGTGCCGCTGAAGAGAAAGGAGTCCTGCATGACCATACCCACCTGGCGGCGGAGCCAGTGAGGATCGAAATCCCGGACGTCCATCCCGTCCAGAAGCACACGCCCTTCCGTGGGATCGAACAGACGGGGCACCAGCTTTACGAGCGTGGTCTTTCCCGCGCCGCTGCGGCCGACGATGGCGACTTTGCGGCCCGGTTCCAGTTCGAGGTCGATGTTGTTCAATACGTAAGGCTCGTCGGACCCGACACCGTATCTGAAGAACACGCCCTCGAATGCAAGACGGCCTTCAACCTGCTTCAGCCTCAGGCCGTGGCCGCGCTGGCGCGCATCTTCCATCTTCGAGTCATAGACGTCATTCAGCCTGTCCAGCGCAACCCGGGCCTCCTGGACCTCCGGCCATACGCCGATCAATCCCATAATGGGCCCCATCACGTTGCCGATGAGCGCGTTGAAAGCCATCAGCTGACCAACGGACAACTCGCCCTCGATCACCAGGGAAGCGCCATACCACAATATTACGGTGGAACTCAAGAGGTTGATCATACTTCCGCCCGCGCCGAACAACATCTCCATTTTCAGCCGCCGAAACCCGATCTGAATTTCCTTCGTAAACTTGCCCTCCCACTGCCATCTCGTAACCCGCTCGACGGATTCGGTTTTCACCACGTCAATGCCATGCAGCGAATCGATCAGAACGGAAGACTGTTCCGCCCGCGCAAGGAAAGCTCGCTGGCTGAAGGACTTCAGAATAGGCGTATAGATCAGCGTCAGCCCCACTGACAGCGGCACGAAAATCAACATCACGAGCGTCAACTCCCAGTTGTAGTAGAACATCAGTCCGAGATAGACGAATAGCATGACAAAGTCGAGTATCGCCGAGATGGTGGTGTCCGTAAAGAGGCGCTGAATCGTGGCATTTTCCTTGAATCGCGTGGTCAGATCGCCGGTCCGGCGCAGCGCGAAGAACCGCATGGACAGGCCCAGCAGATGCCGGTAGAACCGCGACAGCATCGTGAGGCTCAACCTTGCGCTCATGTACCCGATCAGATACGCACGCAGGGTTGAGGTACCGATCTGGAAGAGCGCAACCACAACAATACCAGCCAGCATCAGGTTCAGAAGGTCCTCGTCGTGATGCACCAGCACATGGTCCACGATCGTCTGCGTGAAGACGGGCGAGGCAAGGCCCAACAGGCTGAGTACCAGCGACGCCAGCAGAACCTCGATCAGAATGGCCGTATAGGGCTTTATCAGTGGGAAAAAACGCTTGAAGGAAGACCTGGAGGGTTCATTCTCCGCCACCTGATCCGTATATTCCAGGAGCAATGCCATGTTGGTCCAGCTCTTCTCGAACTCCCCGCGCGCCAGCTTGCGAACACCCAGGCCGGGATCCGCGATTTTCACATCATTCCTGTTGATCTCATACAATACCACGAAGTGATTGCCTTCCCAGTGCAGTATCGCCGGCAGTTCGGTCCTCATCAGCGCTTCGTAACCTGTCCGTACGCCCCGCGTCACAAACCCGAGGGTCTCCGCCGCTTCGGCCAGCGCCGCCATCGATGTGCCGTCCCGCGACACGTTGCTCATGTCGCGCAGCCTGTTCAATCCGATAGGCATCTTGTAGTACTTGCAAATCATCCCCAGACACGCCGCCCCGCAGTCGGACTGATCGTTCTGCTTCAGGAACGGGAAACGAAAGGACGCCGGCGCGCTTCGTTCCACCGCTTGCGAATCGGAATCCGGCGTACTGGACGTCGAACCATTCCCATCAACCGCGTTAATCCCATCCAGCGGGCGGCTCTGAGACCCGATTTCGCGCGGCCGGATCTCGCCTGGCCGGGACCCGTACGATTCTCCTTCAAGGTGCAATCGCCGGGCCGTTTCGCCCAGGGATGCCAATATAGGCATTGTATTTTTAAGGCGATCGAAGTCATCTTTATCAAGAAAGTAGATAACACTATTGTGCGGACTCCGGATCGTTCGTGACCCGCCGCCTGAAGCATCCGTCTCCTCGAAAAAATCACCGGCTTTCACACGATGCGTGCTGCCATCCTCGGAAATCACGTCCAACTCGCCGCCGCCCACCACGCAAAGCCTCCCGCGCGAATCATTGGGTCCCGAGAATGTCGCTCCCTTTGCAATCTCCTTGCGCTTCAGTCCACGGAACAACTCCCGCATCCCATCTCCGGAAACGGACCCCGCCAGATAACGCGTGAAGTTCCGGTATGCGATATTCGCAACCTGATCCTGCAGATACACATTCAGCTCCGGCTCTTTCTTCAACACGTTGTAGAATTCATTACGCGACACCTGCAACACCACGGAATCCTCGGCGGCTCGCACCGTAGCCCGATGTCCCCACTCCGTCAACAGCGCCCCTTCGCCGAAGTGATCGCCGGCGTACAAAAAGCCCAGAGTTTCCGGTTGGCCATCCGCACTCTGCTTGATCACCCTCAATCGACCCGACTGAAGAATGCAGAAGACATCACCGGGGCCCCCTTGATCGAAGACGACCGACCCGAAGGGAAACCGAACGGACTCTGACTGAACTGACGCATCTAAAAACGGGGACAAGACGTCCATTGTATCTCTAACCTGGCGCGGCTTCGTCCGGCTGGGCCGCAACCCAATATGTGAAAGTGAATTCGCGCGCTTAAAACGGTTCAATCACTCCCCCCTTGAGGGGGAATCGCAGAAGTCGAGCCGGCCACCGTGCATGCGTTGCCCTCAGCCTGAGGAAGGGTCGAAGGCGCCGCCCTGAGCTTGTCGAAGGGTCGAAGGGGCCGGCGCCGGTGGTGGGGGGATCGCAACGCGCTTTGTTTTAGCAGGCAGCATGAAAAACATGAACGCGTTTTCCGGAGAAGTCTTACTGTAAGACTCCAATTGGCATCGTCATTCGAGTGTCCGGTTGTAAACAGGTGTCGGTCAGGTTTTCTGCCGTAGGTCAATTCCCGATCCGTTACATACTATATATAGTATGTCTGTACCCGTGATCCACCGCTCTCAGCCGTAGAAAGGGACCCGCGATCGACGCGGCCACTCCCGGCTCCGGGCGTGGCCCATCAGTCCCTACACTGCATCGGTGTGGGGATCTGCGAGCGGATCCCGGCCCTCGGGAATATGTTGCAAGTTGCTTGAAACCCTGTTGAACCACCATAGTCCAAGCGCAGCCAACGCCGCACCGGCTACAAAGATTGTCCACGCTTCGGACGTCAATTCACCAGAGTCTTCGGGAGCGGTGCCTTCTGGAATGTCAACATACCCGGCCGCCACCGAGATAAAATTGTTCAAGGCGTGCCCGAACAGCGCGGGCAACAGCATTCCCTGGAACAATTCATCCTCTGTCGGCCACTGATCCACGAAATCTGCCAGTATGTATAGACAGGCTTGTATTATAAAAAACAATACCAGCAGCCAGATTGCCTGCCTCAGGTTCGGATATGCCATCGACGTCTTGCCAGATTTCGTGGCCGGCCTTGATTGATGGCAATCAGTGGGTTCAAGCATGATCTTTCCTGGATTCGTTTCGGATTGTTAGGCGATCTCAATCTGCGGGAGATTCCCCTTCCGGTGAGGCGGGTTCGGATACCAACGCATGGTGTGCGGGCGTCTCCCCGGCGGGAAATATGATGAAACCCACTTCCGACGGGTGGTCCTGAATCCATCTGTCATTGTCATATCTGCGAGCCCTTAATAAAACCATGACATCTCCCGCACACCCGGCGAATGTAACACTCAAGAGCAAGACCGACCAGATCGCGGGATCCCACAACAGCACCAAACCAGCAACGGGTGTGGTAACTATCATCGGCAAGACCACGAATACCCGGAAAGCGCAGACCTTCATCGGTCTGTCGGCGTGACAGTACAGCGCCCCCAATCGCCAATTGATTCCAAAGTGCAGCGATCTTATTGGGACTCTTGCCGAAGTCAACGCGGCAAGGCCGTGAAGCGCTTCGTGAGTCACATACAGGGCGATTATACATCCAATCAATTTCCATAGATCGGCGAGCGGGAATTGCAACTCAATTGCCCAGGGAAGCAAGGCATCTACCACAACACTAGTCGCTGCCGAAAACCATAACATCAAAAAGGACAGGTTGTGGATATCGTCTTTGTTAAATATCACTTCGGAGACCTTTTGATTCTCGGCCGTATCTATTTCGCCCCTGCTCGCCTCAAAGAGTACGCAGACTGCGGTCACCATTCGCGCTGCGGTTGCATGGAATTTCCTTCGGAAGATGATGAACGAGACTGCCTGACAGACCAGGACCGCCATAAGGATTGCAAATTCGATTCGAATGACGAATCTGAGAATCAGCAAGGCAGGCAAAACTGAAAAAAACGCGTATAATATAGCCGTGAGAATCCAACGTCTCCACGTTTCTGTGTGAAGGATGTCCTTCATCCGGGAACTCCGTATTCGCATGCATCGCCCTTTTTCGTGGGCCAGAGGCATGAATCCTGATTTGATCGCGGTGTAAATTCAAATACCGTCCAACAGCGGCTAGCTGCCATCGCCCGGCATATATCCCGTCTCAATCGCGTCCGGTGCGGTAGATTGGGAGTCTTTCGAAACCACGTAGAACCACCAGAGTCCAAGAGCAGCCAATATCATTCCGGCACCTGTCCACCACCAGGGATTGAAGACCACAACATTGAAGTCTTCCGCTACTTCGAAATATGGTATTTCGAAGTGCAAGGTCGTAACGGCGATGAAATTGTTCAATGCGTGGCCGACCAGAGCAGGCCACAAGGATCCCGTCCGGATATACCACCAGGCGAATACGAACCCGTACAGTAGGGCCGGGGGAAATTGCCAGGGGTTCAGATGGCCCACGCCAAACAGAAACGCCGACCAGAAAATCGCCCGGTTCCTGGTCTTGTGTGCCAGCAAACCGGTAAATATTGTGCCTCTGTATAGTAACTCTTCGACGGACGGTGCGACAAACACTGCCCGGAACACGGCTGAGGAATAAGATGTCTTGCGCCCGAACTCCGAATTGAAAATATCCTGGATGAAATCGGTCATCGGAATTAGTCGAATCACCACTTTATCCAATTCCAACAGAACCATCCCGAGGCCAACGATCGAAATTGCCACACAAGGCCATACGCGCCAATCAAAGTCCGTATTCACCATTTGCGACAAGTCTTTCCATGTTCGATCCGTGCGGCGGAAGACATAGCGCAAGAAAAGGTAATAAACCACCAGAGTTAGAACTCCAGTCAAGAGGTTTTCGTGTCGAAAACTCTCGCCAAGGATGGTCTGTACAATGTAGATGATGAGTCCCAATACCGACTGTGTTACCCAGAATAGAACCACTAACCAGATGGACTGCCGTAAGTTCGGATACGTCATTCGAATATCCTATCGTAAGACGTCTCGGACTGTGGTTGCCCGTGGGGCCGAGGACTTTAGTCGGATCCTGCCTACAGAAGAAGACGACACAACTTAATGTTCTGGAAAGACCATTTACACTACAATCTGCCCGTGCCACCGAGCGCTTTATCCGGATTCTTGCATCCGCTTCCTGGATAAGCTACCAGAGTAAAGAATGGCTGATTTCGCCGTTCCTCCAGCCTGCCTCATAACCTGAAGGAATGCGCGCGATAAAATGCACGTAGACCCGATTTCTCTTCGGCTCCTCTCCGCCGCGCAAGGCTGAATCACTCGAGCGGGGTCTGCCCTTCCGGCCAGACATAGCAGCCAGGCTCCGATGGATGATCTTGTACCCGGTCGTCCCCGCCAAACCGTTGCAGCTTCAGAAAAATCATGACATCTCCAGAACAAATTGAAATTGTCCCACTAAATAGCAACAGAGACCAGATGGCAGGATCTAACCAAAACACCAGACTGGCACACAGCGTCGTAACGATCAATGGAAAGAGCAAGACGATTCGCTGAACGCGCATTCTCAGTAGTTTATCGCAGTGACAATAGAAAACCAACCATTTCGAATTGACCCCGAAACGAATAGAATTGAATGGTACCTTGCCCCATTGTAACGCGGCAACGGCGTGTAATGCTTCGTGAACTACAATTAGCAAAACAATACTCACGAGAAACATCCACTGATCCAGGCTTTCCAGACGGAACCGAATCTTCAATTGCGACAAATGTGCCCACAAAAGGCAAAAATTGAACGCCCCAAAAAACAAGATAATTCCAATAATGATCGCACGGACTTTGCTCACACGGATTTCGATCACCTCTTGACCCTTCTCGTTGGCCTCGTCTATACCTGTTGAGTACATTTCGTTATCCGCCGACATCGGAGACTCCCATCACTATTATTCGAACGAAACCGGACCGCCAGGCATTCGATCTGTGGTGTCCTCATCGATCTATAGGATGAGGCCCACGAAAGCCCGCCTGGCAGTCCGTAGGTCTGGACTCCATCGATAGTGCTTTCAATGGAACCTGTACCAATCGACTCTGTGACTCTCAACAGCCCATCACCATCTACGAATCGGACTCACAGATTCGACAGGCCGTCAGCGAGACCACTGGCCCATTGATCAATGGCATCCGAAACGAAATTTACGGCATCCTTACCCCTATTGTAGTACCAGACGACAGATTCTACGACATCTTGAGGCCTTGTCGCTGCTACGACAACGAGCCCTGCCACAATCCCGACGAGGATGGGATGTCCTCCCGATACTTGGGCCATGGTATGCTCACTTGCGGTTTCTTGTCTTGTCGGCAAGGCCGAACAGGAAATGAGCCGACTTTCTGTATCGGTTGCTGCCGGAAGAGCCAATGCGTGTGTCATGATGTCCTCCTGAAGGGTTAGTTTAACTTCCTCGATTATAGCCTATCCTGCGTGTCTCGCTTCGCCGAAGGGTTGGTTGAACAAAGCGTTGATGCACTCTTGGATCTCGGCCGAACCGATTTCATGCACTGAGATCGTGATCCGGTACGTTCGCCTCTCAATAATTGAAGAAAGGCCATCGTATCCCACCGCAATGTAATCCACTTTACCAAACTTTCCTGTCTTTTCTCGACGGCTTCAGCCAGGCAATGAATGACTGCGCCTCTCTTGACCGCTGGCCTTACATCAACCCGCCGAAGAGATGGATTGTCTGGAATTTACTCTGGAATTCGGCCCGGCATCGACGAGTGGGACTGTGAAGCAGGCGAATACTTGAGATACAGTTCCAAACGTCGAATACGGAGATCGTTAATTTGAACCGTTGTGTGTCCGGCCGGTCGCGCTATTCAGTGTATCATGCACGAAGACGCAATATTCCGCTATTTCATCGGCGAACACAACGGCTAACAAAACAGGAAGAACCACAGCTGGAAATATCCCTCCCTGTGTGTTCATTATCTCACGACGCGCCAGTTCGGTTTCACGTCCCGGCAGTTCCGTGCAAGTTGCGGAAGCCTGGGTTGAGGATACCTGAATTCGATCTCTCATTCTGCACCTCCTTTATTCAACACTTCCAAGTATACGCAGGGGAGTCTCAAGAAACGTGTTATATCAAAGTGACACCCACCGCAGGTATGGAGCAACCGGAAAATTGGGTTCGAAATTTCGACCGAAATAATCAAAAGCCGAACGGCTTTCCGCCTGTTTGTCCCGACCGTTAATCTCCAACCCCGAAATAATCGAAGATTGCCTCGGCGACAAGTCTTGCAATCACTATTGGTCCAATGGGTGGCAGACCAATTCCACCAGATGCATTCGCCATCTCACGACGCACAATATTGGTTTCCCGGCCTGGAAGTTGGCCACAGGTCAAGAAGGTATGTGCCGGTTGCAGCTGGGTTAGATCTTTCATTTCAACATGTCCTTTCTGTAATGAACACGTGAGTTTTCCATCCGAACTCAATCTAAGTACATCAACTACAGTACCGGACCTGAAGGCCTGTCCGGCTCCGGCAACGTTACGCCGAATATCTCAGCGACCAGATTTCTGAGCAGGCGACCCAACCCGGCGTCCCCGCCCGAAATTCGTGCAGCCTGCCCGGCGGTCAGGTCCTCCGTCTGAATGGGCAATCGAGCCGGAACTACGGACGAGACCGCAGGGCCTGGTGCAATTCGTCTATTCATGTCTATCACCTCCTTTCGTAAACATCCCAGCATCGGCCGGTTTATCGGCACTGTTCTCGATCCAGAAACCGGGACGGTCTTCGCTGAAATGTCTTTTTTTCCGAAGCGCTCCGTATGCCGTTTCGGGTTCCCGGCACCCCCCCTCGCGGGCGGCTTCGGATGCGATCTTTCGGAGACGCCGCGTCGCGCGGCACGCTTTCGTTCCTCGCCTCCGTCGACGCATTGGACTCGCAACGATTGTGCCATTCGGGATGCACCGGGACCTAACTGTCTGGAATGCAAAAGAGAAAAAATCGCCAGCCTCTCAGCAGGGCGCAGGTCGACGTCCGGTTCCTGAACGATGTGTTCCATTTTGCGTCACGCGGATGAAACCATGTTGCAAATGGCGCCGCTCCGATGGCGTGGCGAAGCCTGACCGTACATAAAAAAACACCGGCGACAGAAGCCACCGGTGTTCGATCCAACAAGAATGTTCAGAAGGGTAAATAAAGCCAGCGTTCGGCGAGTAATCTCGCGAAGGGTATCAGGTCAACAAAACGCAACGTCGACCGGCGAACTACCCGTTAGAAAACAAAACATTAACAGACGCCTGATTCCGATTCAACCGGCGCCCTGGTAGGCCGTGCGCAGTTGCTCGACGTCGATTTTCGCCATTCCCGGCATCGTATCCATCATGGCCGATGGATCGCGTTCCTTCAGCCGCGGAACTGCCTGTACCAGAATTGGCAAGGCCCCTCCCTCGACCGTTACAATAATACAATCAGACGTCGCGGGTTGCCTAGACGCAGTCCCGCCAGCGACGTCCCGTTACTGTTGCCGGGGTTCGGAGATATCGTTAAACTTGGTGACACTGCCGCTACGCATGCAGCGAAACGCACACCTGATGATACTCGTCGGCCGAGAGGATTCTCCGACAAGCCCGAACTGCGTCCTACCTCCACCCCAGCCCATCCATATCTATGCCTCGATTCGGAAACCTATTGTCTCCGACGTTTGGAAAATTCCTGGTCACCGGCCTGGGCGGCGTGGTTGTCAATCTCGGTTCGTTTCAACTGATGCTCACCCTCGGCGTGCATGCGCTGCTGGCGTCGCCGATTGCGATCGAACTGTCGATCATCTTCAATTTCCTGCTCAACAACTACTGGACGTTCCGCAAACGCTCTCTGGCCGGAAAGCGGCGGGTTCGGGGGTTGAAGTATCATCTGGTTTCGTTTGCGACGCTGTTGCTGAGCTACGGCACCTTCGTATTGCTTTCCGTACTGTTCGCGAATGTGCCGCTGGTGTTTCTTCAGGGATGCGCGATCGCCCCGGCCGGTGTGCTGAACTACTCCGTCAATTCTCTCTGGACGTTTCGTGAGGCAACGGATGAGGGTAGCGGCGACGTCCGGGAGAGTACGGGATGACCCCCGCGCGCGCCAGGCCTGAAGGATTCAAACCGATCCGCGACGGCATCGCGCTGGCTGCGTCCATTGTCGCCCCGCTTGCGTTGTTCGTGCTTACCCTGCCGCGCACCGTTGTGCTGGAAGACGACGGTTTGTTTCTGATGGCCGGCGCCCATCTGGGCGTGGCCCATCCGCCGGGATATCCGCTCTATACGCTGATCGTCCACCTCTTCACGCTGTTGCCCTTCGGCAGCGTTGCCTTCCTCGGCCACCTGTCCAGCGCAGTATTGGGGGCGCTCGCGTGCGGCTGCGTGTACATCTGTGCCCGTTTGATCGGCGCGTCGTCCATTTCCGCCCTGACAGCCTCCCTCCTGTTTGCCGCCTCGGAGCATTTCTGGTCTCAGGCCATTGTCACCGAGGTCTACACGCTCAATGCGCTGTTTTTCTTTGGCAAATACGCACTGCTCCTGTATGGCGTCCGCCACCCTCACCGTACCGGTATATGGATTGGCGCAGCCGCGGCCTGCGGATTGAGCCTGGCCAATCACGTGCCGTTGACGGTGCTGTCAATGCCGGGACTGGCATTGCTGGCCTTTACCGTCCGGCGGCATCTATACAGGAAACTTCCGCTGCTCCTCGTCATTCTTGCGTGCAGCGCGGTATTGCCCTATGCCTGGATGGTCTGGCGGTCTCACCAGGACGTCCTGATCAATTTCTACGGCTCGATCGATACCCTGAAGGAGTTCTGGTTCTACTTCAGCAGGCAGGGGTATATCGAAGTCGACATCAGCCCCAGCGCGGGATGGCACGACCGGTTCAGGTTCATGCAGTGGCTTGGCAACGAGTTCCTGTGGCAATTGACGCTGCCGGGATTCGCGCTCGCGGTCTTAGGCCTGGTCATCCTGTTCCGGAGGCGACCGGCCGCAATCCCCTGGTCCGGAGCGTTGGTCTTTCTCACGAACAGCATCGTCAGGTCCTTCAGGATGTCACTGGACGTATATCCTCATCCCGAGAACACGTCGTCCGATGCCCTCGATCAATAACGGATTGACTTCAAACGGCTGAAACAGCCGCCACGATAGAGGTCCCTGAGTCCCCGTTTCCCGCACCGGTTGCCCCATCCCTACAGTTTTTCAAGCAACGTTACGTACTGCAGGCACGTGAATCTTCCGGCCGAAGAAAGATCCAGCGCAGCTGGAATTTTTCCCGAAGCTGTCGTGTGTACGGGTAAGGCGCGGTAGCCGCTATGTGAAGTCTTTCTCGCTGCAATCCCTTGACACGGCTGGAGAGCGTGGGTATTTTCAAGACGTGAGCGATAGACAATCGAACTTGCGTCGCTACTTCAACAGTTAATCTGTGATTTCTGCGATGGGTTAAAGTCAGTCATTGCGTCGAGGTCCAGACAATGCAAAATGCCGATATTGCGGTGTCCGGTACGGATGGAAGGCTCCAGCTCGTGGTTGAAATCAAGAACGTACCTGGCGCACCTGCCGAGTGGGTCGCACGTTTGCGGCGCAATTTGATAGCCCATTCATTCTTGCCGCATGCTCCATATTTCCTCCTTGTCCTCCCGGACTACCTCTATCTCTGGACGGGAGCTTCTTCAGCAGATATTCTGGCAAATCCTGAATACAAGGTTGAGGCCGCCGAGGTATTCGCACCCTACCTCAAATCCAACCTGTCTCTCAATGATCTAAGCCGGTATGGGCTCGAATTGCTTACGAATTCCTGGTTGCAGGATCTACTACATAAAGACTCGGGACACGACCTGGACGACGGAAGTTCCCAGTGGCTCATTGACTCGGGGTTATACGAAGCGATTTCAAACGGTTCTGTCGAACTCGAAACGACAACATGATTGTGTATCTGGAGTCAAATTTCGTTCTTGAACTTGCTTTTCTCCAGGCCGAGCATGAAGAGTGCTCGGCACTTTTGTGTCTCGCTGAGATTGGAAAGATTCGCCTGGCTTTGCCTGCCTTCAGCATTGGCGAACCATATGAAACGTGGGTACGTCGCACGAAGCGAAGACGGAAGATTCACGAGGACCTTACAACGGCCATCCGAGAACTCTCTCGTTCAAGTCCATACGAGGCGGCATCCGAACAATTTCACGAACTGACCAGCCTATTGATCCGTAGCGGCGAAGAGGAGAAACGACGGCTTGATGAATCTCTGGAAGACATACTCGAAACCGTTGAAGTGATTCCGATAGGACCGAGTATTATCAAAGCCGCGATTAAGTACCAGGGTACGCTCGATCTCTCGCCGCAAGACTCGATTGTGTATGCTTCGATCCTTGATCATCTGAATGCAGAACCACGGAAGCGATGCTGTTTCATAACCAGGAACTCCAGGGATTTCGCCAATCCGTCTATCGAAGGCGAACTGACTTCGCACAATTGCCGCCTGTTGACGAAATTCGCCGATGGCGTGGGGTATGTCCGGCGAGAGTTGCAGTAACTGAGGGCGCACATTCGGACTGATGCGGTGAGCTGCGCCTCTACACTTCACCCTTCGTGAATCCCGTCCAACTCCGGCAGAAGCCGGACGCTCTCCTGCTCGTTGGGGTCCGAGCGGGCGATGACCGCGATGCAGGGTTCGGTCTGGCTGGCGTTGTAGGGAAGGTGGGGGACGCCGGGCGGGATGTAGAGGAAATCGCCTTCGCCGACGCACATGTGCTCCTCCAGGTTGTCGCCGTACCACATTCCTGACTTGCCGCTGATAACGTAGATGGCGGTCTCATGGCCTTCGTGCAGGTGCGCCCTGGCACGTTCGCCCGGAGGAATACTCAGCAGGTGCATGCAGATCCCGAGGGAACCGGCGCTCTCGGCCGTGACACCCGTGCGATAGGTAAAGGCCTGCTTGCCGGTGAAAACGCCCTGCGAGCGAATCAGCTTGCATGTCTGAGCGGTTGGCGACGGCATAATCCATCTCTCCCGTATTTCACAACATTGTTGGCTTGACTACTCACGTGTTTCACGGGCATTGTGTCTTCACGGATCGACAACAGAACACCGGCCAATAGAACTCGAAATCGTCTTCACCCAGGCGTCGTATCCCGAACTCGCTCCTGACGCCCCGAAATGCGGCGGCGAACTCCCGATACAACCCGACCTGCGCCGCCGCAGGGGTCCCTGATCTCTCGACCCACTCCTGAAACGTCATGTCCACCCGCGTGTTTGCGGTATGGGATATTTCGAAACCCGCGTCGGTCACGTCCCTGCGCCACCCGGACGGCGTTTGCGCGGTCACATGGGTCGGATCCCGTTCAACCTCCACCCGATGATGCCACGCCGCGACCTCCGGGTCTTCAGACGTCGTCGTGTCGCACAGAAGAAAGACGCCCCCCGGACTCAACACACGGTGTACTTCTGAAAGAAACCTGCCGACGTCCGTAAAATGGTGCGGCGCCGTCCTGCACGTGACCAGGTCGAGAGAAGCGTCCGGATACGAAATATCGCACGCATCGACAATTTCGAAGCGCACGTTGTCAACGCTCCGCTCTCCAGCGATTATGCGGGCCTGGTCCAGCATCCGCCGCGCGATGTCCGATGCAACGATTGTGTCACAGAACTCCGCAACCGCGAATGCCGTGAAACCGGGACCCGTGGCAATATCCAGTCCCATGGTGTAGCGTTCGAGGGACGCCCAGGCCGTGAGGATGCGCAGACTTGCTCCTGATGCGTGCGCTTCGCTCACGGCGTATCTGGCCGCCTGGCGATTGAACTGCTCTCCAGCTGAATTCAATCTCAATCCCGCAGTTGTACTTTCTTCCTCAAGTCAAACGCCGATAATCCGGCACGGTTGCGGCGGCGACGAACCTTACGTCGCACCCAGAACCTCACGCAGGCGATGGGCGACCACGCCCAGATCCTCGTCCGTCAACGTGGGCACCGACACGTGGAGCGCATTTGCGGAATTCCCCAGCACGACGCTGGGCCGTCCCTCCTTCAGTTCGGCCAGGACCTGCGACAGGGATTTTCCCAGGGCCTTCCCGTCGAACCGGATCAGCAGCCCGCTGCCGAGCCCGCGTTTTTCCGTCACGTGTTCCACCTGGATGTTTGGAACTCCGTTCAATGAGCGGAACAGTTGGACGGCCTTGCGCCGGTGATCGGCGAAACGCGCCTCGTGGTCCATTTCAAACCATTCCTTCAACGCGGCCGTCACGGCGATCACCTCCTGGCGGTCCACCTTCAGGGGGCGGCCCACCGTTCGCCGCTCCTCGGTTTCGAATCCGATAAAACCCTGCACGAAAGCCGCGTCCACCAGGTCTTTCCGTCCGCACATGATCCCCGTGGAGTTGCACGCGCCGAAATATTTCGCGCCGTATCCCACCACGTCCGCGCCCATCCGGGGGTACCGGCACATCACGTCCAGCGGGAATACCTGGGAGGCCGCATCCACAATCACCGCAACGCCGCGGTCCCTCGCGACGGCGATGGCGTCTTCCAGCGGTACGACGCCCGGCCCGCCGCCCGGGGCGACGTAGAGAAGGCCTGCCGTGCGATCGGTCATCGCTGCCTGCAACTGACTCGCAGTCGTGCCGTCTCCGTCACCCACCTCCACCAGCTTTCCGCCGTACACCGTCACGCATCGTTCGTACTTGTAGCGCTGCCTGGACTGAATCAGAAATTCGTCCCGCATCCCCGTTGTGTCGGGCAGTTGCTCCATCCTGCCGCGGTCGTGTCCCGTCATGCACGCGACGGACCCCAGCGCAAGCACGGACGCGCATCCGGGCGTGACCAGCGCCGCCTCAGCCCCCAGCATCCCGGCAATCGCCTCGCCCGACCCCTTCAGCAACTCCTTCATATCCACAAAATACCTGTTGGCATCCTGCATCGCCCGGAGTACACCGGGAGACAGGCGCGAACCGCCCAGTACGGTCTGGCTTCCCATCGCGTTGATCACCGGGTTCACGCCCAGGTCTTCGTAGATCCGGCGTCCACTCTCGCTGTCCATACGCACCTCAAATCAGGGAAATGATCTGCGTGAAACCTGAAATACCGGCGCCTCCCTTCGCCGCCGACGATGCAGACAAGATAGCCCTCTCGAATATGCCGATCAATGCCTTTTTATACATATGCACAAAAAAAAGGCGACCACAATGGCCGCCCCTGCGCCTGACTGGAAACCCACCCGAAGGCTCGGTCCGTCCGGACTGCGAGACCTGTCGATTCCTCATTTCACATCGATCAAACACCGGCATTGATCGATACACTGCCAGCACGTTTTCTCAGTTGGCCTGACCAAAACCTGGAAAACTGTATTCGAAGAGATACGCAAATTTCACAAAAACAGCCCGCCTGCCCGGTCGCCCGTCTGCAAACACGAAAAAAAAGTGGCTCTCAGGAGTGAATTCATAGTCGAAGACCGCATTGAAATTGTGGAGCGTTTCACCGCGCAGCCGTTCATCGACGCGTTCGACAAAAACGCGCCAACCGACCTTTCGGGAGAATTGATAGTTGCTGCGGAGCCGGACAATCAGCGTGTTGCGATGCGCACGCCAGTAAAGATAGCCGACGTCGACGTCCGCAGAGAGTTTGCCCAGCAGGTTGAGACCCGCGGAAACGTTCGTATATCGACTGATTTCAGCACGACGAAGCCCGAAACGACCAAAGGAATTCAGGTGCCAGTGTTGTGCTTCGTAATTTGCATCGAAGCCTACAAACCTGGTATCGAAGAGTTGACCGACTTCGCGCAGGACGCCGAGGCCGCCGAACGTGGCAAAATCAAACCTGCCAATCTCAATTTCGAACCGGACCTCGCTGCGCCGTTCCCTTAGCAACTGCTGTGCATTGGTCTGGTAGAAGTGGTGCATTCCAACCCCGATCGACTGTACGAGGCTCGCCTCGGGAAACCCGTATCTGTACCTCGTGCGCACACGCGTGCGACGGAATGCATCATCTTCAAGTCCCGTCTCGTTCGGACGAAATCCGTCCTGAATCTCGTCAATCCCGATTTGCGCCAGCCATCCTTCGCGCACCCACGCCAGCGCGTTGTGGTAAGCCCAATGGGTTTGACCTTCAATCGAATTAACCGCAAACTGCGACGTTCCAGTCCAGTCGCGATGAAATCCGAATCTACCATTGAGCGAAAGAAGCGCCACGTCTCTCTCCGCCTGGTGTTTCTGGACTCCCATAAAGCCGATGACCGTGCGCTCACCGATGTCGCAGTTAACGCGACCGGCCAGGAGATTTGCCTGTTTTTTGCGATCCCCGTCGTATCGATCGATCATCTTTCCGTACGTGTTGATCACGGCAAAGTTGACGCGGCGTAATTTGCCGGCCACCTTTGTACCAAAGTCGATCTCCTGTACACGCCGTGTATACAACAGGTTCAGGGGCAACTCGAACAGTTCGGCGCCTTCGCGGAAAAACGGGCGCCGTTCCGGAAGAGACAACTCCCGGTCGTTTGTTATGTTGATCTGAGTCGGATCACTTTCCAACTGCGAGAAGTCCGGATTGAACGTCACGTTCGAGACAAGATGCGTCGAGATCGGTACAATGAAATCCAGCCCGCCGTTCAAATCATCCGGACGATCATCAATCGCGCGAAGGCTCCCGTACGGCAGTATTCCGATCGCCCGCTCCATATGGATTTTCCCAAGTTTCAGTCCGGTCAGGTCGCCGAATTCGGAAACCCGTCCGAAAACGGCAGTACGAGCCCAGGAATAGGATTGTCCGTTCATCGGATGCGTCCTCCAAAAATTGACTCCCCACGTCCTATTGTGGGGATCAAACCGGAGCACTCGAAACGGGATCGCAAATTCGGCGGTCCATCCATCGTGGTGTTTTCTCACTTTTGACTCCCATCTGGCGTCCCAGCTCATATCGAAAACGCTCTCGTTGCTTATCCGTTCGTCCATCTGTGCGCCAAGTGTATTGCTTGCAAAGACATAGCAGTTGCGACGGTCGCGATACGTATCCAGCATCACCTCAATACAGTCATTGTGCCAGACACGTGAATCACGTCGGGTCATTGTTTCCCGCAGATTCCCCATATCCGGTTCTTCACAGTATATGCCGATATAGAGCGCCTCTTCGTCGTACAATATCCTGACTTCAGTCTTCAGGCGCGACGGGTGAATCTTTCCCTCCTTTATACGGAAGAAACCGGTCGCAATCCGTGCTTGTTGCCATACGGCGTCGGAGAGCTCGCCATCTATAACCGGTGCGGTATTCACCCTTACGGCTTGAACGGACCGGGTCCGGTCCTGATTATCGCCCCGGATCGATATCGGCATCAGCAACGTCACGACGACGGTCCAGGTACGTACAAATGGATTCAGCCGGCGAACCAACTCAATCAAGTCTGCCCTCCAATCGAAGCGTTAAAGGAATGCACATCCGTTCTCCTATGGGCCGAGTTCCCCGTGCCACAGCCGTTGCATCTCGTCACAGTTTTCGAGAAGCACAACCAGTTTTCCCTCTGCGTATATTTGTCCATCCTTAAGGACGATGATATTGTCGGCGCGCCTCAAGACGGTTCGGCGGTGCGAAACGACGAGATACGTGCCAACGTTCCGAAATGTCAGGGGCATCTCCGTTTGTTCAAATATCCGATCCCACAATACCCGCTCCGTCTCAACGTCGAGAGCACTGGAAAGATCGTCGAATACCATCAGTTCGGCTTCCCGCACAAGCGCCCGAGCCGCTGCCGTACGCATGACCTGCCCGCCCGAGAGTTTCACGCCCCTTGGACCTATTGACGTATTCAGCCCGTCCTCGAGCGATTCCAAATCATCTTCCATTACCGATTTCCGTATCGCCGCCTCGAGGTCGACACGGTCTTCCGGCAGACCCATGAGGATATTGTCTCGCAGCGAGTCGCTGAAGAGCCTCGGGACCTGCGGCGTATAGGCACAGCGCGGATGCACAAGGAACGACGCCGCATCCGCCACACATTCGCCATTCCAGTAAATTTCGCCGGCATCCGCTGGCAGGTACCCCAACAGGACATCCAGAAGCGTGGTCTTGCCGGATCCGATCCGACCGGTGATCACGGTTACGGTCCCAGCTTCCAGATGGAGGTCTATGTCGTCAATTCCCTGTCCAGTCTCCGTATAACGATAGCTTAAACCTTCCACGCGAAGGCGTCGCAGATAGTGGATACTTTTTTTTGTAACGAATGGAACGGGAGGGAAATCGCCATGCAGGTAGACCGGACCCGAACGGACCAATGCTTCTTGAGCAGCGCCCGGCAAGAGTTCGCGGAGTCGCTCTATGGAAACGTCCGCCCGTTTGAGCGCGGCCAACAAGAATCCCAAACGATCTGCAAATGCCAGGACTGTAATCTCGCCGAGCGCGATGTAACTGGCAAACAGTGCGAAGTCACCGACGGTGAAGGATCTTTCTCTCATCAGTTCGGCGGCAAGAATCAAGATCACGCCTGTGGCCAGGCTGATTGTCGTCGAATTCATCGATGCCAGCAGCCGGTTGAAGAGTCGGTCTCTGATAACCGCTCTGCGCCTTGCTTCGTTGAGCCTGTCGAAATGGAGGACGGTGTGCGCCTCGGTGTTCGCGACCTTCACCGCCTGGACCGCCCCGAAAAGGTCTCCAAGGAAACCCGTGACGCGGCCCGTCCTTTCGCGGTTCTCCTGTCGATATGACTGGATGCGCCTGCCCAAGCCGTTTGCAAGCAGTACTATTGCTACCATCGGTACGAATGCCAGAAGCGTGATATAGGGATTGACACTCAACAGCACGTACAACGCAAAGACGGCCGCCAGTGCATGTCCGATCAGTGCAAGGAAAGTCGTAACGGGAGCAACCGCTCCATCGATATCGTCATCCAGGCGGTTTACGATTTCGCCGGTACCGTGAGAGATATGGACAACAACCCCCTGGAGAAGACCATTGAACAGATTTCCACGGACAAGAGTCTTCAGTTTGCCCTCGAACCATGCATAGCTCGCGGCGTATCCCTGTTCGGCAACCTGTATAGCCAATCTTGTGATAACAAAGAGAATCACCAGCATCCGGATGCCAAACCTGACATCCGCGTCGCCCGTTAAGGCGTTGAAGAATTCACGCAGGATCAGCCCGGCGACCAACGGGAAACCGAAATAGCCAAGAGAAAGGAAGACACCAAGGCAGAAACACCAGGGGCTGTATCGTACCAACGCCCAGAAGTAGCGGCGTCTGCCGGCTACCTTATGGACTGTGGACGTCAAGACAGCGCATCCTCCAACCCCGTTTGCAACAGACCGGAGAAGACGGAATCGGGATTATCCGCCAATCTCGCGTATGACCCACATTCCCTTACCCGTCCTGCTTCGAGAATCATGATTTCGTCGGCACGACGCACAGTCGAGAGCCGGTGTGCAATCACAAGCACGGTCCGGTTTCGGAAGAGCGCATCCATTGCCCGTTCAAGTCGCCTTTCAGTGACTGCGTCCAGACGCGACGAGGCTTCGTCAAGAATCAGCAATCCGGGATCCCTCAGGAAAGCCCTTGTGAAAGCCAGTAGTTGCGCTTCACCGCCGGAAAGTCCGACCCCACCCGGCGACAAACGGGTATCGAGTCCCACAGGTAGAGATTCGTACCAGGAATCCAACCCCAATGCGTGAAGCCCGGCCAAGATGCGATCGTCCGCGATGGATCCATCGAACAAAGTCAAATTATCCCGGACGGATGCCTGAAACAGCTGTACATCCTGTGTCACCAATCCGATGTGTGCACGCAGGTCAGACAGTCTCGGTTTGCGAATGTCTGTACCGCTGAGGCAAATCGAACCATCATTGGCGTCATAAAGGCGGAACAGCAGACGAGAAAGCGTCGTCTTGCCGCTCCCGGTCCGCCCCAAGAGACCGAGCACCTTACCTGAATCCAGCTTAAACGTGAGTTTATGCAGCACAGGTTTTTCGGACTGGTATGAAAAGCAGACGTTCCGGAACTCGACAGAGAGTGCACCAGACGGGAGAATCGCTCCCGATCCGTCTAAAATATCAGGGCTTGACATCCTGAGTTCTTCGACGCGCTGGATTCCAACACGAATGCTCTGGAAAGCTTCTGCCTGTCTTTGGATTCTGTTCAGCGGTGTGTGCAGCATCTGTAGATAGTGGATCAGGAGATAGACGGTCCCGATCGTGATGACGTCCGCCTGGAACAGGTATGCACCGTACGCCATAGCGAACGCGAAACCGATTGCGAAAACAGTGTTCGAGATTGACCAGCCCACGTCGGTTACGAGGTCGGCTTTGAAGCCGGTTGCGAACGCCCGCCTCACAACCTCGTGGAAGCGCCGCATCGTGTATTGGATGGCGCCGCTTGCCCGGATGTCTCTGAGACCGGACAGCCGTTCCTCCAGAAAGCCGGACAGTTCGGCGCTGGCCTGCCGCTCGGCGTGCCAGAAAGGCACGGAGATCATCTGTGCGCGAATGTGGACCGTCAGATAGACCGCCACAAAGGCAGCAAGGATCGCACCCAGGCGCCAATCTTCGACCACGAGGACGATCAAAACGCCGAGCGCCAGCAGTACGCCGCCAATCAGTTCAGTCACGAAGTCCGAGAAGAAGGAGGCGAGTCGACCCACGTCGCCGTCGACGCGTTCAATCAGTTCACCAGGCGTGTGCACGTTATGGAAAGACATATCCAGCCTCAGGAGATGTCCCGTCAAGTCTGACCGCAGACGGTTGGTCGCGCGCCAGCTCACGTCGCTGCTGACGTAGCCTGCGAAGGCAGACACCGCCTGGTGAACCAAACCCACACCGATGAACAAGAGGCCCGCGCGGGTGAGTTGTTGCAGCGATCCCCCCTCCGTTGCCGTATCGATGAAAGAACGCATGATCAGCGGGTGGATCAGTTGAAGTCCGATACCGCCAAACAACAGCAGCGCCATCCACACGACTCTTGGCCATTGTGGTTGGAGGTAGCGGATAAGTATGCTCCGATATTGGCTGCCCGGTTTTTTCGTCACTGTTCCTTGCCATCCGTCGTGAAATTCGACTGATTCCGTCTGCGTCGACATACAGCCTGTCCGTCGCCCTTACACCCTTCAGGATGCACTCCGGTTTGCCGATTAACGCGATACAACAATACGGGGCGGCCGCAAGGGCCGCCCCGATCCGCGATTGGACATCTCCCGATGGCTACATCCGATCACCCGACCGCACAGCGACGGGAGACGTCATCTCTCGCCAACGGGTATCCATCGCCGGTCTTTCGCACCGACGTATTCCGCACGCGCGCGGTACGTGGGCGAACTCCCGGAGGAAACCACATCGATTCTTCAGGGCACGAAAATTGGGGATCCCTTTCCCGATGCGCTCGGCGGAATCCCCGGCTCCTCGCGTTTTCGATTTCACGATCGTTACAACCGCGGACGGCTGTCCGTCCCGTACCCCACGAGTTCCACGTATCCCCGCCCCATTCGCTTACCGTCACGGCCGGTGATTTCCACCGCGCCCTCCCAGTAGAACATCGACTTGATCAGCGCACTTCGATTCTCCTGGTCCGCCATCACGGGTCGTACCAACATCCGCAAATCCTCGCCGGGCAGCTCGATCTCCCATCGCGACGGATACACGGCATCCGTCTCGGGGCTCCTCCAGGTCTGCGTTGCGCGAATGGAAAACGCTTCAGCCCCCAGATATCCGGCGTGCCCTGCGGCCGAGACGATGGTACCGCGCGCAAAATCCGCGGCGCCCGTGGTGTCCCGCAACACGTACAGCATCACGTCGCGGCCGTCGTCAAGCTGCAGGCTGAACCAGTCCCACCCCACCTGGTGGGCTTCGAGCTGGTTCGACCCGAATTCCTTGTCCATCCAGCTCCGGCCGGTTACCGCGAACCGCTCGCCGTTCAGCCTGATCTCGCCCGTGGTGGCAAGTCGGGTAAAGCTGTAATACTGGCTCGCCGCGGCCCTGGCGTTCCCTTTCCTGCTGAATCCGTTCGGCCCCTGGTAGATCATCGGCTTCGCCGGTCGGTTTGAAAGCGAGAATCCCATACGCTGCCCGGTGTCGGTCATCTCGAAATCGAAACCCGAGCCGTTCCAGCGCAGCGTCCACCGGGCATCCGTACCCGCGGGCGCCCGGCTCCAGGCGATCAGCGTATCGGGGTACTCGCCAAACCCGCCGAGCAGGGGTGTGATCCGGTAGATCACCTCGCTGAAGAAATGGCGTTGCGATTCGTGATCGCCGATGGCCGCGTGGCCCATGATCACATTTCCGGTGGCCCAACCCGAGGCCAGCGGAGGCGCCTGCGGCAACATCCCAACCCGGAAGAAGGTAAACTGGTACCCGAAACGCCGCCCGTCGTCCGACGTCAGATGTCCCGTAAAGTACCACCATTCCGTCTTGTAGCCGTCACGCGCCCAGTGATCGCACGGGAAGGACCAGGGATAGTCCGGCCGGGCGGTCTTCCACTCCTCGGCGTGGACCACGGAGGCGAGGGCGAGCAGGTAAAAAACGAGCGCAATCCGCATTCTGTCATTCCAGTGGCGGGCACGCTCCATTTTTCTTGTCACAAAGATTAACCCTTTGCCAACCCCGTGAAGCCCTCCCGCCCGCGGCGGAAGAGGTCCCTTACGTCTTCTCGCTGTTGGTCGGTATTGTACCGGCCCCAGGTATCGATCCATTTCAGCGAGTCGTCGATTCCATCCAGGAAATACCGGGCGGATTCATTTCGTTCTGCAGGGGGGCGGCCGCACGAGAAGTAGACCGGGCTGCCGTGGGCGTAGATGGACTGCCCGAAGCTGTCGCGCCCGTCGCCCCAGAGCCGCGCGGCGATCCACCCGTCCCTGTCGACCTCCACGCGGTGGCGGATGGCGCCATCGCGTTTGCCATCGGCAATGTTCCCCGCGTGGATGACGCGGCCGTTCATCACGATTTCGGCGCGATGGACCGGATAGAAGGATTCATAGCTGGCCTCGATCTCGAGCGTGCCGCCGTTGGGGCGCGGGACCGTGGATCCCATCGGCAGATCGTTGACCGTCAGATCGATGGCGGGACCATTGGTGATGAAGGTGTTGCCAGCCTTCATGCCGGCAATCCAGTTTTCGTAGGAAAACGCGTCGCTCGTGTTGACGTACACACGGTTGTTGGAGCAGACGAACCAGTCCGTGCCGGTGGATGCGGGCAGGCGGATGCCGCAGTTGAGGAGCTTGTACCAGAGATCGTATTCGGGGTCCATCCAGAATGGATCGAACAGGTTGAAGGCATCCAGCTTGCCCAGCACCGCGGCAACCGGCGCTTCCATGCCCCGGCCGTTGTGGCACCAGATGACGATACCGCCCTGGTCGCGCGCTTCGTCGCAACAGAAGCACAATGGAGGATAATCCGGGTCGAACTGTGCGGTGAGGATATGGCCGCGGCTCACAGGCTGAACGAGGTTGCGGATGTTGAGAAACATCACGTGTCCGTACCCGAAACCCCAGGGCGAGTTCTCGCCGTAGTGGCGGTTCTCTTCGCCGACGTCCAGGACGTGATGCGCGGTTGTGAAGTCGTTCATCACGCCAATGGGATATTTGTTGCTGGCGTAGGGGAGTTGCCTCCTGTCCAGGACGCTGACGACGGTCACGTTGTAGCCTTCTACGCTGCAGTCAATGGCCAGCCGGTCGTCCGGCCGCGTTTCCTTCTCATCATAGTGGATGTGGGTGTTGCCCGGGTACCAGTTGTTCTCCTGCGGGAAATACCATCGTTTGAGGCTGATTTCGACGTCTCTCGCGCCGTGTTCGGGCATGTCGACAACCGTGCGCAGGGGCTCGTATTCCGTCCCGCGTTCAACCAGAATGTCGGTGCGCCCACGGCCGCCCCGGACCTCAAAGGAACCGTTACAGAAGAAGAACGGCGTGCCCGGGCCCCGCTTCAGCACGGCCTCACGCGGATGTGCAAATCGGCCATCGGAGGTCAGCACGTGAACCTTGGCGTCGATCTGCTTGCCGGTCGCGCCGTCAAAGATATGCCCGTGCAGGATGCCCATAGAGAACTCCAGGGAAAGAGTTTCAAGTTACAATGGTGCCGATCGTCCCCATCAGCCGCCGACGAATCCGCGCAGGTTCACTTCACACAGCCGGTGTCGAACGACACACATGCCAAAAGGGTATCCGGACTCATGCCGTCGATGAGTACAATGCCACTATGCCGAGCTACTCGCCAAACGCTTTCGCAAAGATCAGAAAATCGCCGAATCCTATGGTACCGTCCATGTCCAGATCAAACTGCGCATCAAATCCGATATCGCCCTGGTTCAATCCGAAATTCGCGACAAACTGCACGAAGTCGGCAAAGTCGACGGCACCGCTGCCATCGAAGTCCGCACTGGCGGTTGGAGGGACGATGCGCGGCGCCAGATTCCACAACACAATCGTGCTGTCCACGCTTCTACTGGCGAGAATCCGATCCGCAGTAGGGTCATCCACGATTGGGCAGGGAAGATTTACTTCGCCGCGCACATGGTCCAGGACTTCCCAAGTGCGGGCTCGATTTCCTTGCCTGATTGAGTTCGTTCTGCTGTCATTGTGCATTCTCCTGTTTCTTGATTTCTACCAGCTGATTCTTTAGCGCCTTTCTGTCACGTGCGTTCAGCGACGATCCCGCCTCCCGTCCGCTATCCAGCCTGTTTCCCGCGTCAGCCTTCGTCCTCCCCCGCCTCTCCCATTGCTTCCTTGTATTCGGCAATCCATTTTTCGGCGTCTTCTTCGGTATATGCCCCGATGACCGCGCCGCTGTGTTCCGGAAGCTCGTAGGACGTCCTCTTGCCGATGTGGGGCGTCAGCTTTTCCCGCAGGGCGTTTGCCGTTTCGTGGTACACCCCGTCCAGAATGGATTCCACCTCCTCCGGCGTCAATCCGCCGCCGAAGATCGCCCCGCTCACGTCGGTTTCTTCGCCGATAGACTCCGTAATGCGCTGGTTAAAGGAGTCGGGGTATTCCACGTGGCTCCTCACGCCCCGAAACTGCGCCTCGGCGAGGTCCGCACCCTGCAGATTCGCTCCCACGATAAATGCGCCCTGCAGATGCGTTCGGCTCAGCGCTGCGCCGCGCAGCGTCGATCGGGCAAGATCGGCGCCCTGCAGGTTCGCCCGGGAAAGGCTCGCGGCGTCGAGTCGCGCCCCAACCAGGTCCGCGCCCTGCAGCCTCGCCCACGAAAGACCGGCCACCTGAAGGTGCGCCCATGACAGGTCCGCGCCCTGGAGTTGCGCCCCGACCAGGTCCGCGCCCTGCAGCCTCGCCTCCGCAAGATTGGCGCCGCACAGGTACGCGGCACACAATGCAGCTCCATTCAGCCAGCTTCCCTGCAGGTCGATTTCAAGTCCTTTGCAGATCCCGCGACGGGAGGCGAACAGCAGGCTAAGCAGGCTCTGGACCTCCTCCGAAGGATTCGATCTGTGCCTTCTCCGATACGTGTCCTGCCCCGTGGTTCGGCGTATATGCGAGCAAAGAATGTCCAGCACGGGCTGTCGCAACGTTTCGGTATCCTCCGCGAGGTGTAAGAGTTCATAGGCGCCGCCCAGGCGAACGGCTACTGACTCGTGCCCCACGTGTTCGACGCCGTTATGCAGTCGCAGATGTCTTTGGCCCAGTTCGGCGTCTCGGCTCGCGCGCGCCTGCTCCGCAGTGGCCCTGGCCTGCTCTACAGCCGCGTTGGCCTGTGCTCTCGCAACCGCTTCCATCTCTCTGGCGTGTTTGTAGGACATCAGGGCGTTCAGGGCAACCAGGACTCCGGCAGCGCCTATACCCAGGAACTTGAGCGTATCGGCTCTCTGTTGCAGACCCAGAACCGTGGACATGGAATATGCGGCCCCGGGTATGACCAGAAAGCAAAGGAATGCCCCCAGTGCAAGTACGAGCAGGGCGATCAAAACGCTCTGCAAGATCAGGAAAAGATTCATTGGGTCCTCGCTGTATAGTGGCTGTATTCAGACTCGGGATCAGATGTTGTCTCGCGCCCCGGATATGCCGGACGCAGGCCCACGCGGAGTTTGCATCGCACTATCGGAAATATTCAGCCTCATGCTGCCATTGGCAAACAGAATTCGCGGCACGCCGCCCTGCTCTACGCCAGCAGATCGTCCCGGCCCAGTTCGGTTGCCGGCGTACGGCTGGCGCGCGCCGCAGGGTAGAGACTTGCCAGCAAGGCCGCGCCGAGTATGGCGGCAACCTGCTGGAGAACGGGTCCCCAGGGCCAATAGAGCTGTATGGTCCATCCGAAATACGCCCGGTTGATCTCGAAAACAAGGACCCCCGCCAGCAGCACGCCCCCAAGAAGTCCGAGTCCCAATCCCAGCAGTCCGAACCCCATGCCCTGGCCCAGAAACACCAGGAAGACCTGGCTGCGCTTCGCGCCAACTGCGCGGTACAACGCCAGTTCGGTCACCTGCTCTCGCACGAGTACGAGAAGCATCAACATGATTCCGCAAACGGCAATCAGCAGGCTCATGCCCTGCAGAATCCGGGTGACCAGAAACGTCTGGTCGAAAATCCGGAACACTTCGTCTCTAAGCCGTCGATTGCTGCGAATTTGAAGCGGCGCATTCGAATACCTCGCATTCAGACTCTCTATTACCTTGTCCGCGTCCCACCCTGGCTTGAGGAAGAGCGCCGCGCCGTTGACCGGACCCGGGCCGAAGGTCGCCTCCAGTGTTTTCAGATCCATGACAACCGCGCCGCCGCCGGTATGGTAGTCGTAGTACACACCCGCCACTGCAAAACGAACCTCCCCGTCCGGCCCGTAAACCGCGATTTCCTCACCCGTCCACGTATCGGTCCCGCGGGCAAGCGTTTCTCCAATAAGAACCGCGGATTCCTCCCGGACCCCTCGAAACGCTTCATCCACGTTCCCGTCGAGCAGCGGAAAACGTACCTCGCCCCCCGGAAGCGCCATGTCAACCCCGGCCAGTCCGATCTGACGGTTTCCGGACCAGGCGGGGAAACCGCGGAGGCGGTCCACCATCGCCACGCCCGGAAGACTCGCCAGATCCGCGACCAGTTCATCATCCAGGGTGCCCTCGTTCCCGCGGCCCCGCCAGGAAGCAGGCGAAATATACACGTCTGCCCGTACCGACGCGTTGACCCACACCTCCATCGTTCGCCGGAAACTTCCGATCATCAGCGTGATGCCCACCAGCATGCTGACGGCGATGGCCAGAGACGCCACCGCGAATGACGTGGTACGGATGCGGGCGGCCAGGGCCCTCAGGCTGTAACCCGGTCCGAATCCCCTTGCACGCACCCGGCCGCAAACCTGGATGATCGTAAATGGCGCGCACAACGGCAGTCCGATGAGGAGCGCCACGCAAAGCACGAACCCGGCGTGTTTCCATTCCCTTCCCCATGCGAGGTACCATATGCCGGCCGCCGCGATAGTTCCCGTGCCCGCCGAAAAGAGCCGCAATGCCAGCGACCCCGTCCGCTCCTGAAGCGGGACTGCCGAAAGCAGGGCGCGGGTATCCCGCCGACTCATGTCAAGCGCGGGCGTCAGGGCGCCCGCAAGAGCCCCGCCTATCCCGATCGCCACACCCAGGCCGTATAACCACCCTGGCAACGTCAGGGATGAGATTTCCTCCAGGAGGTAGAGATTGGTGATCGTCGCGCTCACGACCTCCAGGTTCGCCTCGGCGGCCCAGTACCCCAACGGCAGCCCGAGCAGCACCCCCACCGCCCCCAGAAGCGCCACCTCCCCCAGTATCAGCGCAAGAACCTGAGCCCGTGTGGCGCCGAGCGAGCGCAGAAGTCCGAACTCCGTCCGACGCCGTAACAGCCCCGCCTGCGTGCTGCTGTAAACCAGAAACAACCCTGCGAACAGGCTGATCAGGCTCATCGCCGACAGATTCAGCCTGAACGCCGAAAGCAGTCCCTGCGCCTGCTCCGACCGCTGGCCGGGCGACGCCACGCGCACCCCGGGTCCAAGCCTTTCCTGCAATCGTCTTCGGACACTGGCGGCGTCGGCGCCCCGGGCCACACGTACGTCAATCTGATGAAGCTCACCCTTTCGCCCCAGCAACGCCTGCGCCTGCGCGATATCCATCACCACCAGTTTCCGGCTGGCTGCCGGGCTCAACGCCTGGAAATCCACCAGCGCCCCCACGCGCAACCGCACCCGCCGAACCCCGCTGTGCACTTCGAACGTATCGCCCACGGACCAGCCGAACCGCTCAGCCAGGGCCGGCGTGACCGCGCTCCAACCGTCTCCCGCGAGCGCGGAGGAGAAATCGCCGGGGTCCCCCCGCCATGGGATCCGCATTGGCGTGAAGAAATCGACCCCCAGCACATCCAGAAAGAACCGCTCCCGGCCCGCCAGCGCGACGTCCGTCCGGTACAACGGCCAGGCCGCCGCCACACCCTCCACGGACAGCACTTCGGGATACAGGTATTCCGAAAACGCAGGCGTTTTTCCCAGCACGCTCAAGTCCGCCTCCCCGCTTACCGCCCGCACGGTACCCTCAAACGCGGCCAGCGCATTGAAATTCACAATCTGAATGGAGAGCACTGAAGCAACACCGAGCGCCACGCCGGATACCGTCAGAAAATAGAGGCTGCCTCCCGCGCGCAGTTGGGCGCCAATCGATTTTGCGAAATAGCGGATCAACAGAACGCCCCTGATCTCCAAAGAGCGGTCAACGTACAATGCGCTCGCCGCTTTGGGCGGGTCACGCGGGGGCGCACGGCGAGGACGGATGGCTCAGCTCTCCGCTGTGCAGTTCCCAGACCTCATCCGCCAGTGTGGCGAATTCCCGACTGTGTGTCACGTATACCAGCGTCGCACCCTCATTCTCAACCAGTTCCATCATCAGGTCCATCACCCGCCGTCCGTTCTCGTCGTCCAGGTTCCCCGTCGGTTCGTCCGCCAGCAGCAAACCGGGCCGGCGCAACAATGCCCGGCAGATGGCCACACGCTGCTGCTCGCCGCCGGACAGCTTCTGCACCGGGTCTCCGGCGCGGCCGGCCAGGTCCACGCGTTCCAGGAGCTCCATCACGCGGGTGCGGTACAATCGGGGCTTTTCCCCCGCAATCATCGCCGGCAACGCGACGTTGTCCGCCACCGGCAGGTGCGGCATCAGATAGAAAAACTGGAAGATAAGCCCAACCTCGTCCCTCCGAAGTTTCGTTCGAGCTTCTTCCGACAGTGCGCTCAGGTCCCGCCGGCCCACGCGCACAACTCCGTCCGTGGGAACGTCAATGCCCGCGGCCAGGTGCAGCAGGGTGGACTTCCCGCTCCCGCTGCGTCCCACAACCGCTACCCTTCGGGCCGGCTTAACGACAAAGGACACGCCGCGAAGCGCAAAACGCAATCCGACGCCTGCATCGTAGGCTTTCGAGACGTTTTCAAACGAGAGTGCGTTTGCTGCTTCGAATTCACCGTTCATCGAGACCGTATCGTGGAAAAACGCGAGGTATCGCGGGGACAGGTCATTGGAGCGTGCAGAAGGAATGCGGTTGCGATCACGGCTGTTTTCCCGTATCTATTTCAGCGCGGATCGTAATGCGCACAAATCTCCGGGGGCATCCCTGTGTTGTCATTCACCAGGAAGAAACACACGCTCACCAGCCTGGCGCGGACCTGCGGGTGAGCGGCCAAAGTCAGTCCGGTCGGACTGAAGAAACTTCTGGACGGCCTGCCGCAAAACGCCGATCCGAATCTGATGGTGGGTTTTAAGTCCAGCGACGACGCCGGCGTCTACCGAATGGACGACGAGACCGCCCTTGTGCTCACGGCGGACTTCATCACGCCTCCGGTGGACGATCCGTACGTTTTCGGACAGATCGGTGCAGCCAACGCCCTTAGCGACGTCTACGCCATGGGCGGACGGCCGATCGCCTGCCTGAACCTGATCGGATTTCCATCCCGGCGCCTGGGGCCGGAGGTCCTGGAGGGCATCGTCGAGGGCGCCCTCAACAAGATCACGGAAGCCGGCGCCGTACTGGCGGGAGGGCACACCACCGACGATGAGGAACCCAAATTCGGCCTGTCCGTGACCGGAGTCGTGCACCCTGAAAAATACTGGCACAACGCAGGCGCCCGGCCGGGCGACCTGCTCATCCTGACCAAGCCCATCGGCAGCGGCGTGCTGTTCAATGCAAATCTCAAAGGATGGGTCTCGGACGCGGCGATGCAGGAATGCCTGAACGTCACAGCCGCCCTCAACAAAACCGCGGCTGACGTCATGACCGGGTTCGACGTCCACGCGGCTACCGACGTGACCGGCTTCGGCCTGGCCGGCCACGCCCTCGAGATTGCGAGGGGCTCCGGGCTCACCCTGGAGATCTCCACGGCGGAGGTCCCAGTGATGTCGGAGGCCCTTGAAATGTATGAGAAAGGCGTGGGTACCGGCGCCAACGCCGCCAACCGGGAACTCATCCGGGACGCGACCCGTTGTGACGCGGCCCTGCCTGAACCGCACGACGAGGTATTCGTCGATCCCCAGACCAGCGGGGGTTTGCTGGTCTCGGTTCCGCCCCACCAGGGCCGGAGCCTCCTGGCCGCCCTGCACGACGCCGGAGAGGAAGCGGCGCGGATCATCGGTTCCGTGAAGCCTCTCGATGGAAACACGCAGATTATCTTTTCGTAGTGGTCTGTCCCGAAAATATCTCACCCTTAGCAGTCTGTTGATAAAGTCGCTCTGCAGGCGAGGCCGAGTCATTGTGGCCGAAGGCAAGGCGCGCAACCGAGTCGAATCGAGCGATTCGGCGCGCAAGGGCCGGCCGCCTGTCTGCGTGCACCGCACAGGCAGGTAGCCCGGATGGACTTTTTCAACGGGCTGTTAGGCCGCCGATTCATCCCGTCTCGCTACGTTGCTTGTGCTGAGCTTGTCGAAGGATGCGAGCCGGGCGACTCGACGGCTGAATTCAAGCTATCTATTTCCGGGACAGACCACTAACGGCCCACTGCGCTTTCCACCACACTCAGCCCGGAACAGAGCGCCAGCACCATCTCTCCCACCCTGCCAACTGCCTGCTTCACCCCCCAGGTGGGCCGTGGCTGCCCGATTGGCGACAGTTTGATCAACACCCGGTCTCCGGGACGCGCCAGGACCAGCACGCCGAAGTGCTGGGAGAATGAGCCTTCCCTGACCATCGCCTCGACCAGACAGTCCCCGTTCCGGTCCGTGTAGACGGCCGGCAGCTTGATCACCACCGTCACGCCGCGATGGTCCGTCCGCCATGAACAGGCCTCAAAATCCGCCGGCAACCGGGCGCGGTCGTACTTCCCTTTCAGAAGCATATTCGGCATCGGTCCAACCTTTTCAACGGTTTTCGCCAGGACGCCGCCGGCTTCGCGCCGCCAGACGAAATAACGAACGGGAACGCCGGCATCCAGGGCCTTTCGTTCATACTTGGTGGGCTTCCTGCCGCGCAACCTGAGCACCGACGGGGACTGGAAGCCGGACCGTAAAAACGGCTGCGCTTCCAGAATCTCCGAAATCCACGATGCGTATCCCTGGTGGTCGGTCGCCACGGTCACCGTCCCGCCCGGCGCCAGCCGCTCCGAAAGCGCCTGGACAAATGCGGGCTGGATCAGGCGCCTGCCGTGATGGCGCTCCTTTGGCCAGGGATCCGGGAAGTTGATATAAAAATGTGAGACACTCTCCGCCGAAATGAGGTGTTCCAGCACAAAATCCGCTCCTCCATGGACCACCCGCACGTTCTCCGGCTGACTTCGCTCCAGCCGCTTGAACAGCCGCTGAACCGACACCCAGGATCGTTCGATTCCTACGAAATTCATCTCAGGATGCACAAGGGCCCGGTCCACCAGAAACTCGCCGGTGCCGAAGCCGATTTCCACAACCAGCGGGCCCGGACGGCCGAAGACCTTCTCCCAATCCGGCGGCCAGTCCATCTTTGTCCAGGAGACCATGTAATTCAGGATGGCTTCGCTCAACGGCCTGGCAGCCATGACACAGCTCCGAGTGGCAGAATCCCTTTGTCGAATTCATCCTCGCCGGCGGCGCCATGCAGCCAATTCTTCTCTAAGGGGCGCCCAGTAGCTACGGTCCAGCCTGCGTTCTCGATCTTCCTCGTCGTAAAGGAGACCCTCGACGTCCGTACGCCGTCCCGCCAGAACACTTCCCAAAAGCGGTCGGCTCTCGACCATGTCACGGGTTAAACCAGGGTATTTCCCCACGATCTCCTGAAGGATGTCCGGCGTCCTGCACTCTGCGAGCCAGAAGCGCACGTTTTCTTCAGAAGCCGTGGTATGACGCTGATAGTAGTCGGCCTCGATCAGGCGACGGATCATCGGCCAGTCTTTGTCACGCTGCGTTTTCTTCGCGCGAACCAGATCTTCCAAGGCCATCACCGGTACGGCACAGACCTCGGGAAGTACGATCTCCAGCCGCCGATTCCACAACACTTCGAAGTTCGGCAAACCTCTCAGCTTACCCATTACATCGATTCGAAGCCCCTCGACACCAGGAGCACCGCACCTGAAGTGGCAGGCATGTCCCCGTTCGAGTACTTCTCGGCTCAGATCAGGCACGTACATTGTTTCGGCCTGCAACCGATCAAGAACAGTCTGCAGGTGATTCAGATTATCGGCCGATGCCAGTATCGCCAGATCGATGTCCCGACTGAACTCCGCCGCTCCGTAAAGGATACAGGCTTGACCGCCCATCAGCAGCGCTCGGACTCTGGAATTGAATATCGTGGAAAGGGCTTTGGGTATCGGGCTTCGGTTCAAAGTCTCCTCCAAAAAGCAGGAATATATCCCAGAGTTTCTGTGACTCGACGAAACGCTCCACGGGGGAACGAGCGTACCAATCCCTGAGTTCACCTTCGTACATTTCGTCGCAATCCTGAAATCGTCGATTGACGCGGATAAAGTGAATTTCAATCAGGGGCGGTTCGGATTCCCGCACCCGGGTGCAGAATCGCCGCCCCGTTGAATTTAGGGGATATGAGAATCCGAATCAAGGGGCGCGTTTCTGCAATGCCGACGCCGCGAAAAACCATTGACATCGGAATTCTCGCAATGCATGTTTTGTACGACGTGTGGTTACTGGATAGAAGATGAATAAAATCAATTAGATAAGGAATTCATCAGGTTCTGCTGACGCCTTTCGGCATACAGTTCGGGCGCCCGTTCGCGATGGCGTGGCCCCCCTGCATTAACGACCGTCCGGGGCGCCGCCGCGAAATTCGAAGGGCATCGGTTTTCCAGAGGAGGCATTGCAATGAACGTATTGATCCTGTCGGGAGCGAATCACGGCTTCGATCAGAGCGCCGGGATGATCCATGGGTTTCTGAACGACCAGACCGACCTGTCCGTGGAACTGAGCGCGGACAAGGACCTGCTGGCGAGCGGGTTGGACCCTTACGATGTCTGCGTGTTCGGAACGGGGTTCACGCGCACCGTTAAGCGTGAGGACGGTTCGATCGCCCGCGAACCGGATCTGACGCCCGCGCAGGAGGATGGCCTTTTCGGGTTCGTCGCCGGCGGCAAGGGTCTGGTGGGGATTCACGGATCGGGATGGTGGATCGACGGGCGGGCGGGCGACCTCCTGGGCGGACATGCCAACTGGCACCCGCCCGGGTTGACGTTTACCGTACAGGTGGAAGACCCGGATCATCCCGTGATGGAGGGTATCGAGGATTTCGAGGTGGACGACGAAATCTACATTTCGGCGTATGAACCTCAGCTGCGGATTCTCGCGTCCGCGCAATGGCATGGCGGGACGTTTCCGGTTGCGTGGGTGAAAGCGTACGGATCGGGCCGGGTCTTCTACACGGCGCTCGGCCACGGCCCGGGCACGTTCGCGCGGCCTCCGGTACAGGCCATGCTCTGCCAGGGCGTGCGCTGGGCCGCGGGTTGAACGTCAAAGACTGTATACAAGACGTCGGGAGGCTGAAATCCCGTCGCGCGTGGCGCAGCCGGAATGAGACATCGTTCGTTTACTTAAGCGGCACGGGTGTCGACTCAAGGAGGGACCGAGATGCTGGAGTTGAATCTGTCGGGTAAGGTGGCGCTGGTAACAGGGGCCAGCGAGGGCATCGGAAGAGGGATTGCCCTGAAGTTGGCCGGTGAGGGGTGCCGGGTTGCGATGTGCGCGCGGCGGCAGGACGTTTTGGCGAGCGCGGCAGAGGCCATCAGATCGGAAACCGGCGCCGAGGTGCTCTCGGTGAGGGCGGACGTGACGCAAACCTCGGATCTGGAGCGGTTGGTGAACGCGGCGGTGTCCGAATTCGGCGGTATCGATATTCTCGTGAACAACGCGGGTCGTTCGGAAGGCCATCACTTCGAGGACGCAACCGAGCCCGTCTGGCAGGGGGACTTCGACTTGAAATTCTGGGCTGCGGTCCGCGGTTCAATGCTGGCGGTTCCGCATATGAAGGCCCGCGGCGGGGGCAGCATCGTGAATATCACGCATCCGGGAGGCAAGGCGCCCGGACCGGGCTCCGTGCCCACGTCGGTGAGCCGGGCCGCCGGTATCGCTTTGACCAAAGCCATGTCCAAAGACCTGGCGCAACATCTGATCCGGGTGAACACGGTATGTCTGACGAACATCAGGTCTGCTCAGGCACAGCGGGCGTGGACGGCGTCCGGCAGCGACCTGGATTTCGATGCCTGGTGTGAAGAACTGGGAAAGGACGTGCCGCTGGGGCGGATGGGGGAACCCGGTGAGGTGGCCGATCTGATCGCGTTTCTTGTGTCCGAACGGGGCGCGTTCATTACCGGCGCCGCGATCAATTTCGATGGCGGGTCGGGGGAGACGGTCTAGGCGGATTACACAACCAGTTGATGCGCCCTGGTGAAGCAGCGGCGGCGGACGACGTGTACCACAAAGACTGAGCCGATGGCCGTGGCGGCAACAATCATCAGCATCACGATGATCTGATATTTGATGGCGGTCATCGGATCCGATCCGGCCAGGATCTGACCTGTCATCATCCCGGGCAGAGATACCAGGCCTACCGTCATCAGGGCGTTGATGGAGGGAATCATGCCGGCCTTTACCACGTCGCGCAGTATGGTGGCCGTGGCTTCCTGGTAGGTGGCGCCCAGGCAGAGTGCGAGTTCGATCTGGTCCCGCTGTTTGCGCAGGTCGGAGAAGAGGCGTTCCAGTGCGATCGTGACCGCGTTCATGGAGTTGCCGATAATCATCCCGCCCAGGGGGATGAAGTACTGTGGCGTGTACCAGGGCTTGACCTGGACGATAGCGGCCGTTACCAGGATGGACACGGTGGTGTAGCTGGCGACCATCGAAATGAAAGTGGGCACGAAGTAGGCCACTTCCTTTTCCTTTACCCGTCCGCGGATGGCGTGGGCCGCCCAGAAGACCATCCAGACGAAGACGATGAGAATCAGGTAAGGGTTGTTGATCTGGAAGATGTATTTGAGAACGTAGCCGACGAGAAAGAGCTGCGCGAAGGTGCGCACCGTGCCCCACGCGAGGTCCTTTTCCAGGTTGAGCCTGAAGATAACCGAGCCGGTACCCGCGATCAGGACGAATACGAGACACAGAAGCAGTTGGAAGGGAGAGATCTCGATCAGGTTCACGCGGAGACCTCCTGAAGACCGCCGTCGAGCCGGTAACGCCGGGCGCTGACCCGAACGGGCGTGAAGTCCAGGTGCGTAACCTGGACAATGCCGATGTTCTGTTCCAGCGCGAGTCGTTCCAGCCACGCTTCGACCACGGATCTGGACTCGGGGTCAAGGGCGGAAGTGGGTTCGTCACAGAGGAGAAAGCGGGGTTCGGACAGCAGCGTACGGATCAGGGCTATCCGCTGTTTCTGGCCTACGGAAAGCGTTTCCGCGTCGTCGTCGAGGTTCACGTCCTGAAGCAGAAAATCGTTCAGAAGGACTCTGAGCCGGTCATCGTCCGGGAACGGTCTTTCGCGTCCGGATTTGAAGGTGAACGACATGGTCAGGTTGGTACGCACGTTGCCGCCGGCCATTGCGGGCGTCTGCTGGACGTAACCGACCATTCGCCGCAGTTCCGTGACGTTGTGGCGAGTCACGGGTTCGCCGTCAAGCAGGATGTTGCCCGAGGAAGGTTCCTGCAGCCGGTTGGGCAGTCTGAGGAAGCTGGATTTACCGCTTCCCGACGGGCCATGGATGAGTACGAAATCCCCGCTGTCGACGGTGAGTTCCACTCGTTGAAACAGCGGTTTTTTTGTGCCGTATCGAAGCGACAGGTTCCTGATCTCGAGGCGCATGCCTGGCTCAAAAGCGCAAATGGTTAACCCCAATTCGAGGAAAACAGCAACTCGGCGACGCGACGAAACCCCCTGAAACGGGGCGTAACGGGCGTCAAAGAGGACGTTTATTCAGTTCACGTCCAGTGACCCGGTGTATCCTGGCAATCAGAAGTTAAATCACCTTTATCGACTTGCATATATTCGGTTTTACTTCCCCGAAGACTTACGAATCAAGGTTTAGCGTCCTGTCCCAAAAATACCTCGCCATTCTTCCGCCTGTCTGCGTGCGTGAGATAGCACGCACAGGCAGGCCGATTCATCCGACCTGCCCAGGTCGGAGGTGCCTTGCGAGCCGGGCGACTCGACGGCCGAATTCAGGCAACTTATTTCTGGGACAGAACACAAGCGTTCTCGAAGATTTCCAGCACGTCGATGATGCTCAGCCCCGTGTGGTATCCCGGGTCCGCATCCGCTGTTGCGGGAATCACCGGTACGACCCGGCCGGCTTCGTTGCGGGTCTGATAGGACATAAGATGGAGGTCCGGACGAACGAAGTGCCTTGTGAAGGCGTTGTGGCAGGCGCTGAATATGCCGAGGGCGTTCTGTCGCTGTGCCGTGGATCGGGCAATCGAAAAGCAGTACGCGGCTGCGCGCAGCGTTTCGGGCAGGTTCCACCACGGCATGTCGGTATTGGCGGGTGTGCGGGAAACCAGGTCAAATATCTTGCAGATGCCGCCGGGGCCGGGTTGGAAACCCCCTGCAAATGTATGCGCGAGCAGAGCAGGCATATGGGCTTCGACGCCGGAGATTTCCTTCAGTTGTCCGGCATCCGCCAGCGCGTTTTCTCTGACGGCCGAGGTGAACTTCAGCGTGAGACCGATAAATTCGAGGACATGGCCCGGATCGGAGAGGATTTTCCCGTCCTCCTCGTAGGGCCCGCCATCGTCGTCCACGGCTTCCCAGAAGTCGTACTCACGGAGACGCGGAACCCGCCCGTTCAGATTTACGTAGGTCTGCATTTCGTGACCGATGAGGCGCAGGCCCATTGCCACGCTGCCGGGAATGCGGTGTTCGGCCAACAGGGCAGCGGCGCCGATCTGAATCATGAATGCGCCGTGGGGGTGGCGGCCCGGTCGGGGTGCCGTTGGGTTCCCGGGATCCAGCGATATCTGGTCGGTGGTGAACCGGCCCTTGCGAATGGCATCGTCCACGCGGCGGCAATATTCCATGGCTTCCGCTTCGGCGTCACGCAATCCGAGGTATCTCGCCGCGGCAACCATGCCCTTGGAGCTGAAGAGGTCGCTGAACCCGTAGCTCGATTCCTCCGTGAGCGTCAGCGTCCGGATCCCGCCTTTCTCGTCCGGCGTAAACGGGTCTCCCTCGCGAGTCATGAAAAAGGACAGGTGACCGGCGTTCCGGGCACGGATATCGATCAGCACCTGGAGTACGTCCGCCGCGATATGCTCGAGGCGTTGCCGCAGTTCCGGCGCCAGATTGTGGCGACGCATCCACCGGCAGTGTCCCGCCAGGGACTCGAGACCGCGCCCCTGTATCCAGCCATAGACCGCGTTCGGACCCTTCAGTGGATCGTCCTCGGCGAAGTCCTCTCCCGTGATGAGGTCCAGTTTGGTGTCAATGAAGGGATAGTCGGGCGTGCGTTCGTATCGATCCGCGATGGCGGCCATCGCCGCGAGCAGCATGGCGCGGTAGTCGAAAAGTACGGACCGGACGTCATCGAGGACAGGACGTTCAGTCAGGAGAATTCCCCGGTACAAGGCTTCTGGCATCGCTGCGCCTCCCGGAATCCGGCCCCGGTTTCTTTTCAAGTAACAGCGAGTGAACGCGACAGAACCCAACGCGCTCCCTGACAATGCTACGACCAGACGTAGATCTCGCCGTCGTCGTCTGAATAGCCGATGAAGACGGCCAGGACAATTCTGGGATCGCTGCCCGCCACTGCGGGAACCTCGTGGATGCATCGGGTATTGAAGAAGTAGAGATCACCAGGTTCGAGGTCAACGCGGCAGTGTTCGACGTTGTTCAACCTGGCGTATTCGTGAAAAGCATTTGCAGCAATGTGGGACTCAACGTCTTCCGTCCACAGGCAGCGATGCAGGATGGCCTGGGATGCAGGGCCTGCCTGGGCCGCGTTTTGGAAGCAGAGTACGCCCGCGAACTGGTGCTCGAAACGGGAGACCTCGTAATTGAAGCGTTTTTCGCGCAGCGTGACGTGGTCGATGTGCGGCTGGTAGGCGTGGTGGGTGTAATGGATTCGGAAGATGGCGGGACCGTAGAGGCGGCCGTCGGGTTCGCGCGCCGTCACCACCCGTTTGCCCGCGGCGAGGGCGGTGAGGTTGTTGTAGATAACGTCAACCGGGTTGTCGAAGCCGTCGAAGAGGTGTTCAAACAGGTCGTGGGTCCGGACGGCGTGTTTGAGGAACCCCTCCCGGTCGTTACCCATATTTCCCAGGCTCGTGCCGACGTCGATTCGTGTGCGGGCGTCGTCGGATTCCGCGTCCGCCGGATCCCGCATCAGGCCCCGATCGATGAAACGGCCGATAAGCCCCGCACAGTGGTCCGGGTTATAGGCCTGCCTCAGAAGGATGGCCGGTATCTCGGCCGATGACAGGGCCTGGAGCGGATTTCCGTACCTCGCGGTAACGGTCTGCAGGTCCGATCCAACCGGCAACCAGGAGTCGGCGCTGGGCATATTGGCTTCCTTATCAGGCCAGGTCCCTGAATTCGATGTGCAGGTGTTCTCTATGCCCGGTGAGTTGACGGTAGTCGACGCCGGCGCTATTGAACATGCGTTTCGAGGCTCGCACGGACTCCGTCTCCGCGTATTTGTCCGCCAGGTAGATCACTTCCCGGATGCCGGATTGAATGATGACTTTCGCGCATTCGTTGCAGGGAAAGTGGGTGACGTAGATGGTACAGTCGTAGAGGTTCATGTCGATCTTGTTCAGGATCGCGTTGAGCTCGGCGTGGCAGATATACGGGTACTTGGTGTTGAGAAAGTCGCCTTCTCGTGCCCACGGGTATTCGTCGTCGGAACAGCCGATGGGCAGGCCATTGTAGCCGATGCCCACGATTTTCTTCTTCCCGTTGATGATGCATGCGCCCACGCGGGTGTTGGGATCCTTGCTCCTCAGGGCGGATAGCAGTGCAACGCCCATGAAATATTCGTCCCAGGAGAGATAGTCTTTGCGTTTGTTCATGTCAATTCCAGGTGATGCAGAAACGCGGGTCGCGCGGGGGCGGACCGCCTGTTCCGGGGGCGGAGAGCATCTGGAGTCCCGGTACTCACATGGTTGCGCGGCATCTCGCGAACGTCGTCAATACCCGGAGTTGAAAACAATTGACGGTTTCTTCCTCTGCTATTAAGGAGGGTGTGAACCGCAGGTTGCTCCCCGTAATAATATGCCGTTCGATAATTGAGATTGCAACGCTTTCCTCGGCCGTACCGGTATGGCTCCCATTGCAGTGAAATAACCAAGCAAAGGGCATCCGACCGACTGGCGGATGCCCTTTGCATATTCGTACAGAAAAATGGGAGGTTATCGCCCGAGTTGATAGGTTACGGCCAGCTTCAGCCGCCGGCCCTTGGGGTCATGCGTGAAGCCGTCATACGCCTGCTCGATATTCACAAGAGGAGGCATTGTGTCCAGCAGATTCATCCCGGATAGCGCGATGTTCAACCCGTTTGGCATGTTCCACAGGAACGTCATGTCCCACGTTACATACGATTCGATGGTACCGAAAATGCGCTTGATATCCGAATTATCGGAGCCCATCGACCCGCGGTCCTCATAGGACGAAATGTAGTTCAGATAGGTTGCGAGACTGTAGTCCTGCCAGTAATAGCTTCCCGAAATCCGGCCCTTGAACTTGGGAAGCGACGTCGCGATGGGATTGCCGAAATTCAGGTAGCCGGCGGCGTCCGCCTCTTCCTGGAGCGTCAGGCTGCCCAACATGAGGGCCTTTGTCTCGTACGCCAGCGTATAGGTGCCTTCCAGGCTGGCTGTGAACAGTCCCGCTCCCTGCGGGACCCGCGTACCCAGATGCAGATCGATTCCCGAGGTCTTCAGCCCCGGCCAGTTGACGACGTCCACCTGGACCCGCTCGAGTTCCGAGGCCGCGCACGTACCGGTGCCTATCCCGTCCGGACACACGATGAACTGCTTCAAAGCCTCCTTGTTCGCTTCGTCTGCGTACAGGGCGGTAATGGCGCCGTGGGGCATGGGACCGATCACGTCGCTGAAATCGTAACTCCAGTAGTCCAGCGTCGCCTCAAATCCTTTCTCGGTGACCAGGGCGATGCCCGCGTTGAAGGTAAACGCCCGTTCGGGTTTGAGGTCCCTGCTCCCGATTCTGTCCACCGTCTGATACGCCCCCGTCTCGTTGATCCACTCAAGCGTCGAGAGCGGACTTTCATTGACATCGTCCAGGGACGGCGTGCGGAACGTCGTTTGCACCGAGCCGCGCAGGAACAGGGTTTGGTCCGATGATTCCATCAGTTGATAGCGCCACCCGAATTTGGGATCGAAACTGCTCGCCACGTCGTGAAACTCGTAATTGGCCGCGAGTTGGACGTCAAACGACTCCCCCAGGCTCAGGGGCGTTTCCGCAAAGAAACGATGCACGGTCTGGGATTCATCATAAGGCCGATGCACATTCGTGAACGCATAGGGACCGAACCGGTCCTCCGCCGAGCAGTTCCTGTCCCCCACAACCGGACAGGGATTGATGGTGACGTCGCCCTCGTCGTTGGGGTCCCCGCTGGCATTGAACAGACGGAACTGGTAGCCCGCCGCGTAACTGGCGACGTCCTCGATCCAGGTCCCGGTCAGCGTCGCGTCCGCCACCAGCATGTCGGCACCGCTGTGCATGTCCACTTCCTGATTGAGCCACTGCCGCAATTCGGCGCTGTTGGCCAGCGCGGCCCGGTAATCCGGATTCGCCCGCGATGCGAATGGCGCGCCATACTGGTCCGCGTACTCGATGGCGTTGCCGAACGGATTGTAGTAATGGCAGTCGCCCTGACCCGCCGCCTTGCCGCCCAGCGGGCCGAGGCGCATCCCGGCAAGGGTCGTGCGGTCCGCAACCACGCCAACGCCGCAACGCGGCCCCCCGAAGCCGCGGAATCCGAGGAAAAGCCGCTCGATGTACACACCCGGCAGGTTGTAGTTGCCCTCGGTGCGGGAGTAAGAGAGGCCCAGATCGAAATGGTTCTCCCGGTCGCCGAATCCCACAAAATCGCCATTCAGGGAAGCCGCCGCGCGCCACGTGCGGGCGTCGCGGTCCAGCGTGCGGCCCGGGCCCGAGTTTCCAAAGGGACGACCGTTGAAATACCAGTTTTCGCCTCCCTGGCATGCCTCGTAGTATGGATCGTTCGGGTCTGCGCCGTAGTCCTCGCAGAAAGCACCGCGGCCGGGGTGCTCCGGCGCGACTTCCATAATGCTCGTATCCGTGAGGGGGAACGGCGGATACGACGGCGTCGTGTACCAATCGGGGATTTTGGCCTGCGCCCACAGGGCCTCCACGTGATATTCCGCGCCATTTTCCAGCTTCCCGTTGATCTCGGCAAAGGCGCGGGTGTGGCTCATGTCCTCGATTAGATTCTCATACTGCTGATAACGGAAGCGGCAGGTCCACGACTCCCTGAAACCGCCGAATTCTTCGCATCTCGGGGCGTGAATGGCGGCTGTCCATGGGGCGGGCGCCCCAATGGCGAAGGTGCCGGGATTTCCCAGGCTCGACCATCCCAGGCGCTGCCCCCCGCCGTGCCATGGCTGCAGCAGGTAGTCTCTTTCCCAGGACGGCAACGCCTGGCGCCCCCTCCATTCGGCGGAAACAACCGCGTGGGCTTCTCCGAGTTTCCCGCCCCAGATTGCCCCGGCGTTGGTATCGCCGGCGCCCGGAAAGTACTCGTGCGCGGCGGAAACCTCGAAGCCCTCGAAGTTTCGGCGCGTGAGGAAGTTGGCCACACCGCCCACGGCATCCGACCCGTAAATGGCGGACGCCCCTTCCTTGAGCACTTCAACCCGCTCGATGGCAATAGAGGGAATCACGTTGACATCGACAAAGCGTCCGCCGATCAGTCGCGCCGGGACGTAGGTCTGGCGACGGCTGTTGATCAACACGAGGGTGCGCGACGCCCCCAGGCCCCTCAGGTTGACGTTCGCGATGCTTTCCGAAAGCGTGGCGGCCTGGCCTGAGTTGTACCAACTGCTGCGCTCCCCGATCACGCCGTGGCTCGCGCCGAGATTCTTGAAGAAATCGACGGCCTGCGGAGAACCCTGCTCCGCCATCTCCTCGCGTCCGACTGCCACAACCGCGTACGTCTTGTTGATGGGAGATTCCTTGAAGACAGTGCCGGTCACCACAAGTTCGTCCATATAGAGCAGGGAAAGATCCATACTCATCGCAACGGTAAGGGTCGCGCCTGCGGTGACCGTGATCTTGCGCGGCTCGCCCGTATAGCCGATCAGTTGCACGCTCAGTTCGTGTGTGCCGGCCGGCACGTTGCGGAGGGTAAAGCGTCCAGCGGCATCCGACACCTCCACCAGGTTCAGCAGGGCGATGGACACGTTCGCGCCTTCCAGCGGGTCCCCGCTCTCGGCGTCGACCACGGTGCCGGTCACGGTACCCGTCGATTGCCCGACTGCCGCCGGGGCATGGAGAAGCATCGCCGCGCATATCAGAAACGGTATATGCAAGCCTCGAAAACTCATATGACATCCTCCTATGTTCGATTCAGGTGCAGTTGGATATCGGCCTTTTTCATCTATCCGGGGAACGGCATTCACGCCCGCCTGAGGTATCTATCCTTTGCGAGTCTCACTCCGGAGTCCTTTCCAGACGCAGAACGCCATTGCCAACAGGACAATGACGAATGGCAGACCGGTTGCCAGGGAGGCGGCCTGCAACGCCTCCAAACCGCCGCCAAGCAGGAGTGCAATCGCTACCAGCCCCTCGATTACACACCAGAAAACGCGTTGCGCCACAGGCGCGTCAATCCTGCCGCCGGCCGCGATCGTGTCGATAATGAGCGATCCGGAGTCCGACGAGGTTACAAAAAAGACGATGGTCAGGAGCATCGCGACAGATGAAAGCAATGTCGACAGCGGAAGTTTGTCAAACATCTTGAACAACGCGATTTCAAGCTTCCACGTCTCGACATTGGCCGTTACGCCGGTATAGCCCTCCACGATGTGCTGGTGGAAAGCGGTGCCGCCAAACGCGCCGAACCACAGCAGGCACAGCAGCGTGGGCAGCAGCAACACGAAGGCGACAAATTCGCGAACCGTGCGCCCCTTCGAAACGCGGGCGATAAACGTACCCACAAACGGCGCCCATGCGAACCACCATGCAAAATAAAAAGTGGTCCAGTCCTGAACGAAGCCGGTATCCTCGCGTCCTATCCAGTTGCTGAGGGGTACCGTCTTTGACAGATACCCGCCGATGCCGGCAACAATGCTGCTGATCGCGTAACCGGTCGGCCCGAGCAGAATCACGGCCAGCAGCAGCAACGTCGCAAGAATGACGTTGAACTGGCTGAGGCGCTTGATCCCCACGTTGATACCCGTCAGCACCGATGTCAACGCGATCGCGGTGATGGCCACAATCAGGACCACCATCGTCGTGTCGTTCGCGGGAATTCCGAACAGATAGTTGAATCCAGACGTGACCTGTTGAACGCCCAGACCGAGGGAGGTGGCAAGCCCGAACAACCCCGCAAATATGGCAAATGTATCGATGACGTGTCCCGGCCATCCCCAGACGCGGTCGCCCAAAAGCGGATGGAACGCGGAACGGATGGTCATCGGCAGCCCACGGTTGTACGCGAAGTACCCGAGAGCGAGTCCCACGACGCCGTAGATCGCCCAGCCGTGCAGCCCCCAGTGAAAAGCCGTCGCCGCGATCCCGGTGATTGCGGCTTCGTCCGTCCCGGGGGCGATACCGAGGGGCGGGTTCCGGAAATAGTAAACCGGTTCCGCCACCCCGAAGAACAGCAGACCGATCCCCACGCCGGCCGCAAAGAGCATGGCAAGCCAGGTTGCATTGGAGTATTCGGGCTTTTCGTCTTTACCTCCGAGGCGCACCTTACCGAGGGGCGATATGGCAACGTAGAGGCAGAACAGCACGACGAGATTCGCGGCAAGGATGAAAAACCAATCGAGATTGGCGGTCAGCCACTCCCGTGTCGCCTTGAATACTTCCGTTGCGGTTTCCCGGAAAACCAGGGCGCCAACAACAAAGGCAACGATGGTAATCCCGGAAGTCACGAAAACGGGCGTCAGATAGATTTCCAGACCGAACAGCCTGCGGTATTGCCTGACATCGGCTGGCGGCTGCTGTTTTTCCTCTTCAGTCATGTGGTTGTATTTCTCGCGATTCTTTATGATGCGATATCCAACCTGGAGACACACACTGAGAAATTCCGTCAGTTCGTCAGAAAGTCCCTCATTATATTAATGTAAGCCATTAATGGGGCCTGACAAGCCAAACCGACAAGATATAGACTGATATTGCAGGCGGCCAGCCGGTCGTCCGGGTCTGCCGAGCGGGCTCCCGGCCGGCCTCGGAACGGGAACCCGCGCACTCGAGCCTTCGCCAGATCCGGCGAGCAACGTTGTCGCACAAGAGCCGGGATCAGGCTTCCCGGGTCTCGCCTGCGCGTGTCAGCGCCTGTTTCATCGCGATGGGTCCGATCATCTGATTCACCGCGATGACGGCGACGATCACCGTCACGAAGGCGTCTCCCCAGCCCGGAAAGCGCCGGGTGACCTCCAGCGCCAGTCCGAGGCTCACGCCGGCCTGCGTGAGATAGGCCATCCCCGCGATGCGGTTGAAGCGCGGCGGGGCGCCGCCGAGGCGCCCTCCGATGTACGCCCCCAGGTAGATCGCGCCGGCTCTGACGCCGACAAGCAGAACGGCGATGGTCCAGGTCTGCATCAGGGCTTCCAGGTTCAGACCCGCGCCAGCCAGCGTGAAAAAGAGCACGTATACGGGAAGGCCGACGGACTCGATTGCTTCGATAAAGCGGGAACCCTGACGGGAGACGTTCTGCACGGTGAAGCCGGCCGTCACGCAGATGAGTAACGGTTCCGGTCGGATGGCAAGGTTGTGGACCTCTTTGAGGTAGCCAGCGAAGCCGTGTGAAATGCTGGTCACCAACAGGGCCGTGCCCAGCAGGAGAAGCGGAAGGTTCGCCCGCACGCGGTCGATGTAAAAGCCCAGCGCCAGCCCGATGACCACACCCGCGCCGATACCGAGGAGAACTTCAATGCTCAGGGCGACAACGAACCCGAGATCAAGGGCGGCGGCGGGAGACATCATGACCTCGCAGAAGGAGATCGCAGCCGCAAAGAGTACGATCACGAAAACATCCATTACGACCGTGACGCCGAGTGCGGTCTCTGTGAAGGGACCCAGTGCCCGTGTTTCGTTAATGATGGCGATCGCGCTGGATGGCGACCGCGCTACGGCAAGTACCCCGAAGAGCATGCCAACCGCCAGCACCTGGAGACTCGAAAAGTCGGAGGTGAACGGAAGCAGCGATCGCATTGACCAGACGAACAGTGTGATGATGGTAAAGACGATGGCCGTGAGCGAAAGTATCGTCAGGAGGATGACTCTCATCCGGTCCTTCAGATCGGCAACCCGCAGTTCGCCACCCGCCGCCAGTGCGATGAAGGTCACCGCCAGTTCGTTCAGAAACCCCAATTGGCTGACGGCTTCATCGGTCAGGAAACCCAGCAGGTAAGGTCCCGCGAGCATGCCTACACAGAGGTATCCGGTGATCCGCGGCAGGCGCAGTCGGGAGAGGACGTGGCCCGCCGCGTACCCGGAAAGCAGGAGCAGACCTACAACCAGGGTGGTGTAAGCGCCGGGCGCGTCACCGGGCGGGGTCGCGCCTGCCCATGCCATGAGCAGGCTCAGGGCGATAAAGACGAGAATCAGCCTCATGGGACTTTTCCAAGCAGGCGTCGCGTCGAGGCCGGAGCGATGAGTTCGCTGAGGATGATACCCGGCAGCACGACGGAAATCACGGCGTCTGTCACTTCCGAGCGGTGGATCTGGTGCAGGTTGACAACGATGGCCACCGCCATTCCGCCGTGAGACAGCAAGCCGAGACCCAGGCCGCTCAGCGCCCGGGACCCGGGCAGAAACAGGCGTACCGATACGAAGCCGCCAAGGGTCTTTCCGAGGGTCCTGACGAGGACGTAGACAGGCACGAGGGCCAGAAGCCAGACCGACTCGATTCGCCAGCCGGCGCCTACGAGGATGAGAAAGATGATGTAGATGGAGTGTTCGTCTCTCAGGAGCACGTTGCGAATGCCTCCTCTCGCTCGTCCCCTTGCCAGGTTCGCGACAATGACGCCCGCGATGAGGTTGACCAGGAGAGGAGACAGGCTGAGGTACAGCGCAAGCCCGCCCGAGAAGGTGATGGCGCCCATGACGACCAGCAGCATCTCGTCGTCCCTGAGGCGGTAGGTGGTGAGGGCGACAATCAGTAGACCGACGGTTAGGCCGAGCCCCGCCGAGACCCCGATCCATACGAAGGTGGACGTGCCGGCGTGCAGTACGGCAAGGCACGAAATGAGACCGAAAGCAGTAAGCCCGACCAGGTCGTCGATGTTCGATACATTCGTGAGGAGCCGCATGAGGGGCCGCGCAGGAGACGGCGTATTTCGGGAAAACAGGGAGAGCCCGCTGGAAGCCGTGCCCGATGCCGCGGCCGCCAGTGTAACGGCGGCGATGACCAGGAGGCCCGTTTCGTACGAAAAAAAGCGGCTGAACAGCAGGATGAACGGTACCGCAACAACAAAGATCGTGATCAGGCTCTGGACAAGCGCAACGCCGAAGACCCGACCGGGAATATGACTCAGCCGTCGAAACTCCCACTGAACGCCGAAGAGCATGCCGATCCAGGAGAGGCCCATGCCCACAAACGGATAGAGACCGTCAAGGGTCGCCGTGTCAAGCAGATCGAGTACGGCGCCGCCGAGGAGAAAGCCGACCAGGAGGTATTCTATGCCGGTGAGAAAGATATTCCTGACACCGAGGGGCAGGCGGATGTGGACGAAACTGAGGCGGGAACCGACAAAGGCGATAACGACAATCAGGATGGCGGCGAAGACCAGTTTCATGGAGGTTCTCCGCTTTCCTGTCCAAGGCAGAAATCGGCGGGCAACAGAAAAAGCCTTCCGACGCCGGGCTGCGTGAAGTCAACACCGGTTTCCTGGAAAAGCCGGATGAGCGGGTCGAGAAGAGATCGGTCGTTCATGGGTGCGACGATAGCGCTGGAACGGCCGGATCCGGCCGGGAGCAGCCCGGCGAAAATGGGCACATCCTCGGACAGGATCCGCTCCATCGGGGTTCCATCCAGAACCGTCGCGCCCGTGATTTCCATCTCCACGAGACTCGAGAGGACCTCGTCGAGAAGGTCCTCCCGGTAGAGTGTGATAAATAGCAGATGCATTGCGATAGCGTATTTGCCGGAGAGATCAGAAGCCGGAGTTGTGTCCTGTTCCCCAGACACCTCGTCATTCGGCTGCTGCCCCGACTCCTAAAACGGCTCCTGTGTGCGGATGATCTCCATGATCTCATCGGCAGACGCGGCTCCGAGAACCTGCCGCCGGATCTCCTCGCCCTCGAAAATGCGCGCGGTGCGGCTCAGAACGCTCATATAGGCCGGCATCGATGTTTCGGAGGAAAGAATGAGGAAAATCAGGTGTACGGGCTGCCCGTCCAGGCTCTGAAAGTCGATGCCTCTCCCGGATATGCCCAACGCGGCAACCACGCCTTCGATATCGTCCGACCGGGCGTGGGGAATCGCCACGTGCTGGTCCACGCCACTCGTCTTGACGGCCTCCTGTTCCAGGATGAGACCAATCAGTGAGCCGGGATCGGGCAGTTGGACCGAACGGCCGATCATTTCGATCAGTTCCCGGATGGCGCCGTCCCGATCGGAACTGGTCAGGCTGAGTTCGATGCGGTCAATGGCCAATGCGTCGCAGAGTTTCATAGCGCGGGTTTCCGGTTTACTGGACAATTACAGTACTCGTGCGGCGTTGCGGATCGAATGCGACGTACGTCACGCCGTTTTCCCCGTAGAAGGTCTGACTTCCGAAGGCGGCCCGGGTGCGCGCGCGGGCAACGGGTGTGCCGTCTACGGAAACGGAATTGACGTCTATTCCGGTGAAGCGCAGCGTCAACTCCGGCGTACGTACCGGCAGGTCGAGCCTGACGGCGTTGTCTTCAACTGCGAGTTCCGCCATTTCCCGCATGATGGCGTAGGTCGTAATCTCGCTGCATTTTCGCCATCGGGTGCGTTCCCCGGCCGGATCGCGTTCCTTCAGCCGGCGTACCACGGTCTTGAAGGCGTTGAATCCCCGGCGGTCGGCGTCGTGAAGTCCGTAAAAGCCCTGCCAGTGGCTGATGAGTACGGCCGGGTCCCCCGCATCGATAACAGCAGGTAGACGCCCGCCCTGCAGATCGGCGGTGATATACCTGTCAGGATTGACTTCCCCGTATCCCGTCCATGACCCGGTCCAATCCCCCGTGCACGCGATGATCTCGCCCATGGCCGTTCCGGCGTCGCGGTCCGGGTACCATACGGGGGTCTCCACGGCGCCGTCGAACACGCGCTTGAACAGATAGGGCGTGGGATTCCCCGTGACGCGGCGGCAGGCGACTTCAGCGCACCGTGCGTAAAAGTCAAGCGGATTGCCGAATCCCCCGGGCGAGGTGACGCCGGCGGGTGTCAGGCCTACGTTCTGGAGAATCTCGCAGGCAAGCGCGATGTAGTCCGTTACCAGTTCCTCCCGGTCCGTGGGCAACCGGTTCCATCCCCACTGTTCCCAGAGATTGGGGTCCACGGGCTTCAACGTCTCCAGGTCCACCACGAACGTGTGGGTCATCATTTCGGGGGTGATGTCGTAATTGGGAACGATAAGCTCCCGGCACATGTTGAGCCAGCTTTCCTGCTGTTCCCTGCTGAAAAGCGGGAGACCGTGGTCGATCCGTCCCAGCGCCGCCGGACAGGGTACGACGCTGAATTTTCCCTTGACGCCTTCGTCGAGGCAATATTCGGCGAATTCTCGGGTGAAGGACTCCGGGTGGACAACGGGCACGTCCTCCCAGCGCCGATGTTGTCCGTCGATGGGATTTCGGTCCCGCATGAAGAAGTAATTCAGATTGACCAGCAGGGTGGAGTCGTCGAAGATGATGGAGAGGGGGACGCGGTCCAGGGCGTGGCGGGCGATTTCAACGCGCATCAGGGCCTCCATCGTGAGTCCGGCTGCGTGAGACACACCGTGCCGGACTATCCGGTCGGGATTGCTGCTCTAGCAGCCCGTTGAAAAAGCCCATCCGGGCTGCCTGCCTGTGCGGTGCACGCAGACAGGCGGCCGGCCCTTTCGGCCGAAATACTGCGTTGCACCCCCTCGCCGAATCGCTCGATTCGACTCGGTTGCGCGCCTCGTCTTCGGCCACAATGGCTCTCTATCAACGGACTGCTAGCACGGCAGCGCGGCTTCCAGGACCTGCCTGAGGCGGCGGGCGACGACGACGTCCTCGTCGGATTCCATCATGTAGGGCATGACTTCCACGCCGCTCCCGGTGTGGAAGAGTTCGATGCGAGGGTCGCCTTCGGAGAGTTGTCGCCTCGCCTCTTCCGGCATGATTCGGACCGTTTCCGGATCCCAGTTGACGGCCAGCACCGGGGCGACGTTGGAGCGGCCCGGCTGAAGGATGTCCGTCATCAGGGTTGGGATATGTGCGACCTCATTCGCGATGGTTTCAAGGCGGCGCTCCCATTCCTTCCATTCCGCGCGGTGGTCCCGCCGCACCCACTGTTCCACGGCGGCGAGCAGACCCATCACCTCCTCCTTCCCGGCTTTCATGGGACGCGCGAGCGAATGGTGGGGTGCGCCGTTCATGAACGCGGCGTGAAGGACGTCCTTTCTGCCCAGAACCAGGCCGGACGCCTGTGGACCCCGAAGGCACTTGCCGCCGCTGTAGGCAACCGCGTCCACGCCTTCCGACAGATAGGGATTCGGGACGTCCGGGCGTTCCGCGGCAGCGTCGACGAAGGTTGGCACCTTGTATCTGCGGGCGATGTTAACAATTTCGGGCACGGTGATGGTACCCCGGTCGGCCGCGTCGCCGAAGATGGCGATCATCGCTGTGGATTCGTCAACGGCAGCCTCCAGTTCGCGAGGGGTCTCGACCTCGACGATTTGTACGCCCACCATGCGGATGGCGTGGTCATAGACGTGCCTGTGAGAGGGCTGCGTGATGACCCGGTTCTTCATCCCCGTCGTATCCGGCAGACGTTTCATTTTAGCCGGATCCAGGCCGGCCACGCAGGCGGCCGTGACCTGGCACAGCGCCGCGGCGCAGCCGTTGGTGACCATGCCCCATTCGCATTGCATGAGATCTGCGATCCGTGCGCCCACTTTTTCCATCAGTTCGTCCAGATGCACGTACGCCTTTGAGGCATCGTGTATTGCCCGCCGGACCTCCGGCAGCATCAGGGAGCCGGAGATGATCGTGTACGTCCCCATGCAATTGATCAGGGGACGGACGCCTATGGATTCGTACGTGGGGTGGCGCGCGGACAACGTGGACATGGGAAGGTCCCCGAAGAAGGACGATAAAGAAAATGTGCGTCGTTGTTTTGGGGCCGGGCCGGGTGGCCGATATCAAGAGTCTACAACATGCAAATTGGGATTGCAAGTCCGATGTTGCATGGAGCCCCCTGAACCTCCGGGTTGCCCGCCGGACGGCTTTCCCACGCCGCATGTCCGCGATCCGGTCGATCTATTCGAGACGTAAAATGGACCCGACCGACCGGAGGCTCCCGGGGTCGATGGTGAGGGTCAGCATGCCGGCTGCTACCCTTGATTCCAGTTCCGTTCGCAGACCGTCTTCGTGTTCGATGAAGGCGCGACGGTGCGGCGTCCGAATCGAGAGCCGGACCGGGGTTGTGGCGCGGACCTGGAAGGTGTTCTCCGAGGCCTGTTCGATGGAGAACAGCGAGGGGATTTGCCAGGTCACGCCCGAGTTGAAGGGGAACTCGTCCACGTCGATCCGGTTGGCGGCCGCGAACCCGATGCGGTAAGCCGTCCAGCAGTCCTGTTCGGGATCCCGAACCCGGACGAAATGGTCCGCAAGGGCATCGGGATACTGGAGGTTATCGTCGACACTGAACCCGCCTTTGTCGAAATCCACGATCTTCCCCCCAATCGAGGCAGCCTCCAGGGCCACGGCCAGGTCGGGGGAAACAAACCGTGACGCTTCCGTCAGAAAGAGCGATTGCCTGCCGTCCTCGCATCGGGTGTAAACGGCCACGCGACCGGCAAACGTGACGTCGTCGTACGTGCGATCGCGCTGATCCAGCGTCTGAATAACCGTATCGTCACCCGTCCGCCGGCCGATGCGAAGCGCCACCGGACCGCTGGCGTCATTGGGAAGACAAAGCGGTCGAACGTCGCTGACGTCGGGGTCTTGCCGGAAGTGGTCGATGACGGCGACAAACGTGTTTCCGTTCCCGGATTCGGCTTTGCGGGCGAACAGGTAGTCGTTCCGGGCGCCGATTTCAGAATGGTGCCGCTGCCCGGGGCCTTCACCCACGATGATTTCGTCCACGGGCGACAACATCCGCGCGCGCATGGTCATCCCGCCGTCGGTCCAGGATACGGTCCACTGTCCTTCCGGAACTCCAGCGCGGAGTCTCTCGATATCTTCGCCGAGCACGCCCGGACGTTCATCCAGCGGGACCGGCCGATCCTGAGCGGGCGGGGCGCTGATGCGACCCTCCCCATGGATGGCGTAGTCGTGGACGCTGCCGCCCATGACGCGGAACAGGTCAACGAGGTAGGCCGGGCCCGCTCCGGAGTGAATCATCACACAGCTGCGGCGATACGTTTCCGCCTGTTCATAGGCTGCACAGTCGGCTTCAATTACCTTTGTCGCCGGCAACGTCGAGAGCAGTTGGAGATTGCCCGGAGGTCGCCGGTCACGCGGGAGTTGCTCCTGTTCGTCAACAACCACGAGGTTGTGCTTGAGCGTGCTCCGGATGCTCGCGTTGAGCGGATGGTCGCCGATGTATCCCAGGTCGGAAAGGACCTCCACCCCCTCCACGTTCATGGCGATGTTGAGGGCATCCGGGTGGTCATGGCCTTCCGGTTGGTAGAAGTTCATCAGAAAGGTGGCCGTTCCGCTGAGATCGGACGGGAACATACCAGCGTAGCCGGTATTGAAGATCGCCAGCAGCCAGCCGGGGAAGAACCGGTCCCGCACGGGCGGCGGCGGCGCGCATTCGAGTTCCGCGGGCCTGTTGAAGAGCGCGAACGCGTCCCCCGTATCCAGCCTGACAAATGGCGCGAAGTCGTCGCCCAGTCGCACGAGACCCAGGTTGTGAATCCAGGCGGGATACGGCCAGTCGGACGGCCCCTCGCGCGCGTCGGCGGTATGGGGCAGGCGGCCGTCGGGCAGCGTCATCAGCGTACGCGCCCGAAGGACGGTGTGGTAGGGGCCGCCGGGCTCGTAGAGGTTGAGGTTGTCGTAACGGTCTTTTCCTTCGTAGGTCGGCGGATCCGAATACCCGTGGGCGACTTCGGGCAGATTTCGCACGTTGGCCACCGCGTAGAGATAATAGCTGGAGCCCTCGGCGGTACTGCCGTCGAAATTGAAGAACCCCTTCAGGTACGGTTCAAATCCCTCGACGCCCCGGTGCACGTAGCCCGGGACGCCCAGGAAGCGCCCAAGGGCGACTTCGCCCTCGCGGCAGCCGGCGACTTTGTTGTTGATGCCCTCCCAGTGCGTGAACGTGAAGAGTCCCTCCACAAGGAGGTCTTTGACGATGCGCTCGCGTTCCTGTTCCGTCAGGTAGGGATGCCCTCGGGCGTCCCTTTCGTTCCAGAGCAGATCCAGGGCTTCGGCGAACATCATAATGTAATGGGCTTCCGACTGCACGCCGCCTCCCGAAAGACGCCCGCAGCCCCAGAACGTCTGAATCAGTCGTCCGCTCTTCATCGGGGAACGGGCGTTCTGGTCCGGACACGGGTTGACTTCGTACCGGGCGACTCCCCTGTCCCGCGCCATGAGTTCGCACGCGTACAGGGGATCGCAGTCCATGTACGTGTTCCAGTAATCACGGAACAGATAGGTGGGGTATACCGCGGCAAAGCGTTTCAGGATGGCCGCCGTCGCGCGGGCAAAACGGTCCTGGCCTTCCATCCGGTAGAGGATGGCCAGATTCCGCGCGACCGCAGGCATGCGGTGGACCTTCTGCTGCCGGATGGCGCCGCTGAAAGAGGAATGAACCCGGCGCCCCGCCCAGATGAATGCATGGCGGCCTGTGGCGAATTCCGGATCGTTCTTTTCTTCCGGACGAATGTAATAGGTGAGGGTCTGGCCGGAACGGGGCAGTTCGAGACGTCCCTCTTCGGGATGGGCCCCATCGGTCATGGTGGCGCCGCAGTGGAAGCAGACGAGATTCTCGGGGTCGCGGTCGATCCATCGCATGTTGTAGGTGTTGTCCGCGTCGCAGACCGGGCAGAATGTCCCGTAGATCTGCGCGGGGCTCAGATCCGGGACCATCCGCGCGATCCATGCATCGGAGCGATCGGCATAGTAATCACCCAGTTCGAGCAGGTCCTCATAGTGCCTCTTTGCCCAATCGTGGCGGCGAATGTTGGCGCGGGCGATACTGAAGCTGTCGTCCTTTACGGTCAGGCACGGGTGTTCGACCTCTCCGGCGCACCGACAGTAGGGTGCCTTCTTTTCTTCGAGTCGACGTCTGCATTCACGCTCTTCACTGCTGTTCCAGGCCGGCACGGGACCTCCTTCTCAGGCTAGCAGTCCGTTGAAAAAGCCAAAATGGAGAGGAGGTCCGAGCATGTCAAGGAGAAAGTACGAACTGTACGGATTCAGGATACATCGCCGCGTCGGTCCTGGAATCCAATGCGGGCATCACGAAACGATGGGATATATCTTATTGAAAACAAATAACCTGGATATATTCTTCGGCGTACGGAACAAAACCGGGCGCGACATGTGGACATTCCCTTTTCGGATTCGAAAACACGTAGCTGGAAATTGGGTCAAAAAAGGTTGACAATTGAACAAAAAAGAATTATTATGCATCAACTGGTGTTCCGTCCCTGCAATATGTCACCATTCATCCGCCGATTCAACCCGTCTCGCGGCGTTGTTTACACCAAGCCTTCGAAAGCGCCGCCCTGAGCTGCGGTCCCTGAACCGCCGCCCTGCTTGTGCTGCTTGTCGAAGCAAGCCTGACGCAGGGTTGCCGAAGGGGCGAAAGGATGGCAGCCGGGCGACTCGGCAGCCGAATTCAGGCAATTTATCTCAGGGACGGGACACCGGAAGGATGAAGTTTCTGTCTCCTTTGCAGTCCTGTAGTGCGTCTGGCAAGGATCAGAAGTTCCGGTCCTTGCCGTTTTTGGTTTTCGTCGGTTTCTAACGTTGAAAGGTGGTGAAGCACTGTGCCAGAAGGTCGCGTGAAGTGGTTCAACGACGCCAAAGGTTACGGCTTTATCGAAAGGGATGAAGGCGAGGATGTCTTTGTGCATTTTTCGGCTATTCAGGGCGAGGGATTCAAGTCGTTGACGGAAGGTGAAGTGGTTTCCTTTGAAGTCGTGCAGGGTCCCAAGGGCTATCAGGCTGCGGATGTCGTAAAAATGGGGCAGGCCTGACCCAGGGTCCGCTTCTTCCCTTGAGAATCCTCGATCGATCCATCCGGAGGGCGTCGATTCAAGAATCGACGCCTTTTTTTAACCTTGATTCGTAACGCTTCGGGGAAGTAAAACAGAATATATGCAAATGGATAAAGGCGATTTGACTTCGGATGACCAGGATACGCCAGGTCACTAGTGTTCTGAATAAACGTCCTTTTGGACGACCGTTAAGCCCCGCTTCAGGGGTTTTCGTCGCGTCGCCGGGTTGCTGTTTTTTTTGTATTGGGGTTAAAACCACAAACAGAGTCGCGCGCTATGGAAAACCACTACGATGTGATTGTAATCGGGAGCGGACCCGGTGGCGAGGGGGCGGCGATGAAGGCGACCAAGGAAGGGAAGCGGGTCGCCGTGGTGGATGCCAGGTCCCTGGTGGGTGGGAGCTGCACCCATCAGACCACAATTCCAAGTAAGGCGCTGAGGCACACCATCCAGAAACTCGTCGATACGGGCCGATACGGCGACTCCCTGTTTCCGGATCTTCTGCGGGCGGCGGAGGGCGTGATACGCCAGCAGGTCGATCTGCGCAAGGGATTCTACGCCAGGAATTTCGTGGACGTCATCCACGGCCGCGCCTCGTTCGAGGACAGCCACGGCATCCAGGTCCGTCTGCAGAACGGAGGCGTGAGGCACTATCGCGCGGACGGTTTCGTCATCGCCACCGGCGCAAGGCCGTATCATCCGCCGGACGTGGATTTTTCGCATCCCCTTATCGTGGACAGCGATTCGGTTCTGGAGTTCAAGGAACATCCAAGGTCCGTGACGATTTACGGCGCGGGGATCGTTGGCTGCGAGTACGCGTCGATTTTCAGAGGCTTGCAGATCAAGGTGAATCTGATCAACAGCCTGGACCGTCTGCTGACGTTCCTGGACGACGAGATTGTGGACGCGCTGAGCTATCATCTGCGTGAACAGGGTGTGCTGATCAGACACAACGAGGAATACGAACGTGTGGAGGCGGACGATCATGGCGTACGCCTCCACCTCAAGTCCAAGAAGGAAATCCTCAGCGACTGCCTGTTCTGGGCGCAGGGGCGGACCGGGAACTCGGACGAAATGGGACTCGAGGAGATCGGCATCCAGCGGGACTACCGGGGCACGGTTGTCGTTAACGAGTGCTACCAGACGGCGCAGAGCCATATATACGCGGTGGGCGACGTGGTGGGGTATCCCAACCTGGCCAGCGCAGCATACGACCAGGGGCGATTTGCGGCCGCGCATCTGGTTTTCGGCGAGTGCGAGGCCCACCTGGTCAAGGACATCCCCGCGGGGATCTACACGCTGCCTGAAATCAGTTCGGTGGGAATGACGGAGCGAGAGTTGACTGCGAACAGGATTCCCTACGAGGTTGGCCACGCTTCGTTCAGGCACCTCGCGAGAGCGCAGATTACGGGCCGGACCACGGGAATGCTGAAAATCCTGTTCCATCGGGGGACGCTGGAGATTCTGGGCATTCACTGTTTCGGATCCGAGGCATCTGAAATTATCCACATCGGCCAGGCGATTATGGCGCAGAAGGGCGGCGGCAATACCCTCATGTACTTCATCAACACAACGTTCAACTATCCTACGATGGCCGAAGCCTACCGGGTGGCGGCACTTAACGGGCTGAACCGGGTGAGATAGTGTTCTGATTCGGAAAAACCGCGAGAGATCGGCACACAACAAAGTGGTCCTTCGCGCCAGCCTGTCGCTCGCCCGGTGGCTGAGTGGGGTAAGTCGCTTCCGGGACAGGAGACCGCACCGGACGCCAAAGAAACAACCGGTCCTGATACACGATGGATAAGGATGATTGTGCCCATGCGTGCGAATGCGGATTCAACCGTCGTGAATCCGGATGTCATCTATATGGACAACCACCTGCTCGTGGTCCGGAAACCTGCGGGAATGCTTGTTCAGGGAGACCGTACGGGCGACCGGTCGCTTCTGGAAGACGGAAAGGCGTACGTGAAGGCGGCTTTCAACAAGCCGGGCGACGCCTTTCTCGGGCTGGTGCATCGACTGGACCGGCCGACGTCGGGCGTCATGGTTTTTGCCCGGACGTCCAAGGCGGCGGCCAGGCTTTCGGAACAGTTTCGTGCTCACAGGATCGGAAAGGTCTACTGGGCGCTGGTGCAGGGGAAGACGCCCCGGGAAGGCCGGATGGCGGATATGCTGTTGCGGACGGGACCATCCAGTACGGTCTCAGACAAAGGCCGGGAGGCGGTGCTCGGGTTCCGGCGATTGCGGTTCGAGCGGGGGATTTCGTGGGTGGAGGTCAGGCCGAAAACGGGGCGGCATCATCAGATCCGGGTACAGTTCGCGCACCGCGGGCATCCCGTTCTGGGCGATCTGCGGTACGGAGCGAGAATCGGATTTCCGGAAAAAAGCCTCGCGCTCCATGCGCGGGCCCTCACGCTGTCGCACCCGACCCGCAAGGAGGAGATGACGTTCCAGGCGGCGCCGGAAGCGTTCTGGCCGTCGAGATTCCGGTAGCGCGATCCCTCGGAACAATGGCCGCAAGAGGCCCAAAACGGATATGAAACTGCATCAAGATCCCCGATGATTACCCGGGAAAGAGCGAGAACATGATGGTTGACAGCCCGTTGAAAAAGCCCATCCGGGCTACAGCCGGACCACCGACGACCCTTCGACAGGCGTATTTCGACAGGCTCAGCACAAGCAGTGCAAGCACCACAAGCAGGGCGGCGGCTCAGGGACCGCAGGCTCAGGACAGGGCACAGGGTTCGGCTCGGCTTCTGCGACTCCCCGCAAGGGGGGACTGATCAGCCTCAACAGGCACAAAACAGCGATCCTGTTGCAGGGCGCATCGCCGAGAAACAACGTAACAACTGCAGGATCACGGCCTTACGACATACGCCGTTTCGCACCGATGCCTTGTGTGGCTTTTGTGCTTTTTGTGGCCAAATTGACGGTTATCTT
>JAGWBX010000050.1:0-19575 GCA_021295655.1 Candidatus Latescibacterota bacterium
AAAACACGCGGTTCCATGGAGATGGGGCATGGTGCTTTCCAGGTACGTGCTGAAAGAACACGTCGTGCCGTTTGTGTTCGGCTTCTCCGTGATCATGTTTCTCCTTGTCGTTGACCTCATCCTGCAGAAGATGGACCTGATGCTCGGCAAGGGCATCGCACCGGGTGTCGTTCTGGAGCTGTTTCTGTTAAACACCGCGTGGATGATTGCCCTGGCAGTTCCAATGGCGGTACTGGTCGCCACACTGATGGCCTTCGGCCGGCTGAGCGCCGACGGCGAGATTTCGGCCATGCAGGCGCTTGGAGTCGGGGTCTACCGTGTGATTCTGCCAGTATTTTTGACCGGTACAACGCTGGCGATGGGGCTGGTTGTCTTCAACGACCGGGTACTGCCTGAATTCAACTACCGGGCCCGATTGCTGATGGGTGACATTCAGCGAAAGCGCCCCACGGTCGCCCTGGAGGACCGGAGTGGTATCTTCATTCAGGATTTCGCCAATTACAGGATTCTGATCGGGGATATCGACAGGAGGACTTCGATTCTCAAGGATATCCTGATATACAAGTACGAAGCCGGTGGGTATCCGGTATCCATTGCCGCCGAGACCGGTCGGGTTCAAATTGACAGTGAGAGTGACGAAGCGCTGGTAACCCTGGAGAACGGTGAGTGGCATCGGGTGGACAGGGCGGACCCTGATGTCTATATCAGAGCGCGCTTCCGGAAAAAAAGCCTGCGCCTCGGGGACGCTGGCCGGCAACTTATACGCACCATGTCGCACTACAGAACCGACCGGGAGATGGGATTAGGCGCGATGTTGGAAAGGGTGGATGCGTACCAGCGGGATGCGTCCGCATTGCAGGCTGAAGCCGCTGACAGCGCGGGCGCCGCACTGAGGCGTCTGCTTTTTGAGCCCGGCACCGAACGTACGGCCTTTGGAATCGTCGCGGACCTCGCCACGAAATTACGGACCGACACCGCCATTCGACGTCACAAACTCCGGCAGGCGGATCGGTACCGGGTTGAAATTCACAAGAAACTCTCGATTCCCGTTGCCTGCATTGTCTTCGTTGTCATTGGCGCACCGCTGGGGATCCGGGTGCGAGGAAGCAGCCCGGCCGTCGGGGCGGGAATCAGCATCGGCTTCTTTCTTCTGTGGTGGCTCTGCCTGATCAGCGGGGAAACGCTGGCCGATCGAGGATATGTCTCTCCGTGGGTTGCCATGTGGAGCCCCAACTTTATTGTTCTCGCCTGTGGTTCATGGCTCGTATTCGGAACGGTGCTGGGGTGGCGTTTCGATCAGTGGGGGGAGCGTCCTTGCGCATCTTGAGTCGATACGTACAGAAACAGTTCTACGTATACCTCGCGTTGTGTTTTTCAGGATTTCTGGCCGTTTTCATCGTCGTGGATCTGGCGGGCAGACTCAGCGGCTTTATAGACAGCGGGGTTAGCGGCGGCACGATATTCCTGTATTATACGCTCTCAATCCCCTATATGGGAATCCTGATCCTGCCGATGGCGATGTTGCTGGCCAGCCTTTTCTGTTTTGGCAATCTCGCGCGCTTCGGTGAGCTGGCCGCAATGAAATCCGCGGGTATCTCTCTTTACAGCATTGCCTTGCCCGTTCTGGGGGCAGCCCTTCTTGTCTGCACGGCGTCGTTTTTTCTGACGGACCGGGTCATGCCCGGATCAAACCGGAAACGCGCCGCAATTGTCCAGGGCAAACCTCGAGCCGTCTTCACACCCATGGTGTCGCAGGTTGTCCTTCAGGACGTCGATGAGCAGATTCTCTCCGTCGGTACCTACTTCCGCAATGAAGCCCGCGGGGAGCAGGTGACGCTGGACAGGTATGAGGGGATGCGCCTGGTCGATAAGTTGCGCGCGGAGGAGATGCGGTGGCACAGCGGGGGATGGACGTTTCTAAGGGGCGAAGTAAGGAAGTTTTCAGAAGACGGCGGAGAACAGTTAACCCGGTTCAGGGCAATGCCGGCGCGCGAGGTCACCCTCACGCCCGAAGATCTCAGCCGGGACGTTCGTTCTGCGGATGAGCTGAGTTTCACCGAACTCACGGCGCTTGTCCAGCGGAAGCAGCGAATCGGCGATGACGTCGTTCGGGTACAGGTCGCGCGGTACATGCGCGTTTCGTTTCCGTTCACCGGGTTTGTAATGGCGTTATTCGGAATCTCACTCTCGGCCCGTACCCAGCGCGCGGGCAAGCCCCTACTTGTAGGAATCTGTTTATTGATCTCGTTTGTCTATTATGGGTGCATCCAGGCCGGTCGGGTAATGGGGTGGAACGGAATCCTGCCCCCTTTCCCGAGTGCGTGGGCTGCCAACTTGCTGTTCCTGGGTCTGGGCGCGGTCATGCTGATCCGGACCCGAAGATAGTTGACGCGTGCACCCGGCACCAAAAAAGGACGCATTGTCGATGCGTCCTTTCATTGGATTTACACTGGCAGAGACCCCTAGAATCGCGAGAGACGTTGCCTCCGATCCTTTTGATCGTGAATGAATTTTCGTGGATTCAGGGGGTATTCCTTATCCCCGCTCCGCTTGGTCACGGCATAATGCAGGTGCGGCGCCGTTGCGCGCCCGGATCTACCCATCCTGCCAACCACCTGACCGCGTTTCACGATCTGACCCACGCCAAGCGATGGCTTTTTCAACAAATGAGCGTAGAGCGTGTTGTAGTCCGGGCCGTGGTCGATGGAGATGAACCATCCGAGATACTTGTGTTTGCCGACGGATTCCACCCGACCGTTGGCGGTGGCCAGGATCTTCGTGCCGGACCGACCGGCGATGTCGATTCCCTTATGGAATTGCCTGGCACCTGTAAAGGGGTTGGTCCGATAGCCGAATCCCGATGAAATCCAGCATCCGGATTGAGGGGGTACCGGAAGAATGGAAGGGGTATGCAGGCGGGCGATCTCGTTCTGATTGAGGATTGAGGCGATATGCTCGAAACTGGCTTCGAGAAAACGGGCTTCCCGCAGGAGCTGATCCACGTCCGTATTTGCCCTGCCCAACCTCTCGCCAATGTCGCCGGTTACCCGGCCTTCCCACTCCGGCGCACCCGCGTTGTATCCACCCACACCCATTTTCCGCACCTCATCTCCCGGTTCGGCCAGATTGACCCAGGTACGGAACATGCGATCCATTTTGGAGAGGTCGTTAACGTCTTCCCGCAATCCTTCCACTTTTTGCTGTAACCGGCCGACCTGTTTCCTGAGCACGGAATTCTCGGACGTCAATGACAGAAATTCTGTCTCCTGATTTCGGTTTACGAAATAACCCAATGCATAAAAGACGACGGCGAGGGCAAGACACCCAAAAAGCAATGCGGCCCCAAGCCCCCAAACGGTGGGGCGGGAGGCCCTGACCTGGCGCATCTGATCTCTATTGTGCGGTATGACCATCAGCGTCAGGTTTCTCTTCCACATAGACGAAACCTTTCATCGGCGGCATTTGCAGCCAAAGTATAGAATATTTCCTGCAATATTATTCTGACAGTGCAGAATTACGGACTTTTCCGGATTTAAGTCAAGGCAAAACTCAACCGATCAGCGTCCTGCAGCGTGCCAGCGTCTTGGCGCGTCCGAGTAAATCGGGTATACTGTCGGGCGTCTTAAAGCGGTAAAATCAACTACCAGTAAATCAAACTGGCGCATACAGTTCCAACGAAACGATACGAAAACAGTTGAACTGAAGGTCGGAGCCTGCCCACGCGAATAAATCCAACCGGAAGAGAGAGATTAATTCGCGTTGCGTTGTTGGCTAAGCGGACAGGATGTGGTCGACTACCTCGGCCTTCAACGCATTTCTCAGATTCGGTTCATCGACGCAGAAGATACGCACGACCTTGGCCTGCGTTTCGAAGTTACCGATCAGGTACTCCTTGAGCATGGAGACTTCCGGGTCGTCGAACCGGAGAGGGTCGGCCTTATCAAGGGGAATGTGGGACCCGAAGTAGACATTCAGGTTGACTTCGGGGCTCTTCCCGAGGCGGGGGATATCGATCAGAATCTCGTCGCCGTTCAGCTTCAGCCCTGTCTTCGCGCCGAACGTCTTACACAGTTCGATTTCAAGCGTCCGCCGGTCGGCGGGCTGATAATACAGCCTCTCGAGCCTGACGGTCAGGCCCTCTTCCTTTTCCCGTGGAAAGAAGACCCGGGCAACCTTGTGGAGTTTGCGACGTTTCAGGCGTCCAATCATGCTGTTTCGTTGATCGATGCCCAACTGATCCATCTCCAGTTCAAGGCGGTGAATCAGGTCGGCTTCCGTTGCCCTGTTGAAGTCTCCTTCGCCGAGGCTGGAAGCAGGGTGGTGGAGCAGGTCCTGGACGCCCCGCTTGAACATCGCATTGGCGGACCGGACGGCGTGGTGCCAATAAACGTTGCGATACATCAGATAGCTCGTGAATATGAGCGCTTCCACCGCCGAGACGCCCTTGTAGGTGATCGCGGGTCGCTGTCCCGCAGGGTCGAATGTAATCGAGCCCAACAGTCGGTCCCGATTGACGGATTCGCCGAAGGGTACCCCGCAGTAGCGCGCATCTCTCAGAAGGTAGTCAATCTTGTCAGGGTCCAGTGTGCCACTCAATACATGCGCCAGGCGCAGGTCGGAATCCGGGATGGTCACGCTGTTGTTTCTGTAGTCAATTACGTTAGCCACCCGAAAGGGATCCGTCTCTGCACGCACCAGGGCGGCGTTGACTTCAGTGGAAGGATCCAGAATGATCTGACGTCCGCGTTCCTCGTGGTCGGAGAAAAACATCTGCATTTCTTCGAGTACGTGGCAGAACGGGTAGTGGCCGATATCGTGCAGCAGGCTGGCCGCCAGCAGAACGCGTGCGTCTTCGATGTTTATTTCCAGAGGTGGATCCGCCTGGACAAGCTGACGAAGAAACTGTCCGGCAATATGGAAGACGCCAAGCGAATGTTCGAACCGCGAGTGCCGCGCCCCGGGATACACCAGAAGTACGTGACCAAGCTGAGAGATGTCACGCAGGCGCTGAAATTCTTCGGCATCAACCAGCGGGACCATATATTGGGGGATATGGATATGGCCCCAGATGGGGTCCCGGATGGCCTTGCCTGAATCCAGAAACCGGAGGTCGATAGACATCGAAAATACGCTCAACGGGTGGGGTTCAGTGGTACACCATCAGGTACATTATCCCTGAATCAGTACACACCACGCGAGTTTCATTCCTTCCCGGATCGATCGAAATATCGGTATCTGCGTTGCGCAAGTCAAGCCTCCCGCCGGGAACGGAACCGGATCCGGCGCAGGATTACGAACACTGAAAATCACAGTTTGATGCGGGTTGCGGCAGGTGGCAGAGTGAGGACGTGTGTCGTCGATACTGAAATCCGCTCGTGTCGCCGAACCCGAACTTCAGAGAGAAAGCAGCATTTCGGAGAAGATGCCGATGTGTTCATTCAAGGGCTGGTGGGATAACCCGCTGCCCCAGACGCGCGTCGCCCTGATTGCTGAATTGTCCAGCGCGCTCGACGATTCATTCGGTGGCGCCGCATGGGACCGAAAGCGTGTGCGGCCGGACAGTCTCGATGCGCTGATGCGGACGATCCTGTCCCAGAATACGAATGACGAAAACAGGGACCGGGCTTTTGACAGGATGCGCGCGCGGTTTCCTGAGTGGAGCGACGTGATGGTCGCGGACGAAGCACAACTGAAGGACGCCATACGCGTCGCGGGACTGTCGAACACGAAAGCCCCGAATCTGCAGGCGTTCCTGCGCTGGCTGAAGCGCGAACGGGGGGACCTGAACCTGGATTTCCTGCGAGACCTTTCAAATCAGACCGCTGTATCGCTGTTGACCGAACATCGAGGCATTGGGATCAAGACGGCCTATATCGTACTTGCTTTTGCGTTTGATCGCGACTTGTGCGCCGTGGATACGCACGTGCATCGCATTCTTCGTCGGGTGGGCGTTGTTTCCGCGCGATGCAGCCGCGAAAAGGCACACACGGAACTCGCGCCTCTGATCCCGGAGGGCCAGGCCCGGTCTTTGCATATCAACCTGGTTGAATTCGGAAAGACAGTGTGCACCGCCAGGAATCCGTCCTGCGACGCATGCCCTGTTTCCCGGCTGTGCAGATACTATCACGAGAGTCAGGGAAAAGAGGTATAGACTGGAATCTTCGCGAGCGCATCCGCCGCAATCGGGTCGCACCCTTGCGGGCGACTGACGCGCATCAACCTGGATTTCCAATTCTTCGGGGAAGTAAAACCGACTATATGCAAGTCGATAAAGGCGATTTAACCTTGATTCGCTAGTGCGCCGTGAAAAGGCGCCGAACTTCAGTGGGTGAGCGTCCCACCCGACAGATGTTGCCACAGTCGGGAGCAATCGGAGCGGAGACGCTGGTAACGACATCTCCGAAGCCTCCGGTGCAGAGGGTCGCAAGGCGACCCGGCGAGTATGCGGATCTGACGACCGTTGCGCCCCGTTTCAGGGGTTTTCGTCGCGTTGCCGGGTTGCTGTTTTTTTTGATTGGGGTTAATCTATTCTGATTCGCTGCAGATCGTAGGAATCGACATTGTAGGGTTCGAAAGTATCGTCATCGCCGGGCGTATACACCGCCAGGTACAGGTACTGATCGTTACTGTCGATGGCGATGCCTCGTTCCTTGAGGTTACCGGCGGCCAGAAAGTAACTCGTCTCCAGTTTGGTTTGCGTATCGAACTCAACGATAAAGACGCCCGCTTCATCAGCGTCGGTAGGCGCAACGAACAACCGGCGGCCGTCGCGGCTCAGCGCGAGCCCCAGTGCAGGAGACTTGATTTCATATTTTCCCGTCAGGGTCAGGTCTTCGGCGCTGAATGCCCAGAGATCCTTAACGTGGCCCCTGTCCTCCGGATCCGCCAGACCCAGATAGAGACGTTCGTTGGCCGGGCCAATAACGAATTCGTTGACCCTGGCTGAGAAACTGAAACGGGTGGAAGTGGTCTCCGTGGTGGGAAATTGTCCTGCGGCGTCGTATTTCAGGACATTGTTCCTGGCAGCAACAAACAGCTTTCGTTCCCCGTGATTCATCTGAAGTGCGCCCGAACGCACATTCCCGCTGGTTTCGACGTTATCCGTAATCGACACGGCAATCAACAGCGGTTCATCCAGCGAGGATACATAGACAATCGAGTCGCTTCCGCAGACGATATGGGAAATGTCATTAAGCGAAAAAGGAACCGTCTTCACGATGGCAAACGAATTCAGATCAATGATCTTCAGGTTCGATTCGCCGTTCAAGCCCACCACCAGATGGCGTTGGTCCGGCGTGATATCGAGGTCGACGGGGTGGGAACCGACCAGAAGGCTCCCGTCGACAGCCATCTGCCCGCTGAGGTGGATGCGGAGTATCCGGTTGTTTCCGTAATCGGCCAGATACAGATATGGCTGGTTCGGATCCATGACCATATCGGAAATATTCACGCCGAGTTCCAGGATTTCGAAATCCTCGATCTCGTAGAATTGCTCCGGCTCTTCGTCGTCGAGATAAAGCGAGCAGCCCGCCAGAAAAAGGGTTGCGCACAGAACAAAAAAAACGAGCCGGCCGCATGTGCTTCCGATACGGTGCATGCCGGATCGCCTAGAGCGAGAATGCATATGACGTACTCAGCTCAATCAGATAATTCGATGTCAGCTGGCTTTCGTTCACGTTTTGAAATACGACAACGGGCAGGTGAAATTCAACGCTTAAGTTGTCCAGTACGTTGACCCCCAATTTGGGCGAAAGGTACATCCATTTGCCTCCGCGTTCTCTGGTAATCTGGCCGAACTGATAACGGTCCCTCGAGGTGATCAGGTTTTTCAGACTCACGCCGCCGTACAACCAGCCTTCGCCCTCGTACTCCAGGGAAAGGGTTGCGTGCAGTTCATTTCCGTATTTGTAGCCAAAGATGTTCTGTCTTGAGGTAATGCGCGTAAACACCCCTGCCGAAACCGTCAGGCTTTCAAGACGATGGAGTACATTAAACGCGAAAATCGGATCCACACTTCCCGACCCGATCTGCAGGTTGTCGGCAAAACGCTCGCCGTACCGGTCCCTGGCATCCAGGGACCCGTTTGCCAGCTTCAGACCAATGCCGAAATACATACCTGGAAAGCCCGCCACGACGGGTGCGGCGTAGTTCAACATAACCACAATATCGCCCAGGCCGGAAGCATGCCGGACATACTTCCCGCCTTCATACTGATTCGGGTTCTGTCCGCGCAACAGCACCTTCTCGTTGGTAACCGAACGGAAGGGTAAGGCGAGCGCAAGACCGATGTGCTCGGTAACGCCGTGCGAGGCGAATAGGGTGGTTGTGGCGTTGTCCGTTCGCTCACGATTGACGTTCGGTATGGCGCGAGACCCGTAGTGGGGGTCGGACAGGAATTCGTAGTCGTAATGTACGCTGAGCCTCAACTGATCCTGCACGGCCAGACTATTCTTCATCAGGCTCCCGCCCGGAAGCACGGGGCGCCGTCAGCTGACGCCACCCTGAGCGTGGGCGGCGGGCGCCGCGATCAATCTCGCCAGAAGGAACAGAAGGAGTGCTATGGACGTTCGCATTCGGGGTTTCCTCGATCCGTACGTTGTAAACTCGCCGGGAGCGTCACGGTTTCCCGGGTTGAAATATACCCTACATGCGTCCGGATAGCAAGGCGGATTTTCTTTCGTGAGTCTACATAGGGCTCAAATTTACAGATCTTTACAATACGATCTGTCATGCGGTTTTTGCTTGACACCACGGGTGGATTGGGCTATCTTTATCGTCCAATTCACAGCAGACGGTTTCGTGCTTGTGGCTCCCGTAGCTCAGCTGGATAGAGCAACTGCCTTCTAAGCAGTAGGTCGCAGGTTCGAGTCCTGCCGGGAGTGTTTTGCATCTGCCTGTGGTGGGTGTAGCTCAGATGGTTAGAGCGCCTGGTTGTGGCCCAGGAGGTCGGGGGTTCAAGTCCCCTCACTCACCCCATTTTTCTTCGCTGAATCTCGCCTTTGGTTCTCTGCAGATTTTGGAGCCAGAGGTTTTTTCGCGTCCGTAATCACCAATGATTCCGCTCAAAACCCTTCGATATGAGCCGCCGCGGGCAGTGATTATCGGGCTGGACGGCACGCCTTGTAGTCTGATCAACCGGTTTGTCGCCGACGGCCGGATGCCGAATTTCGCAGCGCTGATGCAAACCGGAAGCCTGGCAGGAATGGAATCGGTCCTGCCGACGGTTTCGTCGGTCGCGTGGGCGTCGATCGTAACCGGGTGCAATCCGGGCAAGCACAATATCTATGGTTTCATCGATCGCGTGCCGGATACTCATGAAATGTACATTCCTACGTCCAGAACGATGCGTGCAAGAACCTGGACTGATATTTTCAGCGGGATGGGCAGGCGCGTCTTTTCCATGGGCGTGCCAACGACTTACCCACCCGGGGCGGTGAACGGAATTCTGATTTCCGGTTTTCTGGCGCCGGACCTGAGCAGGGGTACCTATCCCGCCGCGGTTGCGGGCGAGTTGTCTGCAATGGGGTATCGGATCGATATCGACGCCCGGACCGCCCGCAGGGACAGGGAGCAATTTCTGGACGATGTCTTCCAGGCCATGGAACGGCGGTTCAACGCGATGTTTCACTTTCTTGACCGGGAACCCTGGGGGCTGTTTGTCGCCCACGTCCTGGAAACGGACAGGTTGCACCATTTCCTGTGGGGACTGATGGAAGACGGCAGCGAGGCATATCTGCCCTGGTTCCACAGGTTTTATGCCCGGGTTGACCGTGCCATCGGTGAAGTCGCGGACAGGCTTGACGATCACACGCTGCTGATGATTGTATCCGATCATGGGTTCTGCAAGTTGAAGTATGAGGTGCATCTGAATTACTGGTTGCGCGAGGCCGGTTTCCTGCGTTTCCGCGGACGAACAGCCAAAGGGCTTCGCGACCTGGCGCCCGATACGCAATGTTATTCGCTGTTGCCCGGGCGCATTTATCTTTCTCTGCGGGGTCGTGAACGCGGGGGGCGCGTGGAGCCGGGCGCGGAATACCAGGCGCTGCGACAGGACATCGCCGAAGGACTGATGCAGATCCGGAATCCGGTAACGGGTGAACCTGTGATCCAGAGGATCTTCAGACGGGAGGAACTCTACGCCGGCGATGCCTTCGACCTGGCGCCGGACCTGATCGCCATGCCGGCGGCAGGATACGATTTGAAGGGCGGCTTCGATAAAGAGGTGTTGATGGAACGCGGCCCGATGAATGGCACCCATACGTTTTCCGACGCGATGTTTTTCATCAATCGCAAGGTGGATTTATCGCGACGGGTCCGGGTGATCGACGTGTTCCCAACGCTTTTCGACGCCGTCGGTCTGGACGTTCCCGGTGGCGTGGACGGGCGGTCCGTTGTTGCCGGCCGTGGGAACCAGGTTTCGGCCTGACGCGCTTGCAGCCGCGCGAAGTCCGCTGGGAAGACCAATACAGTCGCTGAGGGGGCGTTTTGACAAAATTGTTGCTGATTGTGCTCGGAATGGGTGTCGTGCCGGCAGGCGCACACACCGACCGTGGCCATGTCATGGACACAAGTGAAGAGAATATGGAGCGAATAGCCGCGTCACTCGGAGTGCGGTGTACTCATTGTCATACGGTACGCAGACCGGATGGAAAACCTGATTTCAATGCGCCTTCGTTGTTCAAGCACACTGCCGTCCACATGAAGGTTCACTTTGTGGACGGTCTGAAAACACCGGACGGAAAGGCGCTGGACTGCATGTATTGTCACCAGGGCAGCGCCCGCTTTATACCGCGGGACTTCACCAACGCCAAACCCTCCAATCTGTCAGAGCGGATGCCCCGGCGGGAGATCTTTCGGAGGATGAAAGCCATTGAGAAGGCGCTGGGCGTAGACTGTGAATTCTGCCACGTCAGACGTGAAGACGGACGCCTCGCGCCGGAACAGCCCACCCGACATAAGCTGATGGCGAAATATATGATGGACCACTTTGAGGGATCGCTGGTCACGTCGGGCGGGACGCCGGTCACGTGCGGGACCTGCCACGCGGGTGCGGCTGAGTTTCTGCCGCGCTCGACCGGTGAATAGACGCTTCAGGCGGGGCAATGAAAGCAGAAGGGGGGGGGGGTCACACGGCCCTGCTATGAGCAGCCCACTGAATTCCCGCAATTCAGGCAGCGATAGCACGAACCGTTGCGAACGGTAATATGACCGCAGGTGTCGCAGAATGGAGCGTCTCCCATCATCTGCGAGAGCTGGCCGTCCAGAACCACCGCTTGAGGATGCGCGTGCGCTTCCGTACGGGATGACGAGCCATAGGACGCGGTATGCTGTGAACCGGCGCCATTGGACGCCGGATTGGCTTTCGGGGCCGGATCCGGGGGCGGAGAAGCCCCCGGCGCTTCGCCGGGGGACTCCGAATTCCGTGCAGAGAGCGAGACCATTTCGTTTTCCAGATCTTGATGATCGTTGATATCGGAAGCGATATCCTCCGGCTTAACCTGCAGGAAATCGGTCCGCCCGAGATATTCGTAGCCCAGAACACGGAAGATGTAATCGACAACGGAGGTGGCGAATTTGATATTGGGATGATCGACGGCTCCCCAGGGATCGAAACGGGTGAACGTAAACCGGTCCACAAACTCTTCGAGGGGTACGCCGTGTTGAAGGCCCTTGGATATGGCAATGGCGAAACAGTCCAGCATGGCGCGGAAAGGCGCTCCTTCCTTGCTCATATCGATAAAGATTTCCCCGAGGGTGCCGTCCTCGTATTCACCGGTGCGAAGGAAGACCTTCTGATTGGCCACCCGCGCTTCCTGCGTGAATCCGCTTCGTTTTTGCGGCAGCCGGCGCCTTGTGGGCCGGCTCGCCAGCGTGACCGGCGCCGGAGTGGACCTGCCGTGGCCGTCTACCGGCGACTGCTCCTGCGATGCTTCGGCTTCGGCGGCTTCCGCTTCGGCGTCGGATTTTGTGGCCGTACTCAGGGGCTGAGAGAGTTTGGAGCCATCTCGATAGATGGCCACGGCTTTCAACCCCAGACCCCAGCCCTTGATATAAAGGTCTTCGATTTCCTCGGCTTTGGTTTCACGGGGGACGTTTACAGTCTTGGAAATGGCGCCGCAGATAAACTTCTGGGCGGCGGACATCATGCCCAGGTGGGCCATAGGCGCAATAAAGCGCTTGCCATGCCTGCCGCACTTGTTCGCGCAGTCGAATATGGGGAGATGTTCATCTTTCAGATGGGGGGCTCCCTCGACGGTCATGCGGCCGCAAATGAATTCGTTGGCTTCGTCAATTTGTGATTCGGTAAAGCCGAATTCCGCAAGCAGGTTGAAACCGGGCGCGCCGTATTGTTCGGGCGAGAAGCCCAGACGTCCCATCAGGTCGTCTCCCAGTATCCAGGGTGTAAAGGCGAATTCCAGCTCCAGGACGCCGGGCAGCGCGCCTTCCGCCTTTGCCAGATCCGCGGGGCGGAAGCCTTTCGCCTTTAACGACTCGACGTTGATATGTGGCGCGCCTTTAAGGGAGAGCCGTCCGCGGAGGTAGGTGAGGATATCCGTGATTTCAATGGAGGTATAGCCGAGTCGTTCAAGGGCTTTCGGTACGGCGTGGTTGACGATTTTGAAATAACCGCCGCCGGCGAGCTTTTTGAACTTGACCAGTGCGAAATCGGGTTCGATGCCGGTTGTATCGCAGTCCATCAGCAGGCCGATGGTGCCCGTGGGCGCGATCACCGTGGCCTGCGCATTACGATAGCCGTACTTTTCACCCAGTTCGACCGCCAGGTCCCAGTCTTCCTGTGCGGCGAGAAGCAGGTCGCGCGGGCAGGCACGGGCATTGATATTGCGAACAGCGTCCCGATGCATGGTCATGACGTTGAGCATGGGGTCGCTGTTCTTCTCGAAGCCTGGAAATGGGCCCTTGTCGGCTGCCATGCGGGCCGAGGTCACGTAGGCCTGTCCGCACATGATCGCGGTGATGGCGGCGCAGATGGCCCTTGCTCCCTCGCTGTCGTAGGGCAGCCCCTGAACCATCAGGAGCGTACCCAGGTTGGCGTAACCGAGGCCGAGGGGGCGGTAGTCGTGGCTGTTCCGCGCGATCATCCGCGTGGGATAGGATGCGAAATCGACCAGAATTTCCTGGGCAATGAAAAAGATCCTGCAGGCATAACGGAAACCGTCGACGTCGAAGGTGCCGTCGTCATTGAGGAACTTCATGAGGTTGATAGAGGCCAGGTTGCACGCCGTGTCGTCGAGGAACATGAACTCCGAACACGGGTTGGATCCGTAGATGCGGTCGGTGCCGGCGCACGTGTGCCAGCGGTTGATGGTGGTGTCGTACTGCATACCGGGATCCGCGCATGCCCAGGCGGCTTCCGCGATTTGCCGCATAAGATCGCGGGCCTTGTGCGTCTCGTGGACTTCGCCGGTTGTGCGCAGCCGGGTTTGCCACTCGCCGTCGTCCTTGCAAGCCTGCATGAATGCGTCGGTGACGCGCACGGAATTGTTGGAGTTCTGGCCCGAAACGGTCTGGTACGCCTCGCCGTTAAAGTCCGAACTGTATCCGGCGGCCATCAGTGCGGCAACCTTCTTCTCTTCCTTTACTTTCCAATTGATGAAGTCGCGTATTTCCGGGTGATCCATGTCCAGACAGACCATTTTCGCCGCGCGTCTTGTCGTCCCGCCGGACTTTATGGCGCCGGCGCCTTTGTCGAGGACTTCCAGAAAGGACATCAGACCGGATGAGACGCCGCCACCGGAGAGCTTCTCCATTTTTCCGCGAATCCTGGAGAAGTTGGTACCGGTGCCCGATCCGTATTTGAAGAGTCGGACTTCGCTCTTCAGCAATTCGAAAATGTCCATGGTGTCGTCCTGGACGGACTGGATATAGCAGGCGGAGCACTGCGGATGTGAATAAGAGTCTTCGGTTTCCGATACGTTGTCCCGGTCCCAGTCCCAGTGCCAGTTGCCGCCGCTGCCCTGGATGCCGTATTCGTGGTACAACCCGCAGTTGAACCAGACCGGCGAGTTGAACGCGCCCATTTGATGCACGAGGTGGTGGGCAAGTTCCGCTTCGAAGGTGTCCGCGTCTTCGGACGAGTCGAAATATCCGCCCTGGTCCTCCCCGGCCCTGCGGATGGTGCGGGCGACCCGGTGCATCACCTGGCGCACGGACGTCTCGTGTCCGTTATCTGGCACGCCCCGTTTCCTGAAGTATTTGGAAACGACGATATCCGTTGCCAGCTGGGACCATTCGGCCGGAACTTCGGCGTGGTCCATGCGAAAGACTTCAGACCCGTCGGGGTTGGTGATTACGGAAGTTTTCTTTACGTATTCGAGCTGATCCAACGGATTCCGGCCGGGTGTGGTCTGCCTGCGTTCAAGCTTCATATTGGGGCTTCCTCCGCATATCTGGAATCGATTTGAAACGACGAAACAAAGAGGATCGGCCTGGTAAACTTCATTCGAGCCGAAGGGGAAAGGCGCGTCCGGTGACCACGGTGAGAGGAGAGTGATCCGGTTCAGCCGCCTGTTTGAGGGGAAGCAAGTTGCCGGAGTTCATTTTCGAAGTCGCTCAGGTCTTTGAACTGCCGGTAGACCGATGCGAAACGGACATAGGCGACCTGGTCGAGGTCTTTAAGTTCGTTGATGACGAGTTCGCCGATATCGTTGGCCTCAACCTCCCGTTCGCCGGTGCCGCTCAGGCTGGCTTCGATGCGGTCTGCGATCTCTTCAAGCCGGTCCATTGAGATTGGCCGTTTGTTGCAGGCAAGATGCAACTTTGAAAAGAGCTTGTTCTTGTCGAACGGCTCACGTCGACCGTCGGACTTGACGACCATCAACGGCGTGTCTTCGATGGATTCGTAGGTTGTAAACCGCCGACTGCAACCCAGACATTCCCGGCGCCTGCGAATGGCCGTTGACTCCTTGCTGGATCTGGAGTCTACGACCTTGTCCTCCACTGTTCCACAGTAGGGACATCTCATGCGAGTTCTCCCGTAACCTCACGGAGAGCGGGGATAAGGACAGATATAGGGTCCTCAGATTAAAGGACCCTATATTGTGGGGTATTGCTATTATAATACCAAATATAGAGTTTTGTCAAGTGAAAATTTCAAATTTCCTATTTATCGTTCTCAGGTTGAATCTGGCACGAAACCGGAGATGCGGCGGTATGAATTTCATCGGAAGATTACGAATACCAGCACACTTGTCAGCGCGTCGACAGGTTGACATAACAGACGTTGATCGTCCGATTCGGACCGGGCCTCTATCTCGCGCAATTATACCCTAACATCCTTAAAAACAAAACCGTCCTCGACGTTCCTGGCCGGGGTCGATTCACATCAGAATCGTACAGGGAGGTATTCACCAGGAATGCATACTGGCCCGTTCAAGCGCTGTTGCATGTCTGCCTCAAGGCGAGGTCACGTCCAGGTTCCGGTCCCCGAAGGTCAGCCTCGTACCTGAAACGGCGGCGTGTGAAAGGTAGGCGCCGTCGGAATCGGTCCTGATTACGGCGCAAATCGCATCCGTGGCAACGTCGTCTGCGCCGAACGTCCTGTCTGTTCCGTCCGCAATCACGATGTGATCCACACCGCCGCCGTGTTCCACGATCAGGTACGCGGTGCCGCCCGGTCCGTGGTTTTCTCCGCGACGAATCCGCACTTTGGGATGCGGCATGCTCCGGAAGGGATAGAGCAATACGGCGAGGTCGTCAACAAGGCCGTCTCCCGAAGTCATCAGGTCGAGGGAAGCCCACCGGATGAGCTGCCGGGCGGGTCGTCGATCCGGGATGCCCCCCAGATGCGCCATTCCCGTGCCCAGGCGAACGGCGGGTGCATCGGGCGTGGCCACCAGCAAACCCGGCGCTTTGGTGGAAAACACCGCGGTTCCGCCTCGCTGCAGCGCCGTGGGGGAATGAAGGAAGAACGAAGCTCGTCTGCCCGGATCGGCGGAGGAGAAGGCATCGAAGACGAGGAAATAGGGATCTGTGCCGCTTAAGGTCTCTGCCGCTTTAACGAAAAGTATATGGCGGCGATGGAACACGCCCCGTGATCGATAGCCCTCGTGCTCCGCGGAAAAGTAATCCATTCCCGCCTGGCTGCTCCATACCGGCTTCTGGCCTGCGGCAATCCTGCGGTCGAGGTTCGCGTCGTCTATCACCAGCATGTTGTGCGCCCTGGACGTCTTGTACCACGGTCCGTGGAGCGGATCGTCATAACTGACGCCAATGCCTGCATCGACGGCCAGCGCATCCCCATAAGCGAAGAGTTCGAAACTGAGGATATCGGGGTGTGAATGGCCTCCGCCATACTCCCCGTAGTTGATGACCATATAGGGACTCTCACGGGTCCAGTCCCCACGCATGACGGCGAAACCCGACGGTCTGAAATCAATTGAAGTCCCGGCCGGCCGCTCAACCTCGCCATCGATGTCGGCGCCGAGCAGGTTTCTGGCCACCCAGAGCATGTCCGGTCGATTGAAGGCGCGTCCGCCATCGATGAAAATATCGCGGTTGAAACGGCCGCGTCCTCCGTCGTTCACCGCAGGTTGTGTGCCCAGGGGACTGATCAGGTACATCCAGTGGTTCAACGTGCGCTCGAGCGGGGGGCGAAGGGCGGCCGCGCGGTCTTCGTTGCCGCCGAAACGTTCGAGAAGAAATGCCAGATTCCTGGGATCGCGATAGACGATGGTGGAATAGCTGGACGGGCAGCGCTCCGAATGGCAGCCGTCTTCATAGAAGTCTTCCCGGAGATGTTCTTCAATCCGGTAGACGCCCAGTGAGAGCCACCGTTCCGCCTCCTTGAACTCAGGCAGGTTGATGCCCAGTTCGGCCAGGGCGTAGGAACCCATCACCTGCCAGTTGCCCGACCGGTACCCCTGCTTCTCCAACTCGTACAACCAGCGCGCGGAGCCCAGGAAGTTCTTGAGCATTCGCTCGTGAGTCTGTACCGAAAGCCGGCCGCGGTTCAGCTTGTAGAATTCCAGGAATACGCGGTTTCTGCGCGACCCGAGCCCGAGTTCATACCAGATCGGATCCAGATGCGTGTAGGCGCCCACGACGTCGTCCCGCTGCTCGTACCACTGATTGAAGAGCTTGTCGAAGGCATCCAGGTACTTCGTGTCCCGCGTGCCCATATACGCCCAGAGAAGAGGCCCTGACCAACCCCAGTAATGGAACCCGTATTTGCCGCTTCTACCATAATCCGCGTTGAAATCCACAACCGGGCCGTGTTGTATGGTGACGCCGCCCCATCCGGTGATGTTGTGAGCGGCCACGCGTTCCGCCGCAGCCGTGTAGTTTCGGGTGCTGAAGTACTCGTATGCCTCGTCGATCGTGCGGTAGGGGATGCCGACGTTGATATAGTCGAATCCGGACCGGGCGTCCCAGTAAGCGCCCCATGCATTGTAGGCTGCGGCGTAGTCCCCCCGGTCGACGGCGCGCTTCACGTCCTCCAGCCCGGTCCGGCGCAGGTCCATCGCAGCGAAGAGATCGGGATCGCTGATATGCTTGATCTGCTGGTCCAGGTAGACGGGATCTTCGCGGAGGTCGGCACTCGCCTCACCGAAAGCGGTTGCAAACAAAACGAAGTCACTGAAACCGACCCGCCCGTCGAGGTCCATGTCGAAACGCGGGTCGAATGTATTATCGGACCGGGTCGTACCGAAATTTCGCGCAAAGGCGACAAAATCCTCGAAACCCACGTGGCCGTCACCGGTAAAATCCCCCGGCAGGCCGCACCAGGCGGCGGCGAATGCCAGAATGACCACCAGAAACGGTCCGGAGTACCTTTTGATCAGGAAGCGTGGGCTCATCATGTGCTCAACAGAATAGAGAAGAGGGATTGCAGGACAATCCAACGTCCGATACACGCGGCAGGTGAGTGTATGTGGGCGCTATCAGGCCGACCGGGCGGCTTCCCTGTCGAATACCGCGTTCCAATCCGCGCGTCCGGTGAACTGCATTGCCGCGAACAGGGTAGCGATGCACAACATGGTAATGGCCAGGCCGGTATAGCCGGAAAAGAAAAACGTGTAGGAGAAAAGCACCAGGTAGATGAACTGCCCGGCGCCGATTTCGACGAAGGCCAGGCGCGTGCCCACGACCAGACGCATGTACGATGTGACGAGGAATATTGAGACCGCGGAGGCGAAGGCAAAGGCGTAGTGGATGAGCATGTGGTCAACGAGGTAGGCCAGCAGCAGGTGAAAGCTGAAGTAGGCGGCTCCGATGAAGACGTAGTGCATCGGGTGCAGTTCGATGTGGCGCACGGTGGTGAATATGATGAGCTGGAAGAAGTACAGAAAAAGCGATATAGGGGCGGCGAATACAACCTGCCTGACCCATGGACCGGGGTTGAGGCGGCCAGGCATGATCATCCCCAGATCCACACCTGTAAGGAGATGTTCGTATCGCCACTTCAACGTCCAGGCGTCACCCGTCCGGGTCTTGGAAGTGGGGGATACGCTGTCTGAGGGAAAGTCGATCGCGGCGAAGTCTGTTTGCATCACCAGTTCGAAGTCCGTCACCTGGTTGACATCTTCTCCAAAACTGTATCGCCACTGTTCCATGCCACGGGAGCGATAGGACACGTGGACGGGAACCGCCTGGCCGGGCGCGAGATCGATCGGATGGACCAGATGGCCGGCGCGGATAGGGACGTCCGCGATGCGCAGGCTGTCAACACTCAGGGCGAAATCATCGTACACTGCGCGATGGGCCGGCAGTCCCAGATCAAAGTGCAGGGTCAGGTACTCGCCGGTAGGGTTGGACACGGTGTATGAAGCGGCAAACCGGACATGGTAAGTGGAATACCACAGCAGACCCTTGCGGCGGTGCTCGAGGGACAGGTCGACGTCGATTCGGCTGGACTTGAGGCTCAGGAAGCGTTTTTCGTCTACAGATCGGGAAATCGACTCACCCTGTGCGCCGGTTTCAATTCGCGTAATGCGATCCACACGGTAGATCTGAGGGGCCCGCTGTGTCTGGGCCGTACCCCAGAGTTGCCCCACGGCGTCTTTGAGCTTGTCGTCCTGTTCCAGCGTGCGCAGGTGGATGGTCTGCCCCAGAATGAGCCAGGCGCCCGATATGCACGAGTAGATCAAGCCGATGGCGATGACGCGTTGGACCATTGGAAATCCGGGGTTTCGAGACGTCTGGTTACCTTAATTTGAACGCATCGTCTCAGCCGGGGTTCCATCGACACCGGCTGTGTTCATGCGGCCGGTCATTACGTCAATATTGGTGCATGCTCAAGTTCAGAATCGTGACCGCGCGCCGATACTGCGTGTCCATCGCTAAAGGTAGTGCGAAAGACGCGCGTACAGGTATCTGCCCATGAAGTCGTAGGTACTGGCGTCCGACGTGCCGAGAAAGCCGTTGAAAATCACCGACGGCCGCTGATTGAAGACGTTGTTGATTCCCACGCTCAACACGGATGCCCCCGCGCGAGTACCCAGTCGGTACGTTCCGTATACGCCCAGAGTGCTGTTTGGGCTGACCTTGCGGCTCACGGGCGTTTCCGATACGTCCTCGCGGTACAGGCCCTTGCAATCGTCGTCTTCACATTCCAGG
>JAGWBX010000050.1:19666-54823 GCA_021295655.1 Candidatus Latescibacterota bacterium
TGCCCTTGACCAGTTCGAAACCCCCCGGCGCGGGTACGAGTTGCTCGTATTTGAAAAGCAAATTGCTCTCCGTGCGGGTCGTTAGAATTCCTAACGGCGTGCCAACCCTGTAATCCAGTTCGATGTCCAGTCCGCTGGTTTCGGTTTCGCCCACGTTGGCGCCTTGAGAAAAGATCGTCGTAATCAGCTTCGTGTTCGGGTCCCGTACGATCTGATCGCAGTAGGATGGGGTTTCCTGCGAATAGCAGTTGCTCAAAATTAGGCCTGCAGGAAGCGCTCCGATCACATCCTCTATTTTATTGGTATAGTAGCTGATGGCAATATCCAGGTTTTCGGCGTATTCAGGCTGGTAAACCAGCCCGGCTGTAATCATCGCGGCGGTTTCCGGTTCGAGGTCAGTAGAGCCGCCGACTTTGGCTCTCAGTTGCGCGCGCGAGTCCTGGAAATCAGCCGGCACGCCGGCGGCCGCGCAATTTCTCTGTTGCTCGGCAGTCAGCGACCGGGTGCTGCCCGCTTCGTCGACCACGCTGCAGGGATCGCTTACCAGCGGGAAGGCATCGCTCTGGCCGAGGAACATCTCGGAGATGCCGGGCGCGCGAAACGCGTTGGATATCGTGGCCCGGAGCGTCAGCCCTCGGGGAAGCTCGCAGCGGGCACCCGCCTCGTACGTAAAGCCGCTACCGAAGGAGTCGTAATCGAAAGCCCTGCCTGCTGCCGTCAGATCCATCCCGGTGGCTTCTGCCCGATAAAGGGGCACGGAGGCCTCGCCGTAGAGAGCCCTCACCGAATACGCGCCTTCGGTCGATTCCTGCTTGCTGCCGGTCGTATTTCCCGAATTCGTTACCGGGTCGGGAAGATAGGCGCCCGCCTCCCAGCGGGAAGATACGCCCGCGGCCACACCCAGAGGCCCGGCCGGCAGTTCGGCAATTGTCCCGTTCAGGTTCCACTGCAGAATCTTCTGCTTGGTATATCCCGTGGCGATGCCCGTATACTGGATATAGTCCAGCATTTCCTGAGTGATCGTGCCGGCGCCGTGCAGCAGGTCCAGCGGCACGCAGTCGGCGATGGCGGCGCATTCCTCCGCCGGCCCAAGCGCGTGTGCGAGATTACTGCGGATGAATCGACCTTCGTTGATATTCGTACCCTCACTGCGGCCGTAAGTATACGACAAATCGGTGTTGAAACCCATCAGCGGGTATTCCAGGCCCAGCACGATGCGGTACGTGTTGATATCCTGGATGTAATTGCGGTTTCCTGCCTCCACGAACCGGCGGCGGACGTCGTAAAACTCACGGCCGAATTCATTATAGACATTCGTGGAAGATATGGAGAGGCCTTCACTGAGGGTGAATAGAGGTGTCGGGGCGAGCTTCTGGTCGGACTGCCGGTTGGTATACGAGACCTCGAAGAAGCTCTTCGCCTCCGGTGCGAATTCATAGGAGCCGCCGAGAAAGGTGGTGTATCGGGTCTGGGGCGTGTAAAGGTAATTTTCCGGCTGGTAATTGTACAGGTCTCCGCTGCCGTCTGAAGAGTTGCCCGCCCAGTTGAACGGGCGCCATCCCCTGTTGGGGTCGCGGTGGTAGTCGGCGTCTCCTTCGCCGGCTGCAGAAACCACGGCCTGCCACGCCTCGTTGCCGGGGTCGCCGGTCAGGTCGTTGATGTGTCCTTCCGGCGTTGCGGAACTGCCGCTTGCGGCATAGGTGCCGTCGTTTTTTTGCCAGTCGTAGGACTTGTCCTCGGTGCTGAAGGACCGGTCGCCGGTCCATACGGGGCCCTGGCTGTGGTAGCCGGCCGAAAACAGGACGCTACCATTTTCGCTCTTCAGTCCGGCGGTCACACTGATATCCAGCGTCTCGCCGTCGCCCTCACCCGACGTCCCCTGATAGAATTCGAACTCAAGTCCCTCGGTCCCGGACCTCGTAATGACATTTACGACACCCCCTATCGCGTCCGAACCGTACACCGCCGACGCGCCGTCCTTGAGCACTTCCACCCGTTCGACGGCGGAGGCGGGAATGGCATTGAGGTCCACCGAGGAATTCGCGCCGGTGCCGCCCGGCACGAAGCGGCGGCCGTTGAGCAGAACCAGCGTTCGATGAGCACCCAGCCCGCGGAGGCTGATTCGCGTGGAGCCGTCTCCCCCGTTGTTGGCCTGTGTATTGATGGCATTGGACTGAACGGTCAGGGTCTGCAGCACGTCTCCGATTGACGCCAGGCCCCGCACCTTGATTTCGTCTCTGGTAAGGACAATAACCGGGGCCGGCGTAAGGAGTTCATCGCTCTTGATCCGCGAGCCGGTAACGGTAATCGCTTCCAGTTCGTAAACGATCTCCTCGTCTTTTTTCTGCTCGTCCTCCTCAGCGTCGTCGACGTCATTTGAATCTTCGCCGGACGCCTGGGTTGACGCGGCAGAGCAAATGCAAAAGGCAGCCAGTAGTAGCCGCAGCACAGCGTGTCGGATCCACATCGTGAGAATCTCCCTTATTGAGGCACCGGACTGCACCAACAGACAGCGTTGCTTTCTCCTTCAGTCTGCGCGACGTTTATCGGTCGTGCAGCCCGCGTTTGCGGAGGCTATCCGGAGGAGCGATCAGGGGTGTTACCGTGTTTCCGGGGGGGGCGAGGGGAGGCAGGATCTTGCTTCAACGCCATCAACCGCCGGGACATCGCGTGGTCGACCCTTGAGCGGTTTCCATGAAATATAACGTCGAAGCAGAATGCGGCAAGGTGTAAAATCGTCCTTAAATCGAACAGGACGACCGAAAACGGACGATTCGCGGAGTCGACCGTTGGCGACTTGAGTGAACGGCTCAGGTGGGATTTTATAGCGGTGCCGGGTGGTGGATAATATGACATGGAGGTGGGGTCGCCTGCCTTGCCTGCTTCAGCACGCGGGCCTGAGAGGTCGGACGCAGTGGTAGACGCTAAAGCAATATCCGCCCCACCTTCAGACAGGCTTACACTGAAATGAGGCTGTACCTGGATTGGACGAGGTAAGATTGGGGTTGGCTCGGTAGGGTAGGGTAGCGGCGAATTTGACTGCGGGCAGGGCAATCTGTATTGAAGCGGTGATATGGAAAGACAAAGGAGGCCGAAAAATCAGCCTCCTTTTTTGATTTCTTGGTAGCGGGGGCAGGATTTGAACCTGCGACCTTTGGGTTATGAGCCCAACGAGCTACCAGACTGCTCCACCCCGCGACCATAATGACCAATGGTCTAAAATCTATATATTCCGGGTGTTTGTCAAGCGATTTCTTGGGTTTTGTCCTGTTTGTTTCGATCGGGCTCCTGTTTGACGATCCGTACCGTGGTAATGCGCTGACCGACCACTTCCTCGACCCACAGGGTGAGGTTTTCGAACACGAACGTTTCCTCGGGACCCGGTACGCGACCCAGGTGGTTGTAGATGAACCCCCCCAGGGTTTCGTAACCGTCCCGTGGAAGTTCTATATTCAGAATCAGATTGAGGTCGTCTATATCGAGTCGCGCGTCTGCAACCAGCACGTGCCCGTCTTCGTCCCAGTAAAACAGTTGCTCTTCCTCGTCGTATTCGTCGTGAATCTCGCCGACGATCTCCTCAATCAGGTCTTCGAGTGTGACCAGGCCGGACGTGCCGCCGAATTCGTTGATGACAATCGCCATATGCACCTTGTTGGTCTTGAACTCTCTCATCAACTCCGCGATTTTTTTGTTTTCAGTCGCAAAATACGGTTTTCGCATGGCGTTCTCGGGTGTCCACGCCTGTCCCGTGCTTAGAAGCTCAAGCAGATCCTTGGCATAAACGACACCTTCGATGTGGTCCACGCGTTCGCGGTAAATGGGAATGCGGGAATGCCGTTTCTCCTGAATCAGGGCCAGGATTTCCGCCGGTTCGGAGGAGATCTCGGCGCACACCATGTCAATACGCGGCACCATCACTTCCTTTACGGTCGTGTCGCCGAATTCGAATATGCCGGCAATCATGTCCCGTTCTTCCGCTTCTATCGTGCCCTCCTCGGTTTCGGTTTCCACGATCTGTCGCAGCTCTTCCTCCTTGATCGCTTTCGTATCGGTTTCGCTGACAAAAATACTCCGCGTTTTCAGCAGGAGCAACGCCGGGGCCAGAAGCAGCACATATAATGGATAATAGATGGCAATCAGGTGAGGCAGGGGCCGGTCGGATCCCTCTTCGCGCCTGTAGAAGGAGATTGCATTGACGATGACCAGAGAGACGAGTACGAACGCGGCGATGCTCAGCATGTCTCTCAGAAGCGGCCATGCGAATTCGTGCAAACCAAATCCGGCCAGGGATGCGAACGCAAGCGCGCCAACCGCTATGGACAGGGATTGTCCAAACGAGGCCGTCAGGCCCAGGGCGTATCTTGTCCGGTACATCGACAACAGGAGGTTCGCGCGTGGAACGGCTTCGTCGCGGAGGCGTTCAAGCGTCGCCCGTGAAATCGTGCTGCCAATCGCGCCTATCCGGGCGATCAGCGCGGTAACCACCAGAGAAGCAGCCGCGACGAGTGCGGCCAACCACTCGGAGTCATCCAAAATGGACTCACACTCCTTTCAGGTGTATACCTGCTTGGAGGCGGGCGATATACTCCCGTTCTCTGCCACGCATCGAGGCACTGGCCCCGGGGGAGTCGTGTCGGTACCCCAGCAGATGCAGGATTCCGTGTATGGCGAGCCAGGCTATTTCTTCGGACAAGCGCCTTGAACCCTCACGGGCCTGTACCTCAGCACGATCCACGGAAACGTAGACTTCACCCAGATCGTCGCAATCGGGGTGAACCGGATCCGTCAGATCGAAGGAAAGAACATCCGTCGGCTCAGATGCGCCCTTGAATTGCCCGTTCAGACGGCGAAGCGTCGCGTCGTCGGCCAGAACCAGCGTGACCGTGCCGTCGGCGCCGTGTTCCTCGAGCACACTGTCGAGGAGGAGTTCAAGGTCCATCGGGTCGCAGGCTTCGGGTAACGGCGCCTCCTGTTCGATGCGGACCCGGGTCACAGAACTTCCTTCCTGCGGCCGGATTGAATCCGCTTCTGTTCGTGCTGCCACGGATAGGCAACGCGGCTGTGCCAGGTGGCATCGAGAATGGGCAGAAATGCTTCCTGAATTCGGGTCAGGTCCCTGAGCGTCAGGTCGCATTCGTCCAATTCTCCCGCGGTAAACCTTGCTTTTACAAGGGTTTGAACCATGTCCCGGGTCTCTTCGGGGGTACCGGCATTGAGACTGCGTCTTGCAGATTCAACCGCGTCTGCCAGGCTGACGATGCCGGCCTCCCGGGTCTGGGGCCTTGGGCCGGGGTATCGGAAATCCGCGTCGCGCACTTCGTGCGGGGCGTTGCTTTGCATGGCGCGCTTCTTGAACCCTTCAATTTCGCAGGTACCGTGATGCTGGGAAATCATGTCGATGATGACCCGTGGAAGGCCTTCCTCTTCGGCCATGCTGGCGCCGTCCTTCACATGGGAGATCAGAATCAGTGCGCTCAGACGGGGCTGCAGTTCATCGTGCGGATTCACGCCTTTCTGGTTCTCGTTAAAATAGTGCGGTCGAATCATCTTGCCGATATCATGGTAGTAACATCCCACCCGGGCCAGCAGGCCGTTGGCTCCGATGACTTCAGCAGCCGCCTCCGAGAGCCTGGCCATGATGATACTGTGACTGTACGTGCCGGGCGCCCGAATGGCCAGATTACGCAACAACGGCCGGTTCAGGTCCGAGAGCTCCAGCAGCGTGTAGGTGGTGACCACGCTGAATGCGCTTTCGAAAATCGGCAGAAGGCCGATGGTGAGGACGGAGGATGCACAGGCCGTGAATGTTCCCAGAACGAGGTCCCACCTGACCATCTGGAAGAATTCTCCGAAACTGGAATAGCTGAATGACAGGACCGCCGTAGCGAGGGTTGAGAGCAGATAGGCGCAAACCAGGAAGGCGATGGACCGGTAGAAAAAATCGCTGCGACGGTTGACCGGGCGCACGGAGTAAGCACCGGCAGCCCCCGTAATCAGGTAAATCAGACCGAACGAAAGGCTTCCCACGATGCTCGCGCACAGCGTGGCGCAAACGAACGACACGACCAGGCCGACTTCGGTATCGAAGAGTACGGTTGCCAGCATCACCGAGAGCGCAACGGGCACCAGCAGGGGCGTGACCGACGACACCGTTGCCGCATAGGACGCGACCAGGCACGGCATGATGATCAGGATGCCAAAGAGCGCAAGGTTGGAGGTCGACGCGAAGACCGCGGGCCGCGACACCTGAAGAAACACGAATAGAATGGCGACCAGCAGGGCGCTGACGGCGGCCTGGGCGGCGACCTGGAAATGATAGAGATAGGGGACCCGATCAATCGCTCTGTTCATGTGGACGGCCAGAGATCGCAGCTGGTCCATATGTTCCGGGGTCACGCGGTCGTGTTTGTCGACAATGCGTTCGCCGCCAAGGACGGTTCCCTTATAGTGCGAGACCTTTGCCACAGCCTCTTCCCTGCGTCTTGCGGTTTCTTCTTCGCTGTAGGTGAGATTGGGCGTAAGGAAGACAACGACAAGCTCGTATACGGCCTTGATCTCCGCAGGCGTGCCCTGCGGAAACTGTCTGTCGATTTCATCCTGCAGGCTGCGCTCGTACCATTCCAGACCTCGGATGGGATCTGACGCAATGCGCCTCTCCTGGTCGCCCCGGACGAGGATGACCTCACTGTTGTCGGTTCCAAGGACGTCAGAGTCCTGATTCAGAACGCCGGCGGCGTAACTGGATACCAGCAATTCGCGGACGGCTGTCCGAAGCTTTTCAAAACCGACGGGGTAATTGGCCGCCTGGTTGATCAGAAAATGCAGACTCACCTGAGACACCGAGCCGATTTCCGAATGTACCTGTTGCAGGTGATTGACGGCCGAATCCGGAATGGCCGATACGCTCACCCGATTCAAGTCTTCCAGGAATCCGTCCAGCGCACGTTTAGGGTCTGCAGATACCTGCGCGTTCAGGATCACGACTGGAAGAACGTCATCGCGGGCAGCCTCCACTTCGCCGGCGTAATCGGTTTCGTTCTTGAGTACCTTGAAGTTTTCCGGCGCAATCACTTCATACGGCGCGATTGTGCCCTCACTGAAGGCGCTGTGTTCGTAGTCTGTCCTGGCAATCGGGAAAAAATAGGTCAGCAGGGCAATCAGCGTGAACATGAGCCCAACGCGTAACAGGACCCTTGGGCGCAGCCGGAGCTTGCGCCGGGATGACGCACCATGATCGCCGATGGCGGCGTCCGGTTCCATGAGTCCTGTGAGCAGGAGCAGTTTTCGGAGTCTACGCATCATTTGGCGGGCAATCCTGCATCTTTACAATTCAAGCGCTTCTGTGCCGTCATCGAGTCCGGTCCCATCCGCTGACTGGAGCCTTTTTTCACTCTCATATCGGTCGTAGGCGGAGATGATCTTGCTGACCAGAGCGTGACGAACGACGTCCTTTTCGGTGAATTGGACAAAACGCACGGCTTCGATATGCGAGAGAATCTGCTGAACATGCACAAGTCCGGACACATCGTCGGGTGGCAGATCGATCTGTGTGACGTCGCCATTGACGACTGCCTTGGAGTTGGCGCCCATACGCGTGAGAAACATCTTCATCTGGCTGATGGTCGTATTCTGGGCTTCATCCAGAATGACAAACGCGTTGTTGAGCGTACGCCCCCGCATGAACGCCAGCGGAGCGATTTCCAGTGTCCGATTGTCGAGGAGGTGTTGTATATGTTCGCCGGGAATCATGTCCCGCAGCGCGTCGTAAAGCGGGCGCAGATAGGGGTCGACTTTTTCCTGAATGTCGCCAGGAAGGAAACCGAGGTTTTCTCCGGCCTCCACCGCCGGACGGGTCAGGATGATCCTCGACACCTCCTTGCGTTTCAGAGCTGCGGCGGCGCAGGCGACGGCCAGGTAGGTCTTGCCGGTCCCGGCGGGGCCGATGCCGAATACGATGTCGAAATTCTCTATTCCGGTCACATATTGATGTTGAGCGGCCGAACGGGGTCGAATGTCGCATTTCTGGGTGACCAGTACGGTCTTTTTCGATCCCGAAGGCCCGTTGTCGGGATCTGTTTCGCCCCACCCGTCTGCCTGTTCGGGGGCGTCGCCACGCCGCAGGCACGAGACCATCTCTTCCAGCAGTCCGGAAACATGCCGGACCTTGTACGCGGGGCCGGTGATCGTGACGGTTTCGCCACGGGCCGTAACGTGGACGCCGTATCTGGCTTCGAGCGCCAGAAGGTTGACGTCGTTGTGCCCGTACAGCGTGAGGGGGTCAACGCCCTGAATGGACAGCTGATGGGACAAGGTTGGATTTCTCAACAATTCAGGTCTTTTCACAAATAAAAAAAGCCCTCGTTCCGGCCAGACTCCGGGAACGAGAGCTTTTTGGAGATCTTATTCGTGGTGTGAGTCGCTTTCCATTTTTCGAGGAAGCAAATCTCCGCAGTCCGGAGCCTGATATCTGTCAGTTTTCCGGAACGTCGATGACCTGTGCAGGGAAAATCAGGTTTGGATCCCTGATCTGCGATTTGTTCGCCCGATAAATGCGGTGCCACTTCGCCGGATCGTTGTAGATTATGCCGGCGATACTTGTGAGTGTGTGCCCCTGAAGCACCAGGTGTTGGCCTCTGTCTACGCCAAAGGGAATCTGCAGCACCCAATCGGGGTAGATCAGATCCGGGTGCCTGATCTTGTCGCGGTTTTCGACATAGATGCGGGGCCAGAGGTAGGCGTTGTCGTAAATGTCCTCGCTCTTGGCGATATTCCAGAGATTGTCGTTGCGAAGCACCGTGTAGTCCTTGATCTTCTTCGCAGGCATCCGGGCCGCAATTCTCTCAACCAGTTGCACGATGTTTTTGAGCATCATGCTCGCTTTGGGAAGATGGCGGATCTTGTTCTGTTTGAGGCCCTCGATCTCTTCGGAGATTGCATCGAAGTGATCCCGCTGGTCGAAAAGATCGGCATCGGGAAGATTCATCAGGGCCCTCAATTGACCCTCGACACGATCCAGTGCGGCCATGTAGGCGTCGATGCAAGCCTGATCGGGACAGCCAACCAGATCCAGGATCTCCTGCATGGTACCTGCAATCTGGGCATCCACGCCGGCGATCTGCTGTGCCACCTTGTCTCCCGCGTCTTTGCACTCCTGCACCTTCTGCTTGGTTTCCTGGATCTCCCGCTGCACGCTTGCAAGCTGCATTTCATATTCTTCATAAGTCATTCCGTCGTCCGACTGGGCAAACGCAGCCAGCGGAACCAGGGCTATTGCCAGCGCAGTGCAGACAAGCGAAAACCCGATGTGTGTACGATTCTTCACTGGAAACTCCTTTCCATTACGGATTCATGGCGTTCTGCACGGCGTCCCTATCGGCGGTCAGTCCTTGAAGTTCCTGTTTCTTTTCGGCCAGTGTGCGTTCCAGTTCAGCCCGCTTCTGCCGACAGGCATTCAGATCCGCTTCGGCCGCTCGCGCATTGTTCCGCGCCTCCTCCAACATCTGGAGATCTTCTTCAGAGGCCATGGCAATACAGCCCGACAGAAGTGGCAGCAAGAACAGCGCCAGCACGACGCCAAATCCCGTAAAACGATCCATCAAATTGCGCTTTGCCATCGATGTCTCCTTGGGGACACGTGTTCATGCGTTGAAAGGACGATGAATTGACAGACAAACTGAAAACGGCGACTACGGTGTACGCAACAAAATACGCGCCAAATCACCGCCTCAAGGGGCTACATTTATGCCCCCAAATTACTACAAGCGTGTGATGAAGTCAAGTAAAAAATCCAGATGAACGCTTGCAGGAAAACGTATCGATCGGGTTCACGGATGCGTCGATTCGCCGCCCACCAGCCGGATTCCCAGTTCTCTCAACTGACCCGCGTCGACCGCGGACGGAGCGCCGTCCATCAGGGAGGCGGCATTGTTGGTTTTGGGAAAGGCGATCACGTCCCGGATGTAGTCCCGGCCCGCCATCAGGGCGACCAGGCGATCGTACCCGAAGGCGATCCCGCCGTGGGGAGGCGCGCCATAGCGGAACGCATCCAGGAGAAACCCGAACTTTTCTTCCGCTTCAGCCGGAGAGATCTCCAGAAGGTCGAACATTTTTTCCTGGATCTCCCGGCGGTGGATTCGAATGCTGCCTCCTGCTATTTCGTTCCCGTTCAGCACGAGATCGTACGCCCGCGCCCGCACGCCTGACGGGTCGGTAGCCATCTTTTCGAGGTCTTCGTCCAGAGGTGAGGTGAACGGATGGTGTTTCGCCGCGTACCGTTTCTCGCCAGAATCCCATTCCACGAGGGGGAAACGGGTAACCCAGATGAAGTTGAAGTGATCGCGGTTAAGCAGATTCAGCTGGCCCGCCAGCCTCAGACGAAGATTGCCGAGGACCTCGGCCACAACGGCCGGCTGGTCGGCCGCAAAAAGCAGCAGATCGCCAGGTTCGGCATTGAATGCCCGCTTCAGGAGGACTTGCGCCTGTTCCGGGAAGAATTTGACGATGGCCGATTCCATACCGCCGTCTGTCACCCTGATCCACGCGAGCCCTTTCGCGCCGAATCCGCTGGCAAAGGCGCCCAGATCGTCTATCTGTTTGCGCGAGAACCCGCCGCATCCCTTCGCGTTGATTCCACGGACCTGGCCGCCGTTGGAGAGCACGCGTTTGAACACCTGGAAGTCGGAGGCTTCGGCTGGCGCGGCCAGGTCGACGATTTCAATCCCGAACCGGGTGTCCGGTTTGTCGGATCCGTAGGTGTCCATCGCTTCCGCGTAGGTAAGGCGGGGAAAGGGTCGAGGCAGGTCGATATCCAGAATTTTCCTGAAAAGGCTGGCGGTAAGCCGCTCGGCCGCTTCCATGACGTCTTCTTCATTGACAAATGACATTTCGATGTCGATCTGCGTGAATTCCGGCTGACGGTCGCCACGCAGGTCTTCGTCTCTGAAGCAGCGCACAATCTGAAAATAGCGGTCGAATCCGGCCACCATGATCAGCTGTTTGTAGGTTTGCGGGGATTGTGGCAGGGCGTAGAAACGGCCCGGATTGATCCGGCTGGGCACCAGATAATCGCGCGCGCCTTCCGGCGTACTCTTCATCAGAAACGGGGTCTCGACCTCGACAAAGCCGTCATCCGAGAGGAATCTTCGCGTGGCCTGCGATATGCGGTGCCGCAGCAGGATGTCGGCCTGCAGGTCCGGTCGACGAAGGTCGAGGTATCGATGTCGGAGCCTAATCTCTTCGTTGGCGTCCGACTCCGCCTCGATGAGAAAGGGCGGCGTTTCCGATTCATTCAGAATTCTCAGTTCGGATGCTTCGACGTCGATTTCGCCCGTGGGCAGGTTGGGATTGGCCATGCCTTCCGGCCGGGACTCCACCCTTCCCCTGATCGCCAGGACGAATTCATTCCGTATGGCTTCCGCCTTCCTGTGTATTTCAAGATTTAGATCGGGCCGAAACACGACCTGCGTGAGCCCGTGCCGATCGCGCAGGTCGGCAAAAATCACGCCGCCGTGGTCCCTGCGTTTGGAGACCCACCCCATCAGGGTGACCTGGATGCCGATGTCGCGGGCGCGCAGGTCGCCGCAGGAGTGCGTGCGTTTCCAGTCGCCAAGGGATTCCGCCATATTCAAGGCTCCGTTAATTGGACGAATCTTGGCGCGGGAATGCCGCTTTCCCGCGCTTCATGTCTTTAGCGTTTACGCGTATTCCTGATGCGTTCCGCAAGCTTGCCGACGTTGTCGGCGGGAAGCTCGGTCTGTTCGCCGGTTGCCAGGCTCTTCAGCTTGACGGTTTTTGACCGTATTTCATCGGGTCCGATAATCGTGACAAACGGGATTCCCTTACGGTGAGCGTATTTCAGTTGCCGGTCCAGGCGCTGGCCGGGTTTCAGGCCGAGTTCCACGGTGAGACCATGTGATCTGGCCAGACGCGCATATGCCGCGGCATGTTCGGCGGTGTCTTCCGAAAATACCGTAACCAGCAGTTCCGCGATCGGCGCGGATAAATGGCCGAGCAGATCGGATTCTGTCAGCAATTCGGTAATTGCCATGTCGCCAACCGCAAAACCGACGCCGGGTACCGGCTTTCTCCCACCGACCTGCAAAGTCAGATTGTCGTATCGCCCGCCGCCGAACAGGGCGCGCCTGAGTGAACCCTTCGCCCAGGCTTCGAAGACAACGCCGGTGTAATAGTCGAACCCGCGAACGATTTTCGGGTCGGGTTCCACATATTCCGATACATCATTCATTTCAAGCAGCCGGCAGACACGTTCAAGCCGTGGTGAAAACACCGGGTCTTTGCTCTCCAGTACGTCGACAAGCCCGTCGATCTGCGCTGTATCCAGACCGAGTTCTTCCAGCCCGCCGCTGAATTTTTCGAATGGCATCCTGTCGATCCGGTCGACAATGGCGAACAGGGGCCGGATCCGGTCCGAGGGAAGGCCAAGGGTGCGGATGAGGTGAGATTCGAGGCCCTGTCTATCGTTGAGCCGAACGGTCACCTGATCAGGAGACAACCCGAGGGTCCGCAGGAGCTCGCAGGCGATCGTGATAATTTCGACGTCCGCGTGGAGCGTATCACTTCCGAGCAGGTCGATGTTCCACTGAAAGAACGACCGTCCCCGGCCGCGTTGCGGGCGTTCGTATCGATAGAATCGTCCGTAAGATTGCCAGCGCAAGGGAAAGACAAGCCGGTCTTCCTGCTGGGCGACCATGCGGGCGAGGGTCGGCGTAAGTTCGGGACGAAGAACCAGCGGTTTTTCGTCGCGGCCGGACAACCTGAATGTCTGCCGGCCCACGATTTCCTCGCTCGTCTTGCCCAGGTAAAGGTCCAGGTACTCCATGACTGGACCTTCGTATTCCTGATAGCCGAAGCCGGCGCCAAGCCGGATGCAGGTTTCACGCAGCCACTTTTGCAGTGCCCAGGCTTCAGGGTAGAAATCCCTGACACCCTTGACGCGGGGGATGAGGTCAGTCGCCATTCTGTTCCGGTTTCAGTTGGATAAGCCCTTGATTTTCAGCCAAATCGACAAAGATATATACAAGTCGTCCCATTGTCAAGATTTATCAGGATTCCGGTCGAAATGCGGCTTCCAGGTGCCGTATCCGGGGTGTAGTGTCCGCATAGTAAACAGTAATCACGTCGAATCGCGGCGCCATTCCGGAGTCGGGATAGCGCTGGAGATACGCCCTTGCGACCCTGACGATCTGACGTTGTTTGTTGAGGGTCACGCGGGTTTCGGGAGGGCCGAAGCCAGGCGCCGCGGTGGTTTTCACTTCGACAAACGCGAGCGTTCGTCCTGTTGCCGCAATAAGATCGACTTCTCCTCCCGCCGCGCGATAATTCCGATGGAGAATCCTGTATCCCGATCTTGCAAGCATGGCGGCCGCCGCGTTCTCGCCCCGCTTGCCGGCCCACGGCAGGCGGGTTTGTACGTTCGCGATGCGGCGATCAGGGGCCGCATTCCTCCTCGCCTCCCCTGTCCCGGCATCCCCGCCGCTCGCGGATTCCCGGTCGGCACGGTCCTGTGCAGCCCCGGATCTTCGCGCCGGGTCCCGGGCATTTCCGGCGCGGGCGGCGGGTCCCACCCCGTTGAATGACAGCCGGTGGATCCGACAGGGGCCGTGTATGCGGAGTGCGCGCAGGTGGCGGGCGCTCCCGTATCCCTTGTGGTCGGCAAAGCCGTATTCCGGGAACTCACGATGGAACGCCGCCATTATCCGGTCTCTGGTTACCTTGGCAAGTACGGAAGCGGCAGCAATGGAGAGGGAAGCCGCGTCGCCATCGATTACGGCGGATTCGGGAAAGGGACTTCCGGGAACCCCGGAGCCATCCACGAGAACGCGGTCGGGCGGGACGCCAAGCCGCTCAATGGCGCGACGCATGGCGAGATATGTGGCCTGCAGGATATTGATGCGGTCGATTTCCTGAGCCGACGCCTCGCCAACGCCATGTGCGACAGCGATTTCGATGATCCGCTCGTAAAGACTTGACCGCTTGTCCGGCGTGAGCACTTTAGAATCGTTCAGGCCGGGAATCAATACCTCCTCTGGAAGGATCACGGCCGCGGCCACCACCGGACCCGCCAGGGGCCCTCTCCCGGCTTCGTCAACGCCGGCGATGCGGCTGAGACCCCGTGCGTGCAACCGGCTTTCCAGGGCCCGCATTTTTTCCAGGCGCGCGCGTTCTGCCGCGACGGATTTTCTGCGGCGACGCTCTTTGAGCGCCAGACGGCGCACGCCGGCGCGAGAATCGGCATCCAGTCTATCCAGGAGGGCCGCGTCAATGCCTCCCGGACGCCGCAGGAGATCGCGGACCTGAGAGATGGTGAGGCTGGAAACGTCCATGGCGACGAAAATCCGGCGTGCGGTCAAGAAGAATGAAGCTGTTCTCAGGCGAATTTTTCCGCGGGCGAACACCTTGCGTCAGAATTAGCGCGTTCGTTCGTCCGTTAAATCATGGCTGAACACACGTGAACATGCAAGAGAAAGCAGCCTGCCCGCCGGCCTCAGCAGGAGGAACCCGAAGATGCTCTCGACCGGATCAGGCGGTTTTTCGCTGTACGCCGCTCCCCTGTACGCACGAATACATCCTCGGAAGGCGGGGACGTCGTTCGACAGCCGAAAGTTGAAATCCCTGTTTTTTGTATTTATTTTGTATTTATATTGATCAAGCTGCCTTGTGGTCGGCTTCGATCACGAAAATTCTCGCGCGCAGGATGGGAGCATGTACGGTGGAACCGGATTCGAAATCTGAAAACTTTCGAAAGTTGCTGAAATTCGTGCGTCCCTACGCACCGCGTCTGGCGGCCGCGATGGGACTGATCGTTCTGCTTGCGTTTCTTGAAATGGCGCCGCCGCTGATCACCATGTATATCGTGGATGAGGTTATCGTGGTGGGCCGATGGGAAATGCTGGAGACGGCACTGGCGTTGCTGATCCTCGTGCCGGTACTCGCCGCTTTTTTGCGCGTGTTGAACGCATTTACGTTTTCCTACGTATCCAGCCGCCTGATCATGAACGTCCGGCTGACGTTGTATGAGCACATTTTCAGGCTTTCTCTGGGATACCATGACGAAATGGGCACCGGCAAGGTCATGTCACGGATGATGGGGGACGTTGCAACGGTGAGGCAGATGGTCTCTATGCAAATGCTGCGCGTGATAACGGATTTCGTATCGGTTGTTGCGGCCGTGGGCATCTGCTACGGGCTGAACTGGAAGCTGGCACTGCTGATGACCGTTCTGATTCCACTGTACGTGGTCAATTACAGAATCTTCGTAGGGCCCATACGTGTAACGAGCCGGCGCTGGCGGCGGCAAATGGACGATGTGTCCGTTGGGCTGCAGGAGCGCCTCAGCGGGGCGAGGCTGGTAAAGTCGTACGGCCGGGAAAGACGCGAGGACCGGGCGTTCGCGGCGGAAACCAGGGAAGGCCTTTCGTTCGCGATGCAGACCCAGACGCACCGTGCGTCGGCCAGTGCCGGATTCTGGGTGGTCTCGGGGCTGCGCAATACCCTGATTTTCTGCCTTGGATGTTATTTCGTCATTCAGGGTGAGATGACGTACGGCGCCGTTATGGCATTTCTTTCTTACGCCATGCGAGTATTCCAGCCGATACTGAATTTGATGAACGTCGGCATTCAATTTGAGCAGATGATGGTATCCGTGGATCGGATCTATGAGGTGCTGGACCATCCGGTTGAAGTCCGGGACGCGCCCCGGGCGGTGGATCTTCCCCCGGTGCGCGGACACGTCGTATTCGACCGCGTCTGGTTCGAGTACAATACCGGCGAACCCGTATTGAAGAATATCTGCCTCGACGTGCAACCCGGTCAGATGGTGGCGCTGGTGGGGCATACCGGATGCGGAAAGTCCACGCTGACCAGCCTGCTGATGCGCTATTACGACGTTTCCGAAGGCGTTATCACGGTGGACGGGTACGATATTCGCGACGTTCGGATGACGTCCCTCCGGAAGCAGGTGGGGCAGGTGCTGCAGGACTCGGTGCTTTTCAACACGTCGTTGCGTGAAAATCTTTTCTACGGCAATTCCCGGGCATCGGAACGGCAGATAATCGACGCGGCGATGGTTGGCGAAATCCACGAATTCGCCATGCGAACGCGGGACGGCTACGACTCCAGGGTGGGAGACGGCGGTATCAGGCTTTCGGTGGGAGAAAAACAGCGGTTGGCCATTGCCCGGGCCGTACTGACCAATCCGGCGATCATGATTCTGGACGAGGCCACGTCGGCGCTGGATTCGCTATCCGAGGCCCTGATACAGAGCGCAATGGCAAATGTCCTGAAGGGACGCACGTCCTTCGTAGTCGCCCACCGGCTGTCAACCGTTGTGAATGCCGATCTGATCCTGGTCATGGACCAGGGTGAAATTGTCGAACGCGGCAACCACAAGTCATTGATGAAAATCGCGAACGGGAAATACAGAGACCTCATCAAGCAGCAGTTTGCCGGCAGTGCGGCCATGGAAAACGGGGGTTGAGATATGAAGTGGTCGAACAGAGTCGGATGCAGTGCGTCAGGCTCGTTTTATGAACTCTAATTTCTCCAGATTCATCAGGACCTATGTACGGCCGTTCCGGTTTCGCGTTGTGCTGGTCATGGGCCTCGCGGGAATATCGGGATCGTATTTTTACGTTTTGGGATTCATCACCAGGACAACGGTTGACGACGTCCTGCAGATCAGGCCCCGGACGGAGGAGACGTCCCATGGCGGGTCAAGCGGTGGGCCGCCGGCAGATTCGGCGGAAGACCGCTTGGCGCGGGACCCGGAGCGGGTCCTGCCGCGTGGGTGGGATGCAGACCGCCCGGCGGCAACGAAAAGCCGCACCGAAAAAATCAAATGGCTCTGGGCGGTGTTTGCCCTTTACCTGACGGTACGATTTGCATTTGCGGGACTGACTTGGCTGTATAACTACAACATTGCTTTTGTAGGCAATCGAATTGTGTACCGCGTGCGGCTCGATCTGCACCAGAAGGTGCAGCGGCTGCAGATGACGTTTTTCGACAGGAAACAGACCGGCAAGATTATGTCTCGTATACTGGATGACGTTCAATTGCTGGAAAGCGAAGTCACCACGACACTCGTCGAAGCGATCGGCCATATGTCCAAGGTCCTTATAGGCATTGTGGTCCTGCTGCTGATAAACGTGGAACTCGCGGTGTTGGCGTTTTTGGCGCTGCCCCTTTACGCAATGACCTACAAGATGTTCCAACGGCCGGTTTCGGAGACGTTCGCCCGCATGCGGGAAGCGTATTCGGACACGTACGGAATTCTGGAGGAACGGGTTCGAGGCATCAGGGTGGTCTATTCGTTTGCCAAAGAACGGTACGAACGCAGGATGTTCTTCAAGCGCCTGGTCACCATATTCCGGCTTCAGGTGCGCAATTCGATGTTGAACGCAAGTCTTCGTGCCGCCTGCGCGTGCATAAGCGCTATCGCCGTTGCGCTCATCCTGTATTGGGGTGCGCTGATGGTTCGAAGCGGCGATCTGACGGTGGGCGATCTGATTTTCTTCAATATGTCGCTTTCCAGTCTGTTTATGCCGCTGGTGGCGCTTGCCAACGTGAATATGGTCTTCCGGCAGATGGCCGTCGTCATCTCAAGGGTATTTGAAGTCCTCGACGAGGAGATTTCGATCCGGGACCGGCCCAACGCGATCCAATTGAAACAGGTGCGGGGTCGCGTGATCTTCCGAAACGTCCGGTTCCAATACAGTGCCGCCGCGGGTAACGTAATAGAGTACCTGACGTTCTCGATACGGGCAGGCACGTCGGTGGCAGTTGTGGGGCCTTCCGGCGCCGGCAAAAGCACGCTGTTAAACTTGCTGCTGAGGCTCTACGAACCGACCGGGGGAAGTATTCTGCTGGACGACTACGATCTTCGCGACATCCGTCTTTCGAGCATCCGTCGGCACGTCAGCATGGTACCCCAGGAACCCGTGCTGTTTTCCGGTACGATCGCGCAGAACATCGTATACGGCCGGGACGGCGCAACGCCGGATCAGATTATGGAAGCTGCCAGCCGCGCGGAATTGCACGACTTCATCATGAGTCTGCCTGAAAAATACGAGCACATGGTCGAAGAGGGCGGCGGAAACCTGTCCGGAGGCCAGAAGCAGCGATTGGCATTGGCCATGGCGCTATTGACCGATCCTGCCATTCTGATTCTGGATGACACGACGTCCGCTCTGGATGCCGGCACCGAGGCCCGGATTCAGAAAACCCTGGATCGGGTTATGGAAGGAAGGACGACATTCGTCATTACGCACCGGATCTCAACGGCCACCCGCGCGGACAGGATTCTGGTACTCGACAGTGGACGAATGGCGGGATGGGGAACCCACGAAGACCTGCTGTCTCAGGGAGGGGTATACGGCCGGCTTTACGACGAGCAGCAGCGGCCGGCCGCGGCGTATGCAGGCGTTTCCGAACGCGGCGCCGCCGGCGACGGGAAATGACGAATTGTCCGGGCCGTACTCATTCGTCAACCGTTTGGAGTTGACGGAGTAGCGTTTCGTCTTCGCCGCTGTATTTCTTGATGCACAGATCGCAATCCGGACAGGGCCGATTGTAGCAGTTCTTGTGCACCCGGACAGGATATTGACCCTGGAACGCCTCAGAACAGTGTTTCGAGCAGAAAACGTACCGGTCCTGGTAGTTGCCGAACGCTGCGTAGGCGACAATGACGTCCTCTTCGGCCAGCGTCAGGTTCTTTTCACACCAGCTGCAGATACCGGCCTGTTCGCGCGCGCGTGCCGTACGCTTTTTTTCGATTTCCTCGTCGGACCAGACGTATTCAATATGCTGGACGTTATCTTTGGAGACTTTCGCACGCACCACGCCGTCCGTAATGCCCAGAATATAGCCGCCCTGGGTGTCGAACGTCGTGCCGCATTCGATGTTGTTCCCGGTCTTCAGGTGGATGATGGACTTGCCCTCTTCGGGCGAGATGAACGAAAACCATCCGCAGCCTGCGCAGACACTGGTAAAAAGGAACTGCCGCGTCTTGTGGCCGCAGGAAGGACACCGGCCTTCCTCCATCATCCGGATGTCCTGGAGCGTGGTTCTGGCGGCCTTCCTGACGGCGGCGTTGATCTCTTCCATCGTTTCGTCGAGGTCTTCCGAGTCTTTCTCGGATAGCAAATGCATGGCTTCTTCGACTTCTTCCGCCTGCCCCTCGATCACGATCTGTCTCTCGCGGCTCGAAGCCGGGTTTTCTTCCTCGTCACGTTTAAAGATGCCCTTTAACATACGGCCTCACTCAAATCTAAAGCCTGCGTCGCCTTGGACGATGCGTTCGCAGGCGGACGAAAGAGAGCTGAATACTTCTGACACGGGCCCTGAATCTCGCCTTTATTGTCTCCGGAGCGGTCTTTCAAAAACAACAGAGTCCGACACTGATACGCCGTTTTAAAATATAAAGACGGACCGCCGATAAGTCAATTTTCACGGTCGCGAGCAGATTTCTCTCTGGAATCAAAGGCGCCGCAGGTGAAAGCCGCCGTCGACGGGGATCGCGGCCCCTGTTGTAAAATCGAAATAACCAAGCGCCACGGCGGCTACGGCTTTGCCCACGTCTTCGGGCAGACCCCAGCGCCGGATTGGCGTGAGGCCTTCCGCGATCCGCCGGTCGTATAACTTTCTGACCGGGCCAGTCATATCCGTCTTGATGATGCCCGGTTGGACCTCGTTGACGGTGATGCCGTACTCCGCCAATCTAACGGCGAACAGTGCGGTCATCATGCTCAGGCCGGCCTTGGAGATACAATATTCGCCCCTGTTCGTCGCACCTGCGAACGCAGAGATCGACGTGACGTTTACGATTCTGGCCTTCGGAACGATCTCATTTCTGGTTAGATGGATCATGTGTCTGGCCGCCAGCTGAGTCAGGAAGTAGGGGCCCTTGAGGTTGGTGTTCAGCACTTCATCGAAACTTTCGGGCGTGGTTTCAAGAATATCCGCGCGCGTCTTCGGGGCGATGCCCGCGTTGTTAACGAGCAGGTCGATCCGGCCGAACGCATCCATGGTGAATTCGATCAGGCGCCGGCTGTCCTCGGGAACCGCGACAGACGCCCCGCAGACGCCCGGCCGGCGGTTTCTCTTCCGGACCTCGTCGGCAGTCTGCTTCGCGGCATCCCGGTTTTTTTCGTAATTGACGACGATATCATAGCCTGCGTCGGCCAGACTACAGGCGATAGCGCGGCCGATTCCGCGGCTTGAGCCCGTAACGAGTGCGACTGGCGCCATGGCGCTTTCCTGTCTATCTTTGTCTGTATCCAATGACGGTTCCGTACCATCCGATTTCACCCCGACGTCTGCACCATTTCCATTATTCTTGTGCTGTGCCCGCGGCGAAATCCGGATTTGGAATGTCTCTCTTCGTTCGAAACCCGGTGCCAAGTACGCGCCTGTACCAACTTAAAGATAGGAATTTACCGGCACAGGTGCGGAAATTTGTGAAGCTGTCATTGATCGGGGCGTCCGATTCCTTCGGATCGCCTCGCCGGAGGAGGCGCCGAAACAGGCCGTATAACAGGTGCGGCATTACGGGACTGCAATTGGACGGGATCCATCATCAGAACTGATGGATATTTTCAAAAATGCCGCGGGAAGCCAGTGTTCTGTCCCAGAAATAAGTTGCCTGAATTTGGCCGTCGAGTCGCCGGGCTCGCAAGACACCTCCGACTTGGGCAGGTCGGCCCAACGTAGCGAGACGGGATGAATCGGCCTGCCTGTGCGTGCTATCTCACGCACGCAGACAGGCGGGGGACAGGACACCAGGTATCCGCAATAATCACAAAGGAGGCAGATTGTGGGACATCACACGTCGGGACGCGTTGCGGGCCGGGTTGCCATTGTAACCGGAGCATCATCGGGGATCGGCGAGGCGACGGCGATTCTGCTGGCGGCTGAAGGCGCACGCGTCGCGGTGGCGGACGTGGACGTGGATGGGGGTCAACGCACCGTGGACAGGATCGCGGCCGGAGGGGGAGAGGCCACCTTTGTCGAAGTCGACGTCAGCGCGGCCGGGCAGGTGCGGCAGATGGTCGCACAGACGATGGATGCATTCGGCAGACTGGATATCCTGCACAACAACGCGATCTGGTACCGCAATGCGCCGGCAACGGAGATGGAGGAATACGTGTGGGACAGGACGTTGAATACGGGGTTGAAAGCGATCTACCTGGCCGCAAAATACGCCATTCCCGAAATGGTGAAGGCGGGTGGCGGGTCGATCGTGAACACGGGTTCGGTACACTCCCTGGTGGGATTTGAGGCCAATACGGCCTACGATGCCGCCAAGGCCGGGGTGCTGGGCATTACACGGGTGCTTGCGCTGGATTACGGGCCGGCAATCCGTGTGAACGCCGTGCTGCCCGGCGCCATTCAGACGCCGCTCTGGGATCGGATCGAAGTCCCCGCGGATGAACGTCGCAGGTTGGCGGAAATGGTGCCGGCAAAACGGGTTGGCACGCCGGCCGACATCGCGTCCGCCGTACTTTTTCTGGCTTCTGACGAGGCATCGTTTATTACCGGTACGTCGCTCGTCGTGGATGGAGGATTGCTGGCGCGTACGATGTAAACGGAAACCCGAAACGACGCCATACGCCGGACGGTACCGGTCAGGTGTCGGTACGCGTTCGTGAGTTCCTCAGCCTGGATGTCGCCGGTTGGTCGACTTCAAGCGCGTCCGGTTTGATGACGACCCCGTATTCCGCTTCTGCAGCCTCTCTTGGGTAATACCCTCGCCTTACGTCTTCAAGGACCGCTTCAGCCGGCCGCGAGAAGGGCGCACCGTATCCGCCTCCCCCGGGGGTTTCGAGTCGGAGGCCGTCGCCTTCAACCATATGGACGCCCTCGTCCTTCGTGATGTGCGGCGGACGGTACGCTTTGCCGCGCAGCGTAAAGGTGTGCTCGGCGGTCCTGCCCGGTTTGCCGCCGAGTACCCCGAAGGGCCTGAACCGACCCCGGTCTCCAAGAAGGGAGGCGCTGGCCTCGCCGCGCCTGAGCACGAATTCGAGTATCACCCCGAATCCGCCCCTGCGGCAACCCGGCCCGCCGGAGTCTTCGCGCAATGCGTAGGTTTCAAAGAGTACCGGGTACCGGGATTCGAAGATCTCCAGCGCCTGCGTGCGGGCGACAGCGATGGTGGGATTGCCGTTCGTGAGCCCGTCCGTCATGTAGTTTCCGCCGTAACCCCCGCCAATGAAGGAATAGAACACGAAATATCCCCTTTCCGGATCGTTGCCGCCCACGGAGAGATTGGTGACGGTGCCCATGGGGCCGGCGTAGCAGCGGTCCGGAACGGCCTGGCTCATCGCGCCCAGCACCGCGTCGATTATTCGCTGGCAGACTTCCGCTGCGCAGCCGGAGACGGGACGCGGCGGCACGGCGTGCAGGAAGGTGGTGGATGGAATATTGAAGGAAAAGGGATTGAAACAGCCCCGATTGATGAGCACGTCGGGGAAAAAATGCTTGAACGCGATGAAAACGCCTGCCATTGTCGTACTCAATACACTGTTGAGAGGCCCGCGGCACGCCGGGCTGCTGTCGGAGAGGTCGATGTGAACGCTGTCGCCGTCAACGGTCATTTCGAGATGGATATGCAGCGGCTTCCAGTCCACGCCGTCACTGTCCATGTATTCGTCAAAGGCGTAACGACCGTCGGGAATGGCGGTAATGTGCTTCCGCATCATCTTCTCGGAACGAAGCTCCAGTTCGCGGACCACCTCAAATACGGTCGTTTCGCCGTAGCGATCCAGCAATGCCGTCAGCCGATCGGCGCCGAGGTTCAGCGATGCCACCTGAGCAATGATGTCCCCCTGTCGTTCGCCGGGCACGCGAACGTTGTGCAGGATGACGTCGACCACTTCCTGATTGAGCCTGCCCGCGTCCATGAGCTTGAGAGGAGGCAGCCGCAAGCCTTCCTGAAATACCTCTGTGGCTTTCGTCGAGAACCCGCCGGGTACACGGCCGCCAATATCAGGCCAGTGCCCGCTGTTGGCCAGGTAGAACGCAAGTCTGTTTCCATAGAAGAAGGGTCTGATCAACTTTACGTCCATCAGATGCGTGCCGCCGAGATACGGGTCGTTGACGATATAGATGTCGCCCTCTGCGGGCGCATTGAAATGGGCGATGGTTGAACGCACGGTGTGTTGCATCACGCAGATGAAATTCGGCAGGCCGCGAGGCCCCTGCACGATGACCGAGCCGTCGTTTGCGGCGTAGATGCCGCTTGCCCGGTCGAATCCGTCTGATATCACCGGCGAGAAGGCCATGCGTTCCAGCGTGGCATCCATTTCATCGGCGATCTGTTCCAGGCTGCCGCGGATTACGGCCAGAGTGATCGGATCCATTACGAAGTCGCCCCTGATTGCAAATGCAACGTACACCGGTCAGAAATCAGGGCGGTCCTTTTGCGTCCGTCGGGTTGATTCGACGAGGAACGTGCCGCCGTCCAACACGGTGGCGCGCAGGAAAGGATCGAGCCAGACGGTCGTGTCGGACTGTTCGATGACAGCCGGACCGGAGAGTTCGGAACCCCAGGGAATTCTGGATCGCTCGTAGGTCGGGCACGGGACGAATGCGTCCTCAATCCAGACGTCCCGGCTGCCTTTGAACGCCTGATCGAGCGTTGTCGGCGGCGGTGTCAGCAGCGAGCCCAGTGAAAGGTGTTTTCTCACACCGACTATGGTGGTCCTCAGGTTCAGCAATCGGACGGGAATATCGTCCAGCAGGGCCTCCAGACGGCTGAACCCGTCATGCGCGCTTCCGTATCGCCGAAGGTACGAGGCGCTGAACCGCGACGCGACGCGCTCCGGGCTCGTATCGTCGTCCGGCAGCAGGGTGCGGATAACGTGGGTCTGACCCTCGTAGGCAATATCAGCTTCACGGAGCAGGCGAATGTGGCTGAGAGGCAGGTCTACCTGCTTCAGGAACGCATTTCCACGTGACCGGTCGTTGTCGAAGATGCGCCGGATCTCCGTCGCGTCCATGTCCTCGAGCCGGCGATTGACCATCGTCACGTAATCGCGCTTCACGTCCGCGATTGCGCAGCCCCATGCGGATGCGATACCCGGTTGATAGGGGACGAGACCCGTGGGGATTCCGAGTTCGTTCATCAGAAAACCCACCAGGAGCGGCCCGCTGCCGCCAAAGGCGAAGAGGGTGAAGTCACCGGGGTCCCGGCCACGGTCGATAGAGATCCGGCGCAAGCTGCCTGCAATACGGTTATTGGATATGGCGACAACTGCCCGCGCGGCATCTTCGGCTGAAAGGCCGAGCGGTTCGGCGACGTGTTCCTCCAACGCAACCCGGGCTTTCGGCAGGTCAAAGGAGAATCCCTCCCGGCCCCCGATGGGGTACTCCGGATTGATTCGCCCCAGCACAAGGTTCGCATCCGTAAGCGTCGGCATGTGTCCGCCTCGTCCGTAACCCGCCGGACCCGGGTCCGCGCCGGCGCTCTCCGGGCCGACCTGAAGGATGCCGCCGTCGTCGATGCGCGCTATGCTTCCGCCGCCAGCGCCAACGGTCTGGATGTCAATCATGGAAAGCTGGATCGGGATGCCGAAATCAAGCTCCGTTCCGTGAGCCTGCACCGGGATGCCATCCGTGACCAGAGAGACGTCAAGGCTGGTGCCCCCCATATCGTAGGCAATGAGATTTCGAACTTCGTTCTCCGCGGCGATGGCCGTCGCCGCGATAACGCCCGCAGCCGGCCCCGACAATACGGTTTGAACAGCAAATCTGCCTGCCTCGTCGGCAGGTATCATGCCTCCGTTGGATTGCATGACGAGCAGATTCGTACGGTATCCCCTGCACTTCAGGCTGCGTTCCAGGTTGGCCAGATATCGGCTCACAACGGGTTGGACGTACGCGTTCACCACGGCCGTGCTGGTACGCTCGAATTCACGAATCAGAGGAAGGACATCCGCGGACGCAACGACGTAGAGATCCGGATAGCAATTCTCAATAAGCGATTTTGCCCGGCGTTCGTGGATCGGGTTGGCATACGCGTTCATGAACGAGATGACGATGGCATCGACGTGTTCAGCCGTGAGCTGTTCCGCGCATGACATAACCGCGTCTTCGTCAAGCGGGACGAGCACTTCGCCTTCCGCCGAGATGCGCTCGGCAACTTCCAGACGGCGGTGGCGTGGAACCAGAGGTTCATAGGTTCCGGTAAGCCCGTAGAGATGAGGGCGGTCGCGCCGCCGCAGTTCCAGGATGTCCCGGAACCCCCTTGTGGCGATCAGACCGCATCGCCCGCCCTTGCGTTCGAGTACGGCGTTCGTAGCCACGGTGGTTCCGTGAATGACGAGTTCGATTTCCCGGTCTGCGTTCCCGAGAGCGTCTATTCCGTTTATCAACCCTTGCGATGGATCACCCGCGGTCGTCGGTACTTTCCTGACGCCCAGGGACGGCCCTGAATCATCCAGAATCAGGATGTCCGTAAAAGTGCCCCCTATATCGACACCGATAATTCTGGACATGGCATAACCCTGCAGGGGTGACGAAAGTTGTGAATTGGACAACGGTCAGAACTTAGACGTTCCGACGGTGCGCGTCAACTCCAAAAAACCATAATCGAAGACATGCCGGCCTGCATCGTCTTAAAAGAGCCATACGCGGACCGACGGAAGCGCGTGTGCCCGTTCAGTCTTGACCGGACCGGGTACATCCCTTAGATTTGAGAGGATTTATCCGGGGAGCGACGCCACAACTCGCACGCCGTAGGGAAACCCCATGCCAAGAGGCCGTTGTCATTTTGCATTGCTGGCAGCCCTGCACGCTCGATTTTACGATGAATGTCCCGAGGCGGCGGCGTTCGCAGATGCACATACGCCCGACCTGCTCGCCGGTACGTGCGCGCCTGACGGACTGCGTTTCGTGGGCAACAGGGGAAAATTCGCCACCCATTTTTATTCAGACGATCGACGTGAGACGTGGGGACACTCGGTTGCGGGGCTGTTCGGAGCCCACCCCGACCTGGCCGACCCCAGACGGCTTTCCGATGCGGATGTAGCCGTGATGCTGGGGTACATTTCTCACCTGACCGTGGACGAGGCCTTCCGGGATGAAGTGACCGTCCATGTCTACGGTATCGAAGACTGGCGGCCGATTGTGATGGGTCTGTGGTCCATCGTGGACGGGTTCAGGATCGACAATGCAAGATACACGGCAGAGGTTCACCGATTCGGACGAAAGGACAGCGTTGGCTTTATAGATTGCAGGGTTGTTGGCGAATACCTCGATCTGGTCAAGCCCTGGGCACTCGAGGACGACCCCTGGGAATTGGAACGCATATTTCTCAAGTTACGACGCTGCGACACGCCGGAATACGAAGCGCGGCGCACCTGGGAGCGGAACGTCGCGATGGCGGCGCCGTTTCTCGATGAGGACCGGCGGATGCGGTTTTACAAAGCAGCCGTGGACGAGGGCATGACGGAAACCCTTCGATACCTGAAGGGAGACTACGCGTCACGGGAGAGGGACGACTGATGGCAACGTACCGCGTGGGCGTGATCGGATGCAGAAATATTGGCGTCGAACACGCCGCGGGCCTCAAGGGTCTGGGGAATGCGACGCTGGCCGCGGCATGCGACCTGGAGGCGTCGACGCTGGACGAATTCAGAGACCGGTGGCAATCCGAATGGCCGGGTCTCAATACGTATTCGGATCACCGGGACATGCTGGCGAAAGAAGACCTGGATATTGTCACCGTGGCCACGTCCGACCACCGGCACGCGGATCCGGTCGTGGATGCCGCCAACGCGGGTGTACGGGGGATCTTTTGCGAAAAGCCCCTGGCAACCAATCTGGCAGACGCGGACCGGATGGTGTACGCCGCCGAACGCAACGGGGCGATTCTATCCGTCGACCACACACGGCGCTTCCAGCCGTTATGGCGCCACATCAGGGAGCAGATCGTGGACGGTGGAGAGATCGGGGCCGTACAGTACATCGTGGGTGCGTTGAACGGTCGGCGTTCGATGTTGTTCAGAAACGGCACCCACCTGGTGGATTCGATCTGTTATTTTGCGGATTCAGAGCCGGATTGGGTGTTTGCGGAACTGGAAGCCGGGTATGAGGACTACACGGAGTACAAAGGTGACGGCGGTCACGACCCCGCTACCGAGCCGTCGGCAAGCGGGTACATCCATTTCGCCAGTGGCGTAAGGGGGTTTTTCGCGGGTGGATCGAAAGTCTCCGCGGCTCCGAAGTTCAAGTGCGAAATCGTGGGGACAACCGGGTACGTCGAGGTCAGCCGGGACAACGCCCTGCTCATTCGCGGCAATGAACGGGAAAGCATCCAAGCGCCCGAATGGCCCGTCAGCGGTATTCCTGCCGGAGTTCAGGAATTGGTGCGCCTGGTCGAGGACGGCGGCGAACCGATTTCGCCGGCAAGGGACGCGCACCGGGTCGTTGAGATCATGGTAGGATTCCTGGATTCACAACGCCTGGGAAACGTCAGGGTGGATCTCCCGATTCCGCTCGAGCGCAGGGGATGACAGGAGACGGAGACATAGAAAAGCCTCGATAAAGCTTGCCCGGTCGTTCAAAAGGCTCTATTTTGGTAAGTTTTGATCAAAAGGCAGGCTCGCGGTACGTCGCGCCCAGTCCGGTAAGCCCGACGTGAAAAACGTCTGTCACGGAACGTTTTGCCATTTATCTGAAACGTACGAAGCGTCATTTGTACCCGGCTGACAGGACGCGGCGCTTCAACAGGAGAGGAGATTCCGGCAATGTTGAACTTTGAGCATACGGCATTTCTCGTTGAGGATACAAAGGCCGTAGCCGACTGGTGGTGCGAGCATCTGGGAATGGAAGTGGTCCGGTACGGCGGTCCCCCTTCTCACATGACCTTTCTCAGAGACGCCTCCGGGAAAACCATGTTTGAAATCTACGAAAAAGATACGCTGAATACGCCCGCCTACGCTTCGATGCATGTTTCAGTTCTCCACTTCGCGTTCTACACGGATGACATCGAGCGGGAACGAGACCGGCTGCTTGCCGCGGGGGCGTCGATCGTCGACGATGTGTATACAACGGATGCCGGCGACCAGCTGGCTATGCTGCGCGACCCGTGGGGCGGGGCTATCCAGGTCCTGAAGCGGAAGACTCCCATGGTATGAGGACAATTCCGTTGCGAAGGACGACTGTGGTCCCGCCCACGTTGCATTGGAGAGGCGATGCCGATCATTGCGGTTGAATATCTCGAGCAGGTCTGCACAAGGATTATGGAAGGGGCGGGGCTGTCCGAAGCGGAGGCGAACAGGATCTCTCGGTCGCTTGTTCTCTCGAATCTGATGGGCCACGATTCCCACGGCGTGATCAGGCTTCCGCAGTACGTGCAGGCGCTTGACGACGGCATTGTAAAGGGAGGGCGTGACATCCGCGTTATCCGCCAGGCGGACGCATCGGCGGTGGTCGACGGACAGTGGGGTTTCGGGCAGACGGTCTGCACGCAGGCCATGGAACTGGCAATTCGAAAGGCAGGAGAGCGATCCGTCGCCGCGGTGGAGTTGTTCAACAGCAGCCATATCGGACGCCTCGGCGAATACGTGGAACAGGCGGCCGAATGCGGCATGGTCGGTGTGGTCATGTGCAACAATCACGGTGGCGGCCGCCTGCTTTCGCCGTTCGGCGGGATTGACGCGCGGATGTCTCCGAATCCCGTAGCCGTGGGGGTTCCAACGGGGGGCGACTTTCCAATCGTCGTGGATATGACAACCAGCGTGGTTGCGGAAGGCAAGATCCGCGTGAAGCGTAACCGGGGCGAGACCCTGCCACAGGATTGGGCGATAGACGCGGAGGGCAGCCCCGTGGAACGGCCCGAGGACTTCTACGGTCCGCCGCGAGGGGCGATTCTGCCCTTCGGCGGGAACGCAGCGCATAAGGGTTACGCGCTGGCCGTGGTCATCGACATTCTCTCAGGCGCCCTCGGTGGCGGCGGATGCAGCCGCGAAGGAGCGCCGTCCGGCGGAAACGGCGTTTTTCTGATGGCGATCGATATCCAGGCGTTTACGCCGCCGGAGCGGTTCCGGGACGAAGTGGACGGCTTCGTCGGCTATTTGAAGAGTTCCCGGCTGATGCCGGGCTTTGACCGCATTCACCTGCCTGGTGAAATCGAATTCCGTCTTCGACGTAAGGGTGAGAGGGACGGCGTATTCGTGGATGACGAAACCTGGCGTCAGATCCGCGAAACGGGCGACAAAACAGGCGCGTCCGTCAAAGGAACGTCAGTCAATGGTTCTTAACTGCAATCGGGAGGTCACGGATGGCAACGATCAGGATCACGCTGCTGGGACACGCGTCTTTCCGCCTGGAGCCGGATACCGGTGAGGTGGTTTATTTCGATCCGTGGCTGAATAACAACCCCACGACCGAATTGAGTGTGTCAGACATTGCGCACGCGGACGTGGTGATCGCGACACATGGGCACGACGATCATATCGGCGACTCCTTTGAAATCTGCAAGCGGACCGGAGCTGTATTCGCGGGCAACTACGAACTCTGCCTGACCGCAGAGAAAAACGGCCTGGCCCTTGGGGAACGGGCGCAGCCGATGAATCCGGGCGGCACCATCGAGGTGAATGGCGTGCGCATTACGGCAACCCAGGCTTTCCATTCGCTCTCGATGTCGCCGAATCAGGCGCTCGGCGATGCGCCGGAGGATCAATACTTCCGGCCCGACGGCGGCGTCTGCGGGATCGTGATGCAGTTTTCGAACGGGATTTCCGTTTACGATACGGCGGATACGGCGCTGTTCAGCGATATGCAGCTGATCAGTCAGATGTATGGGCCTCAGGTGGCCATTCTTCCGGTTGGAGGGTTGTATACAATGGGTGTCCGTGAGGCCGCCCGGGCCGCGAGTCTGATCCGCCCGGACGTGGTCATTCCGTGCCACTACGGTGATGCGGTGGGTCAGCCGGCCGATATCGACGCGTTTTCGGACATGGTCGGTTTTCTGTCGCCCAATACGAACGTCGCGAAGCTTTCGCCGGGGCAATCAGTAACGTATGCGTCCGCCAGCTTTGAAGTCACGTAGAATTCGCCGGCAGATCGGTCTCATCATCGCAGCAGGACGATCGATCGTCCAGGAAAGTACCGCGCGGGGAAGCCTTTTCGGATTTAGCGAAGGCGGCGCCGCCGGTTAGCACGCAGCAGATAGGACGAAATCGGAGACGGCACGAAGGCGGAGAACAGGGAGGTTCGTGTGGCGCAGGATCTGACCAACGCAGTTGTATCTCAAAAGATCGAACTTGCCCCCGAGTTGATCATTTTGCAGGTGAAGGCCGACGGATGGGAGCTTCCCGAATTCGAGCCCGGGCAATTTGCCGTCCTGGGCCTGCCCGGCAGGGCTCCGAGAAGCGACCAATCAGACCCTGAAGAAGACACACCGGACCCGAAACGGCTGATCCGTCGAGCCTATTCGATCGCGTCATCCTCCCTGGCACGCGAGCACATGGAGTTCTACATAAACGTCGTCCGTTCGGGTGCGCTGACGCCCAGACTGTTCGCGCTGGAGCAGGGCGACCGTGTCTGGCTGGGGCCCAAGGTGTCCGGCGCATTCACGCTGGATCAGGCGCCCCCGACCACAGACGTCGTACTTGTGGCCACCGGGACCGGGCTCGCGCCGTATATGAGCATGTTACGCACCCGCCTGCCGTGCGACAACGGACGCCGCTTCGCCGTTCTGCACGGCGTACGGCAATCGTGGGATCTGGGCTACCGGTCGGAACTGACAATCATGCAGCAACTGTGCAGCAATCTGACCTATTTGTCGTTGATCAGCCGTCCGGCCAACGAGCATATACCCTGGCGTGGCATGACCGGATACGTTCAGGACCTATGGGACGGCGGCTTTCTGGACGAGGCCTGGGGGAAACACCCGAAGCCGGAAGATACACAGGTCTTCCTGTGCGGAAACCCGAAAATGTGCGAGGATATGCTCGCCCTGCTCGAAGCTGAAGGATTCAGCGAACATACGCGAAAGACAGAGGGTCAGGTGCATATCGAACGCTACTGGTAAAGGAGCCAGGGGACAGCGGGGTGACGCCTGGAGGCCGGCTTCCGGGCGAAACCTGGACTCGCCCGATGGTCCTGGCAGCGGACGCTATGGAGAGCGGTGCATCCCGGATATACGATGGCATTATCGTTGGGGCCGGCCACAACAGTCTGATTCTGCAGGCCTATCTCGGACGCGCCGGGCTCAGGGTTCTGTGCATCGAACGGAGGAGCGTTCCCGGCGGTGCGCTGGCGACGATTGAAGACTCGCGGAATCCGGGATTCCTGCACAATACGCATTCATTCTACCATCGCGCGCTGAACATGATGCCGTGGTACCGCGACCTGGACCTGGAACGACACGGCGCGGAATACCTGGAGCCGGCATTGAACGTCGTCCTTCTGTCAAATGCCGGCGAAACGCTGGAGTGGTGGACGGACTTCGAAAAGACGGCCGACTCCTTCGCGTGCTTCAGCAACAGCGACGCGGCGACATTGAGGAGGTGGCGCGAAGCATTCCTGCCAATCGTTGAACGGATTATCGTACCCGAAGCACAGGCGCCCCCTCTGGAACCGGCCCGGCGGCGTGCCTTGCTCGAAAAAAGCAGGGAGGGCCGATTGCTGCTGGAGGTCAGCCGATTGTCGCCCCTTGAGTTTGTCCGCAGGGAATTCAAGCATCCGGTGATTCAGGCCGGATTGCTTTTTTTTAATGGTTTGCGTGAAGTCGATCTGCGATGTCCGGGATTCGGTCACCATATTGCCGCGCTCCTGGCCGGTTCCGGCAAGGCGCAGATGTGCCGAGGCGGATCGTTCGTTCTCGCCCGGGCGCTTGCATCGGCGGTTGAGGAGAGCGGGGGTGAACTGCGCCTTGAGACGGAACCCGGACGTTTCATCCGGGAAGGAAACCGTGTTGTCGGCGTGGAGGCCACGTCGGGTGAGCGTTTCATGGCCCGGCGTTTCGTCGCATCAGGGCTGAACCCGCACCAGACGTTTCTGGATCTCCTGGATCATGAGGACCTGCCGCAGAAATGGCGGGACCGTGCAGGCGCGTTCCGTTACAATCTGGTGGCGCCGCTGACCGCGCTGAATCTGAATCTGAAAGCGCCGCCTCGCTACACGGCGGCCCAATCGGATCCGGGTCTTGAAAAGGCGTTTATGGTCATTCTGGGATTGGATCACGTGGACCGGTACCTGGAGATGGTGGCATGCCATCAGGCGGGCCGCAGGCCGCCGAACATTATGTGGGGGAGTTGTCCCACGCTGTTCGATCCATCGCAGGCGCCTGAGGGGAAGCACACCGCGTTCATGTGGCAGAAGACGCCGTACCGGCTGAATGGAGATCCGGCACAATGGGATTCGGAACGCGACAGTCTGGGACAGGAGATGCTGGCGGCGTGGTGCCGGAATGCGCCGAACCTGAAAGAAAACCTCATCTCGTGGTTCGCTCGCAGCCCGCTGGATGTCGAGCGCACGTTTCCGAATATGCGGGAGGGGGACCTTCTGGTTGGCGCATTCACGAACGGCCAGATCGGTTACAACCGTCCGTTTCCCGGGGCCGGACACTACCGGACGCACCTTCGGGGGCTTTATCTGTGCGGTTCCTGCTGTCACCCCGGCGGCAACGTTACCGGTCTGCCCGGATACAACTGCGCGCAGGTGATTCTCCGGGACCTGGGGGTCCGACAGGACTGGATGCCCGGCCCGATCGAGAGGCGGTTGGGTCGTCTATGATGCAACCCACGATTTCCTATCTGACCGATGTGTACTTCGGGATTGGCGTCACGAATATCGTGCCGGATCTGCTCGCGGAGATCGGCATACGCCGGCCGCTTCTGGTGACCGACCCGGGCCTGAGAGATCTGGGTATCGCGGAGCGTGTTGGCCTGAACGACGCGCACGTGTACAGCCGCGTCGGAACCAATCCGTCGGAGCCGCAGGTATTGGAAGCGCGGCAGGAGTACCGGAACGGGCAATGCGACGGATTGGTCGCGGTTGGAGGCGGTTCCTCCATAGACCTCGCGAAGTGCGCCGGCATTCTTGTTGGGCACGCAGGAACGCTCGAATCGTTTACGTTGCGTCGCGGCGGCACGGAACGCATCACGCGACGGGTTCCGCCCATCGTCGCCGTGCCAACCACCGCCGGCAGCGGGAGCGAGGTGGGCAGAGCCGCGCTGGTGACGTTGCGTTGCGGCGACAAGGTGGGGATCGTGAGCCGCTTTTTGACGCCTGCGGCCGCGGTATGCGATCCGGAACTGACGCTGACGATGCCGCCTCCCCTGAGCGCCGGCACGGGAATGGATGCTATTTCACACTGCGTGGAGACCTTCTGCAGCACGCGCTGCAACCCCGTTGCCGATGCCATCGCGCTCGACGGGCTGGAGCGCGGGTGTCGCCACATTGAAACCGTGTATGGCGATGGGAGTAACAGGGAAGCCAGGAAGGAGATGATGTTGTGTGCGCTGCAGGGCGGCCTCGCGTTTCAGAAGAGCCTGGGCGCCGCACACAGCCTGAGCCACCCACTGGGGTCGCTGGACGGGCAATTGCATCACGGCACGCTCAACGGCCTGCTGCTTCCCGTCGTACTGAGGTTCAACGCCGACTACTGTGCTGACAAACTGGAGGCGATGGCGCAGCGGCTGCGCCTGAAGAAGGGGTCCGATCTGCCGGAATATTTCGATGCGTTGAACCGGCAATTGGGGATGCCGGAGTCTCTTGCGGAATTGGGTGTCACCCGGGAAGAACTGGAACCGCTCGCGGCGAAGGCAGCCGCGGACCACTGCAGCCCGACAAACCCGAGGCCGCTGGATGAAGCCGCGTGCCGGATGCTTTATCTGTCCGTCCTGTAGGAGGTATTATGTCCAGTTTCACGAACGTGGATGAAACCGGGTTGACGGAATCGTTCGATCGCGACGGCTACGTGATCTTGAAGGCGTTTCTGTCGTCGACCGTTATTGAAGGTGTAAAAGAGGAACTGAATGTTCTGGTCGACCGTCAGGCGGAGCGGCTGATGGCGGCGGGCAGGATAACCGAACCGTACGACGACGCGCCGTTCGACACGCGCATCGCGCGGGTGTTCGAACACAGCATGGACATGGCGCCTACGTCGTTTCGCCCTGAATTACACGGCCCCAGGCTCTTCGACCTGTTCTTTCACCCGCGCCTTCTGGATGTCGTGGAATGGCTCCTTGGACCCGAAATCAGGTTGTATCCGAATTACACGGCGCGTCCGAAGTTCCCCGAGTGGAAGGGAACGCTTGTCCTGTGGCATCAGGACGGAGGATACACGGCGCAGGCCGCCGATGGCGTGGAAATTCTGAGGATGGTCAACGTCTGGGCACCCCTCGTACCGGCTACGGAGAAAAACGGCTGTATGCAGTTTGTTCCCGGTACGCACAGACTGGGTGTCGTGCACCATGAAAAGCGGGAGTATTACCTGGAAATCGGACAGGAAGAGCTGGATTTGCGTCTGGGACAGGCGGTCTCTATCGAAGTGGACCCCGGCGACGTGGTCCTGTTCCATAACCTCATGTTTCATTGCGGACTGCCCAACAGGACCCGCACGGTGCGCTGGAGCATGGACTGGAGGTACCAGGACGCGACTCAATCCACGATGCGTCCGCACGTGGGGCATCCGGCCAGGAGCGTGAAAGCGCCGGAAAACGTCGTCAGAAATCGGAAGGACTGGGCGGGACGGATTTTCCAATAGGCCGCCGGTGCGAACCCGCGGCCGGCATTGGCGGTGACCTGACGAAACGATACAGCGTTGAGAAGACTCGCCGCCCGACAGGAGAATCGCGGCCTTCGGTACGGACCGGTCGTTGAGGGCGTGGATGCCTGGCGGGATCTACAGGCCCCATATGGCGTCAAATATCGACAGCACGAAACCGGCTCCGGTAATCAGGAGTAGGAGCAGGGCAACCACCACCGTGACGCGGCCCTCGTGCCAGCGTGTATTCGAGACGAGGAGTCGGGAAGCGATCCATCCCCCGACGAAACCGCCGAAGTGGGCCCAGTTGTTGACGCCTTGCATGAGAAAACCGAGAACAAACAGCATAATTGCCCACTGCCATATCTGACGAGTCATCAGGAGGGCGTAACGGGGCTTCTGGCTGCGGGCATATACGATGAGGG
>JAGWBX010000051.1:0-50712 GCA_021295655.1 Candidatus Latescibacterota bacterium
TAAGTGAATAGGAAATTGGGCATGAACGAGTGGAACTGGAACGGGGCACGTTGGTGGAAGTGTGATTTGCACACGCATTCCCCTTGCTCCAAAGACTATGGGAAAGGGCCTAACCAAGAGTCTCTTCAGGGTCGTTCCCCTCGGGAGTGGCTACTCGACTACATGCGCGCGGAGGTCGATTGCATCGCAATCACAGACCATAACACCGGAGCATGGTTTGATCGTGCCAAGTCTGCATTGATTGAACTCGAATCAGAGAGTCCAGATGGCTTTAGACCGCTTCACATATTCCCTGGCGTGGAAATTTCGGTCAGTGGGGGCACACATCTGCTGGCGATTCTGGCCGACGAAAAGACAACTGCCGATATCGACTCGCTCCTTGGCGTCGTTGGACTTCCTTCTGAACACAAGGGTTCTAGTGACGTTGTCACTAAGAGTTCCTTTGTCGAGGTCATCGAAGCCATTGTCGAAGCTGGTGGAATTGCGATTCCCGCTCATGTGGATGGGGAACGTGGACTTTTTCGTCGACAGAAGGGTACCACATTAGTGCAGACATTAGAATGTAAGGAAATCTTCGCCATGGAGTTACTGGACCAGGCATCTCTGAAACCACAACAATATATCGACAAAAAGCTGCACTGGACAGAAATCCTGGGCTCGGACGCGCATCATCCCTGCGGGAGTTCTCAGCAGCAGTTCCCCGGTAGCCGTTTCACATGGATCAAAATGGGGCTACCCACCATCGAGGGGCTGCGATTGGCTCTGTTAGACGGTTCGCTTTCCGTGTGTCGATCTGATGACGTTAAGAGTGACCCGAACAAGCACGCACCATTGGCGGTGGAGTGCATCAACGTCTCGAAAGCACGTTTTATGGGGCAATCCCGTTCCTTTGTAATCGGGTTCAATCCCTGGTTCAACGGCATAATCGGTGGACGAGGGACAGGCAAATCGACTGTCGTCGAGTTTCTACGTATTGTACTTCGAAGAAAGGATGAATTGCCAAAGGAATTGCAACCGGAGCTTGACCAATATAGCCGAATTTATTCGAATGAAGACGACCGCGGACTCTTGACAGATGATACCTCACTCAGTGTAATATTCCGGAAAAATGGTGATAAGTTTCGCATTCAGTGGGATTTTTCCGGCGATCTTGAGCCTATCGAACGGCTATTGAATGGACAGTGGACACGTACAGAAGGTAAAATTCAAGAAAGATTCCCAGTGCGGATTTATAGCCAGAAGCAAATCTTCCAACTCGCAAAAGACCCGCTTGCGCTGCTAAGAATTATCGATGAGGCATTGGAAGTTGGATTTCAATCCTGGAATGAAAGATGGCGGATACTAGAAAGCCGGTTTCTTTCGTTGCGGGCGAGAGCCAGAGAAATCACGGCAGGGCTTGCGGAAGAGCCGCGACTTCGCGGGGAGCTAGACGACGTCAAACGAAAGCTGGACGTGTTTGAACAATCGGGACATGCAGAGATCCTCAAATCCTTTCAAGAACGGTCCAGACAGTTTCGTGAGGTCGAGGCATGGGAAGAAAGCTGGATCGAAACAGGTAAACGCTTGCGGGAAGTTGCAGCTGAAATAGTGCCGGATCTCTTGGATGGATCTACGTTCGATTCAGATTCAGAATCAGACGAGGACTTTCGAAAACGTGCTGCCGAGACGCACAATCGATTGGATAATATCCGAAAATCGGTCGAACTGACTGCGTCGCGCGCGGATGAAGTTGCGGACGATTGGCAACAAAGCAAAGATGAATCAACCTGGAAACAGACCGTTGACGCTGCCCTGCATGGGTACAAGACATTAAGAGAAAACCTATCAAAGGGAGGCGCGGGCGATCCCGCGGCTTTCGGGGAACTCGTACAACGTCGCCAGGTCATAGAACAACGGCTAACGGAACTGGACGAACAAAAAAAGCAGATTGATAGTTTGAGTCTTCAGGCTAAAGGACACTTGAATCAATTGGCGGAACTCCGCCGGGAGTTGACAAAGTCTCGTCGAAGGTTTCTCAACGACGTCCTTGGCGATAACCCGTATGTACAGATTAAGGTCGTTCCATATGGTGCTCGTGAGATCGTCGAAGGCAAGTTTCGCCGGTTAATCCAACGAGAGGATGGGAGATTCGAGAGAGATATTGGATCACCGGATCGCGGGGGATTGCTTGGTGAACTATATAATCCTGGTGACAATGCCGAGGTGTTTGAGAAAAATCTAGTGAGCATTAAGGCCCATATAACCGATATCGCGTCAGGCAATCATGACACAGGGACAGTGATAGATCGGCGTTTCGCAAACCATATCGGCAATCTCAATCCAGAGGTTATCGACCGCCTCGACTCGTGGTTTCCAGAGGACTCCTTGGAGGTCCGATACAGTGCTGGGGGCGATGGACAGCGATTTCGCTCCATACAAGAAGGATCCCCTGGACAGAAGACTGCAGCTTTACTGGCGTTTTTGCTTTCCTATGGTGACGAACCACTAATCTTGGATCAACCGGAGGATGATTTGGACAATCACCTGATCTACGACTTGATCGTTACTCAACTCCGAGCGATCAAACTCCGTCGTCAGGTAATGGTAGTCACGCACAACGCAAATATAGTTGTAAATGGGGATGCAGAATTAGTGATAGCGCTCGCCGCGCGTGGTGGGGAAACACAGAAAGAGTGCGAAGGCAGCCTGCAGGAGCAACAGGTAAGAGATACCATTTGCGCGGTGATGGAGGGTGGACGTAAGGCCTTTGAAGATCGCTATCGTCGCATCGCACTGGATGGGCATCATGTTTAACAGCCAGGAAGAACTGCTGCAGAAAATGCGCCTTGGAGAAGACACTTCGCTGGAACTCAAGGCCGTACGGTTCAGAGGCGACCGGGTCTCCGGTCCTAGACGCGATGAGCTGGCCGACGAGTTGGCGGCCATCGCCAATACTCACGACGGTGTAATTGTATTGGGTGTTGACAACAAGACGCGGGACATCATAGGCATTCCTATAGATCATCTTGACGTTGTCGAACGTTTTGTGTATGAGATTTGCAATGAGAGTATCACGCCGCCACTCCATTTTCGTTCATTCCGTCTGCAGCTCCCTGATGCTACGGGAAATCTCCGGTCTGTGCTCAATGTGGAGATCCCACGCAGCCTTTTTGTCCACCGGAGCCCTGGTGGATATTTCTTTCGACAAGGAAGTTCAAAAAGAGAGATGCCGCCCGATTACCTGGCACGCCGATCCCAGCAACTAAGCCAGACTCGGCTGATTCGTTTCGAAGAACAGCCGGTACCACAATCGGGCATCGAAGATTTATCGCAAGAATTGTGGACTAACTATACATCTCGATCCAGTGAAGTCGATGACATCGTGCTGCTCAAACGCGGTCTCCTGTCGAAGGAAGAAAGCGGTGAAATGCGCGCATCGGTCTCGGGCATTCTGTTCTGCTGCCGCAAACCAGAGCACTTTTTGCCCAATGCCTATATTGAAGCCGTGCGCTATCGAGGAAAAAAGCCGGACTCAAATTACCAGATAGACGCCGGAAGAATTCACGGGCCTCTGAATCAACAGATTGATCAGGCAATGACCTTTCTGAGAAAAAACCAGACGGTCTCAGCCGTGAAAATTCCGCATCGGGTAGAAACACAACAATTCAGCGAAAGAGCGGTTTTTGAAGCGATTGTCAATGCTGTGGCTCACCGTGATTATTCGATTTTCGCCTCAAAAATACGGTTTTTTATGTTCGAAGATCGGTTGGAAATCTACTCGCCAGGCGCTTTGCCGAATACTGTAACCATTGACAGCATCTCCCTCCGTCAGGCCACCCGGAACGAATTGATTACCAATTTGCTTGCAGAAACGCCAGTGGCGGAAGCTGTCGGCGACATAGGGCGTACCTACTACATGGAAAAGCGGGGTGAGGGTGTTCCAATCATTCTTGACGAGAGTGAGAAACTTTCCGGCCAGAAGCCCATTTATCGACTCATCGATGACTCCGAATTGATGTTGACGATTTTTTCGAGGAGTATGAAACGTGTGGATGAGCACTGACCGCACCCAGAATGTGAAACTATCGACTTCCGGCGTCAAATTCAGCACCCCGAAACCGAGATGACCACCGTCCGGGTCGTCATGGAATGCGAATCCGCGCAGGATCGGCAGGTTCTTGACGTTCACAAAGAGAACCTCGGATGCGACGCAACGAGCCTCGATCTACAATCAGGCGAACTGCGTCTGATCGAAGTCAAGGTACTCGCTGACCCAATCGAAAGCATACGATTCACGCCCAGTGAACGACGTGTTGCATAGGATCGGCCTGAATATTTCTGGCTCTACGTCGTATCCTACTGAGCGAGCGAAACGGAACTACAGGAGCCGTTCAAAGACCCCGCCCGGTTCCACGGCATGAGGTCCCCAACCTGCCGCACTACTGACTTGACGGCAAATGCCATGACCAGTCCGTTGGACGGCCGCGGAGAGTGAAGTGACCAGGGGAATCTGACATCATTGCATAAATTCTGGGGTTGGAGACGAAAAAATGGCCAGATTTAAGATTCGCAATCTCGGCGATGACCCGATGAGGCGCCTTCGCGTCGAGGCGGCCGGGCACGGCCACTCCATGGAGGAGGAAGCACGGACGATTCTGCGCACGGCGCTAAACGAGCACGGACCTCCCGACAACCTGTCCCGCGCCATACGGGCTCGGTTCGCACCACCGGGCGGCGTGGAACTGGAAATACCGCCGTGCGACCCTATGCGCGATCCACCCGGGTCGACGGTTTCTGAGGCGCCATGAACAAAGCCGATGTGATCGAATTGATCCGCAATGGCGAGAACTCCGGCGTGGAGTTCAAGCGCGCCGAAGTACGCCCGGAACAACTCGCTACGGAAATTGCAGCTCTACTCAATCTGGAAGGTGGGCGCATTCTTCTCGGCGTCGAGGACAATGGCGCGGTAACCGGTCTCATCCGGGAGCCGCGTCGGGTGGAAGAGTGGGTTATGGAAACGGCACGTACTCACGTCCTGCCGGCGGCGATTCCGTATTGGGAGACCGTAGATTGGGGAAACGGGAAAATCGTCGGCGTTATCTCTCTTCCAAGGGATGCGCCGGATAAGCCGTACAAGGCCAGGCGCGGAGCCGGATTATGCTACCCGCGCGGACGAGGATCTCACAGGCCCCATGGCGCCACTCTGCGACCCCGAGGATGGGGAACTCGTCAAGCGGGGGCTTGTGGACAAGGCCTGGGATTTCGTGCGACGCAATACAACGCCTTCCGCTTATCTGGAAGGGGCAAGACGAATCGACCGCTGGGAGTTTCCCGAAGAAGCGGTGCGGGAGGCCGTGGTCAACGCCCTCGTACACCGCGATTACAGCATCGTGGGGACCGACGTCATGCTCGTCATCTTCTCCGATCGCCTTGAAGTCGTCAGTCCCGGCCGCCTGCCCAACACGGTGACGCCCGAAGGGATGCGATTGGGGATGCGCTACGCACGCAATCAGACCTTAGTCAATGTGATGCGCGACTACGGCTACGTGGACGCACGTGGAATGGGCATTCGGAACAAGATCATTCCCGGCATGTTGTCCCACAATGGCACCGAGCCGGAGTTGATTGAAGAGGAACATCGCTTTATCGTGCGGCTCTGGAAGGAAGCGAAGCCCTCGTGATCGCCCGCAAATGCAAGCGTTTCGCCGAAGTCGGAGAGACGCCATGAACACGAGGATGCTGGACCAGACGATCCTGGACGACATCATCCAGCGAATTAAGGAAGGCGCGGACGCTCTCGATCTGATGGGCCAGATCTACCGCAAGCTGCATGGGGCTGGTGCCGCGGTTGATGCGATCGTGGATTGTCGGTTTGTGACGTCAAATCGTTTATGTTCTTGTTGATAAATCCAAGCTATCGTCGCCGATACAATACAGATCAAGGCCAATTAATGACGAATCGAAATGACTCCAAGTTCGGTTTCCGTAGATTGGTGTTCGGAACGATATTGGTTCTGGCCGCCACCCATACGACTGTTCTAAATGCACAGACGTCCAGCCCGAAATCTGAAACCGCGCCTGCGAGGGCACGCGCGACGTCCTTCGCTCGGGGGATTTCTATGTTCTCGGCGGGGCTGGTCTGGACCTGCGGGCAACGTCGCGGTTCAAGGACAGAAACTGCTCCAGCGAGACGCCGGCGGCCCTGTATGGATGCGGGACGGGCGTGGACGGCGGCGCCCTGAGCGCCTCGGGCGAATTCGCCAGGGCGCCCGGCTTCGAAGTGGGCGCAGGCTACGTTGCGGCAGAGCGCTTCCGCGTTGAGGGCGCCGTTCTCCTTTAACGGCCGCGCCAACTTTGTGCAGACCTCCGGACGTCAGGACGTCTCGGCCGATGAATCCGCTCTTTCCGCACTTCTCAGCATCTACGCGGACCTCCCCGGACGGGGGCTGTTCAGCCCGTTCCTCGGGTGCGGGGGCGGTCTGGCGCGCAACTCCATCGGCGAGACCCGCATGGAATTCCCCATGACGACAACCGTCGTGGACGGCGCGAGCCGGACTGGATTCGCGTTCCTGTTGACCGCCGGCGCTGCGGCGCGGCTCCGGGAAAAGGTAACGGTCGACGTCGGTTGGCAGTACATGGACGCCGGCGCCGTGGAAACCGGACGGACCACGGGTCGAATTGTCTGGCGGGACGGAAGCCGCGAGCCCCTGGAACTCGATCTGGCGGAGACAGAAGCGAATCTCTCCAGCCACGGGCTTCGCGTTTCACTACGCTATGGACTCTGACCACGCGCTCCCCGCATGGCAGGCATTTGAGCACGAGGCCGCGGCATGACCACGTACAGCGTCTATTTCGCCGGAGAACTCTTCGACCACAAACACCTTATCGGCAATGCCAATCTGGCTGAAGCCATCGAGCGCACCTCAGACGGCAGATACGCCTGCGTCGTGCCGCATCACCTGGAACAGGCAACCGGACGGGCTGTGGACATACGGAATCAGGACCTGAAGCAGGTGATGGCGTGCGACCTGGGCCTGTTCAACTTCGACGGGACGGACCTGGATTCGGGCACCGTCGTAGAATTCATGGTGGCCAAATTCCTGGATATCCCGTCGGTGATTCTACGCTCCGATTTCCGTTCCTCCGGAGACCAGGACAAGGACGGCGACGCCTGGAACCTGATGTGCTCCTTCTACCCTCGCGTCAGTGTGCTGGGATTCAACGCGATGGCCTGGTACCAGGAAGCGCGGGACGGGGCCTCCGACGTGGCGGAATGTTCTGTCCGGCTGTACTCCAGAATTGCCGACGCGGTCATCGAGCAGCTGGATGCCGTCCGCGCCGAACCGCCGGTTGCTGAATCCGATGAAGAGCGAATTCGAGCCCTGTACGAATGGGCGACGCGCTTCCCAGGGGGCGGGATGGAGGGCTTCTGCGGACCGGGATTCGTGGACGACCTGATCGAGTCCAAGCGTCAAAAGGGGTTGCTGTAGAGTAACGAGCAGCCCGGCGGTCAATGCGAAGGCGCACGAGGCCACTATGTCTTTATGCTGCACATCCTGTTTTTCCATGTAAGCTCATGTTTTAAGATTATCCCCACTCAGGAGCCTGACATGCTCGATATACCGGGCGGACTTGCCCGCATCCAGTCGAACCGCACCGGCCGCCATTCTTCATGGGATACGACCGGGCGTAACAGCGACGCGTGGACGATCGAACCCGGCGAGTCTCGCGTTCTGGCCGACGTCGACGGCCCCGCATGCATCACCCATCTCTGGTTTACCCAGCGCAACCACTACCGTGAGTGCCTGCTGAAAATCACCTACGACGATGCGGAAGAACCCAGCGTACTGTGTCCACTTGGTGATTTCTTCGGTCTGGGCCACGGCATTGCCAACTCGTACCAGTCGCTGCTGTTCACCGCGTCGACCAATGACAACAACCGGTTCGAGACCGGCTGCGCGCTCAACGCGTACGTCCCCATGCCCTTCCGCGAGAGGGCTCTGGTCGAACTGGTGAACGAAAGCGACGAGCCTCACCGGCAATATTTCTACGTGGATTGGGAGGCCCGGACGGACGGACAACCGGCCGACAACGGGTATTTCCACGCAGAATTCCGTCGCGAAAACCCCTTCGGCGGCTGGGGACACGAAATCCGGGTTAACACGCCCGAAGCGGATATCGTCAATACGGGTCGTGAGGCGTGGGAAAACAACTATGTCATCCTGGACGCGGAGGGGCGCGGCCACTATATCGGCTGCAATCTCAGCGTCACCAATTTCCAGGGGACATGGTGGGGCGAGGGCGACGATATGATCTGGGTGGATGGGTACCGGTGGCCGCCGGATCTGCATGGCACCGGCAGCGAGGACTATCTGAACCAGGCCTGGGGCATGCAGCCCAATGCCTTCCTGCGCAACGGCTCCTCAATCTACGAGGGCGATACCGACGGCTATCAGACGAGCTACGTGCACCACCTGGAAAACCCCGTGCGCTTCGAACGGGAAATCAGGGTGACCATCGAGCACGGCCACGGAAACCATCTATGCAACGAGATGAGCAGCGTGGCCTACTGGTACGGCGACCGTCCGCGCGCCGTCAACCACCCGCCGGCGGTGGACCAGCGGCTAACGGTTCGGAGAGACAACCGGGGACGATGGCTGCACGACGCACGCACGCAGACCACCTCGCGGACCGTCCCGCTGAATGAAGAAATGAAGGACAACAAAGCCGGCTGGAACCGTGGGAAATCCGTGTCGGATCCGTAATGCGATGCAGGGCAGGGAGAGAATTTACAGCATGCCGAAAAACAGAACCGGGGGCGTGACCTGATCCGGCGATCCGGAGACCGGCCTGCGCCGCATCCCGTGGCCCCCTTTGTCCCTCCGGACGGATGCAACCGGTTCGATTTTTCGCAGTTGCCAGGCCATCGGCCATGACATTCGTTCATTCTTCACTCTTCAGTATCCCCTCAGTCGCCGCAGACCACGCGCCGCATCGGACCTCCATGGTCCGATCCACGGGCGACACCAGCGAAATCAAAACCCGGAACCCGTCCGGCGCCTGTTCGCTCCAGCGCATATTCCACGTCCTGTGCGCGTATGCGCCCGGGCCTATGCAGATCGCGTCGTCTCCAACGTGGTAGATCGCATAACCGGACTTCAGAAACACGGTCTGACCCGCAATGCCCTGTATCGCGCCGCTGTTGAGATCGAGTTCCCCGCCGGGGGCGAAATCGCACGCGATCTGAAGCGGCACCCTGTCCAGCCCCTCCGCCTGAACCCGAAGGTCGAACCCGCCCTCGACTTCACTGGCCGTCAGATCCATCGCGAGAGGCGGTACTGGCGTGAATCTTCGTTTCCAGCGGGCCTCCTCCCACTGTTCCTGCGCCACGGGTTCGCCCAGAGGATGGAAATATCCGGGACTGTCGTAGTGCCACCCCCTGCCGGGATGCGTGATCCGGATCCCGCCATCCACCCGGCGAAAATTCTCACCCACGAACTGCCCTGTGCCGTAGTAACTTGCGCATATCGTCACCGCCGTCAGCTCCGCTTCTCCAAACTTCAGGCTGAACGCCGCGGAAATGCCGGACGCCACGGTCCAGGACCTGCGTGGAAAGGATGGACGCCACCCGGCCATCCAGGAGCGGGAGCAGGGCGTCATAGGTCAGCATGGGAAATCCTCCCTGGTGATGCTGTGTGTCTGAGTCTCTCTGCAATCCGCGTTTGGTTCGTGCGACCCCTTCAAGTTATCGCGTGCGCCGTTCGGTGGCAAACGGGATCGTCAGGAGCCGCGGAGGCCCATTGCAAAACCGGCGTGACGCATTCACTTGTAAAACAGACTTGACTTTGTTGGATTCGTATTAGATTCTTAACAGCAAGACTTCTACGCAAGATGCGTGCATGGTTAATCATGCTGCTTGCATACGGTAAGGCGTTGAAATCCCCCCACCACCGTCGCCGGCCCTTCGACAAGCTCAGGGATCGGATCGGCTTGTGCCTGCCTGCCGCGCTCCGCTTGGCGCAGGCAGGCGACTCCCCCTCAAGGGGGGAGTGATTGAACCGTCAAACGGGCTCGCCCGATGATCGCCACCGGTTTGGTTGCGGCTGAGCACAGCGAAGCCGCGCCAGGATATTTGGGGGGCCATCTGAAGGGAAGCTGCCACTTCCCGCGCTTCGCGGTAGAGCGCCGCCGGCACGGCAAGGTCTCAAAGGGATTTTTCCAATGCGATTTGCGCTGTTCCTCTTATCCTTGTTCTTTGCATTGCATTAGATCTGCCAGAATTCCATCGCGTGGCCGCAACCGGCGCCGTCCGAACACCCGCGCTCCGGGTGGTACGCAGGCGTGACACTGGGATTGAATCGAGCGAACGACATCGATCAGGAGGGCTGGAATCGGGACACATTCTGTTATCCGACGGACGCCTGCTTCGATCAGAATCCCATTCCGAAAATTCCCGGGTTCCGCTGGCGTTACAATGTCGAGCCCGCCCGCGGCAATACGTTCGGGGTCTCCTTAGGACGCGTGTTTGGGCGCCAACGGCTTGAATTGTCTATCACACAGAAAATGAACGGCGTCAACCAGGTCTTCCGCAGCGTCACCAATCTCGAAGGTGTGGCCATGGAGGACCGAGCAGGCGGCACTGTCGAATCCAATACCCGGTCTTCGATCGAGGATCTTGTGGTACGCTCGCTTTCTCTCAATGTCTTCTTCGATCTTCCAGGTCGCCAGCGCGGCATTTCACCCTACGTAGGCGGCGGGCTGGGCGCGGCGCACGTTGCCATGACCGGCACGCACTATTCCGACGACCACAAGGAAACGGCCCGCAGCGGCCAGGTATACGATCCGCCGCTATCGTTCTACAACGGCCGTCAGGAAGGTGACCTCGCAGACCTGGTTCTGGTGGGCAGCTTGCACGCGGGCGCGGAATTTCCGGTCAGCGACAAGACGATGCTGGGATTGAAGCTGACATATTCCATGACAGGCGGCATGGATGTCCGGGGGAGTACGAGATTCAAAGGAAGAAGGAAAGAGTACTGAGAACTCTTCCGTATGGCTCGTCCGCTAATAGGCGCCCGTTGAGCGAAACGAAATGTGGATTGCGAGGCGGAGCGTCAAATCCATACGGTGCGGTGTGGCCCTCTCACTTCTACCGTCTCACGTCTTCCCGCCCTTAAGAGAAGAACGCCGCTCGGCGCGGGGCCGGACCTACCCCCTAACCCCCTTCCTGAAGGAAGGGGGAACGATGATGGGTCAATATTTCGGCGAGACGGCCGTCGTTTACCTCCCCCTTTCCTTTAAGAGAGGGGGCTGGGGGGAGCGGTCTGCGGGCCGAGGGGAGAGGTGGGTTTAGATTTCGGTTTTCGCTCCTGGCTGACAGCTGAACGCTGACAGCTTCCCTTAAATTGTGCCGATCGGGCTATTCTCTATGTCACTCACATCGGAACAGGTCCACCTTTTTCGCCACAACGGCTTCCACAAGTTGAAGAACCGGCTTCCGGAGGAGCTTGTTGAAAAGCTCAAAGAGGCGATCTGGAGGAACATTCGGGAAGAGGTGGAACCGGTCGTACGCGACGCCGAAGGACGGATCATACGCCTTTCTGGCGTCGTGGACCGGGACCCTGTTTTCCTGAAGACCGCCACATGCCCCCTGGTTCTGGATCCCCTGGAATCCCTTTTAGGCCCCAACATAGAACTCATCAAGAACCGTCACAACCACGCCACGCTCCGCCGGGCCTCGGAGCACCGGCCGGAGGGATTGCACCGCGACGTCAGGCAGTGGTCGCGGACCATCTTCACGGTAATCTTCTACCTGGAGGAAACAACCGTGGAAAACGGATGCACCCAGGTTGTGCCGGGCTCCCACCATTTCCCGGGCGTAAAAGGCCGCCTCTACGACGAATCTGTGACAAGACAACTCCTCGAGCAGGCGGTGCCGGTGCCCATGTCCGAAGGCGGCATGCTCGTCATCGACAGCATGATCATGCACGGCGTTGGACGGAACCGAACGGACGGCACCCGGATGAGCATGACCATGGGCTACCATAGCGTTGACGAAATCGCCGACCTGGAGAATCCCCACCGGATGCTGGTGCGCGGCGAACGACCTTACGACGGCAACGTACCCCGGCGCCAGTGACCTGATCTTTCGCGCCATACCAGCAAGCCGGCCATCTGAACGACAATCGATCGCGGTTGAACTGGCCCCTATGTTCCAGATGATAGGTCGCTGGTCGCGCCAATTCAATGTGTGGATTGTGATTGGCCCAGGCATTGTGTATCTTTCACCAGGGTTTGTGACAACTCTCTATTGGATTTCATATGAATGGGAAGGCTCCACAAATAACGGAACCGCTATTGGATGAGATCGCGAGAAAAATCGTCGATCACTTCAGTCCAGATAAAATCATTCTCTTTGGCTCCCATGCATATGGAGCGCCGCGATACGACAGCGACCTGGATCTGCTTGTTATAATGGATACAGAAATGCGTCCGGCAGCGAGGAGTTCTGCGGTTGCCCGCATCTGTCGTCCCAAATATGTTGCGATGGATATTGTCGTGCGTACACCGGAAGAGATTCGAACCCGCCTGCGAAACTATGATCCATTTCTCGAGGGAATTTTCAAACTTGGACGTACCCTCTACGAATCGGCCGGGTGATATACAAGCGTGGGTCTTCAAGGAAGAAACGGAGGCCGTTACATTTCCAATGTTACTGACTCGGCATGTCCCACCCACTTTCCAGTGAGTGAGAAAATCACCGTCTCGTGACAGACCACAATTACCCGCTCGAAGTTCTCGTAACGATCCAGAACACGACTGACACGCGCGCGTACGCTGGATAACGGCTCCCAGTCTCTCATTTCACCGGGCGGCCATTCACCTTCGGACTCGAGCATTTCGGCCACTGTTTCGTTGACCTTCTCAAGCGAAGGTCGCCAGGCGCATACCCATTCGTGCAGATCGAACTCGACGTGAAGATCCAGGTGGAGAATTCGGCTGATGACGTTGGCAGATTGGTGCGCACGTGTCATCGGCGACGAAATTACCAGTTGATAATCTTCAGCTTCGAGAGGTTCTGATGCGATCTCAACCTGGCGGATGCCGGTCCCGGTCAGCGGAACGATATGGGCCGCCCAGCCGACCGCGGCGCCTTTCAGATCGCCCCCGGCGGCCAGGCGCCAGTCGGGTTCGCCATGGCGAATGAGGTGGAAAGTCGTCATTTCGTGAACCCGAATGTGGCGTCCGAAGGTGTGCAATCATGATCGGTCGTGGAGTCAGCTATTCCTTCCTGCAATCAACAGCTTCTGGGGCAGGCCCTGAAGCGGCGCGCCCTCCCATCCCTCTGCCTCATCCCCGATTTCCTCGAACCTGATCAGATCGACCCCCTGCTCGATGACGGCCCTGAGATACTCGGAAACCGTCCAGTGAAATTCAAACTGCTTTATTTCACCCTGCGCCTTGTCGAGGACATCCCTGGAGGCAAGGTATTCGTGCGGTCCGTTGTCGAAGTAGCTGTACGCAACTGCCAGCGTCGATTCCTCGCCCTTCCAAATCCGCCGGAACGGATGGTACTCGTTGATCAGAAACAGCCCCTTCCGGCGCAGGATCCGAATTGCCTCCCGGTAATAGGTTCGCAAGTCGCTGACCCACACCGCCACGTGGCCGCCGGTGTATACAAGGTCGAAACTTGCGTCAGGCAGACAACCCAGGTCAGACACGTCCGATTCGACGAACTCTATTGTCAGGCCCAGTTCGCGGGCACGCCGTTGCGCCACGGCCAGTTGCTCGACCGAAATGTCCACGGACGTGACCCTTGCGCCCATTCCTGCGAACGCGAAAACCGCCAGATTGTCGCCGCTTCCCAGCACGCAGACGCGCCTGCCTTCCACATCGCCAATCAGTTCGATTTCTTGCGGCAGGAAAACCTGTTCGGGCCGCCTGTGAGCAACTCTCCACGTTCCGCGCCGGTCGTGCATGGCAGCCCACGCCTCGGCCCCATGGTTCCAGCGTGCGCGATTTGCGGCGTGATATTCGTTCACATTGTCGCTTTCTGCCACAAGCCGGGATCCTTCTTCAATACGCCCTGCTGCAACGTCGACCGTGGTCGGAAATTCGCATTCATTGGGCGGTGTCCAGTACCTCGACGTAAGCGTCGTACAGACTCTGTATCTTCTCTACATAGTGCACGGGCTGGCCGCCTCGGCAGTATCCGTAGCGCGCCCGTTCGTAATAGGCCGGTTGCGAAAGCAGGCGCATGGCCTGCTCCACGTTGCCGAACCAGACGTCGGCGTCCCATCCCTTTTCGCGCGCCAGGCGGCGGGCATCCAGCAGATGACCGTACCCGACGTTATAGGACGCCAGAGCAAAGTGAATCCGCGACTGTATCGGGATCTCATGGTCGAAACGCCGGATTAGCTGATGCATGTACTTGGTCCCTGCGTGTACGCCCTCGTCCGGGTCCTCCAGGTTTTCAAAACCCAACTGCAGCCCTGTTTTAGGCATCACCTGCATCAATCCCCTGGCGCCGACCCAGCTGACGGCTTCCGGGTTGAATTTGGATTCCTGGTACATCTGCGCGGTAATCAGGCGCCAATCCTGGCTGTATCGCTGCGCGTATTTTTTGGCAATGTCGTCGTACGGCGAGAGCTGTCCGCTTATGCCGACCCGCGTCGAATCCTTTGCCCTCGCGATTCCTCGAGGGTTCTCGAAGTACCGCTTCTTCATCATGTTGAAGTAGAGTCCGCCTTTTTCGCGCCGGATGTACTCGTTCAACGACGCCAGCAGTGAGGAATTACTCTTGCGGACGGCCCACCCCAGTGTGGTTGACTTGATGCTGAATGCGGCCTTAAGGCGCATGCCGTAGGCGCGTTCCACGTCGAGCAGATTGGAATCCGCAAGCGTGAGGTCATAGAGTCCGGACTCGACCCCGGCAAGTATCTCTTCGGTCTCCATGTCGTCCGGCAGCGTGACAATCTCAAGACCGGGCAGGGAATCCCGGATCGCCATGAGCGTTGAATAGAAGGAAGAACTCGCACGTACGTGGACCGTCCGTCCGGCCAGGTCACGAATCGTGTTGACTGAACCGTCGTCTTCACGTACAACGACCACCTCGTCCACGTCGTTATACGGCCTCGTAAAGTCCGCAGCCTTCTGGCGTTCTGGGGTTATGGTCATCGCGGCTGCCACCACGTCCCCCTTGCCCTCGTTCAGATACGACAGGAGTTCGGCGTGGGATTTGGGAATAACAATCTCCAGGCGCAGGCCGTGTTCCGAGGCGAATTTCTTCATCAGTTCGTACTCGAATCCCACCTGCAGGCCGCGGTGAATGAAATAGGTCAATGCGTTGTTGCGTGTGATCATCCGCAAGCGGCCCCGTTCGATCAGCCCGGACAGATCGTCGGTGAATTCGTGCTGCCGCTCTCGAGTAAAGTGCCGGGCGAGTAGAAACTCATCCACTTTGGTCTTGAGTACGGTATCCTCCGGCCGCATCATCACCGCGATCGGCCGGCCCTTCGCCAGCACGAGGGACGTAGTCAGACTGTCATAATAACTGGACAGGGCATGCCACAGATGCGAATCGGACAACGTGGCTTCGTATTCCCCGCTGGCGACGCCGTCCAGCAGGGCTTCGATGTTCAGGGTTTCCGGTGCGGCCCGGATTCGCAGGGACGGCACCTGCCGCCGGAGGTTGACAAGTGTCTGATAGTACGAGCTCGAGCGCCGCACGCTGATTTCCATTCCCGCAAGGTCATCGACCTTCTGTGGAATTTTGCCGCCCGTTTTCGTGACCAGGTATTCGTCCACGAACATATACGGGACCGAAAACGCGGCTTGCTTCTGCCGTTCGGGTGTTATGGTCAGGCTGGCCACCGCGATGTCGCCCTCGCCCTCGAGCAACTTGCCCATGATTTCGGAGAAATCCCCGACCTTTACAAGAACCGGCTCCAATTTGAGCGCCTCTGCAAGCTCCCTCGCGATGTCGTAGGCGATCGTCACGTGCTGTCCATGCCGCGGCAGATAGGCAATCGGCTCAAGTGGGACGATCGCCCTGAGCTTGCCTCGCGAAACCAACTCGGCAAGGTCGCCCGTATATCTGGTCAGCGGCGGCGGGGTCTCTTCGGGTTCGCTGCATTGAAGCAGCACGGACACGCTTAAAAGCGCCGGCAACATCATGCCAATACGATGCATCATTCGTTGCTCCTGATCGTATGGTTGGATTCTGAATCTGCTTGCCTTTTAAACGTCCCGAGTTTCCCGGAGGTTTCCAATTACGTGGCCTAACCTTGATTCGAAATTCTTCGGGGAAGTAAAACCGAAAATATGCAAGTGGATAAAGGTGATTTAAAGGCTGATTACCAGGATACACCAGGTCACTGGACGTGAACTGAAAGAATATCCTTTTTGACGACCGTTACGCCCGGTTTCAGTGGTTTTCGCAGCGTCGCCGAGTTGCTGTTTTTTTCGAAATGGTGCTGATCCTCGCATCAGACAATTTATCTAAAGACTCGCAATCGAACGGTGTCGCGCCGGGAACTGTTGCATTTTGCGACGCGCTACTCCGAATCCGCACTCAGGGTCCCGCAATAGAACTTGTAGTGTCTGTGCTGCCTCAGTCCAAATTCCTCATAAAACGCCGCCGCGGGTGTGGACATCAGCCGGACGACTTCTGTCCAATGTACAGAATGTGCCTGGACGAAGCGACGATGCTCTGTTCCGAACTGATTTCGAACAGCAGATTCTCCCAGTGTTCCCGCTGCTCTCCCTTGAGGCAATTGTAACTCTCGTCGTCCGATGCGATCGCCGGCTCCAGCCCGGCGATCTCCAGCGTTCGGAATCCCGCGCGTTCATGGATGGGGGCGACTTCCTCATAGCGAACGAAATACCCTCGGAAGCCACCGCGCGGCGCATCGACGGGGCGATGGCCGTTTCTGATCACGGACCGGACCTCTTCCTGATTTTCAATCCACGCCGGAGTTTTCCTGATCAGGTCTCCAAAAACAGCGAACCTGGAAATCAGCGTTGAAAGGACGATGCCTCCGGGTTTCAGGCGCTCGAAGGCGGATCTCACAGCCATCGTCCGATCGGTTTCGGCCACCAGATGGTACTGTGGGCCCATCAGAAGAACGGCGTTGAACGCTCCGTGCGGAATCCCGGCCAGCGTGCGCGCATCCCCGATCCGGAAATCGGTCCGGTCGGAAAGCCCCAGCGTCTCGGCCCTCGCCTTGCACCGCACGACGAACTCGTCGGCCAGGTCCAATGACGTCGTCCGATAACCCTTCCTCGCCAGGGCAAAGGTATAAAACCCGGTGCCGAAACCGACTTCAAGAAGCCGCCCCCGCGGCGGGAGGTACAGATCAAGGTAACGCCACGTCAGATCTGCTTCCAACTGGTGGCGCGTAAGCCGGTCGTCCTCGGCATCCCAGCCTTCGTTATAAAACTCGCGTATGTCGCTCACGTCATCCATGGATCAGCCTTGATTCGTGTTATTTTCCCGGGCTGCCCGGGCTGTCAATTGCTTGCCTTTGAATGCTTTCGGTTCGCAAGGTACGTTAGTAGCAACGGACCTGCGATCGTGCCGCAAACTGCCAGTTTGCGGTACGGAATCAAGCACCGCCGTGCGGCCACGCCGGACCGTAAATTGGCAATTTGCGCTACCTGATCATGCGCCGTCACAGATGGGCGCCGGTCACAGGCCGCGGTGGTGAACCTCCGTTGCTAAATCGCAGCAGGGGTCATCTGTTTTCCTGAATTATGGCTTTCCATACATGGACAGGTCGTCCCAGTCCGCTCGCATGTGCGGTCGCGCCAGCGTTTCATCGGGGCGCCAGTTCTCCCCCCCCTCGATATACACCCCGCCTTGGTCCTCGATTTCTTCCACAGCGCGACTTCCTTCGTTGCACACCGCCCTTGCCTCTTTTGGTGATATTCGACCCTGGCTGACCGCGAGATCGAGTTCGTCCCGGTCCTTCCAACTCCAGCTTCGGTCCGGATTGACAAGAATATCCAACTGGTGATCCCTGAAATCGAAGCCCAACCGCGTGCGTGTCAACCTGCTCTGAAGGTTGACGTACCAGCCCTGAAATACGCCGTCGGCAGACCACCGCACCCACGTTGCCCGGGACTCGCCCGGCCGGACGACGATCAGTAGCTCCGCCCACCGCCAGACCGCATCCGCAAGTGTCCAGGTACGGTTCACCCAGTCTCGCGGTTTACCCGGAATATCGTGCGATACCTCAGGCTTTCTGGTAGGCGTCCCCTCCGGAAGCCAAAGCAGAGTCCGGGCATCCGAATCCTCGACGACGGTGACCGGTTTCACATCGATAGGCCGGCCGTTCTCGTCGAGTTCCCGGTAGAGAATGGAATCCCCAACCCGGAACCTGGATCGTACCATCTCCATGGATTGGTGTCCGACCTTGATCGAAACACGTGAAACGACAACGCGTCAATCCGAATATGCCACGGCGCCGTTGGCGGCGTCTCCCGGCTCCAGATTCGCGTTATCGACGAACCATTGCGTGTTGGCGTACAGCGCCATAACGGACTTGTGGCTGAGAAAACCCTCTCGCCGGTAGAAATCCTGCTGTCCATGGACGCACGCCAGGATCACTTTGGGAACGGCGAGTTTCCGGAGGATCGCTCTCAGGATCGCCCTGCCGACACCCTGGCGTTGATATTCCGGCGCAACGACAAGCTCGCAGACGGTCGCAGGCGCTTCGCCGTCCGAAATCACCCGTCCGCCCCCAACGAGCGCTTCTCCGCTGAAGGCGAAACAGCAGACCTCGCTACTGGCGTACGCGCGACGGAGTTTTCCTGCATCCAGCTTTCCCAGAGGAGCCCGCTTGTAGACGTCGGCAAGGTCCTTCCAGTTGACGCCCCTTGCATTCTCCCGATAGACGATTTCATTCGTCGACTTGTTCCCTCCAGTGCGTTTATGGCGTTCTGCAATTGAGTCGTTTGACGTATTTAACCTTGATTCGAGATTCTTCGGGGAAGTAAAACCGAATAGATGCAAGTGGATAAAGGCGATTTAACTTCTGATTTACAGGATACACCAGGTCACTGGACGTGAACTGAAAGCATGTCCTTTTTTACGACCGTTACGCCCCGATTCAAGGGTTTTCGTCGCGTCGCCGAGTTGTTGTATTTCCAGATCGACTCCGGGAATTCGCGATCGGGCAACTGCTCAGGCCAGCCGGGATGGATGTCCGGCCGGCCTGGTCCCTGTCCCGGAACGAACAGCCTGTGTGCTGTTCAGGAATTCCGACTTGAGATTTCATCAAATGCCGACTCCCCCTTTCGCTTAACACTACCAAATCATAGAGAGTGATATAAATGCTTGTTATTGAAAACTCCGGGGGAGAAATTCAGGTACATTGAGACGTAGAAATTTCTCTGTGACAGAAAATCGGGCGACGGAACGGCGGACCTGAGGAGAATCCACGTTTAAACTGCGAGTCACGCCAGGCGGGCCGATATGCGTTGTTCGATGGTGTCGATCAAGATCGTGAACTCGTCGGTTTCCTCGACCCGCCAGAGATGCTCCCGGCGATAAGCGCGCATGTCTATTTTGGGCCACATTCGCCTTCCCCTTCAAGTAAGCACGAGGCACACAAACGTTGGGTTGGCAACGGACGCATTGCACGCCTCATTCCCAATTCAAGTCCGAAACAACCCGATAGTGGTCGCTGGGGTAGAGCGGACCCCGGTGGCTTCGGACGATGTCGGACGTTTCGACGTGGACGAGTTGGTCCGCGCGGCGAAACAGGACCCAGTCCAGGCGCCAGGCCAGATGATGGCGGCGCAGATCGTATGCCGCTCCCTCGTAGCCGTGGTAGGTATTCGACGCCGTCCCGTCGCGGAGCCTGGACATGCTCGAGTCCTGTCTCGTAAATTTCGTCCCAATATCGGATGTGGCAAACGGAAACCACGATCTATCCGTCGTGGATGTGCGGACGCACTTCCCGCTCCAGCCTTTCGGAAAGCGTCTCTTCGGCGACTTCCAGCTCGTAGTTCGTCTGGATGTTCATCCAGAATCGGGGGGAGGTGTAGAAGTACCGGGCGAGTCTCAGCGCCGTATCGGCCGTGATGCCGCGTTTGCCAAGGACGATCTCGTTGATGCGCCGCGGCGGCACCCCGATGGACAGCGCCAACCGGTTCTGGCTGAGATCCATCGGCTCGAGAAACTGTTCCTGCAATATTCTCCCGGGATGAACGGGAACCGTTTCTCCAGCGGACATGGTTGATTCTCCTGGGCGACTTGACGTTACAGGCGGCGCCGGAACCGCCGATTTTCGAAGGATCGCACAATCATGGATATGATATAACGTTTTCTGTTAAATGACAAGTATTAAATGATATCCATTTAATAGAAAGTATTAAATTTTATACGTTAAATATTTTTCATTAAACGGTATTCATTTAATGTATATCGTTTAATGTTATCCGTTAATCGCTTTACGTTATACATCGCAAAAACACGATTCGTCGAAAGCCATATCCGGCGGAGACGAACAAAGATGAAATCGGTGGCAATTCGAAAAGGGCACTTGACGGCAGGACGGGCAGGCTTAGCTAACAGTGGTCAGCCGTCAGCTTGAACCAAAGTCGAAAATCAAATGCAACATCCACTTCTCCCCAAGTTCCCTGCCTCCGGCGGGTTCCTTAAAACCGGGAAGACGCAAGACGGGAGAGGGTAGAGATTTCCTGCACTGTGAGGTTTCGTTTCGTGCCGGAGGCGGGCAGGGATTTCCTCTACCGGCTTCCCTCTACCTTCTTACCGCCTTTTCGCGACCTCTCCCCCCGGCCCCCTCTCCAAGGGGAGAGGGGGAGAAAAGGCAGGCGGTCTAGTGCGGTGCCATAATCCCGGTACCGGAAACTCTAGGTTTTCAACCGCAGCATGTTGGTGTCGCCCCGCCGGAACTCAAATGGCACCGGTACAACCTCGACGTCTGCGTAATTCCGCATCGTCTTAATCGTACGGTCCAGATGCCCCGATCGTTTACCCGCCATGTCCAACAACGGAAATACCCGGACCTCGCGACCAACCCGCAGCATTTCCCGCAGGCATGATATGTGAGTCTCGCTGTCGAACTCCGCTGAGTACAGAAACAGCAGGTGGGAACAAAGGACCAGATCGAAGGATTTCGATCGGAAGGGTAAGGAGGGAAGAAACCCCGCAACATAGCGGCCGCTCGCGGTTCCGGACCGGAAGTCGGAGAGGAAGGTTGCGAGGATGTCACGGCGCACGCGGATGCACGATTCGGGGCTGCCATAGCGGTCCCAGAGAAACCGTTCGCGCGTCTTTTGCACACCGGCGAGCATTCGTGCGGCTACGGGTTTGAAATTGGCTTCCAGGTCCCTGCCGGACGAACTGTACACGGGATCCACGGCGACAACGAATCGCCCCTTCCCGCCCCATTCGGCCGCGAATGACGAACACCCGCCGCCGCAGTCCAGGACGCGCGCGGATAACGGGACGTTGGACAACGCGAAGAACGCCTCGTATTCGGCCGCGCTTCGGCCCCAGGCGGGAACGGCTCCCCCGAAATCAAATTCGCTGGACATAGGTCATGAAATTCAGGAACGGAGACGGTCAAGACACGGTCAATTTACACGAAGACGCAAAGAAGAAACAGCTATTAGCTTTCAGTGGTCAGCTGTCGGCTTGAACCAAAAAGCCAAATCAGTCGACGCGAGCGCCGGCAGGTGTCAGGATCAGAATGGGCGCGACCCTCACCCCCCAACCCCCTCTCCCAGAGGGAGAGGGGGAGCAGAGTCACGCGTACATCGAGCGATGACAGTTCTCCCCTTCCTTCAGGAAGGGGAAAAGGGGGGAGGTCCGGACCCCTCACGGCCCCTTTTTGATGACCCCCTCTATGAATTCGCCCTTACCGGCCTGGTAGGACTGACGGTCCTTTGGAAACCGATGTGCCAGGTCCCCCTTCAATTTCCTGTATTCTTCCGCAAGGCTCTGATTCGATCGCAGGTAGTCCCGGAACAGGACTATTTCTTCCCAATCCGCGCTTGTCTTTTCGAACATGTGAATGTGATGGGAGCGCGGGGCCCCTTTCCGGAAAAAGTGCCTTCGCGGGATACCGTTTTCTCCCCTGAACTCGTAACCAATCCCGGCAAGGGGCTCGATACAGATCCTGGCTTCGTCAAAATCTATGACGGCCACCGCAATGTCCAGGACCGGTTTCGCGGACATCCCCGGAATGGACGTGCTGCCGACGTGCTGGATATCCTCGACGTATTCTCCAACCGCTTCTTCGATATTCTCTTTCTCCAATTCGAACAGGTCGTTCCATTCTGCCCGATAAGGGGAAATATTCACCTTTCCACGATTCAAACCAAGTAGCGGTCCACGGCAGAACAGTTCCGGGATATGGTCCCGCGTCAGAAAGGTCCGCAGTTCCGGATCCACTCTTGGAATGGAATCGGCGGAGATCCATGAATATGCAAATACAACACCTGCTTCAGGGCCCACGGTTCCAATGTACTCCCATTCGTCAGGCAAATTAGAATCGGGTTTGAACAGGAAGTCCGTCCGTTCCACGTCCGACTGGATGTAGGGTTTGAAGTATCGGGTTGTCCCGATCTTGCGGACGAACTGCAGATTCTCGATGCCCGACTCTTCGAGGGTCTCGCGCCGCGCGGCCTCGAGCGGCGTTTCATCGCCTTCGATATTACCACCCGGGAGACGATAGAATTCGTAACCGACGGATTTGAGTTCAAGAACAAGCAGCTCGCATCTCTCATCCGCGCCGTATCTTATGATGAACGCAAACGCTTTATGGACGAGGGGCTCTGTCATCGGGTTAAAATGTCAAGTTCGTTTACGGCCGGAGCGATGCGCTTCCGGTCCCCTGACCGAGACTATCAATCTCCCAGAGCCGAGCGGATGGCAGCCAGAGTTTCGGCCGGCGTCTGAAGGCTGTTGTCGATCACCGTTCCGATTCCCGGATCGATATGGGGCATTCGGTATTGACAAAGCCGTCAATCGACGAGGCCCCAGAGACGCTGGCGCGTCTCCGTCCAGTCCGGCCAGTCGGGATGGACGTGTTTGAGCGCCTCCAGATCGCGGTTGCGGCCGCTCGCCGGGTAGTAGTTCCAGCCCATGGCGCGCCGCGGTCCGGCGGCCGTCTTCAACCCGGTGGCGTGCCAGCATGAGGGCGTCCACACAAGGGTCCACCGTGGGTCGAGGATGACCTCCACCTCCTGGGGATGGCGGGCGAAGAACTGCGCGGGCATCTCGTCGTGGGTCCCGGTGGCCAGTTCGAGTTGCAGCAGTTCCGCCTTGACCTCCTCCGGCGGCCGGTGCTGGCTGCCGGGCAGCACCCGCAGCGGTCCGTTGCTGGCGTCGTGACGGTCCAGGGCGGTGCGGAAGGACACCTGCCGGACTTCCGGACTGCCGTCCGCGTGCCACTCGACCTGACGGGGACCGCCCCGTTGCACTTTCGAGGCGTCGCCGATACCGCACGCACCCACGTGCACTTTCTCAACGCCCAGGATCCGCCGTGCGGCTTCGATCAGGTCGGGGCGTTCCACCATTTGCAGCACGGGTTCACCGAGCATCAGAAACAGGCAGGCGAACCGATTACACCCCGCGGGGAACTCAGTGCGCGCCCACTCCGGTTCCACTTTCTGCTGCCGGTTGTCGACCTCCCGCACACCCTTCGCCCCAAGGGGGTTCGGGATGAGGAAGAACCCGTTTCGCTCAAAGTGAGCGATCTGGTCTTCGCTGATCTTCAGGTGATCCTCCATCGTTCAAGCCCTCTCTACGGTTAGCGCTGCAAGTTTGTCTTCATCCAGCTCCACGCCCAGACCGGGGCCCTCCAGCGGAGTCAGGTAGCTGCCTTCGGCACGCACGCGCTCCCTGGCCGGCGACTCCGTGTAAAGCAGCGGTCCCATGGGATCACACGGCAATTGGACCTGCGGCGACGTGATGCCCACCGCCACCTGGGCGCTCATGCCCAGTGTGGATTCCTGGTCGGTGCCGATCAGGCAGGGCATGCCGGCGGCCTCCCCCACCGCCAGGATTCGCTTGACGTGAGTCGGCCCGCCGGACACGCAGGCCACGTTGAAGGCCGTGCAGGCGCCGCGTTCGGCCGCCTCCAAAGCCTGCTGCAGAGAGCCGATATGCCAGGTGACCGGGAGGTCGACGCGCTGCGTGAACTGCGCACTGGACCGCATCTCATACGTCGGCTGTTCGAAGTGATACGGGTCGTGGCGCCTCAGCCTGTCGCCGTAGCGCAGCGCCTCCTGCCAGTCGCGGAAGCGGCCCGAGAAGTCGATGGACTTGAGCCGGATACGTTCGCCGTGCCTGAACTTCATCTCCGTCAGAAAGCGATCGTCGAGATCCACGTCGCCGGAGACGTAGTAGCGAAACAGATGGTGACCGAGATCCACCAGGCGCTGCAGGTAGGATCCGGCGCGCTCGAAATCCTCTGTCACCTGCCATCCGAAAATCGGATAGCAGCAGTAGAGCGTTTCGCGCACCTTGCCTCCGAGCATCTGGTAGACAGGTACCCCCCGGACCTTGCCATTGAGATCGTAGAGCGCGAGGTCGATCGCACTGGCCACGTGCTGGTTTGTGACCGTGCTGTTCCAGTTCCGTGCGCGGGCGAAGTCGTTGATCTCGACGATGCGGCGGGCGTCGCGGCCTTTCAGTTGGTCGTTCAACTGCCGCGCCAGAGCCGGCACGTCGGCGCACCGGCTGTCCGACGCCTCGCCGAGGCCGACGGGACCGTCGTCCACGTGCATCCGGATCAGCACATGACCGGAAATCTGCCCGTAAAAGCGCGGCGTCTCGATCTGGATGACTTCGATGTTCTCAATCTTCACGAGCTTGTCCTTGCTGAGTGTAAAACCGGTTTATTCACAAAGCGAAAACTTACATGGATGAACAGGACGGACAGGATATAAACTCAAAAGCCAGATCCGGTAAAATCTGACAAATCAGGTTGGGCAACACCTGTCGTGCCGTCGAGAGGCGAACCCTCGGTGGCAAGTTAGGATTTTTGCACCGAATCACCAAGCGGGAACGTCATCCGCCTGTTGAACTGGAAGTTCCCGTCGGGAACCATATAGTCCAACCGGTCGCACAGGATGGAGCCGGTAGCCGCGCTGCCAGTCTTCCCACGTCGATGTATCCGTTACATATGTGATCACAGCGGACTCCTGACGATGGGCGCCGCCGACCGGCCCCTCGACGAAACCCTTCTCCGCCCGTCCAGACACCTCCCTGGCGAATTTGGCCATCGTTCGATGGCACGCCGTTTGCGTGATTGAATGGGCAAAGGGCTCAACTGCGTTAGTTAATTTAGCGGTTGTCCGACTATGGTATTCTGCGTTAATCTTTTGAGTAGCGACCGATCACCTCTATGGAGCTATTGTGTTCAAATAATGGAGAAAGGAGCCGGTGGAATGAGCAAGAATATCCACATAGTGCCTGATAACGGCCAATGGTCGACAAAAGTACAAGGAGTGAAAACTCCATTGAAGACTTTCAGAACCCAGGCTTCTGCGATCAGCCATGGTAAGAAGATCGCAAGAGGACTTAGTTCTGAGTTGATTATACATCGTCGTAATGGTCAGATTAGAGAGCGCAACAGCTATGGTAGTGATCCATATCCTCCTGCCGGATGAACGTTAGAGGCGTTGGCACTATCCACAGGGATAATTGTCTTTTTAGGTGGTGTGAAGCGATACGCCGCTCCAACATCTACATTTAAATTCCATACCGCTCGCTATTACTTCAACAATGAAGCATTCGATAAGCGGGAATTAAAGGAAATGTACAACCTGCTGGAAAATTACGATGCCCTTACCAGAAACATCGTACAAGAAAATACCAGTTTAGATGAGAATATGATCACAGAATATATGGAAGCATCAACGGTCATCAAATCGCAAGAAGCACTGGAGTCCGGCATAATCCACGAGATTCGTTAAGACATTTGGATTATGGAGAAATCTGGCTTTTTTCTACGACAAACAGGTGCTGTTTCAGCCTCAAATATGGAGCCCGCATTGGAAAAAAGGACCAGCGTACTCGCTTGACTATTGTCGGACGTCCGTTAGAATTCGTTCGATGGAATCGACAAGCCGTTGCCTGGGGACGGCGCCGACGAGGCGGTCCATTACGTGTCCATTCTTGAAGAGCAGGAGCGTTGGCAGGCTTTGAATGCCATACCGGACCGCCGATGAATGGGAGGTGTCGAAATCCATCTTTCCGACTTTCAGACGCCCGGCATATTCGATCGCCATTTCCTTCACGATCGGATCGATCAGGCGGCAGGGGCCGCACCAGTTGGCGCCAATATCGACGAGGACGGGCCAGTCTGAGGAAATGACCTCGGTTTCGAAGGTCGCATCGGTAAACGTAGCGGGCGTCATAAGTTCATCCTCCTCTTTCTGTTAGATTGCCTGGCAGGTCAAGCCTGGAATAAGCTGGAAAGAAGAAATCAGGTTCGATCGCCTGAACCCTGCCGAGATCGCACATCAGGCCGATATGCTGCGCGTTGGGCGAGATCCTTCCCGTCTCCCATCTCGCAATGGTGGACTGAGGCACGGCGAGGATATCTCCCAACTGCTGCTGGGTCATCCCCACGGCTTTTCGAAACTGCCTGATTTGCAACCAATCGAACGGCACGAATACCTCCAATGTTTATATCATCTTTGCTATAAATTTAGCCGAGCAGAGGTCGGCTGTCAAGGGTGAAATCGACCTTGGCTGACTCATCTGTTAAAGACAGCAATCATCAGAGAGGGGGTCCCCCGGGTGCCGCCACGTTGGCGACGTGATGAGGTCTCATCGACTCCAGGTACGGACAGAGGATGTCCGATTCAGGCGGCGTTTGCAAGTCCTGATCTCAGGGAATCATAACACGCGTTCCATCTCTCCAATTCATCCCGCACCTCGTCATCATCCCCCATCGTCGTCCAGCAGGTGACCCCGTGAATGAACAACAGCATCCGTTCGATCGCCAGTGCTGTAGATTCCTCCTCCCGCCAGGCAGGTTCGCAGACCTCCCGGTAGGATTCAAGGAATGCGGCTTCCACGGTTTCGTCCACAAGTCGATATCGCGTCGATTCGCCCCATGGCGAATCGGAATGAGGAGCCAGGTAGTACGTCGAAACACAGACTTCGAACACCCGCCGACCTCTTGACGCATGGTTGCAGTCGATGAACCAGAGGTTGCTCTTGTGATCGATGATCATATTCTGCGGACTGGTATCCAGGTGCAGACCGGTTTCGACCAGGCACGGACGAAGCCTGTCGATCTCTTCGACGCAGCGTTCCGTCTCTGCCACGTACCTGATAAACTGATCGTGAAATGCCTTTCCCCTGGTTGACTCCCGCATCTTCCATACGTTCGCCTGCAACCTGTCGACAGCGAGATGATTCATGGACAGACGTTCTTCGTCCGGCAGGTCCGGATATCCGACGCCTGCACCGTGAAGACGGGCGATTTCAGCCCCCGTCAGACGAACGTCCGACACATGCCCCTTCTTCGGCGGCCTTCCCTCGACATACGGGAAAACCTCGACCGTCGTCCCCGCTTCCGTCGTCAGGAACGTCTTCCCGTCAAGCGACCTGAACGGCAGGACGGTTCGTACGCCACGATCATTCAGGTGCGTCTGGAATCGGTGCACTTGCGATAGACGGCGGACAGACGACAATGAGCCCTCTGAGTTCCGCCCGGGATCGGAAACCCGCAGGACGTACGAATTCCCGGTATTCCCGCACGATATCCTGACAACATTGGCGATCTTGCCGCTCATGTCGCGATACTGTCCATCCCAGAGAATCCCGTACTTCCGTTTGAGCCAATCGGGGTCGGGAAGCGTATCGCTCGGACTCGATGTCATATCATCTCGTCTCTACGCTGCAAAAGGCCACGAGGACTGAATCAGCGCTGGAGGTGCTTGATCAAGTACCGCAAACTGGCAGTTTGCGGTACCGACGCTGATCCGTCGCCGCGAACGTACTAAGCGAACCTCGAGCCTTCGAAAACGACCCGCGTGGTGCAGGACCGGACGGCCGCAAAATCAGCCGTGTCCGGGCTGTTCGCGGATCAGTCCGGTACCGAACCCGATGAAAGATTCCACCCCGGCTTCTAGAAATCCAGCTTGATCCGGCGTCAACCTTCCCAGGTAGGAAGCGGCCGCCGCGTCGATCAATGGTTTCCATTCGGGAAACCGACCAGAAGCCCATATGCCGCTGGAAAACTTCGACACCGCGGGGTTTCTCTCGTCTACGGTACGTATGATCCGGCACATATTGAGGACACAGTAGTCGGGATATTGCAGGTTCTGCTCGATGAACGAAACCTCTTGCTCAAGAGCTGTCGAGAATTCATCCCACGACGGCGCCGGGAAGATGCACTTCGGGGACGGCCCGCAAAGCGTAATGTAACGCCCGGCCCTGATGTGGGCGCAATGCAGAGCCCAGGCCTCGTCACGTATTGCGGGCTGAAGTTGGTGCGCGGGTGGGTGAGTATTGATGGCATCCTCGTACAGGATGAAATAGGCATCCAATTCTCCACCCAGAGGTGGAAAACGCTCCGCAAGATCCCTGTGCAATCGAAGAATCGTGTCTTTGTTTCGGTTGCCCAACGGACCTGCGAGGATCACGTGACAGTCTATGTCCTGTATCGGTCCGGAATCCGGAAATACGGATGCGCCGTGCATGTAGACGCCGTGCAGGTTCGCATCGAGAATGTCACCAAGACCCTTGACGAAGGCCTGGCAGACCTCCCTGACGGATGAGGTGAGTTGGTCGAATTTCATAGTGCGGGACGCGTGGTTTTGTATCAGCTGTCGTCAGTCGAATGGCGGGCTGCTAATCCCCTTGCCTAAATGAATACTGAGGGCGAAACGCCAAATCGCCTGGACAAAGCACGAATCTGTCGGATGTTCAGCTCTCGCTTGCCGCTCAGAATCTCCGAAATCACCCCTTGCGAACCTACCTCCGGAAAATCCGACTGAGTCAATTCATGCTCCTCCATGAGGAGTCGGAGTGGATCTGCACCCTCCAGGCTGGGCATGGAACAGTGTTGTTCTTCCCAGGCGTGGACAACGGTGCCCAGCGTATCGAGCAGAGAATAAAGCGGATGTCGCTCATCAGTGCCCACTTCATCGATCAGGCTGTTGAGCCGCTGCAACGCCAGATCGTATTCCCGCTCGGTCCGGATCTTGAGTAACGCGCTCACTTGCGACCAGGATCGCTGAAGTTGTGGTGTAATAACGCTCATGTCCTCCATCCTCCACGGTCATAGGCCTGGTGCGTAAGCACGTCACGGACGTATACTTTGCCCCGATTGAAATGAACGGGATGCACGTGTCCCTGAAGATTCCCAGCGGATCAGAGACGCCCAGAACGGAAGTGTCGAGGTTGCCCCAACGTCATGCGCCGGCACGCCCGGAAGGAATCCGTAGTTGACAGGATAGACGAACCCCGCGTCAGGATGCCTGGAGCCAATGGGCCGGTCTATCCTGACCCGGACCGTCTTTCCGATGAAGGTCCTGGCATCGCCGGATCCCCGCATCATGGTCCAACGATCTCCCAGGCTGTTGAAGCCATCGAGAACACTGGCTCAGGTTTCACGCTACGTCGTGTACAGTGCGAAACACCAAGCCGAATACAGGGCGCGGACGGAGAACCGCCACGGAAAATGACCGGAAGATCCCAATTAACCCGATTAATCACGCGATGACTCCATCTGAAGATGTATCGCATCTTCATCGACGATCTTGAATCCCAGCCTCCGGTAAAAAACGATGGCGCGAGTGTTGATCTTCAGAACCTGAAGCCTTACGGCCTTGTCCTGTGCGTTGGCATCACGGATAATAACGCGCATACACGCCGTCCCGAGCCCCTTCCGCTGGTATTCAGGAAGGATATGGATCTGATGGACTCTTACTGCATCGGCAGTCGAGGACGTGGCAAAGTAACCGACGTCCGTCTTTTGAAACCGGATGATTCGTACATCCTGTGAAGCAAACCGCAGATCGTGCAATTCTCGCTGATCGATTCCGTGCCAGCCCCAGACCTGTTCGGCGTATTCACGGAACGCCGCCTCCTTCACGGCGAATACGAAGTCGCTGTCCCTCTCGCACGCCTGGCGAATGCTCAATCCATCCACGGCAAGACTCCTGGGCCGACCCATCGACAGGCGGCGTGGCACACCAGAATCGCTCCCTCGTGCGATCTCATTATCGCCGATCCGTCATGCGCTGCCGGGAAAAGCGCCGTCCCCGATGTCAGGATTAATTTCGACCACGTCAAAACCTGGGCGGGACATGACGACACAGGACGGCAGACCCAGCTCTTTCCACAACGCAAACGGTTCCATAACTGAATTTCGGCTCAGGAATAGGCTCAGCACTGTCCCATGCGTGACGATGGCTATATTCTCGCGTGGATGTAGGGTCGTCAGACCTGATACGGCCTTCGAGAACCTGACATACGCGCCATCCGCGGTTTCCTCGCCGAAAACCAGATCGGCAGGTTGCTCGTAGAATCGCCTGATCGATTGCTCAAATCGCTCCTTCTCCAGGAATCCGACACTGACGCGCTCATGTTCGTGCAGCCCTTCGACGACCTTCATAGGAATCTTCAATAAGCCGGCCGCAATTTCAGCCGTTTCAATGGCCTTGGGTTCGATGCTGCTGATAACCAGATCGAGATCATACCGGTCCAATTCCTCCCCGAGTATCCGTGAACGGACGCAGCCTTCCACGGAAAGATGCCATTCCCTGGCGGGGACGGCCGGATCGATCTCAGGTAACGCGTGTTTCACGAGTATTAGCGTTTGCATGCAGCGCGGTTCTCCAGGCGGGAAATCGCCGTTTTCTTACTATGCATCAACCTGGCGAGCTGCTCCTGCGTCAAGCCGGCCTCCACCCGGGCTTGCCGCAGCAAAACGCCGAATTCGAACTCCTTGTACCCTTCCTCAAAACCCTCTGCAAATTCAGGATCGGACTTCTTTCGCCGCTCAATATACGCTTCGACATCACTCATGATTCCCACTCCGTGTGACGTTTCGTGCAGTCTCTCATGTATATTTCCGCGCTTCTAATCTCTCAATCATACCCGAACGTCAGTCGATCTCTCCGGCGGTCCGTTCCTGGCTACACTCTCCAGGAGGCGATGAAGATCGCGGGGCGAAAACGTCTCTTCAGACCTGCCGATGTCTTCGACAGACCACCATCGAAACTCGCGGAAGGCCGATGCTTCGCCTTGCGCGGGATTCCCGTCCATGACGGGTTCAAAACGGGTGGTCTGAACCTGATAGAAGTTCTCCCTCTGGCTGTAGTCGCGGTTGTCCCACGTGAAATCGCACTGTCTGGTCCATGCAAGTCGCCCTGGAGAGATCTCCGTGGCGCCAGTCTCCTCCGCGACCTCCCTACGAAGCGCATCCTCATCAGACTCACCGGGCTCCAGACCTCCACCGGGAGTTACCCAGAACTCATTTCCCAATACCGGTTCCTGGACCCTCATCAGCAGTACATGACGGTCCGGCGTTATCATCACCGCTCGTACAACCCGTCTCTTGATCATTGATATTCCCGTTCGGCCCGTTCGTCCCTGCGATATACTTCGCGAATCAAGTTTACACCTTTCTGTCCGAATTCCCTTACGCCAGGACCTGCGACGCCAATTCATCGAGTAGCAGCTGTCGGCTTTCCGTCGTCAGCAGGCAGCTCGAATCAAGAGCCCAATCAGTTGACGTCAGCGCCGTGAGGCGTAAGGTTCGGAAGGGGGCGCGGGGGGGGGGNNNNCCCGGTGGTAAAGGGGGTCACCCTCACCCCCCAACCGCCTCTCCCAATGGTAGAGGGGGAGCAGAGTCAGGCGTTCATCGAGCGATGAGTGTTCTCCCCTTCCTTCTGTATGGGGGAAGGGGGTAGGTCCGGATCGGAGAAGCAGCCTACAGCCAAAACCGGTTAACGATAAGGCCAGACGATATCAGATTACACACGTCCGGCCCTTCGTAGGGGCGGACGTGTGGTGTGGCCTGCGGCGGCGAGGCGGGCAAGGAAGCCGGACGCGCGATCCGACGGAACGGTGGTACGCCCTGGGATCCCATTCCTTTCCGCAGTTGCACCGGAGCGGATTCTGCCCGCGCAGTATAGCGCCGCAGTCAAAACAGCGGGGCAGTTCGCGAAACGCCTTCCGGCACTCCGTCCACAAGAGGCGACTTGAGCAATGCGGACAGTGAAACCAGCGTCCACGTCCGCCGTGCAAACCCATGCCGTAAAGGGGATCTATCCGGGGCTGGACGCGCATCCTGCATTGGGGACACGCCACCCGTCCATGCTAAAATACGTCGGCGACAGTCGCAATATCCAAACTGCGGGCATAAAGCGTCGTCCCCACGTCGTGAAGCGCATCTTCATCGTAGATCCCGATGCCGCCGAAGCGGTAGAGACGCCGGATTCGAGCCTGTTTCACCCGAGGCGCCCATTTCAAGGCAATCTCATTTGCTGGCATAACGTCGTGTCCTGATTTCTCAGTCGATTCGGCGGACCAATCCCTTCCGCTGTTACGAAGAATGGAAACTATAGAAGGAATATGGTCGCGAAGTGCCGCAAAATCAAGTCCCCCCTCCCCCATTTCTGCATCCCAGATCCGGCAATCGATCTGTAAAATTACCTGTTATTAAGCGCCTTATGAGAAAAATAGGAAAAAAAGAACTCTGGCGAATTCCTATATGCGATGCCTTGCGTAAATTAAGGGGCAGAATGAAAATATCGCCAACCGGAGGTTCGATTGCAGTGGAATCTGGGAAATATGGTGGGAGCGTTCAGGGAATCTGCGCGGGAACGACGCGGGGAAAGCAGGCGCACATCTGATGTTGATCCTGGCGCCGCCTATCTGAAGAATCCTGCAAGTAGGACTGGTACACGATTTAATCCCGGATCAGGACAACGGTAGGCACAGGAGAGTAGCGAAATGCGCCGCTCTCCCAAGATCACTCCTGCCGCAAGACATCCGCCGGATTGGCGCGGGCAGCTCTGCGAGCATGCCATCCGACGGTAAACAGCGCCAACCCAAGCGCCAGGGCGCCTGACAACGGGAAGGTCCACCAGCCAACGCCGACCCGATAGGCGAAGTTCTCCAGCAAGGCCTCCGCGCCGAAATACACGACTGGCCACGCGATGACGATGGCAATAATCACCAATACTACGAAGTCTCTGGATACAAGGGCAACGACATCGGAATCGGATGCGCCGAGGACTTTCCGGATACCGATTTCCCGGGTGCGATTCTCCATCGTGAAGTATGCGAGACCGAATAACCCCAGAAAGGCTAAAAATACCGCCAATCCGGAGAATGTGCCAAATACGCGCATCAATCGCGTCTCGTTTTGATATAGCTGATCGAAATCAAAATAAGTGTCCAGAAAAGTATACCGAAAATGCTGCGAGGGCGCAAACTCAGCCAGTTTGTCCCTCAGGAATTGCAGCGTCGCCGGGACGTTTTCGGGGCGCAATCTTGCAACGAGATGACGGGCGTGCCCCCCTACACCCACGTTATCGAGATGCAAGCGCAATGCCAATGGTTCGATTTTGTGATGCAGCGACCGTATATGGAAATCTCGCACTATGCCCACGATAGTGCCGTTTGTCTTCACGACGTTTCCCAAATTCATATGCACCTTCTGACCGGTGGTTCGTCCGATTCCCATCTCTCGGGAGGCAGATTCGTTGAAAATAACGCCATCATAGGACCTGGTGGCGAATGCGGACTTGAAATTCTGCCCCAGGTAATCCTGGTCGATATACATTGTCTTGATTCTCGTCGGTTTACTTTCGGGCGCATCAATTAACGTAAACTCCGTCCCAGTCCAAAATTCTTCCCCAGGTACGACAAACGAAAGTGACACGTTGAGAATATTCGGGTTCCGCCTCAGTTCGCCCTTAATGGTACGGAAACGATGCTCCGCGGAATACACATCATAGTCGATTTCTGATGAATTGAGTATAACTACATCTCGACTTTCGAAGCCCAGATTCTTGTTCTTGGTGAAATGCAACTGCCTCATCACTACGATTGTTGACCCTATCAGACCTATCGAAATTGCAAATTGGAAGACAACGAGGCCTTTTCGAAATCCGGCGCTCCTGGGTGTAGCCCTTGACAGGTCCTTCATCATCGCAGTGGGCTTGAAACGAGTAAGGTAAAATGCCGGATAGCTCCCTGACAACATGCCTACAATCAATACCCCCATGCTTAGCGTACAAAGAAAGCGTCCACTGTAGCTGATCGCCAGGGACCTGCCAACGATAGCATTCAGGAACGGAAGAAACATCTCTGTAAGCATTACACCAGCGGCAAAAGCGAGAACGGCGATAAAGACAGCTTCGCCCTGGAATTGCCGCATCAGTTGCCGGCGGTCTGCCCCTACGACTTTGCGGAGACCCACTTCCCTTGCCCGGTTGGCTGAACGCGCGGTCGCCAGATTTATATAATTCGCGCAGGCAATCAGCAAAACGAGAATTCCCACTGAACCAAACAAGTACAATTCACTTATGTCGCGATTGGCGCCCAGCTCCTGCTCCAGATGGGAATGCAAGTGTATATCCGTAAGTGGCATCAGCCGGAATGGTCTAGAGGAAGTGGACGCGCTGGCGGCGGATTTGTCGTCATCCTCGTTGGAGGTAAACTGAAGAGGCAGCCATTCGCGAAGTTTGTCTACCAATTTCCGTGTCTTTGCCTTATCGTCCAATAGGAGATACGTGTAGGCGCCTGAAAACGTTCGTTCACCAGTGGAATATGCTGCATAGGAGACAAGCCCCCCGAATTCTATATGAGAGTGGCGGGGGAGGTCTCCCAGTACGCCCGTAACTTGAAGCTTGGTTGTCTCCGACCAGGCGGATATCCGCAATGGCTTGCCTATCGGATCGGCGTCGCCGAAGTATCGTTTTGCCATGTCCTGGGAAATCACGATCGCATCAGGCGAAGCAAGCGCGGTCGTGGGATCGCCCAGAACGAGTGCAAACGAGAATACGTCGAAAAAGCTGGGGCTCGCATACAGCAGTTCTTCCTCGAAGAACTCCCGATCCTGATATGCCGTCAACGTTTCTGTTGGCAGGTGCGCCAAGCGGACGACCCGTTCAACTTCAGGAAAATCCTCAAGGAGCCTTGGGCCGAGGTGCGCACTCGCCTTTGGCATATCTTTCCACGTTGAGAGCCGATGGATTCGGTCGGCGTGCTCATGAAACCGGTCGTAACGCAGATCATCCTCTATCAACAACCCGATCATTATACAGCACGCGATCCCCACCGAAAGACCGGCAATATTGATGGCAGAATAGAGCTTATGGCGACGCATATTGCGAAAGGTGATGAGAAGCACGTTTCGGAACATGACCGGCGACACCTATCGAACTGGGTGGCAACCTTCAGGATTGGCGCATGCGGCATTTGATAGATTATACTTGATAGATCAATAACCGTGCCAACTATCCATATGCATATTTTTCAGGGATTTATATATAATGGGCAGGAAGTGGAAACCACCGGATTGTGTTCGTTTTTGATACAGCAATGTCCGAACACGGACACCCTTGAGATGTCGCGGAGGGCTGGGAGGAGATGGAAACGCGAGTGCGTGACTGGATTTCCGAAGAGTCGGTAATCCGCTCGGCTAACGCGCCACAGTCAGACTGAGGTCCTCGTAGATGGCGCTGTTCGTCTCTCTATTGCGGACCTGATTAGCGCCTTCACCCGGTGTGCCGTTGAAAATGCCCACGACGACGAGGCCCGCGTCGGGATCCACGAAGGCGATCGACGACTGATAGCCTGCATTGCCAGATGCACGGGGAGAGGCGTATCGCCCGAACCCGTACGGAACCGACTCTGTGCCGTAGATGTTCGAGTTGACGCAGAATCCCAGACCCATGTCCGCAATAGGACCCAGGATTTCGTCCTTCATTCCGGTTCGATGGCGGACCGTAATCGCTTCAACGGTCTGAGGAAGAAGAGCCCTCTTCCCATTCAACTGAACGAGACCCTCACCGGTGCAGGTCCGCGTCCTCCACGGCCTCGTAGACCACCCCGCCCTCGACGTTGCGCGGCATGGGCGCCCCCGTGAGGTAGCAGACCGTGGGCGCCACGTCGATCACGCGCACCTGCCGCTCGAGGAGACCCGCCTGGCGCACGCCCGCGCCCGCGGCGATGAACGTCGAGTGCTGGCCGGCCATCCCGAAGGCCACCGACGGCAACTGCTTGCCGTGGGCGCCGTCGAACTCCGGTCGCAGGGCGTAGACCACGTCGCCCACCCGGTCCGACCACAGGTTCACCATCTCCGCGTCCTCCCGCGTGAGGGCGAGCGCGAAGGTCCGCCGCCCCGTCTCCGGGTCCTCGTGGTCATATAGCGCCTGAATAATGTCCTGGCAGACGGCGTCATAGTCCGCGGGATCGACGATGCCGCGGGGCTCCCGCCCCTTCAGGTTCACGAAGATGTGCACCAGGCCCACGTCCGCCGCCCGGGTGCGCGTCCAGTCGATCCGCCGGTTGGGTCCGCTGCCCGTGTACTTCAGGAAACCGGCCTGCTCCAGCACCGAGGCGACGATGACAACGGTGTGCTGCTGCGAGGTGCCTCCGTGGTCGGACACCACGAAGAAGGCGGTGTCGTCCCCGGCGAGTTGGCGCAGGCGTCCGATCCAGCGGTCGATGGAGGCGTAGGTGCGCTCCACCCCTTCCCGGCAGCGGCGCTGCACCTCCGGCGGCGCCCCGGAGTGGGGATCGGCGGCGCGCAGGAAGAAGTGGCTGGTGTAGTCCGAGGCGTGGGTCTCCGTCATCAGCAGGTCCCAGTCCCGGGAGCCGGCGAGGTATTCCGCCACGTCGGCCAGGCGCTGGTGGTGGAACTCGAGCAGTTCGAAGTAGGTGTCGTCGTCGATCAGGCCGAGGGCGTCTCGCGCAGGGTTCTGGAGGAAGTTGCCCACGTTCCGGTCAATCTCATTGGCCACGGAGGCGGGTTTCGTGTAGCCGTCCGGCGGCCAGATCTGGGGAATAAAGAGCTCGAAGGCGTCGGCCTCGGGCGTCAGCGAGATGAGCTTCGCACGTACGTAGCCGCCCACCTTCCGGCCGTCGATCTCAAAGTGGTCCAGCCACCACTCGCTCCACTCCCCCACCGCCAGATCGGCCAACGGCCGGGCCGCGTCCCTGGATCGGCAGAGGCGCACCCGGTCATAACCGCCGCCGGCGGCGTAGATCAGGGCGTGCAACGGCACGGGGGCGCCCTCCCGGCCCCGGTTCATGCCTTCGCGGCCCCTGGCCAGGGGCAGGATGGTGAGGACCGCCTCCTTCGGCGGCCGCGCCGAATCGGGCGTTCCGGTCCATCCCACGGCGTCAACCAGGGTTACGGGGTCGAACTCGCGCACCCCCTGCAGGGCGCTGGGGTCCAGTGTCTCAGGGTCGCGCTGGGCTTCGAGCCGCCGCGGCGCCCATTTGCCAGCCACGAACAGGTGATAGCCCGCCACCTGATGGTGATTGGAGACACCGGGGCCGGTGCCCTCCACCTGCACCCCCGAGCGCACCGTGGGCGGCCAGGACATCTCCCACTTTACCAGGATCGGCGTCCGCCCGCCGCGCTCGAAGGCATTCCAGATGTACTCCGAGCGCGAGAGGGAGGTGTCGATGCCCCAGAGTGTGCGGTCCAGGGTCTCGCCCACGTGGCGAATATTGAAGTCCAGGATGCCGTGGGTGCCCGGCCACGAGCCGGTGGACAGGGCCGTCCAGCCGGGCGGCGTAAGGGTGGGAAAGACGCCGACCATGGGCCGCCAGACGCCCGCCTCCATCAGGGCCTTTACGTTGGGCATGTGCCCGGCGTCGGCCATATTCTTCACCAGTTCCATACTGGCGCCGTCCATACCGGCGACGATGGCGCGGCGGGCGGGTGCGGTACTCATTGGATATCTCCTGACGTGTAATTTGAAAAGGGAATTGGGCGCAGCGGGTAGGGTCCCTTATGGGAGGCGTGGAATGACTTCCTTCGCCATCAACTCCATCGAGCGCTTCATCTTCGCCTTGTCATCCCAGTCGTGGCCGATCATCAAGACCGTCCCGAATCCGCCCGTGACGTCGTACAGCTCCTGGATGCGTCCCGTCACCGTATCGGGACTACCGACGATGGCGATCTCGTCGATGAAATAGTCGCGTGTGAGATCCGCGTCGGACATCCCGGGGTCCATCTTCGGCAGGTCCAGCATATTGGCGATTTCGAGCATGCCGCGGAGATACATCAGCGAGTCGGCGAAGGCGCCGTTGATGGCGTGCTCGCGTGCCTGGGCATCGGTCTCGCCAACGCAGATGCTGCGTGAAATCCGCCAGTCGCGCCGGTCCGGTTCGGGCCGCCCTCCTTCCGCGGCCCCCTCGCAGTACATTTGCCATTGCCGTTTCACTTTGTGCGGCGGCGCCATATTGATGCTGATCGGCAGGAACCCGCGCCTGCCGCCTGTGGTGGCCGCCATCGAATCTTCCTTGACGATGCTCATGGCAATGGGTGGATGGGGCTTCTGATAAGGCTTCAACACCTCCCCCAACCCCAGTTCCGGTACTTTCTCCGCCATCGCCACGTTCCAGAAGTCCCCTTTGAACTCGAACGGACCGTCTTCGGTCCAGAGCTTCAGGACGATATCCATCGCCTCCAGGTTCATCAGGCCCTGTGTGCGCGGGTCAGGGAGATCGAACAGCGGCCAGTCGGTTGGCACGCCCCCCTGCCCGAAGCCCACGTTGATGCGCCCTTTCGACAGGTGATCGAGATAGGCGAGGCGGACCGCCACGTTTGCCGGGTGATGCTGCGTCATGATGGTGACACCCGTGCCCAGTCGGATTCGCTCCGTCTGCGGCAGGACGTGGGCGATGAACAGGTCGTTGGCGGGAATGGGCTCCCACATCGCAGTGTGGTGCTGGCCGATCCACGCTTCCGTGAAACCGAGTTCCTCGGCCCATAGTACGCACTCGATGTCCTCTTCGAACGTCTGCGTGCGGTTCTTTTGCGGCGGATGCAGCGGCATCATGAACTTTCCGACTTTCATTTTTTCGCTCTCCCGGATTACTGAAATCGATCGTCTCTCGTATCCCCGTCTTCATTCACCGTGTGTGACATTGTATAGTCGATAGGTCTCACTCCAGGTGTACCGCTGACCTTCCGAATCACTGACTATCGCTAACGGCTGTTTCATCTCCCTGCGTTCTCAGACTCTCGAACACGGCGGCGGACAGGATGATCAGCCCGCCGATGATTTCTCTCCCGGACGGTATGGCAGCCAGGAAGACGACCGCGATGATGACACCGTAGACCGTTTCCAGCGCCAGGGTAATCCCGACAACTTTTCCTGAAAGGTGTCTCTGGCTGTTGACGAAGAGAATCCGTGCGAATCCGGTCAGCACCACGCCCAGCACCACCACGAGCAGGAGGTCCCTTGTACCGGGAAGTTCGAACAGCGTCTCATTGTAAACCATGAATGGAAGAAGGAGAAGGCCGGCGATGCCCATTTCATAGGCTGATATGTCCCAGGTATTGTATCTGTCGATGATCCGTTTCTTGCGCAACAGGATGAAGAGCGGGAGCATGGCGCCGGAGGCCACGCCGTAGAGAACCCCCTGGAAATTCGCATCGGACAGGTCGATATTCGGCGCGAGGCAGTAGACCCCGATCAGGACCGCAATCGCACTGGCGAAGTCAAGGGCGCGCAGCCTCACATTAAAGAAAAGGCTCTCAAGAAACACCATGAGGACCGGATAGGTATACGTCGTCACCAGACCGATGGCGACCGTCGAGACCTTGATCGACTGGAAGAAGAGCACCCAGTGGACCGAACCCAAGATCGTTCCAACTCCTGACGGGCACGTGGCTCTTGAGCCGCCCGGCGACGACGAATATAACGATGGCTGCAAGCGCCGTCCTCCAGAAGACGATCTGATACGGGTCGAGATCGGCCGCCTTTCCCAGGGGTCCGATAAATCCGTACAGAAGCGTCGCAACATGCACCTCCACAAGCGCTCGGGACCTATGGGTCATCTGTTGGTCCTGCCTTGCCGATGATATACCCGTCATCGTGTGCGCCGGGCATAACCAGACGGTTGTGTCATTGCATATCCTCGTTCAGGCGGGACTCCTCTTCTTCAAAGTATACCGGACCTTTTCATAGCCGTCTTTCAATTCGACTTCCCCACATCGAATGGCGACATCAGTGAAATCCTTGACTTCCATTGACCTTGATTCGTAAAATCCAAGCAATCGACAGCGTAGTAGGGCCGTGAGGAATGTGAAATCAGCTCCATTCGAATGAGCTGTGCTCTCATTCACACTCAGTGAACGAGGCAGTGGCCGAATTGTGACGTGAATTCGCCTGATTTCCCCATTCTGAATCTCGGTGAGAGTGACTTGGATATTCGGAATCACGGACAATCACTCCCCCCTTGAGGGGGAGTCGCCTGCCTGCGCCAAGCGGAGCGCGGCAGACAGGCAGAAGCCGAGCCGGTCCCCTGAGCTTGTCGAAGGGCAGGCGACGGCTGATGCGGTGGGGGGGATTGCAACACCTCGTAGATCCTTTCCAGCACGCCAAAACAGTTTTGGGACACTTCGCGGTTCCAGAAGCGCAGCACGCGGTAGCCTCGCTGCTGCAAAAACGCATCACGATTCTTGTCGTCGACGCACCTTTCCGCGTGCTGGCTGCCGTCCAACTCGACCAGAAATTTCCGTGACAGGCAGGCGAAGTCCGCAATGTAGGGACCTATGGGCTGTTGGCGGCGAAATTTGTAGCCGCCCAGTTCAGAGGAGACCCTCTGCGTCAGTTTGGGTCTGGCGGAGAGATCGTGCTCGTTCTAGCGTCTCTCGGGAGTACCGACGCTTGATTTCCCCCCACCGGCGCGCCTTCGGGCTTGCCGACTCCCCCTCAAGGGGGGAGTCATAAACCCTGTACCGGCGTGACAGGCGAGTTGTAAACACCACATTCTGACCTTGAACCTGCATTATTGACTCGGATGATTGGACAAGCTATAGTAATAAATCATGAAATCATCTTTTTTCTTATGCCGCAGCGTATGGTCCTAACCCTATAAAGGAGAATCGTGATGTCTGTATCATCTCTCGTTAGTAACCTTGAAGAAAATATAAGCCGTTTGCCTCTGAATGAGCAGTTGCTGCTTATCGAACGGATAAGCAACCGGATACATAAGGGTATTTCTGGTGAAACCGACATGGATTCTCTATTGAGGAAGATGGCGGCTGATCCGGAAATCCAATCCGAACTCAAGGCAATCGACCGTGAATTCTCGACAGCCTATCAGGGCGGACTGAATGACTGACGGCCATTGAACGTGACCGATTCGCATCTCTCACGTCTTCCTTCCCACTGGTTCCGCATTCACGTGTATATCCCTATCGTCATCCGGCGCACCTTCGCCGAAGCCTTTCCATCGGCAACCAGCGCCGTCCGGATGGCGGGCGCCAGCACCTGTCCGTCCGGAAAGCCCTCGGGACCGCAGGAGACGTATGAATACCCCAGGTGCGCCTGCGCGGTCTTCGCATCGATATCAACAATGACCCCCAGGTCAACGTCATCGATCACCGTCCCCCCGTCATGGATCTGACCGTCGTTGCCCTCCGCGAAAAGCGTCTGCTCTCCCTCCGAAGACCCGTCCCGCAGCAGAAGCCTCACGCGTCCGGCCGGCGCCGCACCGGCGTCAATCGGGGCCGCCTGCAGTTGTATCCCGGCGACGCCGTCGTTCGGCGACACGAGCCCCAGGGTCAACTCCGTCGGTCCGGCCACGGTCACCCCCACCGCCTCCAACTCCAACACCTTCGCGACGGACATGCAAATCGGAGACCCCGCCAGCGTCACGCCCTCTCCGGCATTTCCACTCGGGACCATCGCGTAATGGCTCCCGTAAGGATCGGTATAGTCATAGGTCGAGGCCCTCGACGATCCGGTCAGCGATTGCGTCATCCAGGCCGGCAGGCCGTGCGTGAAGTTGACCACTTCGACTTCTGCATGATACGTCGTTCGCAGCAACCTTCTATTCATGGTTCTTCCCCCGGCATCCAATCGTTCGATTCAATTCAGTTACGATGCGCTTCGTCTACTTCCACTCGATCACCGCGGCGTTGATTCCTCCGCACAGAAGATAAAGCTTGTCCTCGTGAAACACCGGAAACGGCCAGTGGCCGGATTCGAGCACACAACCCATGTCTTCGTACGGACCCGTCACGTCCGAGCCCTCCGAAAGCGCTCCGGAGAGTCCGCGGTCATCATTGAACAGCATCAGCCAGCGGTCCCACAGCCGGACGAGGATGGAGGCGAACGGACCCCGGCTGCCAGGCATATTTCCCAGCAACGGTTTTTTCGACAGGCGCCAGTGGATCCCGTCATCGCTCATTGCCAGACCGGCCACGGTCGTCACCCCGTTCGCCTGCGCGTTCCACCCGTGTCCGTTCCCCTGAAAGGTCCCGATGAACATGGGGCCGTCCTTGACCACACGGACGTAACTCACGCTTTGACCGTACCAGTGGTTCTCCAGGTTGGGATGCGTTGACATTATGGGGAACACCTTCTGCTCGAAATGGATTCCGTCATTGGACGTCGCGAGCGCCGTCGGCTGCCTGCCGGTAGGGTGTACGCCATGGAAGTACATATAGACCTCCCCGTTGTGCATGACGGCCGAAGGAGACGATATGTGCTTCGTGAACGACGTCGCCGAGAGTTCCAGAACGGCCCTCCGCCACGTCCACGGGCCCAGCGGGTGCGCCGCCGTCGCAAGCCAGATTTCGGAGCCGTCGTGCGTCGCCACGTAGGCATAGTATGCGTCAATCGGGTCCGGCAGCACGCCCGCCATCGGTAGCACCGAGATGTACGTTGCGTCCTGCCCCGCAAACTCCTGGTCGTCTGTCGCCGTCAGGACCGGATTCCCCTCGTACTGCACGGCCCTGGGAAGATGGAACGACATCTGGCCGGCCGCGGCGGCCGCCGTGTACTGCAACGGAAAGGTCTTCATCGTTTCTCCCTCACTGTATACGTTGTATACGTTCAATTGCCAGCAATTCCATCTAAAAGAAGCCGGTCGACCAGATCCTGGACCGAATCGTATATCACACAGTCCGCGCCGGCAAATCGAAATCTGTCCTGGTGTCCTTGAAGAACCACAAGCGGACGGCATCCCACGGCACGGGCCACCTCCACGTCGTGGTCCGTGTCGCCTGTGAAGCGTGTCGTGGATGGATCGAGATCAAAGTGTTCGATCAGATCGCGGCATCTCTGTGCTTTCGACGCAGCCAGTCGATCGGAAAGCCCGTAGACGCCCCGGAACCGCCCCTGAATTTCGTGCATACGCACCCAGGACACAACCATCTCTTCCTGGGCAGCCGACAACACGAACTGATCGATTCCATGTTGCTCCAGGTACTCCAGCGCCTCCGCGATTCCAGGATTCAGTGAACAGGACCCGACACCGGGCTGGTACACGCTGTGGAATTCATCAGAAATGTCGCATTGTCTTTCAATGTTGAGGTCGAACCCGAGGCTGCGATAGTAGTCGGATACTGGAAACCGGAAAACCCGCCTGTGCGTCGCTTTGTCTATTGGCGGGAGATTCCTTCTCCGCACCAGTTCGTTCATCGAGCCTGTCGCCAGTTCGACGTCGTCCAGAATGGTGCCGTTGAAGTCCCAAATGACTGATTTCATGTCACTTTCGAACATTTGGCTCCCATGAAACACGACCGCCTATTGAATACAATCCCCGTCAGACACACTCTCCAACGGGGATTTGCACACACTGCAGATTAGTTCGAATATAGCCGATTGTCGAATTCGGTACCGGCAATTCGTCTTCATTCTTTAGTCCGGGCGCCCTGTGCCCTGCGCTGCAGCAGGCCGCTTCAACATTTCTGACCGCTGTGTATGGGTAGTTTAAGCGGAGCTTGTTGAATGGGGGCTACTCGCAAGACTCGCCGGCATTTTTTTCCCGATCCACTGACCGTACAGAACGCAAATGGTCGACGAACCCGCCAAAGCGATTCCGGCCAGGACCCAATTTCCTCACCCGCAGGCTCGTCAAATCATACTCGGCCCGCAATTCATCCTGCATCGGAACCCAATCCTTTTTCAAATGCGTCTCTCTTTCGCAGGTCCTTCGTCATTCCACTTAACACACGTTCGGCGCTATTCTGTTTCAAAACGAAAAGTCATCATCCGGCAGCTTTGGGCTTCTTCCCAACGCCGTGCTTCGGAAACGTAAGCCTTCCTTTATGTCTTTTCTCTTTTTCGCGTAGTCGTTCTACAATTTGACGAATATCGTGGTTGCACTCTTTTGCAATCTGTCGTCGAACCGCGTGAATTTCCTCAACGATAGGGTCCTTCCACATAATTGCATTCCTTCAGGTACTCCCAATATTTCCTGGTGGTATACCGCAACTTAGTACGCAACGCCAATATAGATTATTGGCTCTCCAGGAGCAAGGTTTTCGATCGTTCCGAAGTTGAAATCTACAGGAATGTCGCCCGGCCGACGATGTCCGAACCATACGGTTCCGTGGGAACGCCTATGGTCTTGAAGGGTGTCGACGATGAAAGATGCAATGGTACCAGGGAATGATAAATCATCTCGCTCGAATCATCAGTTTGCCGAGAACCTTCAGACCCTTCTCAAGAATCGGATCCTCATCTTCGCGCCAGGTTTTCGTCATCGTTTCGACGAGTACGGAGGGCGTATACGCGCTTCGCGACGATCCGGCGAATTCCTGCGCCGCCGGGTCTCTCTTCAGCGTGCCGTTGAATACCCTCTGTCTGGTGCATTGGAACCCGATTCCCGCATGGGGCATCCGCATCGTGTAGACTGAACCCTCAAGGCCGGCCATCTTCGTTCCGACGACCGTCGCGCTCCCAATCGCATCCAGGCTGATTGCCAGACCCTCGCCCGCGCTTCCCGTCCAGCGGTTCACGAGGATGACAACCGGGTGTCTGTACTGCCACTCTCCACGCGGTCTCACGCGGCTCAGAAACGGCGTTCCTTCTCGCGGCACGGTTCTCTGGTAGACCCGCTCCCCGTCGATCAGACGTCCAATAATTCCTTCCACAATCCCGGTATTGCCCCCGCCGACTCTGCGGAGATCCAGGATCAATCCCGCGGTCTCCCGCAACGCTTCCAGTCCGGAATCAAAGTCCTCCAGGAGTCCACGGCCTTCCAGGGTACCATTGATGACCACGTAACCGATCCTGCCATCGAGCATCCGGAAATCGAGTCTTGTCCGGTGCTGTGTATTATACGCGGCATCGAAGGCTTCGGGCGGGATGGAGACACGCGTCGTTTCGCCCTGGTACCTGACTTCGATCGTCCTTGTCTGATCCCTATATCCCGCGAGTACTTTTCTCAGCGTCCAACTCTCAATCTCGGCGTTGACCTGGACAAAGGACCGCCCCATCCGCTCTCGGACGGTGTCTTCGATCGGCATACCATTGAAACGCAAGATCTCCATCCCGGGCCGCAGACACGCGGCATCGGCGGGAAAGCCCGGTCGGATTCCCGTTATCATCGCTTTCCCGTCCTTCCATTCCGTCCAGACGTCGGTCCGAGACGGGACGATGTTCGGGGAAGACGCCGTATGCGTGTTCAGATGAATGTGATCGTCGTACAGCTCCTCCAGGACCGTCTCCATCAATGCGACAAATTCCGATTCTGTCGAAATCGATTGGAGTTGTGGCCGGTAGATCTCTCTGACACGATCCCAATCCGTCTGTTTTTCGTCAAAATAGGCATAGTCCGTCCTGAACGTCTCCCAGAGAAAATCGAAGTCCTCTTCATACTGTTCGGCCGTGAGGTCGTTCTGCGCGAACGCGACAGAACAGCTGAGGAAGTTGAACGTCAACAGCGCACAGAAAAGCAATACAAAGAGCATCGGATCCGGTCCGGTGTTGTGTTCCAGACCCGCGAGCTCAAAACCGCGGATCGTATATAACGGCTCGCTACAGGTCGCGCCTCAGAAGCTTCTCAAAGGATCTCACTGCCGAAGTCCGTGTAGGTCCCCGCGGCGGTAAGCGTGATTGGGATATCCGGTTCGTCCAACTCGGTTGCGATGGAATCCAGCGCTGCGAAATTGGGGACGGTCCAGACCGCCAGGCCGCCGGGCTCGGGCGCCAGCTTATGGCAGAATGCGCTGGCGGTCAGCGGTTCGGGATTGCCGAGCAGCCAGAGCACGAGATCAAGGTTGTGGATCGTCCAGTGCGCGAGAACGCCGCCGCCGGTTAATCCACGCGGACTGTACGCTATCCCGGGCAGTCCGTAGGCACACCCTCCCCACGTCCGAACGGCGTGTACGTGACCCAGGACGCCCTCTGCGATCCGGGCCCTCAGGTACCGAGATTCGTCCCAGGTCCGGTATTCGAAACAGATACTCAGCAGCCGGCTGTTTGTTTCGGCGGCGCGGACCATGTCCCGGGCCTCGCCCGCATCCATCGCCACTGGCTTCTCGCACAGGACGTGACATCCCGCCTCCAGGCACATTACCGTGAGGTCTCGATGACTCGAAGGCAGCGTGGCGATACTTACGACGTCGGGCTTTGTCTTTTCAAGCATCGCTTCCGCGTCCTGAAATCCGGCGATGTCAAATTGTCTGCCGGCCCGTGACAGCCGGTTGGGCTCCAGATCGCATACACCCACAAGCGAGCAGACCCCGGCCTGTGCTGCCTCCCTGAAGGCTGGCAGATGTTGTGCGGTTGCGATCTGACCGCACCCGATCACGGCGACTTTCGTCGGGCTCATGAGGTCCTCGCGGAAGACCGTCCATGGATAAATCTCATTGGACGGTCAGTTCAGAAGGACGGCGCCAGGGACCCGGAGGATTTCGCACTCCGTGAACACCCCTTGGTCGTACGTCAACCTGACCCCTTCGCGATAGTTGCAGGAAGGCCCCCAGGCACCGTGGTCCGCGTCGGGCAGGCAACCGACCGCACTGGCTTCGATGAATCCCCCGTGAGAAATAATCAGCGCCTGGCCGCCGTCCGGGAGCGACCGGGCGACGTCCAGGTGAAACGCGGCCAGTTTTCTGGCGAAGTTCGCGACGACACTGTTTGGATGTTGACGAATATAGGCAGAGAATCCGTCAAATCCCTCATCGAAAGAGATCTCCGCGTCCGAAGGCATGGAAGCGAGCAGTTCGACCTGATGGTCGACCGCATATCCCATGGCAATACCGGTTTCGAATGCGCGGGGAATGGTACTCGTGTACACTTTAGCGAATGCGGTCATCCCCTCCCCCACGCTCCTGGCGAGGTCAACCCCGGCCTGAGAGAGATGTTGGCCTGGTTTCGTCCTCATCGAGTGTCGTCGATGTTCAACAATTCTGGCAGTCATTCGCTCATCCCTCAAATGCATTAGGGTGTTGGCGTCGTCAGCCTGCCTTGCGGAAAAACGCCAGTAGATCTTCGCGAACACTCTTGCTTCCATGGATCACGCTGTGGGGTTTGTCCGGATATACACGGAATTCGGCGCCGGGAATCTTCGCTGCCAGATCCCTGCCCCAATCCAGGGGCACTTCCCGGTCCCTGGCGCCGTGGACCACGAGCGTAGGCGCCCGGATCCGACCGCATTCGACAGATAAATCTCTATCACGGTACGCGTCTATCGATCTCAACTGGGTCCCGTACCACTCAATGCGTTCCTGAAGACTGGATCTCGCCACAAGGCTCTTAACTCGCGCCTCGTACTCCCCCAACGTGCCACGCTCCTCCATCTCATCACGTTCCCAGAGAACGTCCAGAGAGAGCTCGACACCTTCCGGTCGGTTGTTCCACGCAGATGTATCACCCTGTTTATAAAGGATTTCTAACTGTTCTTCGATAATGCGGGAAACCGGGTCTTCATCCGGCCAGAGGTGCGCCGCAGTCCCGGCCAATGCGAGTGTCCTGACTCGCTCGGGGTATTGCGTTGCAAAGAGGATCGCAATCGGCCCACCGGCGGAGGAACCGATGACATGCGCGCTTTCAATATTGAGGTGGTCCAGCAGTTCCGCCAGGTCGTGCGCCTGGTTTTCCAGGTCATAGCCCGACTCCGGGCGCGAAGACAGCCAGCAGCCCCGCCGATCGTACATCACATACCGGAATTCCGACGCGAAGTCCATCTCCCACCCCCATGCACCGGTCGCATCCGCGCGGAGATGCATATCGAGCGAAGGAAATCCCCCGTGGACGAACGCGATGACATCTCCTTCGCCCCGCACGTCGTAGAACATCCTGAAGCCGTTTATGGATGTGTAGGGCATTGTCGTTCACACTTCCGCGGCGCTGTCAATGAATTCTTGATACGCTTCTCGGTAACGGGGTTGCGAATCCCACCAGGTCAGGCTGCCACTGCCGGGCGGCCATCCAGGCCTGGGCGATTGTCGTGGCGGCATCCAGGTCGGGTCCCCCAAGACTCGCCAGTCCCGCTTCGCGGCGCTTGACGGCCATTCTGGGGACGAGGTCCCGGTGGCCAGGCCGATTCAGATCTCCTGAATTCAGGACCTGGAGATATGCCGGATCCAGGATCCACGGGCGGCGATTCGGATGGATATCAATCAGGACCGCGCGGTCACCGCCGGGAGGCGGTTCTCTCATCAATCCGTTGCAGAGGTGGAAGTCTTCGAAGCAGGTTTCGGATCCACACTTCGCGAGGATAAACTCCCAATGGTCGTCGAGTCTTGATAGAAGCATATCGACCGCGCCCGGACAACGCTGCCTGACCGCTCCCTCGATCCAGCCTGCAACTTCGCTTTGCGTTGTGACATGCAACGTGGGGTCTTCAATCCGCTTCGCTTGCTGATAGAAGCGAGTTCCTGCATCGAGCATCAACTCGAACTCCCTGCCGTTCCAGGAATACCCGAGAGGCCCATACGGGATAGCTTCCGATGCCAGCCAATGCACGTCAATCGCTCCCAGGCGGGCTCCTGCGGCATAGACCCTCGGCACGAGGTCGGGACAATGGCGATGAAGTTCCGTGCACCAGAGGTTCTCCCGCGCGCTGGTGCCAACCTTGATAATAACCACAAGGCCGGTCTCCCGGTGCAAACCCCGGAGATGGACCGCGATCAATCCGTATTCCTGGACGAATAGCTCGATGTCGCTGGCGATCGAAGTGATCTCTTCCGTCTGATTCACGGCGTCGAGGATTGCACGCAAGACAGCGTCCGATCGCGAGACCCGTCCGTTACGATCGAAGATTCTCATCGGCGCACTCCCATCCGCTCGGACGCACGAATATCAGAAATGGTCCGGCGCCCAGAAGATGACCTCGCGGCGGGGGAACCCCTCGTCGAGTTGGCGGGCTTCTTCGGTCGACAGCGAGATGCCGCGGGCGCGAAGGATGGGTCTCAGATCGCTGCCGGACGCCTCGCCAAAGAGGAGACGGCACATCAGATCGACCGGCAGCTTGCCAGCCAATTCCGCGGCTTCAGGCACGGCCCTGCCGACGAGCGAACCGAGCTCGAAGGGCAGCACCATCATCGAGTTGTCGCCCGTAATTTCCAAGTCCGCGTCAGCGGCTGCGACCAGCGCGTCCACAAAGGGATGGCTGTGGGGGATCGCTCCGCTTATTCGCGTCACACCGGCATCCGCACACGCGTCAAGCACGCACTGCACAAGTGCATCCAGGGACTTGCCGTTGTCGTATGCAACCTCGGACACCTCGACTCCGTCGCCGTTCGCTTCCCAGTTGATGTATCCACACAGACCATCCGGGCTGCGGACGACGGTCGCGGGCAGCACGCCCCGCACGCGGGAGGGACCGTAGTCCCAGTAGGGACGCGGACGCAACATGCTGCCGCTGCGGCCGGCGTTGTGACGCTGGTAGAGCGCGGCCGTCTCCTCCAGATCGCGGCACTCGTCGAACGGTAGCATCTCCAGTGCGGACCGACCCGGCTTCGGGATGCTGCGCAACTCGGCCCGAAAACCCGTCAGCGGCACGCAGCACCACCCGAGACGCAGGTAAAAACGTGCCGGAATCGCTGAGAACAGCAGCCCCAGGTCGTAGCCATCGTCACGCATGTACTCCGCCGCGTACGCCATCAGCCGCGTGGCGATGCCGCGTTTCCGGTAGTCCGGATGGGTGGTGACGCCGCCGATGCCGCCCATGCGGAAGGGCGTGGCGCCAACGTGGACCCGGCGGTCCCAGATCCGAAGCGTCGACACGATCCGGCCGTCGACCACGACAATCGGTGTCTGTGACGTACGCCACGTCGGATCGCCTTCGATGTAGCCCGTGTAGCGCTCCCGGCCTTTGGGGTTGTGCACGAGGCAGAGCAGGTCGAGGAGTTCCTCGAGTTCCGACTCGCGGATGGGGCGAATGGTTTCCATGGTATCCGTTCCAGCCTCAACCGGCTGTCGTGTTGTCCAGCCGCAACCAAACATGTGGAAATGAACGCGAGCCTGTTGACGTTGCGATTACTCCCCCCTTGAGGGGGAGTCGCCTGCCTGCGCCAAGCGGAGCGCGGCAGACAGGCAGAAGCCGAGCCGGTTCCTGAGCACTTGCCCTGTTTGTGCAGCTTGCACTGATCTCATCCATCGATAGTCAGCGCCAATCCGTCGAACGCGATTCTGTATCCATGATCGGTGGCGTACCTGTCCAATTCATCGTGTTCCAGGTATCCCTCGTGTGAAGGGTGCGTCGCGTAGACCCGAGCATTGTCCTTGAGAAGCCCGCTTCGCCGAAAGCGAAGGCGCCGCGGATGTTCCGAGAAACGTGACTTGCAT
>JAGWBX010000051.1:50747-63454 GCA_021295655.1 Candidatus Latescibacterota bacterium
CAGTTCCCGTGACCACTCGAAATAATCGTACAGCCGCACGAGCTCGAATTCATCGACAATGTCGGCCGCGGTGCGTTCCGGCGTCTCGCTGTAAATCACCGAAGTACCCACCTCCCCGGTGGTGACAATACGCACGGCCTCGCCGTACTTTCGATGGATATCGTCGAACCGGGCCCGATTCTTGTCGAGATGCACCACTTCAAAGTCCAGATTGATGCGTGCGGAGGCCCAACTCCGGTAGTTATTGCTCGTATCCAGGGTGGTACCCTGCGGATCGATAATGGTGCAGGGCGTCCCCCTGTACACCGAGCCGACGAAGTAGGCCTGCACGTCCAGCGCCCAGAAGTTCTGCACCAGCCCGCCGTGATACATGGAACTGAAAAGCAGCAGTTTCGGCTTGAGCTTCTTGTACTGCGCCCGCAGTTCACCGAAATTCAGATCGAAGCAGATCACCCCGCCCACCGGCCCGAATTCGGTGCGGATCAGGGTTGCACCCGGACCCGGACGGGTGCCGTGGTCGAATTCCGGGTAGACCGGAATGTATTTGCGGTAGACTCCTGCCAGTTCGCCCTGCCTGTCGAGAAGCCCGAGAACGTTGAAGACCGCCCCGCTCTTGCGTTCCTTCTCATGGACCGGCACTGTGACGTAGCAGTTATACTCCCTTGCCAGGCCGGCCAGCAGTTGTGTCGTCGGCCCCTCCGGCACGTCCTCGTCACAGGTCCGACAGATGGTCTCGGGCAGGACGATCAGATCGGGCGTGGTCGCGCGCGCAACCTGCCCCACCAGGTCCTTAAGGTCCTTGTGGGTCTGCTTCATCACCTTCTCGTCATCACCACTGATCGGGGCGTACGAAATGCTCGATACGACGATGTGATTGCTCATGGAGTTATTCCTTTCGTTAGTCGATTCGCAAAACCTGTATTCCGTGGTCCATCATGGTGGATCGTATTCCGATTGGATCCCGGAACAGTCTCAAGAACGCTTCTCAGGACGGGCACGCGCCCCGACCCAGACCCGATTCCCATCGGGATCCCGCACTCTGAATTCCTTCATGTCGTAAAAAGTTACGCCGATGGGGTCAGGGTCGAAACCCGCGGCAATCAAGCGGTCCCGTACCGCTTCAATATCGGACGTATAGTAGTAGACGACGGTTGAGGCGTTCGAATCCGTACGTATCGAACGGTCAATCATCACCTGGCAGCCGTGTTCGCCTTCCAGCACGGCGTGGCCCCAATCATCCCTGCGGCGAACGACCTGCAGACCGAGACCCCGCGTGTAGAAGGTAATGGCCTGATCCAGATCCGTTATTGGAACCATCGCGGTGATGCGATGTACGCTCACAGTTTTTCCTCTCTGCTAAGAGTGTAGTCCCCTCCGATACCTCATTTCAACAAATCGCCATACCGTGAACACAACCACCAATCAGCGTGTGGCATCCCACTCTCGTGCGTCTTTTTCAACAGCAAATCGATATCAATCGGCACGCGATGCAACTCGATGCGAAGGCTCCTATTTTCCCAGGCGACAACTCCATATTCTGCCCAGGGAGGATATTGCCTATCGGGCAGATCACTCAACGGTCGTTGAGTAACCCGGCGTATGCGCTCGTACGCATGAATAGGAGCACCAACGCTTCCAGGATTGACTATCGTGCTATCTGCATGATAACGAATCATCTGCGTGTGCGTATGTCCCCCAGCAAATACCATAGCGCGACAACCAGACAGCATGCGTTCCATTTCCTCATCCGGAGTGGTTGAGACAATTACATCTTCATTGGAATGTGGGGAACCGTGAAAGCAAAGAAAACTGGTAGTTGCATCGAGAGGTATATCGACCGTTGCCTGGAACGTGCGCATGTAGTCGAGATCCTCAGGTGATAGCTTACGGACACCCCATAATTGAACTTCATCTCCCAGTTTGGCGTTCTTGCTATTTCCTTCACCTGGTTGTGGGTTGAGACACCAGGTGTCCATGTTGCCCATGACAACCGGGGCATTCAGCGTTTTCAAATGGGCAATGACCTCACCTGGTTGGGGACCTCCGGAGACGACGTCACCGAGGCACACGATGCGATCAATGTGTTCTGTTTTGAGATCGTTCAAGACAGCTTCTAAAGCCACGAGATTCCCGTGGATATCAGAGATGATGGCGATTCGCATGCGCTTCATACCTCCATTGCAGTGAGAAAAATCGCAGTGCCGAAGTTAAGCATCGAGACCGGGTAAGTTAAAGTAGCTCCTTATAGGCGGACGTGATGGATTCAGAGACAGTAAAGAAGAGGCCGGTGGTAGAGGTTGCGGACAGCGGGTATCAGCCTGCGAAGGCGGAGATGGAGGAGGACGTGAGCATAGGCGCAACGCCGGAGGATTTGTTGCGGGCGGTCGTCCGGGACGTGCAAGTGAAGGCCGTTGATCCGAAGAAGAAAAAAGAACCGGCTAGGGAGTAAGGCGAGGAGGATTACTCAGAGGCGTTTATCCTGGCTTCGTTCTTGGCAATACGCTCACCGAAGGAGTCCAGGCGGGTGTCGATTTTATTAAGGCGGTCGTCGATTTCCTTAAAGCGGTTGTTCATTGTATCTTCGAGCCTGTCAATTCGTTGAGTGAGCCTGTTTTCAAGGTTGGAGGAAAGTGTCCACATGGCACCTATTAGAAGAAACAGGAATGTGGCCATGCGAATGTTATCAGCGCTGAAAAAAGATTTCGCGTTCATAGCGTTCTTTCCCAGTTTACTCTCGGCTTTACCTATCTGGAAAAGTATGCGGATTTGCTTAACTTGTCAAGGGTGAATATTTAGCGGTAAGGGTTGAAGTAGGAATTCGGGGATTTGGGTTCTGTCGGCGTATTCTCGGCGATATGTGACTTTGGGTTACAATTACCTAAATTGTTATAATTACTTAAATTAAAGTAGATCCGTAAACGAGAATAAGCCTCCAGTTTGTATTCAAAAGGGAAACAATGGCCGCATTCCTGCACCAAAAGCGAGAGATGATCGGATAACCGTTCAGGTTCATGGAACTCGCGTCGAGCCTCCTCGAAATAACATCGGATCCTCTCAATGGTGTCTGCATCCTTCTCCAGGGACTGCAACACGGTCATCAGATAGCGTGGGGCGATTGGAAACAGGTTCTTTTCCGTAACTCGCCCTGTTACAAGTCCCACGCGGACTCGCGGGTCACGAGCCATCGCATTCGCAGCCTGTGCCGAACCCATTGAGTGACCGATCACGCCAATGCGATCCGAATCGACAAACTCGAGCGCATCAAGAACATCAACGCCCCGTATCCCGTCATATGCCTGTTTGAACCAGAATGGCCTTCCCAACGGCTCGCTCAATATCCGGTGGGAATGCTTGTTTTCGTAGGGCTGTCTGACGGCAGGATTGTGGCGTTCGCCGCAATTGATCGCGTCCGGCGCAAGAACGACAAACCCCTTGATAACAAGCTCATAGCCATAGGCCTGATCGGGGCGTTGGACGGCTCTGCCGACAACCGCGTCTTTTGCGATAGTACAGTCGGTGTTGCACTGATGGAAGGCAATCATCGCCGGATAAGGCGGCGCGTATCGCTCATCGCTCGGAATCAGAAGAAATGCCCGTACTTTTCTACCGGATGACTCAGGCATCGTCTCTTCGGTTTCAACACGGTATTCTATCTTCCATTTTTCGTACACATGATCTCGATCAGATCGATATTGCCTGTCCACAACGTTAATCTCAAGCGGTGGAGGATCGGGGTATCCGGCCAATTCATCGTCGATCTGCTTCAGGAATTGCTCACGTTTTTCTTGCAGCGACATGATCGTCGGATTCCTCTATTGCTTTGGATTCTGTTACGAGAAATATCATCAGCGCGGGCTTGTTCACCCGTTTATTGAAAGCCGCGCCTGAAACGGATTTGTTGCCCACCATCCCGGACGCCACCATCGCGGCGCCACCCCGTGGCCTCGTAGAAAGCGATCCCCCGCTCGTAGCCGTCTACGGTCCACACGACTGCCTCGTTGTAGCCGTCCGCAACCAGATAACGCAATGCGACGGACATCAATGCCTTGCCAATTCCTGCGCGCCAGTGCGATGGATCGACAGCGATCGTATCAATTTCGCCGAGGCGTTCATCCACCGGATCCCGGCTGGGTCCGATCCCGACGAACCCGGCAATTGAATCTATCGCCCTGTCCCAAAAATTCCTCGCCATTCGACCGCCGATTCATCCCGTCTCGCTACGTTCCCCTCGCTCGCCGACCTTGCGCAGGTCGGTGGCGCCTTGCGAGCCGGGCGACTCGGCGGTCGAAATTAGGCAACTTATTTCCGGGACAGAACACCAGAGGTAGCCGATCGGATCGTCGGTGGCATTTATCGTGTCACGTGTGGTGTCATATGATGGCTTCGGGTACGAACGTCGATCTTATGCAGAATACACGCAATTGGTTGATACGGGCCGATCACCGTTCACGTCTGATAAGAATAGTCGACGCCAGCGTTGGTGAGAATCCTGGATAGTTCGGGCACCGAATCGACGAAAACCAGTTGAATGCCCCAACGGCGCAGTATTTCAGGCATTGCATACGATTCCGATCCGACGGCTTCGACCGGTTCTCTGGAAATGTACTCGTTGCTGGGCGTCTTCGTGAAATGGCGATCCTCGAAAATATAGACGTTGGCCACAAACGCCATTATCTGCGTCTCATCCCCCTTATTCACGAAGATGAAACACCGCTTTTCCGGGTCCGTCTCATATCCCAGGGTCGAAAGCTCGCTCCTGGAGATCTCCGAGTTCCTGACTCTTATTCGGTGGATCTTTGGAAAAAGGTGATTTGAAATTTCGTCAAAGTCGCCGGCATAGAGCAGGCATTCCGAAATGTAGCCCGGTTTGGGCCGCGGACTGCTGCTGCGAAAATCCTGAGTACGATAGAATTTCGTTGGATTGAACAGCCTGCTCTTGAGGGGCGCAGTTACTTTGTAAAGGTGCATCGTGTCGACACCTGCCTTGCAATAAAATCTGTCCTCAGTGGATCTCCCATCTCCGAATCCTGATACTTCGACATTCTCAATACGTCAACAGCCCCCTTCGCTCCAGGCAGTAGAGGGCTGTTATCAAGGTCGCGCCATCGCCTTGTCTATGAATTCGCTACACCGACGTCTTCCTGCGTTCACCACCGTAGAATCGAAGCCGCTCGTCCAGGGACATCTCTTTCGACTGCAGGTAGTGCACCTGGCGAATAAAATGTATCTCTTGCATCATTCCGTCATTTGGAAATTCCTTCCGAACTTCCTCCCGGATTATCTCCTTCTCTGCCCGCGTCACTTCCCGCATGCCGGGCCTCCTATAGTTCAGGCGGAGCGACAATCTCTATCGGTCCATAACCCTTCAACGCATTAAAAAGATTGACCTCTCGTCGAATATTCACGTTTACGATGTGCGTGAAGTTCCAACTGCAAAAATACCCAATTCCGTTGGTCACCGCAACGGCAACATGATTTGCATCATCTACATATTTCTCCGGAAAAATCCCTCTTGCAACATATTCCTGAGCCAGCGTGTCGGCTTCTTCGTCAAACACCAGGACCTCGCAGTCCTGTACCAGGTTTTCTAAACGCGTTCTCCTTTCATCATTTGGAGTGGCACGAATCTCCAACACGACGACACTTGAAATTACGGCTGCAAAGTCCGGTAAACGGCGGTTCCAAAACTGAATGGTCTGTCCCTGACGTTCTGGTGTTCTTGAATCGTAGTACGCACTCGGAATCGTTGAATCCAGATAAACACTCTGTTTAGCCATCTTCGCTCGATATCACTTGAGATACTGAATCCAGGAACCAGGAAAGCGACGCTTCCCGACGCTGGCACAATTTCAACTCTGCGATTCTGGCGTATCGACCAATTCCATCCGGATGAATTCGAACCTGGCGTTTTTACTTTGCGGGTTTCCGAAGGCCGGGCGAAAGTTGGCATGGTTCGGCGTAGCGCAAGCTGCGAATGCCAGTCACGCCTGCCCGGGTGTCGGGCTCGTGAAGGTCAGCTTATTCTCAAATGGATCCAAAAGCCTCAGTTCCGTAAAGCCCCATGCCTGGTCGACAGGCGCTTCCGTCATGTCGCTCTTCTTACCCTTCAGCTCTTCGAAGAAATCCAGGACTTTATCAACCTGAAACAGGGCGGCGCCAAGCCTGCCTGCCGGTTCGCCGAGATGCTCCGACAGATGAAGTGCGAGGCCGCCTCGTGTAACGCCCATATAGACTGGAGAATCCGCAGCATGACGCCACTCGAATTCGATTTCGAACCCCAGGAACTCGACATAATAGCGCTTTGCCATGTCGTAGTCGTCAATCCGGAGGATGGGGTACGCGCGTTCCATGCCTGTCTTTCCCCTCCTTTGCGGATGAAGAACCGGCTCTCGTGGATCGAATACGTCAGTCAGGTCGGGCCGTTGTCGTTCACAGCGCGAAGCACGCGCTCAAGGCTCCGCTGAGGCCACACTTTGTTCCTGTCGTATCCCTTTTCAAACTGCGGAACATCAGCTGGCAACTCGAGCCAGGCGTGCTTGTCCAACGTCCAGATGTGCGCGCCAATCTCCAGCACCCTGAGTTCATCCAGCGTTTTCGAGTTCAGGAGCGCCGTTGCCGGGTGATTTGTGGCCGTCAGGTAAATGAGACCCTCGCATGACTTGCAGACGAATTCCGTTCGCTGCTCGGATTTCTTCCTGGAGGCAACATTGCCCTGAACGAACGTGATATCGTTTTCCAAGACGATAGTCGTAATCCGGAAGGCCGAACCGGAAGCCTTCTGGCAGTCGCAACAGTGACACGCATGAACAAATAGAGGCGGGTTCCGAAGCACGAATCCAATCGCTCCGCAATTACATCCGCCGGAAAAACGGCAGTTTCTATTCACCGGTTTCTCCATCTGCTTCTTTAATTTTTCGGCATCGGCTGAGCCTTAAATTGAAGTAGCTCTTTAAACGGGATATGCTATCCGTTTGTATTCGTCGGGGAAACTGTGCCTGCACTTATGCACGGTAAGCAGCAGATGATCGGACAACCCTTCCGGTTCTTAGAACTCACGCCTGGCCTCGTCGAAATATCCTCGAATCTGCACCATCGTCATCAACGTCCGTTCCGAGCACGGGGGTTGATGCCTGAGGCCAACTCCCGGAGCACGTCAACTGCCAGGAGCACGTCCTCCCTCCGACATTCGAACTGCCCGACCTGGAAGCGGATGACGAACTGCTCCTCGTGGATCGTATGCGTCAGATAAATCCGGCCGTCGTCGTTGACCGCGCGTAGCAGGCGCTCGGTGGCGGCGTTGGCATCCTCGCCATCGGCCTGGTACTGGAACGTGAAGAACGAAAGGCGGCAGTCCGTTATCAGGCGGAATCCGTCCAGTGATGCGATCGCCGCAGCGGCCTCCCCGGCCCACGTGATATGGTTCCGGATGCGCTGGCGGAGGTCTTCGAGACCATGTGCGCGCAGCAGGAACCAGAGCTTGAGGGCGCGGAAACGGCGCCCCAGCGGGATCGTCCACTCGCTGTAGTTGGTGATCTCCGTCTGGCCGAGTGTCTCAAGATAGTCGGGGCGGATGCCGAGGGTGCGGACCTGCGGTTCCGGGTCCGCGAGAAACTGGATGGAGCAATCGAACTGCGCGCCGAGCCATTTATGGGGATTGAAGACGACGCTGTCGGCCCCCTCGACGCCGTCCCATAACCCACGTTGCTCGGGACAGATCATCGCGGAACCGGCCCACGCGGCGTCCACATGGACGTAAAGGCCGAACTCGCGTGCGACCTCGATGGCCGGACGCAACCGGTCGGACGCGCCGACCGACGTCCCGCCGACACAGAGGACGACACCGGCCGGGACATCGATCGCCTCGCGAAGCGCCTCCGGGTCGAGCGCGCCCTCTCCGTCCGTAGCGACCATGACGAGATTCTGCTGGCCGATCCCGGCGATCCTTATCGCCTTGTCTATCGACGAGTGGGTCTCGGGCGAGGCGTAGATCCTGAGCCGCTTTTCGCCCACCATTCCGGAGTCAATTCCACGCCAACCGAGCGCGCGTTCGCGCATCGTCAGCACGGCGCAGAGATTGGCTGACGTTGCCGTGTCCTGAATCACTCCCTGGAAACCCTCCGGCAGACCGAGCGCCTGGCGCATCCAGTCCACCATCCGGGTCTCCATTTCCGTGGCCGCGGGCGAGGTCTGCCAGAGCATGCACTGTGCGGCCATCACCGCCGTCAGATTCTCGGCGATCATCGAAACCGGCGCGGCGCTGGCGGGGAAGTACGCGAAGAAGCGCGGGTGTTGCCAATGGGTCATTCCGCCCGGTACGATACGCTCGAAATCGGCGAAGATCGTCTCCATGGCTTCCGGATGTTCAGGCGGCGCCGCGGGCAGCAGTGCGGCAATTTCACCCGGCGCATTCTGCGCACGAACAGGCCGATTCTCGAGCGTAGACAGGTATTCCGCGCCCCACCGTGCGGCACGTTCAGCCCACTGATAGTAGTCTTCTCGCTTCATAATCATCAATATAACACAATCGCTTCGAATCCACTAAGGTTCGTGATTCCAACAGAGAAAATGGATCGACCTGCGCGCGAAGACGCCTAAAAATGGGTTTCGCGGACACCGATTGGACCGCTCCGCGGCGTCATCGGCATTGGGCTTGAAACCTGGGCGCGGATTGTATAGCTTGAGGCCGGTCTCGCTACAGGGCGGTTCTCGAACCGCCCCTACAAAAACCGGTCATCCATGAATTGATATCAATCGTCCGCATTGCGAGCCGGATTTCGCTAAAGGTCAACGGCTGTCCTCATCATTCTGACGCCAATCGGTCTACAAAGGCATTTCCTTACCGGAGGACGAACAGAGCAGAGCGCGTGATTCCGTCCAGCTACTCAGGTTGATGTTCTTCCGAGGCTGTCAGGGCAGAGGCGCGTGTGCATCCTGTGAGCGTATTTGCGCTGTGCATTTGGCAGGCCCCGCGCCCAGCGGCGACTTTTGGTTCCTTTTGGTCGCTTCAAAAGGAACACGCCGTAGGCAGGGAATCCGGGGAGAGATGGATGTTGAATCTGAAGTTCGATCTTGATCTGGCGTAATCTCCTTCCAGAAGAGGAGGCAGGGGGTAGAGGTATACGCCGTTTCCTTGGCTTACCGCTCCACGGCGCTGACGTCGACCGATTAGGTTTATGGTTCAAGCTGAATGCTGATGGCTGATAGCTGCCTTTTTCTGTTTTTCGACGGCCAGGGGGAGAGGTCCCGCCAGAATCGCCAATAGATTTCGCCAGGCCGTATCGATATCCCGTGGACGCGGTGTGATCATCTTCCGTCTCCCGTCTTACCGCTCTTTATCTGGAGGATCCTTGTATGGACACCCTTCCGTTACCCGCCCGTCCAAATCTCCCGGATTACACGAAATTGGCGGAGGGACTCACCGAGGCAACCCGGTCGGAGAATGCCAGCGCTGTAAAGGGGTTCTGTAACGATTGGCTCGGCGAGATTGTCCGTGTGTCCGGACCCGACCTGACGGATTTTGTGCAGGGCAGTTGGGAACGGGCGATCGGCGAAGTCGAAAAAGCCGCCATTGAAATGTCGGAGAAGGCTGGCGATGATGGCGAGGGGCTCACGTTAGCCGGGGCTCAGTTTCTCATCGCGCGGGCCCACAGCTTCGAGAGTTGGGATGCGTTCGCCAGGTTCGTCGAAAAAGACACGCGAGAGACCGACGCCGGGGCCGAGTTCGAGATCGCGGCCGATGCTGTCGTCGACGGAGACCTCCCAACGCTCGAGGCACTCCTGCGCGCGAATCCGGCTCTGGCCCACGCCCATTCGGCCCGCATTCACCGGGCGACGCTGCTGTATTACCTCGCCGCCAACGGCATTGAGGACTTTCGCCAGCGGTCACCCGCCAATGCGCCGGAGATCGCGCGGCGTCTGCTGGATGCCGGCGCGGAGGTGGACGCCCTGTGCGGGCCGGGCGACTCGGGAGATACGCCGATGCTGGCGCTCGTGACCAGCGTTCATCCTCACTATCGCGGCGTGGCGACCGAACTGATCGAGATATTCGTCGAGGCGGGTTCCAAAGTGGATGGCGTTAAGAACGACGGCGCGCCGGTTCGTCTGGCGCTCAAATTCGGTTACCCTGAGTCGGCAGCCGCCCTGGTCCGTCTCGGGGCGGAGGTGAAGAACGTCGCGATGGCCGCGGGACTGGGCCGGTTGGACCTGACGACGGAATTCGTTGAAGAACGCGGCGTATCTGAGGCCGAACTGGCGGCCGCATTTGAAGATGCCTGCAGGTTCGGACGGACGGACATCGCCGAATACCTGCTGGGAAAGGGCGTCGACGTGGACGAACAGGCCACGTGGAAGATGACAGGCCTGATGTGGGCCGCTTCCCAGGGACATCCGGACACCATGGACCTGATCCTCGATCACGGCCCCTTGCTCGAATTGCGGAACGAATTCGGCGGCACCGCAATGGGCACAACCCTGCATTTCGCGATCAATTTGCCAAGACCCGGGGCCGACTACCCGGCCGTGATCGACAGGCTGTTGAATGCGGGATTAAAGTTCGAGGGAACCAGGAAGGGAACGGGGCTGGATGATATCGACGCCGTGCTACGCCGACACGGAAAAATTGACTGAACCGACGATCCATCGAACAGTATCACAAAATAAGGCGCGGCCATTACGGCGGCGGCTTTCTGACTATTGCGAACGATTCGCTTGACAACACGCAGGTAGTACTTTATGCTGAATAAGCCAGCCACCGCGGGGCAATTTCGGCTACATGCATTACGGAGGAACGGGAAGACGTTCCCGTGACGGCCGTGTTTGCGCCACCATTAATCACGTCGCTTATTCGACGAATCTTTCGAACGCAGGAAAAAGACATGGACAATATCGGACAAGCATTTGACAATTCCGAAAATGCAGCTGAATCAGCCCGCCAGTCCGCTACCAACCTGGTGAATTTTACCAGACGCCTGCAAAAGGCCGCAAAAGAGGGTAACATAGGCGCTATCAAGAAGGCACGAGCCGGACTCAATGTTGCGCTTGAGAACCTGACGCAAGTAGTGACGGACGCTATCCAGTCCTGGCCCTATGAAGATAATGAAGTAGCTGAATACCTCAAGGGTGGCTATACACACGAGCTACGTCGTGTCGCGTTGGAAAGGGGTCTGGAAATCCATTTGCGGGACGAACAGTTAATCTCACACCCATCCATCGTGCGAATATTTCCCGAGGATGAGGCGATCCGAATTGACAACAAGAAAATCTCGACCATTAAGCCTTCCTACCTGGCCGATCTGCTGGTTGCAAACCAGCAGAAGTCCAGTCGCTTCTCCGCGAAACGGTTTTTGGAAGCCCTGTACAGGGTTTACCTGGAGCTTGTGAAGGAAGATGCTTCGGATGGACTCATGAAGGGCGGCTCCGGGCGCGTGGTACTTTTGGCAAGAATCTACAGGTTATTCACCTCACTGCCGGGTAGCGGGCGAGATTATGCTCAAATTGACTTTGCCCGTGACCTATACCAGTTGGAGACAAGCGGAGTTACAGAAACTACGTCAGGCGCCAAAGTATTTTTCCACGCATCCACGGGTACCCGGGGCGGCAGAAACGTATTCAACTTTGTGGGTCCACAGGGCCAGGATATCAAGTACTTCGGCATTCGATTTGCAAGGGACGATTGATGCACAACACAATCTCAATCTCTCTCAAGGACTGGCTTCAGGTCATTAACGAAGAGTACCTGTCGTCGTATGTCCGCTGTGGCGGCGCGTCGATAAAGTTTGCAGTGCCATCAAACGAGGGTTCCAGGACTGGTTTGTACGCAGAAACGGAGGCCAACTGCCATGAACTGGACTTTATTTTCATTAAATTGAACGCTGAGACGATGCGGGCGCACATGCCGCAGGATTTCTTTTTCAGGTTCGCCAGCCAGGTCGATTGGCGGCTGCTGGCTCGACGTATGATACTGAGGCTCGCCACCGAGCAGGGCTACCGGATTGACGGAATTCCTCCCGGCGCGGACGGCAATGTCTTCGACTCCATCGCAACAACCAATGGTCTCGAATCGGAGTTCGTGCTCGGAAACCTGAGGTTGATGATACAGAACCGTGTGTTCAAGAACACGAAGATGGCGAGAGATTTCCGTGTGTGTATGAGCCATCTTTGCATGGAAGAGAACAGCCGTGGCGGGTACACGGGTGAGCCGCTATTGGCTTGGCTGACGGGAGAGAACACGCGAATTAGTGGCGTCCGTCCGTTTTCCATCTACACCAGTATCAATCGTAACACGGCCAGATACTTCATCGAATCGGCCTTCTACTGGATTCGTCTTGTGGGACACTCGGGAACGGTAGTATTGATTGACAACGCCCGCGTAACGGTGGCTAGAATTCCGAGGGACGGTCTGCGCTACTACACCAGGGCCATGGCGATGGAACACTACGAGCTACTGCGGGAATTTGTCGACGGCGCTGACCGGTTGACAAGCACGTTACTGGTGGTCGTCACCAACAGCGCTTTCCTCGACGACAGTGGCGATCGCGGGTCCCGAGGATACGGTATCTATGAGGCCCTGCGCACCCGAGTGATGGACGATGTTCGAGATAGGAACCGGGTAAATCCGGTCGCATCCCTGGTGCGGCTGACATAGGGAGGGGGAAGGCAGTGGCGGTTTTGGCCGATAAACACAAATTCGCCTCCAGGCGGGCCCTGGA
>JAGWBX010000008.1:0-12007 GCA_021295655.1 Candidatus Latescibacterota bacterium
AAACAGGGCGCCATTCAGCCGTCGATCCATCCCGCCCCTCCGCTGGATTTGCAGGGGCAACCCTTGTGGTTGCCCACGGCTGATAGATGATTCTGCTGCTTCCGGCCGACCGAATTCGGGCAACCTGTCTCCGAGACAGATCAATACCGTAATATGTCCAGTCTCTACGTCCACATTCCGTTCTGCAAATCCAGGTGCCCCTATTGCGATTTTGCCTTTTACGTTGGCCAGACGCACCTGGCGGAACGGTACACGGAGGCGGTCATCCGCGAGTTTCAGACCCGGCTCCCGTGTATGGGCGACCACCCGGTGTTCGACACGGTCTTTTTCGGCGGCGGTACGCCGTCCGAGATTCCGCCGGACTCGCTGAATAGAATTCTGGATAAGGTGCGGACGCGTTCGGGGGTCTCGCCGGAAGCTGAGATTTCCGCCGAAGCCAATCCCGACGACCGTGTGCGGTTTGCACAGATGGCCGCTATGGGCATCAACCGCCTCAGCCTCGGCGTACAGGCCCTGGACAATTCCACCCTCCGGGCCCTGGGCAGGCGGCACACGCCCGCCGATGCCGGGGCAGCGGTGGACGCCGCGCGACGGGCGGGTTTCGAAAACCTCAACATCGACCTGATATTCTCCGCGCCTCGACAGACGACAACCGCGTGGCGCGGAACCCTGGACCGCACCGTGGGTCTCAGTCCGGAGCACGTCTCGGTCTACGGGCTGACCGTTGAGCCCGGCACCGCGTTCGACCGCAGGATGAAAAAGAACCGCCTGCCGCTGCCTCCCGAGGATGCCCAGGCCGAAATGTACGAGATCGCGCAGGAGAAGTTGTGCGCAGCCGGTTATAACCAGTACGAAGTCTCGAACTTCGCACAACCCGGATTCGCCTGCCGTCACAATATGGCCTGCTGGGACCGGCGTCCGTATCTGGGCATCGGCCTTTCCGCCCATTCCTTTTTCGGCGAACGCCGTACGTGGAACATCCGCCCCCTCATGGCGTATATAGGGAGTGTGGAATCCTCGGGCGCCGCCGTTGAAGGGGAAGAGGTGATCTCCCCAGGTGAAAGGCGCGTGGAACAGGTGATGCTCGGCCTCCGCCGCGCCAACGGCATTCCGGAATCGCTGCTGGGCACAATCGGCAGATCGACCACACTCATTCCGGACCACCTTCTCGAACGTCGAGAAGGGCGAGTCCGCCTCACCGGCCGCGGCCTCCTGCTGGCGGATCTGGTCTGTGCGAAACTGGTCAGAAGCTGTTTTGAAATTACCGGTGAATTCACGAGCGAGAGCGAAAAAGCGGCGGTTATGAGGCGCGAGGGGCGCGCAGCGCCGACGGGAAGACCCACCCGTATCTGAAGATACCGGTGGGTTTGACCCACGCCGACCGGCATTTTTGCAGCCGCCCGCCTGTGCGTTGCACGCAGACAGGCGCGAAGACCGCTGGGAATTTTAAGACAGCTTCTCTGAGAGATGGAATGGAAATCCGCCTGAGAACGCCCGGCTCCACCTCCAACCTGGGGCCCGGATTCGACGCCCTGGGACTTGCCCTGACCATCTACAATCGGGTTGTCATTCGAACCCTGACCGATGACGGGCGCCGGCGGATGCGAATTACCGGGGAAGGCGCCGGAATACTCCCGGCAGACGAATCCAACCTTTTCTTCCGGTCTGCCGACGCGGCCGCTCAGCGCGCCGGCCGGTCCCTGCCCGGACTGGACGTGGAGATGCACAATGGCATTCCGCTCTCCCGCGGGTTGGGCAGCAGTTCCACCGCCATTGTGGCCGGCGTCTATGCGGCCAACCTGCTGATGGACGAACCCTTTTCCAGGCCCGACCTTGTCAATCTCGCCACGGAACTGGAAGGCCATCCAGATAACGTCGCGCCGTGCCTCCTGGGCGGCCTCGCGATCTGCTCCTGTGAAAACGGTCGGGTCGAGATGATCCGGGCCCTGCCGCCGCGGGAACTTCGCGCGGTGGTCGCGGTTCCCGGCTTCGAACTCCAGACGGAGGCCGCGCGAGCGGCCCTTCCGGAACAGGTGCCGCACCGCGACGCGGTGTTCAACGTGGGACGCGCGTGCCTGGTCACCGCGGCGCTGATGAGCGGAGAACTGTGCGCTTTGAAGTCCGCGATGCGCGACCGCCTCCATCAGCCCTACCGGGCATCACTCGTGCCCGGAATTGACGTTGTTCTCGAGGCAGCGGAAGAAGCCGGGGCCATGGGCGCCTGTCTCAGCGGCGCCGGACCCACGTTGCTGGCTTTTGCGACCGACGAAGCAAAAAATATAGCAAATGCCATGAAGAACGCGTGGGCGCGACAGAACATGCATGTCGACACTGCCGTCCTGCGTGTCGATCAGGACGGGGTCACCACGGTATGACCGGGTTTTACGCCAATCGTAAACCGTCTCTCGCCCTGCGTCTGATTGCGATCGCACTCGTTTTCGGGCTGATCTCCGAACCCGTCATGCTCTTCGCGCAATCACGTCCGGGGCGGGATCCCGGCCGGAGGAGGTCCGACCGCAAATCGATCGGCGCAACGCAGCAGGCGGACGACATGCAGGGCCTGGACGTGAAGTGGATCGGAAAAATCGCTTACGACGCCATTATCCGTTCCGAACGCTACATTGTCGGTCCCGGCGATACCTTCAGCATCCATATCGAAGCCGGCGAAGAACCGGTGACGCTCCCCGTGCTTGTCAATGCGGAAGGCAAACTCGTAATCCCCTACGTCGGCGCCATCCAGTTGGCAGGGCTCAACCTTGGAGAGAGCCGCAAGCGGATACAGGACGCCGTCAGCGATAACCTGCGAAGTCTCGACGTCCGGATCTCTCTCGCCCGGCTGCGCAGTTTTCCTGTCAACGTCGTGGGGCAGGTGGTCCATCCCGGCACCTACATGGTGGAGGGAACCGAGCAGGTTTCCGAACTCATCAGCCAGGCGGGCGGGCTACTGAAACCTCCGGATGGCAGGGCTTCCCACCGGAATATTCGGATTCAGCGGTTATCTGTAAGCGGCGCGCCGACGGATGGCGGGCGCGGGGCGGACCTCTCCCTGTGGCGGCTTTCGGGCGACATCGCCCATAACCCCTTCCTGCTGGATGGAGACCAGATCTTTGTGCCGGCGCTCACGGACTCCGTGCGTATCTCAGGCGCGGTCTATAAGCCCGGAAGTTACGAATTCGTCTCCGGCGATCGTGTTTCCGATCTGATTGCTCTGGCCGGAGGATTGCACGGGGATGCCGGTACCGCCAGCGCTGAACTGCTCCGGTCGTTCTTCGCGGAAGGAAGCGAAGAACGCCACGCTATCCAACTCTCGCGGGCGCTGGCCGGCAATGCGGACGCGGATCTGCCTCTTCGCGCGGGAGACAAACTCCACGTGGCCGTGAAGGAGCGACGCGTCAACGTCGAAGGCGAAGTGTACTTTCCCGGAACCTATTTCATCGGTGCGGAAATGACGTTGAAGGATCTGATCGGGAAGGCCGGCGGGTTCACATCCAAAGCCTCTCTCGCCCAATCCATCGTGGTCCGCCGCGGCGAATTTCCCAAAGGGGTGGCCGGTCCGAAGCAGTTGCAGAGCGTTGGGCCCATCAGCCTGACCGACGCCCAGCGGACCTATATGGCCATGCAGAAACAGCAGATGTCGGGCCGCCTGCCGGTCGACTTTGTCGCTCTGTTCGAAAAAAAGGACGATTCGCAAGACATCCTGCTCAGAGACGGAGATATCGTCAGGATACCCAGGCTCGTGCCCTCGGTTGCGGTTAACGGTTACGTTATCACTCCCGGCGCAGTTCCCTACGAACCGGGGCTCGGCGTTAAGGACTACATCAGCAGAGCGGGCGGGTTGAACGAGCAGGCTGAAAGAGGCGAAATCTACGTAATACAGGGCAGCACCGGCAACTGGACGAAAGCCTCCAGGGTTCAGCGCGTCAATCCCGGAGACACGATTTTTGTCATGGGCAGGAAACCCGTGCATGGCTGGCGGCTCTTCCGCGAGACCCTGGTCGTACTTTCGCAGGTGGCCGCTCTGGTCATTGCGGTACGGAGCATCAGTCGTTAACCCCAATTTAAAGAAACAGCAACTCGGCGACGCAACGAAAACCCCTGAAACGGGGGGTAACGGTCGTCAAAAAGGACATGCTTTCAGTTCACGTCCGGTGACCTGGTGTATCCCGGCAATCAGAAGTAAAATCACCTTTATCTACTTGCATATAATCGGTTTTACTTCCCCGAAGAATTAAGAATCAAGGTTAATGGAACCCGAAAAGAACTTCCTCGACCGTCTGGCCGTCCTCGTCCGCTGGCGACGAATGATCCTCGTCACCTGCCTCACCGTATCCGTCGTGACTGCGGGCGTCAGTCTGATCCTCACCCCGGTCTACCGTGCCAGCGCCGTCCTCTTTCCGCCTAGTGAGAGCCAGGGTACGCTCGGCATCTCCGCCATTCTGGAAAAATTGCCGGTGGGCATGCTGGGGCTGGGCGAAAGCGTCGTTTCCGCCACCGAATTCGTGCCCATCCTCAAGAGCCAGCGCGTGGCCGAAGCCATCATCCGCCGTTTCAATCTTCAGAAAGCATACGGGGCTGAAACCCGCGAGGAACTCCTCCAGATGGTCGACGACCGGCTGGAAGTGGAACTCTCGCGGGAACAGTTCCTGACCGTGTCGTACGAAGCGGAAACCCCGGAAGGGGCTGCCGGGATTACCAATGCCTTCGTCGAAGAACTCGACCTTGCGCTGAGACACCGGCGCGAAGAACAGGCGCGCGACCTCCGCGGCTACCTGGAAAAACGCCTGGCGCATGCCGAACGCAGCATGATCGAGGCCGAACAGGCCTACAACGCGTTTCAGAAGGAACATTCGGCCATTGACATCGAAAGCCAGACCAAGGCGCAGATCGAGGCCTACTCTTCCCTCATCGCCTCAACGCTGGGCGAAATGAAAATCCGACGGGAAATCGCCGCGCTACAGATGAACCCCGACAACAGCCGGGTCAGGCAACTCGAAATCGAAATCGAGGGTGCGAGAGAAGCGCTGGAGGACATCATCGCTGGATCGGACCCCGACAGCAGCGGGAGCGCCGCCGGGGATATGCCCGGCATCATGCTCCCGATGGATCAGATTCCGGACCTGGGACTTCAGGCCATGCGATTGATGCGCGAGATGGAAATCCGAAACCTGATCTATCAATTCGTACTTCAGGAATACGAAAAAAGCAGCTTTGAAGAGAAAAAGGAAACGTCCCTGGTCGTGGTACTGGATCCCGCGGTGCCACCCGATTTCAGGAGCCGTCCACGGCGCGCGCTGATGGTTGGCACCGCCGCCGGCCTGAGTCTGCTCCTGAGCGTCCTGGTCGCATTCCTGATGGAAGCTCTGAAAAGTCCGGATCCGGCAAACCGCAACAGGCTGGAGGCAATCCGCCAGGAGTTCAGGCCCCGATACCCCGGTGACAGGAAATCCTGACGCAAGTTGCCGGTATTCCCCCCGAAATGCTTCTCACATGTCCCATCGCATTCTCGCCACCGTCGTTGGAAGCTATCCCGTACCGGACTGGCTTCAGGCCTCTCCTTCCCGACAGGCGTTAATCGACGCCATACGGGTTGTGTTCAAGACCCAGGAGGACGCGGGAATTGACGTTGTCACCGACGGCGAACTCTACCGGTTCGACGCCAATCATCCTGAAACCAACGGCATGATTGATTATTTCGCGCGAAGGCTGGGCGGTATAACCACCCGGTTCGGGCGTGAGGACCTGAATGCGTTTCGTACGGATGCCGGCCTTTCCTATCGCGCGGATCCCGCGGGCATGATCGAACGTGAACTTGACGAAGGAACGCTCAATCTGCCCAGGGACTACCGGATGGTCCGGCATCTGACCCGGTCCAGGCTCAAATTCACCCTCACCGGACCGCACATGCTCAGCAAGGTCCTTCTGGATCGCCATTATGGAGATCCGGCGGCCGTGGCCCTGACGCTGGGCGAACTCCTCGCCAGACAGGTTGCGGACATCAACGCGGACGTGATACAGATCGACGAAGCCAATATCCCCGGACACCCTGAAGAGGCACCCTGGGCCGCCCGTGCGCTGAACACCGTACTCGACGCGGTAAAGGGCGAAAAAGCCGTACACGTCTGCTTCGGGAACTACGGCGGCCAGACCGTTCAGCAAGGCACGTGGCAGGACCTGGTTCCATATCTCGCCGCGTTGAGGGCGGACCACCTGGTCCTCGAATTCAAACGCTGGGGCATCGAACACGCGGCATGCCTGAAAGACGTTCCCGATTCCGTACAAATAGGGATCGGTGTGATCGACATCAAGACCAACGTCGTGGAGACCCCTGACGAAATCGCATCCGACATCGAAGCCGCGGCGAGCCACCTCGGGCCCGATCGAATCGCCTGCGTGCATCCCGATTGCGGCTTCTGGATGCTGCAACGCAGCGTGGCCGACCGAAAGATCGAAGCCCTCGTAAGGGGCCGGGACCTGTTCGAAGGGCGTTGAGCCCGGCGGCTCTTGCGCTGATCCCAACACACTGTCGCCCGAATCCAGTCTATGCGCATCATGCGAAAAAACCACGGAACGCTGTTCATCCTTGGCGTCCTGCTCGCGCTGACCGGCGCGTCATTCGCCCAGAGTCGGGGTACACTGTTCACCATTGCCGGCGGCGGCGACCGGGAAGGCGAGAATATTCCCGCAACCGATCTGGCCCTCAGTATCCCTCTCGGCGCCGCCACAAGCGCCGATGGTCACGTCTATATCGCCGATACCGGCACGAACCGCATTCGCAGGGTGGACGCGGTCACCGGGCAGGTCACGACCGTAGCCGGTACCGGAGCAGCCGGTTTTTCCGGCGACGGCGGCCCCGCCGCCGAAGCGCAACTGGACAGGCCCCAGGGCGTCGCGGTTGACCGGGCCGGCAACGTGTACATTGGCGATACGGGCAACCGGCGCATCCGGCGCATCGACGCCGCTTCGGGAATCATCACCACTGTCGCCGGCAACGGCGAGTTCGGTTTCGAGGGCGACGGAGGTCCTGCCGCCTCCGCCGTATTCGGTGAAATCGTCGCCCTGGCCATGGGCCCCCGCGGCGGACTCTATATGGCCGATGGGCTGGACGGACAGGCACGCGGTAACAACCGGGTACGCAGGATCGACCTCGACAACGGCGTGATCACGACCCTTGCGGGCAACGGCGATTTCTCATTCGGTGGAGACGACGGCCCGGCAGTTGAAGCAGGACTGACGGTAGAAGACGTTGCGGTGGACGCGTCCGGAAACATCTTCATCGCGGACTTCAACAACTATCGCATCAGGCGTATCGACGGAGAGACAGGCATCATCAGCACCGTGGCCGGCCGCGGTCCCGTATTCGGAGGCGGCGGCGCATTTTCGGGCGACGGCGGACCCGCCACCGAAGCGCGGCTCGATTTGCCGGGCGGCGTGGCCGTCGGGTCGGACGGAACCCTTTATATATCGGATACGGGCAACAACCGCATCCGGGCCGTCGATCCCGGCACCGGGAATATCTTCACCCTGGCGGGCACGGGCAATTTCGGATCCGCCGGTGACGGTGGGCCTGCGCCGCTTGCCGAACTCCGCGAGCCCTCTCGCGTGGTCCTGGACCCTGACGGCAATCTGATCGTCGTGGATACGGGCAACAGCCGCATCCGCAAACTCCTCGACCCCGCCTTCCAGTCGCCCGTTCTCCTTCTGACCGCCACCCGTGTTGACTTCGGCGCGGTCGTTGTGGAAGAACAGGCAACGCGCACGTTTACCATCGGCAACGTTGGGAGGCGCACGCTCACGCTGTCCGGCGCTTCGACCGACCGGCAGGAGTTCGTCCTGCTGAACGCGTTCCCGATCGAAATCGATCCGTCCGGGGAGACTGAAATCCATATGCGGTTCAGCCCTCTGGATGAAGGCGTCGTGCAGGGAACGCTGACGATCAATACCGACGATCCATGGCGTCCCGAACTCACTGTCACGCTCTCGGGAACGGGCGCGGCGCCGGACATCGGTGTTTTTCCGGAACGCATCGAATTCGATCGTACCTATGTGGGCCGCGAGCAGTCAGTTGTCCTGCGGGTTGCGAACCTGGGCGCAGGCGTACTGACCGTCTTCCGTGCCGAACTGACGGACCCGGAACAATTTTCCGTGGGCCTGGACGACACCCTGCGCATCCCGTCTAGTCAGAGACAAAGCCTTGACGTCTTATTCCGTCCTGCCAACACAGGGACGCAACGGGCGGAACTCACGCTGTTCAGCAACGATCCGAACGAACCGGAACTGGTCATCCCCCTCCGAGGCTTCGGCAGGGAATCCAGGCCTGGCGGTTTCCTGGACATGGCGGGCGATCTTGGCATTGCCGATGACGGCGCCGGTTTCGGCGCGGCCTGGGCGGATTACGACAGCGACGGGGACCCCGACCTCTACGTGGTGCGCAGCCTGCAGTCCAACCGGCTCTACCGGAACGACGGCGACGGATTTACTGAGGTGGCCGCCGTGGTCGGCGTGGCGGACGACGGCGACGGCAGCGCGGCGGCCTGGGCGGACGTCGACGGCGACGGCGACCTGGACCTATACGTCACGAACTTCGGACAGCCCAACCTGCTCTACCGCAATGACGGCAGCCGATTCACCGAAATCGCCGCCCAGGCAGGCGTGGACGACGGCGGGGACGGGTACGGCGCGGCCTGGGCGGACGTGGAAGGAGACGGAGACCCTGATCTTTACGTGGCCAACTTCGGGGAAAACCGGTTCTATCGGAATGACGGGGGCCATTTTGTCGAAGCCGCCGCCCAGGTCGGTCTGGACGATGACAACAGCAGCCTGCAGCCGGCGTGGGCTGACTACGATGGAGACGGGGACCCGGACCTCTTTCTCGCAAACAGCGGGCCGAATCGACTCTTCAGGAACGAGGGCGGGAGCTTTACGGATGCATCGTCGGACGCTGGTCTGGAGGAACTCGGTCTGGGCGGTCCGAGTTTCGGCGCATGCTGGGGCGATTTCGATAACGACAGGGACCTGGATCTGTACGTGACGTACTTCGGCGAAGGCAACCGCCTCTATGTCAATACCGACGGCCGGTTCCAGGAGTCAAGCAGCAGTTACAATGTTGCGGGACCGGACACCGTGGACAGCAGGGGCGCCGTCTGGGGTGATTTCGACAGTGACGGAGATCTGGATCTCTACGTTTCCAATGCCGGCGTGAAGAACAATCTCTACCGAAACGAACGCGGGACATTCACGGACATGGCTGACTCCTTCCGCGTGGCCGGCGGCGCCAACAGCCGTGGCGTGGCCCTGGCGGACTTCAACGGCGACGGCGGACTGGATATTTTCGTGGCCGTTCAGGACAGCGCCGACCATCTCTACCGGAACCGGGAATTCAATGGAAACTGGCTGGTCATTCGCCCTCGCGCCACAAGGAGCAGTCCGGATGCCATCGGCACACGTTTCGAAATCGCCTTCGATGGCGCAGCGGCGACCCGGGAGATCACGGGCGGCGCGTCCTATCTTTCTCAGGACGCCTTGACCGCCGTCTTCGGTCTGGGCGACGCCGACCGGGTGGATACCCTGACCGTGCGATGGCCGTCGGGCATCGCACAGCGACTCAGGAACATCGCTGCAAACACCGTTCTTGAAATCACTGAAACAGCCCCGCCGCCGCCCGAACGCGTCGTGCTGGATGCCATGGCGCTCGCGCTGGCCGCCAACGGCGAGGCGCAGACGCGAATCCGCGCCCGAATCCTGGATGTCAGGGACGAAGTCGCGCTCGTCAGCAACCGGCGCCTGATCTTCCAGGTCTCCTCCGGCGATGGCGCCTTTGTGGGAAGCGACACGGCGGTGGTGCGGGACGGACTGGCATCCATTCTCTTCCGGGCGGGTACAACACCGGGCGACGTATCCGCAACCGCCCGGTTTCAGGGACTCCCCGCCGGACAAATTACGATCCGCCTGCTGCCGCCCATCGGGCCGGACCATACGTCCATTCTCACGCTTGCCGGAATCGGCGGGAGCCAGAGCAGCTTCGGGGGTGACGGTGGCAGCGCCGCCCAGGCGTTCCTGAACGCCCCGAGAGGCGTCGCGGTCGCAGCGAACGGCGTCCTCTACATTGCCGATTCGGGCAACAACAGGGTGCGAAGGGTCGACGCGGATGGTTCGATCAACACGATCGCCGGGGATGGAATCGGGATTTCCATCGGTACGGGCGGGCCCGCCGAAGAAGCCAGTCTCGGTGATCCCCGGGGCCTCGCGATCACGCCCGGCGGCGATCCGATCGTGGGTGAAGTGAGCGGTCATATCGTGCGCCGGATCGACCTTTCAAGCGGAAATATCGTTGCCTTCGCCGGCAGGGACATCCCCGGTTACGGCGGCGACGGACGCGCGGCGCAAGATGCGAATCTGTCTGGCCCCGTGGGGATTGCGGCAGACGCTCTGGGTAACGTCTGGATTGCGGAACGCTTCAACCACAGGGTCCGTCAGGTGGACGCAGGCGGCATCATCACCACCGCTGCCGGCAGCTTTCAGGAAGGTTATTCAGGCGACGGAGAACCCGCGACAACAGCCGCACTGAACGGACCTGAGGGTGTTGCGGTAGACGGCCGGGGCCGGCTGTTCATCGCAGATACGGGCAACCATCGCATCCGGATGGTGGACGCCGAGGGCCTCATCACCACGGTGGCCGGTACTGGAGACGCTGGTTTTTCGGGTGACGGCGGTCCGGGCACAACGGCCCTGCTGAGCGGCCCCGTGGACGTGGCCGCGGACAACAATGGATACCTTTACATCGCGGACACCGGCAATCATCGGATCCGGGTGCTGGACCTGAACCTCGGCATCATACAGACCGTTGCCGGCACGGGATTTCCGGGATTCAACCAGGCCGAAGGCGCCGGTACCGAGACGACGCTGAATTCGCCATCGGGCCTCGCCACCGATCCGGAGGGCAGGGTCTACATTGCCGACACGAACAACAACAGCATCCTGCAACTCACCGTAGACTTTCCCCCTGAATACCACCGCCAGCCCCCACCGGTCCCGCCACCGCCACCGCCGCCGCCGCCACCTTCGGATGGCGCGGCCGACTTCAACGGCGACGGCGCGGTTGATTTTGCAGACTTCGTCCTATTCGCACGGGCGTACGGATCCGCCGATATGCGCTTCGATCTCGACGGCAACGGTACGGTCGGTTTCGGGGACTTCATCGCCTTTGTCAACGCCTTTGAACAAACCCCGCCGTCCTCCCGTTTCCGGCCGGGAAGCCGGTTTTGACGATGCAACGGGCGCCCATCCTGACGGCCGATGGTCCGGGAATTATCCGGACTGCCGATCGCATCCGATCCGGCGGCGTTGTCGTCTATCCTACCGAGACCGTGTACGGCCTGGGCGCCGATCCGTTCAGCCCCATTGCTTTCGAACGCATCTTCAGCCTCAAGGGCCGGGAAACGGAAAAGGGCCTGATCCTGCTCATCCGCGGCAGGGAGGACCTGGACGCGCTTGTTGCGGACATTCCACGGGCCGTTGAAGTTCTTATGGACGCATTCTGGCCCGGCCCGCTCACCCTCGTGTTTCCCGCATCGCCAAACCTGCCGAATCACCTGCTCGGGACCACGTCCACAATAGCGCTCCGTGTGTCCGATGCGCCCGTGGCCGGCTCATTGCTGCACCATGTCGGCGGCCCCGTAACCAGCACCAGCGCCAACGTTTCGGGCCAGCCTCCCGCCCGAAGCGCCCGGGAAGCCGCCGACGTCTTCGGCGACCGCGTCGATCTCATCCTTGACGGCGGAGAGTCCTTCGATGCCCGCCCCTCCACCCTCGTCGACGTCTCGGGCGGGAGCCCGAAAATCCTTCGACCCGGCCGAATCCCGGATACGGAAATCGACCGCGTTCTGAATTCGGAGAGCGTCTGACCCTGCAGAGGCGTTAATGAAGGTGGGACGGACCTTCCTGTCTGCCCACGTCGATGCCGACGATGTCTCCGCGCAGATGCGTCTACTGCGCGCTTTTGTCAGGGACT
>JAGWBX010000008.1:12037-13446 GCA_021295655.1 Candidatus Latescibacterota bacterium
AACCATTGGCGAAACCTGTCTGTCAGCCTTCGCCTCAACTGTCATCCTGAGGAGGCCGGTTTGAGGGTGGGGCGGACCTTCCTGTCTGCCCACGTATGTAAATCCTGTCTGTCAGGCTTCGGCACAAACTGTCATCCTGAGAAGGCCCTGTCTGCCGTGTCCGGCACAGGCAGGCGCCAGGCCGACGAAGGATCTACTGCGGCATCGATTCACCCCCTGCGCGACTTGCACGTGTAACAACCGAAAATGCGGCACGTCCGCTCTTACTTGCGCCTACAACGTGAAGCAGGCGGTGTGAAGGTGGGGCGGACATTCTTGTCTGCCCGCTTCGGTCGGCATATACGGTCATGGCATATCGGACGGGATTGAAACCCGCCCCTACGGATGGTCTGTCGAGCCGGTCCCTGAGCTTGTCGAAGGGCCGGCGATGGCTGATTCGGTGAGGGGAGCCGTCGTCGCTGTTCGTACCGTCTGCCTTTGACAGAATGCGCGGGCCGTTACCACGCAGCCTGCTCCGCACTTTTCCGCTTGCCAAAGTCATCGTTCAAGGGCATTTTTGAACTGAATAACAATGTTGATTGTGGCAGTGGATCAACGTCTCCCGGACGCAGTTTGCAACTCCGTTGCGGATGCCGAATAGCCCATGACCCTTGAATACACTCGGCACGCCCTTCACGTAATGGCCGAACGGATGATCCCTGCCGAGTGGGTCGAACTTGCTGTGTCGGATCCGACTGCGCGCTCGCTCGACCCTAACGACCCAGAGGTGGAACGATTCTTCCGCCCTATATCCGAACAATCTGACCGCGTGCTGCGGGTGGCAGTCAACACCCGCACTGTTCCGTGGCGAGTGGTGAGCGTGTTCTTTGACCGCGCCATGAAAGGAAGGATATGAAACTGAACGTAGACAAAGAAGCCGACGCCCTGTACCTGCGCCTCGACGATTCTCCCATAGTCGAGTCCGAGGAGGTCTCCCCGGGAGTTGTGCTCGACTTCAACGCGTCCAACGAAGTGGTTGGGGTGGAAATGCTCCAACTGTCGAAACGCTCATCCACACTGAATCTCTCTACGTTGCAGTTCGAGTCGATCTGATCGCATCAGCGTGTCACGGGAATTGCACGGGCGTTTCCCATGCCCTCAACGTCAGTCGAGCGATTTTACGCTTTCGGCCGTCGGTAAAACCCTGAATGTTTCCCCCTCCGCAATCCTGCCTCCCTGAGGTACCGTTACCTGTCCGGTCGTGTTACGGGGACCCCGACATCCCGTCCTGTCAGAAGCGTCCCTATTTCTGCGGGACGCGGCAGATCAAGTAGCCGGTTTGAGGGTGGGGCGGACCTTCCTGTCTGCCCACGTCGATGCCGACGATGTCTCCGCGCAGATGCGTCTACTGCGCGCTTTTGTCAGGGACT
>JAGWBX010000008.1:13452-97140 GCA_021295655.1 Candidatus Latescibacterota bacterium
GACATGCGTTGCAATAACCATTGGCGAAACCTGTCTGTCAGCCTTCGCCTCAACTGTCATCCTGAGGAGGCCGGTTTGAAGGTGGGGCGGACCTTCCTGTCTGCCTGTATGACGTGAGGGTCGTCAGGCTGATGATTTCCCCGCGCAAATGTGTTACCTGCATTCCTGCCTTCAGAACAATCGAACAGACGGGAGATTCTTCGACTTCGCTCAGAATGACATGTTTTGCGGTAACTGTCATCGACATGCATCCTTCACAACCTGGCTTTGGCTGTCATCCTGAGAAGGCCCTGTCTGCCGTGTCCGGCCTGCCTGCAGCGCCTTTCTGCGTGCGTACACGCACAGGCAGGCAGTACGCTGCGCAGGCAGGCACAGGCAGGCGTCAGGCCGACGAAGGATCTGCTGCGGCATCGATTCACCCCTCGCGCGACTTGCACGTGTAACAACTGAAAATGCGGCACGTCCACGATTTCTTCGCTGCGCTCAGAATGACCGGTCGGCCGATCAACTCAAACCGAATGGCATAATTCAACACGGGGACTTCCAATGGAATTTTCACCGCGAGAAATGGTACAGCGCCCCCGGCGTGAGAGTACGGGGAACCGTGCCCTGCTGGTACTGGCGGACAGCCGGGGCAGCTATACGGATACCAGCATCGTGGATCAGACCGTGTTGGTGGCGTTGCAGCACTTCGGGTTTCCGTTTCGCATTCACGATCTGGCTGCCGGTCCGATAACCCGCGAACTGCTTGACGGCTGCGCCGCGGTGGTGATCGCGCAGGCGCGCCTGGGCGATGTCCTCTCGTTCGGGGAGACCGAACTGCTCGCCTCGGGGGTGGAGGAGGCCGGGATGGGCCTGGTCAATTTCGACGGCGAACTGCGGCTCTACAAACCGCCGCTGCTTCGGCTCTTCGGGCTTGAGGTGGACCGGATTCCGATGGCGTCGGACCTGCTGCGCATCGGGGATAACGACCACTTCATCAACTGGACGCAGCAGAGCGGCAGTATGGTCCGGCTGAAGCGACCCGTGACCATTGCGCAGATCAAGTGCGTGAGGCGGCACGTTGTGGAACTGGCGCAGGCTGCGATGGGCAAGGATCAGCTCGTTTTTTCCCGCCATAACGTCCCGGGCACGGCCTACGAGCCGGACCAGTTTCCGGTCGCGCTGGCAGGCGTCTGCGGCAGCGGCCGGGCGGTGCAGTTTGCGTGTTCGCCCCGCATCTGGCACCAGGAATTCCTGGGCCACGCGATGGGGCTGGACGCCCTATTCTGGCGCGCCATCGTCTGGGCGGCGCGCAAGCCGTTCGTCGCGCAGATGATGCCGCCCTTTGTGACCATCCGGGTGGACGACGGCAGAGGCCGCCACGATTTCCGCTATACCGAGGTGATGAACCGGCACGGTTACCGGCCAATGATTTCCTGCTTCCTGGACCTCGTCCCGGATGAAGTCGTGCCGTTTATGCGCGCGCGATACAGCGCCGGACAGGTGGACTGGGACGCGCATGCCTTCGACTATTACAAGCTGATTCCGTTCGATTTCGGCATTGGCGAGTACAGCGACACACAGTTGAAGGAAATCTTCGAGGGGGTGGACCATTGGTACGACCAACGGGGCCTGAAGCCGCCGCGTCGCGCCGTGTTTCACTGGGGCGAGGTGGGGGTGCGCGTCCTGCCCCATTTGAAGTCGAGGGGGCGGACGTTCGTCTATTCGACCTACCATCTGGGGCAGGTGAAGTGGGAGCGGCTGTTCCCCAACTGGTGGCCCTACGGCCTCAACAGCCTGTTCTACGACTATATCCCCGAAGACCCGGAGATGTACAATATCGGCGCCATGCTCCCCCGCCACCTGGTGGAGCCCGACGTGCTCACGGGCTGTACGACCTGGGCCGGCGACAACTCCACGAACGATATGGACAAGGCCGCGGAACGGGCGGCCGGTTCGGTCCGACTGGCGCTGGACAGCGGGTTCTTCTCGGAGATCACCACCCACGAGCAGAAGTTCGGCGTGCTGTCGCTGGAGGAGATCGACCGGTGGCTGTCGCTGGTGGCGCAGCAAACGGACCGTTTCGATACCCGGGGGGTGGGCCACGACGAGGCCGCGGAGTATACCCGCGCCAGGGACGAGTCGTGGATTGCGGCCGCGTCAACGCCCGACGGCAGGTCTGCTCACCTGAGGCTGGATGGCAGGACGAGCGTAAACCTGGAACTGGCCGTGTTCGAAAACGACGGAGACGGCGTGGTCCAGCGGTGGGAATCGGTCCCGGCCTTCAAGGGGGACACCCGGATCACGCTCTGATTGATGATCCAGGCGACTTCAGTCGCCCGGTGCCCCCCGGATGCGCTGGGGCAGCGAGGTGTACCGGTCGGCCACCTGGTTGTTTTTGATGGCGATCGCGAGGGCCTTCCGTGTGCCAACGATCACAACCAGGTCCCGCGCCCTCGTGACGGCGGTATACAGAAGGTTTCGCTGTAACATCATATAGTGCTGGGTGGTCAGCGGAAGAACAACGACGGGATACTCGGACCCCTGACTCTTGTGCACGCTGGTGGCGTAGGCCGGCACAATCTCGTCCAGTTCCGTGAAGTCGTAACCCACGGTCCGTTCCGGGTACCTTACGGCGAGGGCCTGGTTCGTTGAGTCGATCCCCGCCACCCGCCCCATATCCCCGTTGAACACGTCCCTGTCGTAGTTGTTCCGGACCTGCATCACCTTGTCTCCCACCCGGAAGCGAACGCCGCCACGCTGAAGTTCCTGCCCGTTCGGATTGAGCCGCTCCTGGAGCACCCGGTTCAGGTTCGTTGCGCCGGTCTCGCCTCGATACATCGGCGCCATCACCTGGATATCGTCAATCGCGTTCACCCCGTAGGCACGCGGCAGCCTGTCCCGGCAGAGCCCGCAGACCGTCTCCACCACCTCCTCCGGGTCGTCCACCTCGGAAAAAAAGAAATCCGAACTCCGGCTGTTGTCCACCTCCGGTATTTCACCGGCCAGAATGCGGTGCGCGTTGATGACAATCCGGCTCTCACGCGCCTGCCGGAAAATCTCGTTCAGCGACACGACAGCCGCCTCTCCCGAGCCGATGATATCCTTCAAGACATTCCCCGGCCCCACCGAAGGCAGTTGGTCCACGTCCCCCACCAGGACCACCGTGGCGCTGACCGGCACCGCCTGCAGCAGACTGTTCATCAATGCCACGTCCACCATCGAGACTTCGTCCACGATGATCGCATCACACGTCAGAGGGTTCTCGAAGTTCATATCGAATTTCCACTCGCCCGGGCTGAACTTGAGCAGCCGGTGGATGGTTCTGGCGTCCCGCCCTGTGGCTTCAGACATCCGTTTTGCCGCACGCCCGGTAGGCGCGGCCAGCAATACCTCCTTGTCTCTCGCCTCGAAGAGGGCGATCAGACCCCTGATCGTGGTGGTTTTGCCCGTCCCGGGGCCGCCGGTAAGCACGAGCAGGCTGTGGGAAAGCGCCTTTTCCAGCGCAACCTTCTGCAGAGAGGCGAACCGGATCCCGTCGCGTTTTTCGATTGCCGCGATTTCCGCCGCGATATCGCGGGTTTCAACCCGCCGGATGCTGGAGAACTGATGTACCCGAGTCGCCACGCCTTTTTCGGCAAAGAAGAGCGCAGGAATGTAGATCCGGTCCTCCTCGACGACCACCTCGTCCTCCTGGCGAAGCAAGTCGATACACGGCGCGATCAGTTCGTGCGAAACTTCCAGCGTCTCCGCGCACCGGTCCATCAACTCCGTCACGGGCACATAGACGTGCCCGTCGGACTGCGCTGCGGTATCCAGCACGTAACGGATACCAGCAAGGACCCGCTGCTCCGATTGGGGTTCCACGCCCAGTTTCTGGGCGATCCGATCGGCGGAGGCGAAACCGATACCCCAGACGTCGCGAGACAACCGGTACGGATTCTCCTGAATCAGTGAGACCGCATCCTGCCCGTACTGCTTCCAGATCTTCACCGCGTGCCCCGTACCCACGTCGTGCGACTGCAGAAACAGCATCACGTTGTGGATCTCGCGCTGCTCCTTCCACGCATCCTCGATCATCGTCGCACGCTTCCGCCCCAACCCCTCCACCTCCACGAGCCGTTTCGAGGCCTTCTCGATCACTTCCAGCGTCTTTTTTCCGAAATGATCCACGATTCGTCCGGCCATCACCGGTCCGATCCCCTTGATCAACCCCGAACCCAGATACTTTCGCATTCCATGCACGGTGGATGGATATACTTTCTCGTAGGATTCGATCTTGAACTGGCGGCCGTACCGGGCATGGTCCGTCCATTCCCCTTTCAGGGCCACGCACTCCCCCGCAACCAGCGAAAGCGTCGTCCCCACAACGGTGACCGTATCCCGCGCGCCTTCGGGCTGGAACCTGGCAACCGTGTAGCCGCTCTCTTCGCTCTGAAACGTGATCCGATCCACGATACCCTGGAGCCGCTCCATAGCACGGACCCCTTTATCTGCGTCTGGATTGCACGGCGCCGGAAGACGACGCTTTGTAGGCGACTTCGCCCCGGACAATCGTCGCCACGACCGATAGCGCCTCCTGCCCCTCCGCCCAGCGGAACAGCGTCAGGCTCGCGTCCATACCGGGCGCCACGCGGCCCAACCGGTCGTCCACGCCCAGCAGCCGCGCCGGATTGATGGTTGCCGTCTCCACGGCTTCGGCCAGCGTGGCATCGGTATAGGCGACTGTATTCGGAATCCCGTGATCCAGAAACAGCGACGCCCCCGCCAGGTAGGGTGTGCCCGCCAGGGAGATCTTCCCGTTCTCGTGAATCTCCACCTCGTCGGTCCCGTAGCTGCGGCCGTAAACACCGGGTGGCAGCCCGGCAATGGACGACACGTCGCTGACCAGGCAGAGCCGTTCTTTCTGCTTGGACCTGTAGAAGCTCTTCAACACCGGCGGCGGCAGGTGGTGCCCGTCCGGAATGATCCCCGCCCACAGTTCGTCGGCGGCAAGCTGCTCCCAGATATAGTTATCGTGGCGGGGAATCTCCGCGTGCGCCCCGTTGCCCAGGTGGGTGGACATCCGCGCCCCGGCCGCCACCGCCTCCCGGATCCGGGCCCGGCTCGCGCCCGTATGCCCCAGGGCGACGATGACGCCGGCATCCGCGGCCTTCTCGATAAAGGCCAGCGATCCCTCCCGTTCGGGCGCCAGGGTCAGAATCCGGATCCGGCCCTCCGCCGCCTCCTGGTAGCGGCAGAACTCGTCCCAGTCCGGGTCCCGCGTATGTTGCAGGGGATGCGCGCCCCGCGGACCGTCCTCGGAGGCGATGTAAGGCCCCTCCACGTGGAACCCCACAAACGACGCATCCGCAGCCTTCGACTGCTCGCACGCCCCGGCCAGCGCCCTTAAACCCGAAATCGCATGCTCGGCGGGCGAGGTCGTTACCGTGGGACAAAACAGTGCCGTCCCCGCCCGGTACGGCCATTCGCACGCCTGAAGCACGCGCTCCACCGTCAGGTCTCCGGAACTGAAGTTGATCCCGCCGGCGCCGTTGACCTGCACGTCGAATATCCCGGGCGAAATCCACACGTCGGCGCCCCCCAACGAGGCTTCGCCGTCTTCGCCAACACTTGTGATTCGGCCATCCTCAATCGTTACCGACACGGGTGTTTCCGTGCCCACAATCTTCCCGCGAAAAACCATTTTTTCTCCTTTGCTTGTACTGTCTTGATCGAGAATTCTTCAGCGGCCGTTTCAACCCGGGCCGCTGCGTTGCATACAATGAATCTCCCTACCCCGCAAACGTCCCCTATTCCCTTGCCCTTTTTCTTGCTTCGCCCAGGAAAAAGGGCGAAAAAGAAGGGCGCCGCTCGGCGCGGAGCCGGGACCTACCCCCTAACCCCCTTCCTGACGGATGGGGGAAAGCGGGATTCTCTCGCGTGGCGCTCGTTTTCCTTTCCTTTTGGAAAGGGTCCCTGCCTGCCGGTGGTCTTTCGGCAGGCAGGGGGGATAGGTCGCCCGACCGAGCTATGTTGCTGGACGGATTTGCACGGAAATACCCCCAACCACACCACCGAGCGGGCGAAACGTCTTCACACAGGGAGGCCAACCTCACGGCTTCCCGGTAGTCCCGCCGTTTGCCTCTCGCTGTATGTCTTTGCTTCAAGTCGACGGCTGTCCTCATCATACAGGTGCCAATCGGTCTACAAAGGTATATCCTTGCCGGAGGGCTACCAGAGCAGAGCGCGCAGATCCTTCCAGCAATGCACATCGCTGTGCTATCCGGGGTGTCAGGGCTGTGGATCGTGTGCATCCTGTGAGGGTGTTCGCGCTATGCATATGGCAGGCCCCGCGCCCAGCGGCGACTTTTGGTTCCTTTTGGTCGCTTCAAAAGGAACAGGGAAACGGGGTTTTTGATTTGGGTTTTCGCCTTTTGCTTTTTTCTTTTGGCTGACCGCTGAGGGCTGAAAGCTGATAGCTGTTTGTCCTCTCACGTCTCACCGCTTTTCGGGCTTTGCTTTCGATTAACGATAACACCCCGGCACCCGTTCCGCAATATGTTTTGGCTTGACATCACCGGGCGAATATTGTATAATCATTGACTGTTTAATCCAGCCTCGATAGCAGTCATATTAGTCCCGTAAAAACATAAATTTAAACACTTCAGGCTGAAGGGGTCACGAATGGGTGACGATCAGGTTTTCGAAAATAGAATCAACAACTTCAGTAGAACCGATAATGTAGACGAACACACGTCTCTCGCCCTGGCCATCGTGGCCGAGACCCTGGATATCCTGCACGATCTGCAGGGCAAGGCCAGCGGATCCATGGTCATCCGGACCCGCGAGGGCGACTACAAGAATTGGGACGCGGAGATTTTCGGCGTAGACGAAGCCGCGGAGGGGGCTTATATCGGACGGCTTAAAGAGAGCACGCATCCGGTCGTGCTGCTTTCCGAGGAAGCCGGCATGGTGGATCTCACCGGCGGCAAGGAAGGCGAAAAGATCTATGGCGTCTCCGATCCATTCGACGGCAGTTGGCTGTACAAACGCGGGCTGCCGTTCATGCAATACAGTTCCCTGGCGCTCTTCAATACCAACTTCGATCACCTTGTCTCCGTCACCGGCGACGTTTTCAACAGAGACCTGGCGTTCGCCAACGGCAACGGCGCGTTTATGGCCAGGCTGGACGGCAACGCGCTGACCGGCGTGGAGAGACTGAACGAAAGCTATCGTAAGGAACGGCACGGAGAACCCGCCTCCGACGTGGGCGACGCGTGTGTGGAATCATACCTCCTTAAACCTGCCAAATTCCTCATGCCGCTCATCGATGAGTACAGACCGGTCATCGATGCCTTCAAAATGCTCCACCCAAACGGCGGCCCGTACGCTTTTGCAGAGGCCGCGGCCGGGCAGATCGACGTCTATTTCGCCAGGCAGCAGCCCTACGTGGACGTTTTCTCCGGAATCGCAATCGCGGAACAGGCCGGCCTGATCGTCTCCGATTTCCACGGAAACGAGGTGGCGAAGCCCACGGAGGATTACGAGACCGTTTTCGACGTCCTGGTGAGCCGGACGCAGGCCCTGCACGATCAAACCCTCGAGAAAATTGCGGAATGCAGAAAGGAATAAGCAATGGCCATTAACGGAACCGGCACGAAGGACAATCCGGTCATCGTTACCGAACTGGCGGCTGACGAAGTCCCCGGCGAACTGAGACCTTCCAACTTTTTCGACCTCGACAAATATCCGTTCGAGCACCGCGCGCTGGTCGACGGCGCCAGGTCGGTCGTGGATCTCATCGGCAAAGACGGCATCGAGAAATACGCCAGGAAATGGCTGGCGGACAAGATCGGTTCGGCGGAAGGCGTGGAAGAACGCACCGGTCTGCCGGGCGTCGGGAACTACACGGTGCTGGTGGAGCCCGGCGCCGTTTGCGAACCGCTCTTCGTGCACGGTGCGCTCGATGGCGAGGGCCATACGCTCTACGTCGCGAACAACGCAAAGGTGGTCGGAGCCGTGATCTACCTGGACGGCGGGGACGTCTACGTCGGTTCCGGCGCCGTCATAGAGCCGACGGCCGGCGTCAAGGGTCCCACAATTATCGGCCCGAATAACGATATCCGGCAAGGCGCCTATCTTCGGGGCAACATTGTTCTGGGCGGCCACAAGAAACACGGTGACAACGCCATCCGGGGTGAACTCAAGAACGTCCTCATGCTGGACGAAGCCAACTTCCCCCATCCCTCGTATCTCGGCGACAGCCTCTGCGGTTACGCCACCCACTTCGGCAACCAGGCCACGGCCGCGAACCTCGGCATTATCCAGGGCGTTCGCGATCGCGACAAGCGCGTCAACCTGAAGGTCGAAATCAACAATAATTGGTACGACCTGGGCGGCGCCAAAATGGGCGTCGTGCTGGGCGACAGAACGCAACTGGCCTGCGATTCCCTCACGGATCCCGGAACATTGCTGGGGCCGATGTGCATCTCCTACGGCCTCGCCTACGTCAAGGCCGGGTATTATCCCGCCGGTACCATGTTCAAGACCAGGTCCGAGCGGGTCGTGGACACGCAGAAAGGCATCTTCGATCCGGACAAACTGTAATTCGCCTTCCAGCCGAGGTGCGGCGGCATCTTTGCGGATCAGAACGACAACGCCTCTCGAATCCATCGGAAGCGTTGTCGTTTTCTCTTTTCACCCCTTCAGTCCATGGCGCGTCGAATGGCGTTCCCCACACCGGCTGGAACAGACCGGTTGCAGACGCCGGATTCCGGAAGGACAAATGGATGATTGGACAGAAGACCACGCATGAATGGATCCGTGCGATTCGAGGCCGGAACGACGATCTGATCTCCCGCCTTCGGTCCATCTACGGCAACAGCGAGGAACTTATCGGAGAACGTCTCTGCGCCCTCCTGCAGACCGCGATGCGATTCGGGGAGACCTTCGGTGAGAGAGACGTCAGTTTTGTCAGGGCGCCGGGCCGGTTGAATACGGTGGGGATGCACGCCGACCACCGGGGCGCCTTTATCAACCCCATCTCCCTGGACAAAGAGATCCTCATCTGTTTTTCTCGCACAGAAGATGACCTGGTTGAAGTCCACAATATGAATCCAGCCTACGGAACACGGCGTTTCCATTTGTCGGAAACCTGCCCGGACGCGCCGATACGTACCGACGCCGAGTGGCTGGAGTGGACGCAGGAAAGAACCGACCAACGCAAGGCCGCTGGTGTCAACGAGGACTGGATTACCAAATTGCAGGCGCCGCCGGCATACCTGCACACCCGGTTTCCCGGCAGGAAACTGCGTGGATTCGACGGGGTCATAGGCAGCAGCCTGCCGGACATGGGCGGCCTGAGCTCATCGTCCGCGGTTGTCGTCGCGACGACGGAGATCATGACACACGTCAACGATATCGATCTGCACGACGGGCAGTTCGTGAGGTATGCGGGTACCGCGGAATGGTACGTGGGGACCCGCGGCGGTTTCGGCGACCACGCCGCGATCAAGTGCGGACGCCTGGGTAAAATCACCCATATGAAGACCCTCCCGGAATTGACGATCGACGCGTATCTGCCGTTCCCCAACGGCTATCAGATCATCATCTTCGACTCGGGTATCCAGGCCAACAAAACCGGTGGGGCCGGCCAGAAATTCAACGAAAAGACGGCAACCTACGAGATTGGCGAGATCTATCTCAGAAACGACCTGGAAACCCGCAATCCGGAAGCCATCCGGGGGATTGTGGCGGCCAGGAGGGATCTGGATATCGAGAAGAAGTTCCATCTCGGCGACGTCGTGGAATGCCTGGAACAGCCCGAAATCTACCGGTTGATACAATCCCTGCCGGAACAGGTCGACCGGCGCGGGCTGCTGAGCCAGCTTCCGGAGGAGGAACGCTTTCTGCAACAGCAGTTCGCCACCCACGACGAACCCGCCGGCGGCTACCGGATTCGCATGGTCATCGCCTACGGCATCGCCGAATCGGCCCGCGGCATGAAGCTGAAGGACGTTCTGAACCGGAATCGCGTGGACCTTTACGGCGAGTTGATGAACGTCTCCCACGACGGGGATCGCGTGAACCTGGACGCGCCCCGATTCGACCCGGGAAAAGACCTCCACCTCCAGCCCGGCGACTACAACTGCAGCATTCCCGAGATCGATGAGATGGTCGATATCGCACTGGAAGCGGGCGCTGAAGGCGCACAGATTTCCGGCGCCGGACTGGGTGGCAGCATGATGGTCCTGGTATCGACAGAAGGCGTGCAGAGTATCATCGAGGCCATGCGAAACAGGTACTACGAGCCACAGGGGATCGATGAACGCCTGACCGTCGCCTCCCCCGTTCAGGGAGCGGGGGTGTTGTAGGGCGGCATTGTCCCACCTGCAACAGAATCAAAAAAGAGGAGTCGGAAAATCCGGCTCCTCTTTTGTCGTCAACAGCCCGGTGGGGCTCTTATTCTTTCAGGCCCCGGTCGGCGAATGCCCGTTCAAGCTCCTCCGCCACCGCCAGCAGGACCGCCTGCGGTTCGCCCGGACGCTCCTGCCGTTCGCTCCATTGCCAGTGTGCCAGGTACGCGTCCGATCCCGCCAGGCCCTCCTTCATCGCGCGCCGGTCTATCGCCTCCTGGAAACGCGGCGGCATCTGGCGCGCAACGCGCCGTTTCCCGTCGAAGACCCGCACCTGCGCGGGGATATCTTTCCAGTAGAGCACCTGGTATTCGGCCATCGGTCACCCATTCTGCCTACGTCCGTTCCCTTCGTCTTGCCGGCTATCGACGCCGAGAGAATCGCCGCCGCTCCCGTTCTTCCCTTGCTCCCCGTTCACCATCCCGCGGAAGGCCCGGATATGCGACGGGCCGGTACCGCAGCAACCGCCAACAATGTAGGCGCCCGCGACGATCAGATCGGGGACGGACCGCGCCATGTCCTCCGCGGTCTGGGTATACGTGGTCCGACCGGTCTCTCGTTCCAGTTGCGGGAGCCCCGCGTTGGGATAGGCCATCAACCGGATCCCGTTGATGCCCCTCGCCTCCAACGCCTCCCCGAACTGCCGGATCCCGTTGATTGCGTAAGACATCCCCGTGTGTTCCACCCGCCGCGTCTCGGCGCCGCAGTTCATTCCGATGACATGCACGTGATCCAGCAGATTGTCCCCGCCCGAAAATTCTCCGGAACCCAGAAAATCCACAAGATTCTCCGCCGAATGCCCCCAGTCCGTCCGATAGATCACCTGGCCGGTCTTACGGTCCTTTGTATACTTGCACGTCAGATTTACGGCAATGGGCAAGCCGGTCTTCCTGGCCACGTCCGCCGCAATGGCGGCCTCCTTCGCGGAAAACATGGTCTCGATACAGATCAGGTCCACGCCCGCCGCCGCCAGCGCGTGGATCACCTGCTCGTGCGCGGCCCTCACTTTCACGTCCGCGATTCCGAAGTCCGTATCCCCCGCGTCCGACTCGATGGCACCCGGCGACGGGCCGATTGAACCCGCAATATAGACGTCCCGGCCGCTTTTCTCCACCGCCGTTCTCGCGTGTTCCATGGCCAGCCGGGCGATCGTCCCGGCCTCGGCCCCCGCTTTGCCCGCCATTTCCAGGTGAAGCGGCGATGCGACGAACGTATTGGTCCCAATAACGTCGGTTCCCATTTCAATATAGGCTGAATGGATATCCACAACCGCGGCCGGATGCAGTTCATTCGCCAGCGCGCTGTTGGTCAATTCGATACGCCCTTTGAACAGCTCCGAGCCGAAACCCCCGTCGTAAACCATTGGCCTGGAATCTTCCAGGCGTTCGAGAAATGTCTTCATTTCCTCCCTGTTTCCTCCCGTGATGGTTTAACGATACACGTCCAGCGCGCCTTTGCGGTAGGCACGCAGAAAACGCTTGCACATCCGGTCTCTTCCAAGGAGCATATCTTCCGCGAGCCGGTAGGGTTCCGTCTCCCGGTCCATGGAAAAAACGCTCTGAGGGCTGCTGGTTACCGGATCGATAATCCCGCTGTCCGCACCCGCCTCGACGGCCAGAATCGTAAACACGTCGTTGATGAGACGCCGGCACGGCAGTCCGAAAGACACGTTGCTGAACCCTCCCGTGACGTGAATCCCGGGTCCGAAATCCGCGCGGAGCCGTCGAATGGCCTCGAAGCAGTGGTTGCCGAAACCGCCGTCCACGGAAATGGGAAAGACCAGGGCATCCACGAAGATATCCTCAATCGCGATCCCCCTGGACAGCGCCGCGTCCACCATACGGGACGCATTGGCGACGCGCTCCGCGGCGTCCTGTGGCATCCCGCTCTCGCCCGCGGCGGTCACGACAACCCGCGCGTGGTACCGCCTCGCAAGATCCAGCGCCTCGAGACGTTCCAGCGAGGCCGAATTCAGCAGCGGCCGCCCGGCCCCACCGTCGCAGGCCTCGAGCCCCACCTGAATCGTCTCCACGTTGGAGGAGTCCACGGACAGCGGCACCGGGCTGACTTCCTGCACGGCGTCCACCAGCCACCGCATGGCCTTCTTCTGCTCGTCGAGGCGCAATGAGATTTCGTCCACGTTCAGATCAAGGTAATCCGTACCCGCGTCTACCTGGCGCTGAACCAGCCGGCGCAGGTAGGCTAGGCCGTCATCCGCCTGTGGCGCCTCGCCCGACATCGCCGCCTGCAGAGCAATCTTGACGTGTTTAACGCGGCCTTCCTCGTAATCCTGGGTCTTCTTGACATCCTCGGGAATCAACAGGAAGCGCCGGCTCTTCCGGGTGTCGTAATAGCGGACGGCTTCCACCCCGTCGCGGTTCTCCACGACGAGCCGTCCCTTTCTGAGCACAACCCGGGTGGTATGGATGTTTTCGCCGACAACGATAAATTCGCCGTCCCGGCCGTCCAGTTTCATTGTGTCCGCCTCATTTCACCCGGGCGTGGTGGTCCCGCTCCAGAAACGCGTTTGCCCAGGCGCTGGTGCCTTTAAGGGCGCCGTCCCTGAAGACCACGGGCCCGTCCAGCATCGTCTCTTCCTCGCCGTAGGCCTTCAGCCGTTCGTAGGCCAGCGACCAGATGCATTCCTTCTCACCCACTTCGCACCGGCCCCCTCGGGTTCCGCCGCAGGGGCCGTTTCGCTGGTTCTTGACGCACTGCGACTCCGGACAGAGGAACGCGATATCCGGCAACGAACAATCGCCGCAGTCCCGGCAGTCGAAGCCCGGTATCTTCACCGCCTGTTCGGCGCCATGCACGGCCCTGCGGATCCCGCTTCCGGCGCGGTCGACAGCCTCGAAAATCTTTCTGCCGATGCGAAAGGCCGGGCGATCCTTCTCGAAGACCTGTTCGTGCACGAAACGGTTCATCTTGTAGCCCGCGGAAACGCGACCCCTGCCGGCCCTCAACACGTCTGGTTGTTTTGAGTGGCGATACCGGCGGTTCACTTCGACAGAACTCAGCCCCGTGTCCCCGTCGGGCTCAAAAAAGAAGAACTCTTCCGGCTGGTGGAAGCAGATTTCGGAAACGAAGTCTTTCCAGTCCGTGTTTCCGTAGCCGCCCGAGATCTCGAGGATCCGCGCAAAGTCCTCGAACTTCAGGTGCCCGCCAAGGTACACACCGCGATACCCCAGTCCCCTGGCGATCGCGCACTGCTTCGCGGCAAACTCCAGGAAGAAGGCCCTGCCCTTATCGCGCGAACGGGCGTGTTTCCGCGTGAGTTCCAACAATTCGTCGGTTACGATCACGCCGGGGATATTTCCCGCATGGAAAAATCCGGCCAAGGCGGGGCTCAGCACGTACACGTTTGCAATCGCCGGCGTGCGGAGGCCGTTACGGGCCATGTACTTCAACAGTTCGTCCTGCTTGCGGGCGTCGTACCCGATCTGGCTGATGATGAATCCTGCGCCGTTCCGGATCTTTTTCGCCAGTTTGAAATATTGCGGCATCACCTCGCGTTCATGCCGCTTGTGGTTGTTTACCACGGCGCCAGGGAAGAATCGGGTGGGCTTGAGGACCTGATCGCCTCTGGCGCCTTCGAGGCGCATCCCGGAGTTCATGTCCGAAAACATCTTCAACAGGCCCACGGAATCCGTATCGAAAACGCCGCCTGCCTGTCCCCGATATCCACCCGCGGGATAGTCGCCCGACAACGCCAGCACGTTTTCGAATCCTTCGCTCGCGAGTTCCCAGCCCCTGCTCAACAGCGCGTTCCGGTTCCAGTCCTTGCACGAAACGTGAATGATCACTTCCTGTCCCCTGCCCAACAGGTCGATGCCCATCGTGTCCGGGTTGTTCGTTGCGTTTCCGCCCGGATTGTCCGTAATGCTCAGCGCGTGCACGCCCGGATGGTCGGAAAGCGCACGTGCGAGGTCCAGAACGTAACGTCCGCGGCGCTCGGTGATCACGCCCCGGGAATTGACCAGTTCCACACAGACCACGAACTCGTCGGTTTCCTCGAGCAGATGGCGCAGGGAGTGCTTCTTCCCGTCACCGCGCGCCGGATTGGATTTTTTGGAAACTATCGCCATGCGAATATGCTCGTGTTGTTACGCGGCACTCGTGTTCGGTCGCGGGACCTCTCACCCCAGCTACGTCTCACGTCTCCCCGGTTTTCGAAACAGGCATCGGCTTGAACTGGCAGCCTTCCACGAACACCTCGAAGAAATCCGGCGTTGTCTCGAGCTCGATATGTTCCAAATCTTTCACCAGGGCCTCCACGTGCGCCCGTTTTTCCCGCGAAAGCAACACCTCCCGCGCCCCCTGGACCGCCGCATTACCAATCTTCACCACGCGTACTTCGTCGACCGGCGCCAGGAACCCGATCTCGATCGCATTCCGGACGTTCACGTAATTCGCGAATCCCCCGGCCAGGTAGAGCGTGTCGATATCTTCCGGTCCGACCCCGAGGTGTCGCATCAGGATGAACTGCCCGCAGAAATTCGCAGCCTTGGCCTGGGCCAGATTGCTGGCGTCTTCGCGCGACAGCGTGATCCCGTAATCCGAAACAACCGGTATCTCGAAGGACCGGTCCGCGAACATCCCCTTCGGCGCCATGAGATCGTGCCGCCGGAGTTCCGCGAGCAGATCGATCAACCCGGACCCGCATATTCCCTCCGGATCGACGTTTCCGATGGTCCGGAACTGGAACCCGCCGTCCTCCAGGCGGACCGACTCGATGGCGCCTTCATGGCCGGGCATCCCGAACCGGACCAGCCCGCCCTCGAACGCGGGCCCGGCCGGACAGGAGGCGGTGAGCAGCCGGCCGTTGCATCCGACCACCACCTCGGTATTGGTCCCTACGTCCACCAGCATCACCACGCCATCCTGAGACGTCAGGTCCGTCGCCACGAGGTCCGCCGCGGTATCCGCCCCCACGTGGCTGGCGATCAGCGGCAACCCGTAGACCTTCGCCCTCGGATTGGCGCGCAGCCCCAGGCGCCTGGTGCTCTCAAGCAGAGACGTCGTCTGCAGTTCGCCCTCGAGAAAAGCATGTTCCACGGCCGACTTGTACGGTCTCTGGCCGATGCTTTGCACATCCAATTTGAAGAAAATATCCCGCATCGTGGAGTTTGCCGCAACAACCACCTCGTAAATTTCCTGGCGCGCAAATCCGAAGCGTTTTCCCAGTTCGAGTATTTCGTGGTTGATCGCGCTGACAGCGGCTTTTTGAAGTTCGCCCTGAAACTCACCGTCGTAGGAGATGCGGTGCATCACGTCGCTGCCGCCGAAACGCTGCGGATTCTCGAACGAACTCACGTGAATGCTTTTTCCGGCGGCCAGGTCCACAAGATCCATCACGACCGTTGTCGTGCCAAGATCGATTGCGATGCCGAACAGGTGGCCACGATACCTGTCAACGGCCGCGCCGTCATAATAAACAACGTCCCCACGGCGCGTGACCAGGGGGTCCGGATCGATTCGTTTTTCCAGGGTGCTGGATAGAATCTTGGGCTTGCGCCTTATCGGCAAGAACTCGACGTCGGTCCCGTCGTTCTCAATCATCGCCTGGCAGGCGAGGCGGTAGTTCCCCCGCAGGAACGATTCCACAGGGTTTCTGGGCCGCAGCGCGTCCATACCGCGCCTGATTTCAACCACGCACTCGTGGCAGTGCCCCATGCGACCGCACGAGGTGGGCACCTGCACCGCCAGTTCATCCGCATAGTCGAAAACCGTCTTCCCGGTTTCCAGCTGCTTCCTGTTCCCCTCGTGAATTATGGTACCCATGCGGCGATCTAATCCTCGTTCCCCACAAATGCGCCGTGTTTCGCCTCCGTTTCCCACGCGCCGCGATAGTCCAGCTTGTCGTCCCCACCGCACATCAGCAGCGTTCCCCCTGGACGGGGCTTGCGCTGATTCCTGCAGCCGAACCTGGCCGTACACTCGTCGAATCGGTTCTTATATGGGCAACGCACGGTGGACAGTTCATCGGCATGGGCAATCATGCCCGCGAACAGTTCAGTGATCCTGTCCAGCCGTTTCTGATATTCCTCTTTTTCGATCTTGTGCACGGTCGGGCTCACGCATTAAGGTTGGTCTCTGCCTTCATCTCATCGAGCAGGTCTTTGGCCAGGGCCACGCAGGCCATCGCGTCCTTGCCGTACCCGTCGGCGCCCATATCGTCGGCGAATTCCTGGGTGACGGGCGCGCCCCCCACCATAATCTTGACGTCTTCACGCAAGTCCGCATCGATGAAGGCCTCAATCGTCTTGCCCATATTGGGCATCGTTGTCGTCAGCAGCGCCGACATCCCCAGCAGCGGAGCGCCGTGCTCCTCCACGGCATCCATGAATTCGTCTTCCGACGTGTCCACGCCCAGATCGTGAACGACAAACCCGGCGCCGCGAAGCATCATGATGCAGAGGTTCTTTCCAATGTCGTGCAGGTCGCCCTTCACCGTGCCCATAATGACCGTCCCGACCGGTTCGATGCCCGATGCGGAAAGAATGGGTTCGATATAGGCCATACCGGCCTTCATCGCACGTGCGCAAGCCAGCACTTCCGGAACGAAGATGAAGTTCTCCCTGAACTTGATGCCCACAATTCCCATTCCGGCGATCAGCCCGTCGTCCATGACCTCCAGCGCTTCGGTGCCGGCATCCAACGCCTCTTTGGTCAACGTGTCCACCTCGTGATGGTCGCCGTCGATCAGGGCTGCGGCAATCGCCTGCATATCGCGACTGACCCGGGCAAACGTGTCAATTGCCCGTTCCCGCTCGTCTTCCCGCTCGAGAAACTCTTCAATCTCGTCACGGATGAATTCGTTTACAATATCAGAGATATCCGCCATTACGTTCTCGCCCCTTTATCCTGCCGGCATCGCCCGCTCCCGGTGCCAGTCCCGCACAGCCCCGGGAATTTCCTTCAGGTTTTCGATAGACGTCTGCAGCGGTATTGCGCACTCGGGACCGACGAGATGCACACCCGCGTCCAGATTCCTGATGACCTCCTGGCGGACCACATCAGGCCCTTTTGAAAACAGCGTTTCAGGATTGTTGATGTTGCCCACCAGCGAGATCCGCTCCCCGACAACTTCCATGGATTCTCCCGGCTCGTTCTTCGAGTCGTAATGGAAAGCGGACATCCCCGTCTGTGCGATATATTCCATCCGATCAACCGTCCGTCCGCAGATGTGCAGAATCAGCGGGATCGGGATCCGTTCCACGAACTCAATGTGCAGGTCGCGCAGATATCGCTTGTAATACTCCCCGCTCACCAGGTCGCCCGTCGCGTGATCGGGCAGCGTGAGCGCGTCCGCGCCCGCCTCGATCTGCGCCACCCCGAAGTCCACCGTCACTTCCTTCATTCTGTCCAGACATGCCTTGGTCTTGCCCGGGTCGTCCAGAGACATGAGCAGAAAGGGCTCCACTCCGAAGCAGTGGTATCCCAGCGACCAGGGGCCCATCGTCTTCCCGATGATGGCCACGTCATCCCCGTATTCCTTCTTCAGAATCCGGATCGCATCCAGCACGCACCTGGTATCCTGGTGCGTGAGAAGGTCCTGTGGAATCTGAATGTCGTCCACGTCTTCCCAGATGGGTTCGCGCATCTTCACGGTGGGCCAGTTGTCTTTCTGCTCCCACTGAATGCTGCAGCCCAACGCGGACGACTCCTGGATAATCGTAAACACCGGCATGATGGAATCGAACCCCAACTCGGTATGCCCCGTGGCGGCCAGCCGCGCCATCAGTTCCGGGTTCCGGTTCGCATCCGGGAAAGGCGCGTCCACGAGATCCATCAACTCTACAGTCGCCACCGACGTGGGATTGCACACGGGTGTCCGGTCCACCGGCTCCCTGTTCATCGCCGCCAGAACCCGCTCGCGGCAGGTCATCGGACCCACTGTTTGAGTCTCCATATTCCGATTCTCCTGTCTGAAACCTCGTTTTCGCAGCACTACCGCTGCTGGCTCGGAGCAGCCAGGACGCCGCGGGCGCCTGCCGTCTCCTGCTCACGAACCGCTGCCCGGACGTTCGGGGCGCGAACCAGAAGCAGTCCCACCGCGGCGTCGTGGTCGTGTCCGCATGAAAACGCGACCGAATCGGGGCTTCGGGACTGCATTTCTCCAAGCTTGACCAGCCCGCCCGCAATTGCCGGAATCCTCCGCGCGCCGTCCTTTCCCTCCCCTTCGGCGCCCACGCGGTACTCGCCACTGCCCGTGCCGGACGCCTTGATTTTCAATCCGGATTTCCTGTCGAGGATCGTTAGCGGACGGGCCTTCAGCTCGCCGCCGGACGCCAGCTTACATGCCTCAAGAAAGACCCGGCGGCAGGCCAGTTCGTGGGCTTCTCCGCACAGAAATCGCAGCAGCCCGTCGGGCGTCTGCGCCATTCCGCCCAGCGCCACCATCGCGTTGGAGACGAATGCGATCCGCTGGTCGGCCCCGGCTCTTCCGCTGTACGTATGTACGCGATACACGGGAGCCCCATCGTGCTCCTGCCGGTAGAGGCCGATTGTGATTTCATGAAAATGCGGATCCATGGACACCAGTTCAATGCGGCTGCCGATATCGACGATTCGGCCCATCGCGCCATCCTCCGGAAAGTTTTCCCTTGACAGCAGGGAACCCCGTCTATTCTTTTACTGATATGATGATGGTCAGACCAATTGTGGATATAAGATTAACTCAAAAACGGATCTTTGTAAAGCGGAAAATTCGTGCCGTGTGTTCGCCGGCCCAACGCAGCCAGACGGGATGAATCGGCCTGCCTGTGCGTGCTATCTCACGCACGCAGACAGGCGGATGAACGGCGACATATTTCTGGGACGGGACACTCACGGCGACTATTCCAAAGGCGGTAAGAAGGAAGAGGGAAGCCGGTAGAAGAAATCCCTGCCCGCAATTGAAACGAAACCTCACAGTGCAGGAAATCTCTACCCTCTCCCGTCTTGCGTCTTCCCGGTTTTAAGGAACACGCCGGAGGCAGGGAATTCGGGGAGATGTGGATGTTGAATTTGACTTTCGACTCTTATTCACGCTGGCTGACCCGGACGGTGAGATCCTGTCTTTCCATGTAAGTCACTTTTATATAGGGAAAATCGCTTGAATCAAAAGCGGAATGCCCCGGCGCTCGAACAGATGACGCCCGTCAGGCGCACGTCGCTGAGCGACGAAATCGTCGGCCAGATCATCGATCTGATCTCCAGGGACGTGCTGAAACCCGGCGATCGACTGCCGCCGGAACGAAGCCTTTGCAAACAGTTCGGGGTGGGCCGGACCTCCCTCAGGGAAGCCCTCCGAACGCTCTCAGTAATGGGTATCCTGGAACCCCGGATCGGCGAGGGTACGTTCGTGTGCGACAACAGCGGCCGATACCTGGAGAAATCCCTGAGTTGGGGCCTGCTGCTGGACCCGAAGGAAATCAACGACCTCGTGGAGACCCGGCTCATGCTGGAATCCCGGAACGCATTCCTGGCCGCGGGGCGCGCCACAGAAGCCGACCTTCGGGAACTCGAACGGACAACTGGCGGAATTGAAGCATCGCTGGACCAGCCCGGCGAGTTTCTGGAATTCGACGTCCGATTCCATCTGGCCGTTGCCCGGGCGACCCAGAATTCGATCCTCCGCAACCTCCTTGTGATGATACGTAACTATCTTCAGGAGTGGATTCGGGCCAGCCTGGAGGAACCCGCAACCCATACGGTGGAGGTGCGGGCCCGGATGTCGGTGGACGAGCATGGAAGAATCCTGCGCGCCATCCGGAAACGCGATGCCGAAGCCGCGCAGCGGGCCATGGAGGAGCACATTCTGTCCAGCAGCGTGGACCTTCGGGCGCGCATCGAAGAAGATTCCGAGACCCGATCGGAATGAAACGCTAATCGCCCGGTACGTACCGCGCCAACGTTTTCGAGAATCCCTCATCCTCGAGCGACTCGCACATCCGCACGCCCGCTTCGGTGGCTGATTCTCTGGTCAGACTGTCCGCGTTTCCCATCAGCACGCCGACTCCCGCCGCCCTCAGCATCGGAAGATCGTTGTCCCCGTCTCCAATCGCAAGCGACTGAGAAAGGGAGACGCCGCACGCATCGCAGATCTCGCGTAACGCCACCGCCTTGTTCACCTCCGGATGCATGATCTCGATCCGGTCGTCGCCCGTGCGCGCCAGGTAGAACCGTTGTCCGAACGCGGAACCCATCCCCTCGAACACCTCTTCCCGTCGCTGAGGGCCCGGCAACACAATCATTTTGGGGGGCGGAACGAACGCCCGCGCCCTGGCCAACAGGTCCGCGTCGAGTACGATTTTCACACCGGTCATTTGTACCAGATTTCCAATCCACTCCGTCTTCTCGTCGGTCAGATAAGCCTCGTTGAGCCCGCATCCATCGGCCTCGCACCTGCAGTAGATAAAATTCACCCGGCAATCGCCGATAAAATCCAGAAGATCGGGGAAGCCATCCTCCGGCAATCGCTGCTCGTGCAACAACGGCCGCTCGTTATCCGCGCCATTTCCCAGCACGATGGCCCCATTGTAGCTCCCCACGTGCAGCGCCGGCCTCAGATCGGGCAAAAACGGCGCCAAGCTCTTGCCCACGTTTCGGCCGCTGATCGACGCCATCGCGATGCCGGCTCGTGCCAGCCGCCGTAGCGCCTCGACAGACCCGCTTGACATCCGGCCCTGATTGTCGAGCAGCGTGCCATCCAGATCAAACGCCACGAGCCGTACGTCACCCATATTCCAAACCTCTCCCCGACACGCCGCAACCCCCGTCAAAACTCCGTGACCACCTTCGCGGGCTTTCCGGTTTCGATCGATTCCGCCACCGCGAAACACGCCGCCATCGTCCGTGCCCCGTCCTTGACGTCAATCATCGGGGTTTCGCCCGTGTCAAGGCAGTGCAGGAAATGCGCCAGTTCCTCGGCGCACGCGTGTACCTCGCCCAATACCGGAAACGGAATGTCCGCAAATGCCTCAATTTCTCCGAACTCCTTCAGGTAGAGCCGGTTCTCCTCTACCGTACCCTCGGCGCCATAAAGATTGAACGTCATCGAATAGGGCCGCGGCGCACCCACGGAAACCAGGCACTTTCCCACCGCGCCATTCCTGAACTTCAGCGACGCGATTACCGTATCGTGCCAGTCCACGTCGTGCAAAACCTTTGTGACGCCGTAGGCCGACACTTCCTCCAGTTCCCCCACGATCCAGCGCATCAGGTCCAGCGGATGACACGCCCCGCCGATCACCGCGAATTGTCCCTCATCCGGGTGCCGCCACCACTGGTGTCCCGGACCCCGAAGGAACGGCTCCAGTGAATGGACGTAGTCCGACTCGCAGAAACAGGCTTCGCCGAGTTTGCCCGAATCGAACAGGTCCTTGACGGCGCGGTGCAGTTGCCTGAAACGCGCGCCGTGGCCCACCATCAACTGCCGGCCCGAACCTTCTACCGCGGCAACCATGCGGCGGCAATCCTTCAACGTGGTCGCCATCGGCTTTTCGCAGAACACGTGCTTGCCGGCCTCCAGCGCGGCAACGGCCTCATCGGCGTGCAGCCGGTTGGGCGTGCAGAGATAGACCACGTCGACCGCCTCGTCCGCGACAATTTCCCCGTAGTCCGCGGTCACTCGATCGGCGCCGTATTCGGCCTTCATCTCCCCCAAACGACCCTCGCTGCGCGCCGACCCGCAGATCGCACGCAGGCTCGCTCGCGGATTCTCTGCAATCGCCTTGATATGCTCCAGGCCGATATACCCCGTACCCACAACGGCGATTCCATATTCAGTGCCCACGACAACGGTCCTTTCGGATTATGCGTTCAATCCACCAGGGGCAGATGCACCGCGCCGCCCCGTTCCACGGATCGGAAAACCGCCTCGGTAAACGCCATGTACTTCAGGCCGGCTTCAAAGGTGGTATCTCCGGGAGGCCCGCCCCGGATCGCGCTCACGAAATCCTGCTCCACGGTCCACTCTCGTGCCTCGGCGTCCGGGATTGGAATTTCGGACAGCCCGCTGTCTCCGGCCCTCCCGCCCAGAATGGTATCGCTGTCCAGCTTGTAGATCAGGGTCCCCTCGCTGCCGTAGAGCTCCACCTGCGGGTCGGTGCCGAACCGCGCCACGGAGGAAAACAGGAACGCGGCCTGCGCGCCGTTCTCCATCTGCCCCAGGATATGCACCGAGTCGGGGCGTTCCACCGGTCCACTCGCCTCGCCATCGGCCAGCGGCCGTGACCTGATGAACGTTTCCGCGTGCGCCGTTATCGATTTCATCTGGCCGGCCCAGCGCTGCACGATTTCCACCAGGATGCCCATGTTCAGCGCATTCAAACCGGAATACCGGTCGATCTGCCGCCAGTGCAGCGGCTGATCCGGATCGCAGTTGTCCCCGCTGAATGATCGTGTATAAACGTGGTAGATCTCGCCCAGGTATCCCTCGCGGATCAGCCGCTGGATGAACCAGTCGCCCTTCATTGCCATCGGCGACGGGCAGATCTGCGTGACCAGGCCAGTCTCACGCGCTCTGGCGTACATGGCCTTCGCCTCCCGCAGGTTCATCGCCATCCGCGCCTGCACGAAGACATGCTTTCCGGCGTCCAGGGAGGCCAGCACGTATTCGCAGTGCCGGTACGGCCACGTGCCAATCATCACGGCGTCCACGTCCCCGCTCGATATCAACGCGTTCGGATCCGACATCAGTCTCGGCGACAGGCCGAATTCGCGTGCGATCGCGCCCGCGCTTGCCTCGCTCCGGTTGCAGATGGCAACCACCTCCGCGTCCCCGATCTTTGCCAGCCCCGGGAAATGACGGCTCCGGAAGATGCCTCCGGCGCCGATGATTCCGATACGAATCTTTTCCGACATACGTCCTCCCTATACGCTTCAGGCCGGATGCCGACCTGTTGTTCAAAGCCGGTCCATCCGGTCCAATGTCTAAATTTGTTGCGCAACGCTTCGGGGAAGTAAAACCGCGTATATGCAAGCGGATAAAGGTGATTTAACGGCTGATTTCCAGGATGCACCAGGTCACTGGACGCGAACTGAAAGCATGTCCTTGTTGACGACCGTTACGCCCCGTTTCAGGGGTTTTCGTCGCGTCGCCGGGTTGCTGTTTTTTGGATTGGGGCTAAGAACAGTGCAACCTGTCCAGCAGGCCAACGGCCGCTTCCACGATCTTCTCGCCGGATCCCGGGCTGTACAGGGCCGCTTCGGGTTCGTAGCCGCCCTCCTTACAGGCCTGCTCGTCGGGCAGATATCCCACGCTGTCGTTTGCGAGTTCCAGCACGATCGTCTGCCCGAACGGAGACCGTTTTTTGATCTCCAATCCGGGCCTGACCAGCAATTCACCCGGAACGCCCACCAGGGCCAGGTCTCCGATCCGCAATGCCTGCACCCAGGTCCGCGTCTCGTCCGGCACGTCCGCCATCCGGCGCAGAATACGCCGGGCGAACGCCCGATCCGCCATGGTCCCTCGACCGCTCTCATCGATTTCACGGGCCCTGGCGATGTCCGCAGGGGAAGGGCGGGCCTTGCGCTGCAGCGCCACTTCGACCATTTCGCCGCCCGGAAGCAGGTCGCCGGTGAATTCCATTTCGTTCCACACCCAGAGGGCCTGGGCCGCCAACAGCGCGGCGACGCGTTCGGAATGCTGGTGCCGGTCGTTCGCGCTTCGGCTTCCTCCAATCACGTCGTGGTTGTTGATGTCGCCCGAAGCGCCGTTCGAAAGCGCCGCCGTAAACCGTTTGCCGCGCATCCGCTGGATGAGACGCGAAAAATGCCCGAAATAGTCCGCCGAAATCTCCCGCTCGTGGTCACCCCCGCCCACGTAGTGCAATGCGTAGTTGCACAGCAGGCCCACGGGCTCGCCATCCGGCTTCTGTATGCAGATTACGCCCACGTCCGGATCGACGGGCCCTGCGGCCTTCACCACGTCGGGATTGCCGATACCGGGGTTGGTCCGCACCGTACCGTCCGCCATATGAAACCGCCGGTTGAATACCGGCCGGCCCTCTTGCGCGCATCCCCAGCCCACCGCCGCCGCGTCGCGTCCGTCCCAGGCCATGCGCACGGAATCCGCAATCCGTTCCACCAGGAATGCCGTATAGGCGTCATCTCCCGTCTGGGCGCCGGAGTGGGTATGGGTGCAGCAGATCAGCACCCGTTCGGGCGCCAGTCCCGTGGACTCGGCAATTCGCGCCTTTGCCCGGTCCAGGTACGTTCGCGACACGCCCACCAGGTCGCATACCACAATCGCGATTCCCCCGCCGTCCCGCTCCAGAACGAAACTGCGCACATTCAGCGGATCGTGGACCCCCTCCGCCCTGCGTTCGTGAAACAGACCCGGAATCAGCGTTCCCAGCGGCGGCGTGATGTCCAGGGTGGTTGCGCCACCGTTCAACATGTCATCTCCTCATGATTGAGTGAAATAATATCCGATCCCGGCTCAACTCATCAACCGCCGCAGCCACGCTTTGCCCCGGCCCTCGCGCTTTTTGACCAGCATCACCGACGTCTTGGCGTAACGCCCCACCCGGTCCGGCACCTCGCCGAACAGAAGCTGCTGGAACAGGCCTGTATTCGCTGCGCCCATGACGATCAGGTCGAAATCCGCGCCCGCCCTCACAATGCCCGCCGGCACGGACCGGGAGCGGATCGCACGGCATTCAACTTCGCCCAGATTCGCGTCGCACAACGTCTGCTGCATCCACCCCATAGCCTCCTGTTCCCGCTCCGCGTCCGCATCTTCGGGGATGACGTAGCAGGCCGTCACACGGGAGCCGTAGGCCGCGACGATCGGCTCGAGCAACTCAACGGCGAACCGGGTATGGGGCCCGCCGGCAGTGGGCAGGAGGATGCGATCGAACCTGGCCCGGTCCTGCAGTTTGACCACCGCCACGTCGGCCGTGGCCCGGTTCACCACCCTGTCGAGCACCTCGCCGAAAATCCGTTCGCGCGTGGTCGTAAATCCCTTCCATCCAATCACCAGAAGTTCCGCGTGCTCATCCGAGACCGCCGAGAGAATGCCTTCGTCCAAACGGTGCGCCACACGGATGTCCGACACCATGCGCAGGTTCTGCTTCTGCGCGTGGGCCTGTGCCGTCCGCAGGAGGGGCATCCGGTGGTTGATGTACTTCATGCCTTCCTGGATGGGCAGCTGAATCGGTACCTCCACCGTCGTGTTCACGATCAGATCTCCGTTTTTCGCCTTTACCACGGGAATGGAGATATCCAGCAGAGACGCGATCGTATTCGGATTGGCCACGGGCACGAGAACCCTGTAAGGCGCGCGGGCGGTCTCGAGGGGAAGGGCGTCCAGCACGTGGGGCTCGGCCTCACCCGATTCTTTCCGGAAGTAGACGGTATACGCGAAAAACCCCGCCGTGATCCATCCCAGCGCGATGTACCAGGCCATTGGATCGAAACGGAACTGGTAGATCGCCAGGAGCATGTTCGATGCCGCGCCAAGCAGTGGCAGCCAGGGGAAAAGCGGCACTCTGTACCTGCGCTCGATTTCCGGCGCCCGGCGCCGCAGGACGAGCAACGACAGGTTCACGAGCGTAAACGTAAGCAGGAACATCAGGCTTGCCGCGGACCCGACCACGTGGATGGGCAGGAGCAGCGCGATGCCCGTCAGAATCGCACCGGTGACCAGAATCGCAATGTGGGGGGTCCGCCTGTCGGAGTGAATCGAGGCCATCCCCGCCGGCAGCCACCGGTCCCTGCCCATGGAGAAAGCCACGCGGCTGGAGGCCAGCACGGTCGCGTTCAGCGCGGACATGGTTGACAGAAGCCCGCCGAAGACAATGGTTGCCACGCCGAATGCCGGCATGAAACTGTCCGCAGCCTTCACAATCGCGGTTTCCTGATACCGACCCAGGAATTCCCACGACGTGGTGGCCTCGGGCTGGACCGCACCCAGCGAAACAAAGACAATCAGCAGATAGACAACCACGGTCACGCCCAGGGAAATGAACGTGGCCTTCGGAATATTGATCTCGGGCTGTTTGATTTCTTCGGCAACCGTCGCAATGAGATCGTACCCTTCAAAGGCGATAAACGTCAGCCCCATGGCCACGAGTACGCCCCCCAGTCCCTTCGGGAAGAAGGGGGAGAAACTCTTCGCAGCCTGTTCGGGGGCCGCGAAAATATGCGCCAGCCCGTACCAGACAAATACCAGAAGCACGAGAATCTTGGAGATGGTGATCACGTTCTCCGCCTTGCCCGTGACCTCCGTGCCGCGTACGTTCAACCAGACGAAGACGCTGCTGACGACCACCGTCACCAGTGCAACCGAAGGCTGAACGCCGGTTGTCGCCTGAATGGCGTGGCTGACGTCCGGCAAGTACTTGTGGAAAAACTCCCAGAAGTAGCCGGCAAATCCCAGGGCGTAGAGACTGCACGCCACCGTATAGGCGAACCAGAGCATCCATCCGGACAGGAAACCCACGGGCCCGGGAAACGCCCTCTTGACGAAAGAATATCCACCGCCGGCCTCGGGAATCGCCGAGGCGAGTTCGGCATAGCAGAACGCCGTCATCAGGGTCACCAGGCCGTTGAGCGCAAACGCCAGGATCGACGCCGGACCCGCCTCGCCCGCGGCGATTCCGGTCAGCACGAAGATCCCCGCGCCGATCATCGCGCCGATTCCGATCATCGACGCGTCGAAGCAACCCAGACTCCGGGCGAAGGTGACCCTGTTGGATTCCGGCGGAACGGAGGATACTGCCACTGGGACCTCGACCTGGAAATCAAAAAGAACAGGGGCGCGTCAACTGCACCCCTGGTGGTATTCGCCCGCGTTGATGCTTACGACGCGGGATTGGAGATATCCTCGTAGCCTGTCAGACGGTAGTCGTACTCCAGGTAATCCAGGAGGCGGCAGAGGCTGCGAAATGCCACGCCGAACCCGTCCACCCCGCTCACGCCGCCGAACTGGCCGCCGCCCTTCACGTGCGGCTCCAGATCCACGAATACGCCCGGCACACCCAGCGGTGACAGGCGCTCGTGAATCTCAGGCACCAGCGTCCGGAAATCCCGCAGCACCTGCTCGTGGCCGGAATCGCCCCGGTCCACGGGGATGAACCGGGTCAATCCCCGCTCCCCGGCCGCATCCAGCATGGCCTGGTTCGAGGGATTGTTGAAACCCTTGATGTGTATCCATCCCACGCCGGGTTTCATCTTGACGTAGTGCTCGTATGCGCTGTCCGGGGTGTGACCGCTGGACTCCATGTTCCCCACGTCCGGAATAATGCAGACGTACGGACTGTTGATTTTCTCGAAAAGTGCGATCAACGTGTCGCCGTCCCCGCCAATCAAATCGGCCTCCACCTCCATGCCGTAGACCACCCCTGCCGAAGCGCACTTTTCGACAATTGCTCCGAGTTGATCCGCCGCCTGGTCCAGGTACGGCCACGGGTCCTCCCCGTGTGGATGGTAATAGCTGAAGCCCCGGAGCAGCCTGGTATCGAAGGCGTGCGCCAGATCGATCGCCCGCTGAACGTCATTCATCAGATAGGACTCAAAGGGGACGAAGCGATTCTGCGTGCCGTCGTCCTCATCCACGAGCTTGACCTTGCCCAGCGGAGAGCCTACGCTGGAGACGTTGACGTCAAACGCCTTGTGGAGATCCTGGAGCCGTTGTACTTCCTCGTCCGACAGCTCCATGACGTTTTTAACGCCATCGCCGAGATCGATAAACCGGATGGTGTAATACGACAGCCCGAGGGACGACATCATCGTCAGCTGTTCTTCGGCCCTTTTGCTCACCGGACCCTCATCCGCAAAACCGGACAGAATGACTTCGTGTTCAGCCATAACGGTATACCTCTAACATGGATTCGTTTTTTTTCCGGGACGTAAAATCGAATACAGGCAAGTGGATAAAGGTGATTTGACGGCTGATTACCAGAATACACCAGGTCACTGGACGTGAGCTGAAAAAATGTCGTTCTTGACGACCGTTGCGCCCCGTTTCAGTGGTTTTCGTCGCGTCGACGGGTTGCTGTTTTTTTGAATTGGGGCTAATGTATGGAAATGGATCAGACAACCGCTCTCCTGGAAAACGAGCCGGTTGCCGCGCCGTCCGGTGGCTCAGCGGGTGCATCCGACGTAAGCCCTCCGAATCTCATTTTCAATTTCTACGTCTCACGTCCCTAGCAGCCCGTTGAAAAAGTCCATCCGGACTACGTCCGGCCCTTGTGGCCGAACACCTGCGTTGCGCTCCCTTGCCGAATCCCGCGATTCGACGCGGTCGCGCGCCTTGCCTTCGGCAGCGACTTTTTCAACGGACTGCTAGACGTTACGCTACACGGACAACTCCGGTGTGATCAGGTCCGGCGTGAGGTGAGCCACGAGACTCAGATAACGGACCTGCACCCATCCCTTGCCATTGAAGTCCAGCCGGCTGATGGCCGTATTGGGATTCTCGAAATAAATGCTGTCCGGCATTCCGGCGAACACGGCATGGAGCAGATCGTTGGCGAATCCGCCGTGGCACACCAGTCCGATCCGCTCCCCTGTGCCCGCGAATCGTTCGTGCAGTACCGATGCTACCCTTCTCGCCCGCGCGCGCCACTCCGATTTGACTTCAGGAGGGCGGTTCCACCAGCCCGCCTCCGTGATCGTCTCGGGTATTACAAATCCCGGGAACCGCGCCTCGATCTCGCTCCGGGTGAGGCCCGGATACCCCACCTCTCCCCGATCGTCCCCTTCATCCAGCCAGATCCCGCCCTCTTCGTGAATGTCGATCCAGATTTCGGGCCGGATCCCCAGCGCCTTTCCTGCGGGCGCCGCGGTCTGCATTGCCCGCAGCATCGGGCTCGAAAACAGCCGGTCGAATCGAAATCCGGGGCGGATTCCGTCTGCCCCGCCCGCGTCCGAGGCCAGATACCGGGCAAGCTGATTTGCCTGCGCTTCGCCGATTCCTGTCAATGGCGGATCGCACACCCGTTGACCGTCGCCTCCTGACGCGTTGTTCGACGACTGCCCATGCCGGATGATGTAGAGTTCCATTTATTCCCTTCCGGGCGAAAAAAAGCCCGGCAACGGCGCCGGAGTGGGAATCCTTATACGGAAGGACGGATGATACCACATTCGGTAAGGGCAATCAAGCCATTTCTGGCCTAATCGGATACGGGATCGAACGTAGCCACGTTCCGGAGTCCGCCAACGCTTTCCCTGGCTTCGAATTCCACGGTCAACGTCACGCGCCGCACCGCGCCGGGTTCCATATCTCCTTCCAGTCGCTTCGATGCCTGTCCTACCGTATCATTCTGATCGTCCACCAGCCGCCAGGTCAGCACAAACGGTTCGTCGATAGGAACGTCTCCAACGTGGACCACGTCCGCGTCAATCCGCACCGCGACAATCCGGGGCGGGTCGCCCTGATCGTACACCGGTTGCGCGGCCAGATTCGTTATGGACAGCATATTCGACAGTTCTTCGGCCTGCAAACCCTTTGGATTTCTCCCGCACCCCGCCATTACAGCCAAAACAGCAAGACATATCGCCATTCGCATAAAGCGTCCCTTCACGAACCCAGCCAGAAGAATGTCAACGCCGTGAATCCAATTGCCCAGCAATAGTATGAAAACCGGTCCAGCCTGCCGCCCCGCAGCAGGGCGAACAGCCATCGGATCGCAACCGCACCTGAAACGAACGCGGCAACCAGACCGATCAACAGGGGTGCGACGACGTTCCAGTCGGGCGGATCCGCAATCAGGTCGCCCGCCTTTAATGCGGTTGCGCCGAGAATCACGGGAATCGAGAGCAGGAACGAAAAGGACGCCGCCTCCCTGCCGTCAACGCCGCGCCACAACCCCGCGCAGATCGTCATACCGGAGCGTGAGATCCCGGGCAGTATCGCAAGCGCCTGCGCAAGCCCGATCAGCAGCGCGTCGCCGAACCCGATTTCCTCCCGGCGCCCCGTAACGAATCGGGTGCTCCACAACACGATTCCCGTTGCGACGAGGCATCCCGCCGCCGCGGCGGGACTCTGGAACGCCAGTGTCAGATAGTCCTCAAAAAAAAAGCCGATGGCACCGGCCGGTATTGTGCCGACCAGCAGCAGCACCACCATTCGCCAGGACGCGGGGTCCCGCCGGACACAGCCTGTTGCCAGTCCCCTTATCCGGCCTCCAAGTACCGTGAGTACGGCAAGCAACGTGCCGAAGTGGACGATTACCTCGAACACCAGGTCGCCCGGCTGCAGGCCCAGCAACGCCTGCCCCAGCACGAGATGCCCGGAACTGCTCACCGGCAGGAACTCGGACAATCCCTGCACCAGTCCGAGAAGGACTGCCTCATGGACCGTCACTTCGATCACTCTCCGATCACGACGATGGACGACGTTGCGCTGAATAAGTCACAATAAAAATAAGCCTTAACGGCCCTTCCGGCAAACAGAAACGTCCCGCTACGGAGACAGGAGATCCCTTGTCAGCCTGGCGCCTGCCTGTGCCGGACACGGCAGACAGGGCCTCCTCTGGATGACAGTCCGAGCCGACGGATGGCCGACACACTTCGACAACGGCTACCGCAAAGCATGTCATTCTGAGCGGAGCGAAGAATCTCCCGTCTTCTCGGCCTGAGGAAGCCTTCACCAGCCCGTATGCGCGGACGCGTGGTTTCCCTTGCGGCATCCTCAGGATGACAGGTTTATCACACGTGGGCAGGCAGGCGAACCATGGAGGCGATACTGCGTGCGCCGGCCACGGTAAAGAGCAGCCCCTGATCCAACATGGCATTGAGGGTATCCTTGCTATACTGTGACAGCGACGTATCGTTGCCCAACAGCGTGCCGTCCAGATCGGAGACGTAGAGGGTGGAAACGTCGGGCTTCAAGATATCTCCCTCCGCGTCATCACCCATACCGGTCGCAACCGGACTAATCACGACCAAGACGATGTTACGTAGTAATCGGTCATGCAAGACCGCGTTCAACCAGTTTGGTCTAAGTGACGTTCTGCATCGAAGAGGTCCAATATGTCGGCTTCTCGCGGAATGCGAGCCTCAGACCATACGCCCTTCCCTTGACAATCGATCATTGACTCGAAATTCAATGAATGATAATTTGTGCATTTCGCGCCGAAGCCTTACTGTGAGTCTTCAAATGTACCCTTGAATTAAGGCGCGTCTGTCAGCTCGGAGTCTATTGAAATGATTGAACCACTGTTTCGCAAGTGCCTTTTCCCTCTCGCGAGGGCCTATTGGAGGACGTTTCGCCCAAGGACGTTTGGTGTAAAGGGCGTTGTTCCAGGGCCTAATGACGATCGGCAAGTCCTGCTGATCCGAAACACATACGGCGACCTGGCGCTCTGGAATCTTGCCGGCGGGGGCTACCGCCCGTAGCGGGAAGCGCCCGAAAACGCAATTGCACGGGAAATCAGAGAAGAACTGTCTCTCACGACATACAAAACGGAAAGATTGGGCGAGTACCGGACGAATGCGGAAGGAAAGCGTGACACAGTGACCATATTTCTCTGCCGGATAACTTCAGATCACGTGAACGCCAATTCCGAAATCGCCGAAGTCAGATGGGTTTCGGTGGATGATCTGGAACGCCTTCGAAACATCGCCAGAGTAGCCCTCCATGGCATTGAACTTTATACTCAGTCGCTCAATCAACAACAGGGAGACTGTCAAAGATAGGGGCTATCGATCCGGCGAGGCGATTCTTGAGGCAGGTTTGCGGCTCGAGAGTATATCGAAAGGCTCTGGTCTGAATAGGCTCGCCAGTTGCCAGTATGCGGTTCACGGATTCCTGAGAATTGTAAACGGATTCGCACCCATCGAGGAATTTTAATCCAATAAGAGACTGCCAGGCACGTTTTACGTGGCTTTTGCGCCAAAAGCGCATTGACATTTCGAATCTCTTGGCCGAATTACTGCGTTGCGCTCCCTCGCCGAATCCCCGGAGTCGACTCGGTCGTGCGCCTTGTCTTCGGCCACGATGGCTCGGCCTCGCCTACAGAGCGACTTTATCAACGGACTGCTAAGGTTTGAAACGGCGTGGGTGATTTTGCCGGTATGGCAAGGTGTCGGGCAACCTGCCTGGCATCGCCAGCCGCCATTGTCGACTCCGAACAATCCAAGAGAGTCGAATTCCTGACGCGGTGTCCACAAATGCTGCCATCGGCAGGCGCCAACCACTGTATCCGTCGTTCATTCAAGAAGACCTCCCAAGTTTCGGCATCCGGCTTATAACATACTGTTTTACTTTCTCATACACGTGTTCCACATCTCCGCTGGCATCGACGTAGCGTACCTCCGGACGACTGAGGTCTTGAAGGTATTCCCAGATTTCGCGGACCTTCCGCTCATCCCTGAAGTATGCCGGAGGGGCGTACATACCGGGCATTGCCCTGTGCCGCGCCTCGAGCCGCTCCTTACACTTTGCATGGGAACAACGGAGAATGACGGGCAGGAACAAAGTCTGCGGATGCCGTTTCAGAATTGCGTCCAATTGCCGCCAATGGAATTCCCATCCCAGTGACATATCCAGCACAACCGAAGCCCCGGATTCAACGAACTCCTCGCAAAGGCGGAAGAGTACGTCGTAGGCGATCCGGTACGTGTCAACCTCGCCGTCCTTGATTCCCCGCGAGCCATCGATCGTTCGGCCGATGGTATCCGAACTCAGGCAGGGAAGATTGAACGCTCTGGAAAGTCTCCTGCATATTGTCGTCTTCCCGGCGCCAGGGAATCCGCCTATTGCAATCAGTGCCATCCGATGTTCTCAGGCCGGGAGGTGAGGCGCTGAATTCGATTCAGGAACCGCGTGGTGCGGCAGTTTATTCTGAGTCTAATCCAGCTCCACCTTGAACAGGAAACTCGCGCGAAAGTGGTTGTCCGATTCAGCCACGATGAACGTCTTTGCATCCACCATGCACATATGGTGCGCCAGCCAGCAACGCGTCCCGTCCCGCGTATCCTGAATGGGACCCAGGTTATTAAACAGCCCAGTCTCGCGGTCGTACGTAAAGAAGTGTGTATCGTAGTCTCCCCCGCTGACCCCGTAGATCAGCCCGTCCGGCCCCTCGATCAACCCCTTCATGCGCGGCGCGACAAAGGGTTTTCCCAGATATGTCGCCGTAACCTCCGGACCCCGGTGATCCACCCGCACCAGCGCCCCCGCGGCGGTTCCGACGTACAGCGTCCCGTCGGCCGTCAACAGCGCCGTGTCCATCTGATTCGACCCCTTATTTCCCGGCGATACGTCAGGCAGGTCCACGTTCGTAAAATCGATCTCATCCCGGTCAGGATCGTATCGCAACAGTGGATAGCGTCCCGCCCACTGCATGAGTTCGTACGTGTGCCAGGCGCCTCCGTCCGCGTCCAGTGCAAGATGCTCGGTGGACACGTCGCCCAGCATGGTCAGCACACGCGCGCTGTCGCTTCCGATATCGTATCGAAACATCTTTCTCCCGGGAAACGTATCCCCGTAGATGATGCCCCGCCGGCGGTCCATTACGAACCCCTGAACGTAGTCGTGCTCGATCGGGATGCACAGGAACTCGTACTCTCCGGTCCGGGGGTCATATCGGAAAATCGGACCGCCCGTGGCCTTCGGCCAGATATCCGCGTCTCCCAGCGTGGCTACGCCGGCGTACACCCGCCCCTCGTCGTCCACCTCCAGCCCCTGGTGGATCTTGCTGCCGTACCGGTCCCGTTCACCGGGATAATTCAATGACGTCCATGAATCCGTCGCGGGGTCGAACGTGTAGAAGATATCCCTGTCCAGCGCGGTCAGACCCACGTAGACGAGACCGTCGGTCGGGTTGTAGCAGATGCACGTGGGGGAAATCCACTTCTTACCGAAGTCTTCGTCCTCAATCCAGTCCTCGCTCGCCTTCCACTTCGTAAAGTGCGTCCACTTTTCCATGCTGATTTCGCATTCCCGAAGCCGATGGGCGGTGATTCTTTCAATCTTCATGGCATTCCCCTCGAGTGTCGACCCTGATTCGCATGTATGCGCCTTCCCGATTTCCGAAAAATCAGTCGGTTTCTGTCCTTCGCGAAGGAAGGACGGCGATCAGCCGGCAGGGCGCCGCGCACGCGCCTCTGATTTTCATCGGAAGGGCGATCAACCGGATGCGGGGAGCGTTGATCTCCGCCACGTTCAGCAGCGAACCGATCACCAGAACGCCGGACCTCATCAGCATGGGCCAGAAACTCGGTTCTTCCTCACCGTCGTGCCAACTCGCCATGTCCGACGCGAGGATTGAAGGTCCGCGACTCACCGCCCAGTCGATCGCGTCGTAGCTGAAATGCGGCGTGAGGTCGCAGCGAACGTCGTTGTTCTCAAACCGGCTGTAACCGGTAGCCACCAGGATTGCGTCTCCGGGATGGATGGTCTCGCCAAGATCCGCAAGTGCGCCATCCAGATCGGCGGCAGTCACCTTCTCATCCTTCCCTCTGGGAATGTGCAGCACCACCGCGGATACGAACAGCCGTTCCAGGCCGACGTCGGCAATTGACTCCATCTCGGGGTACAGATGCGCTCCCGTTTCCAGATAATTGCCGGCTTGCACGCACATCCGGACCTCCTGCGTGTAGCTGCGGTACTCGCGACCCCGGCACAAGGCCTCCATTTCTTCGTCCAGTTCCCGCACCTGAAACGACGGAAGCGTTCCCGTCATGTCCACCGGCATCCCGTTGAAATAATCGCAGGTCAGGTCGACCAGGCCGCCCATATCCCAGGTCTGATTCAACTCAACCGCGTGGGTTCCGCCACCACCCGGTTCCGTGTTTCTTTCCGCGTTCATTTTTGTCCTCCGTTTTTTAGCCCGGTCTCAGCCTCACGCATAGGGAAAGAACGCATTCGAGACCGTCCCGGTAAAGTAGTCCACCGCAATCCAGAGCCCGGTACAAACGGCCTCCCCCAGGATAATCCCCATAAAGAACGGGCGGGTCGATCGGTAGAACCTGGCGCCTCCGAATCTCAAAACGAGGCTCTTGATTCCCCAGGCCAGAAAGACATTGATAAAGAAGTAATCCGTATATGCAATCGTGCTGACGGGGAGCGCGACAGGATGCAGGGGCCACCACACGAACCTGGCTCGCATCGTCGCCAGAAGGGCCGCAATGGCGCCCCCCAGACCCAGATACAGAATCCCTCTCGTGAAAATCGGACTCGGCTCCAGCATGCGCCGCCCAACGAAGGCATCGAAGGGGAGTCGCGCGTAGTCCAGAAAGTGCCGGTCCAGATTCAACCCGCCGTGCCCGTAGCCGAGCTTCAACGTCATCGTGCTTGCGGTGATCAGCCCCACCCCAAGCGCCAGACCCATTGCCCAGACCAGTCCCCGCCTCCGTGCAAATCGCCGTGCAAGAAAGAGCGCGCCGGCAGCACGGGGCATCAGCGTGCTCGTTCGCGTCATCGTCCAGGCGTAGCCGAATCCCAGCGTGACCAGTCCTGCCGGGCTGAAAGCCGAGGACCCGACCATACAGACGGCGAACTCGGCGGGATTGATGGGTGAGTACGCGGTGACGAAACCGGTCTCGCTCACAATCCGCGCCATTACCAGGAAGACGATGAAACAGGAGGCGAACAAGACCAGGATCACCGGCGGCGACATCCCGGCCTGGTAAAGCCAGCACCCCAGATACAACGCCCCACCGCCGATCCCGATTACAGCGGCCCGGTAGGACATCACCTCGTTTGAATCGTCCGCCGCGGATGGTCTTCCCAGCACCTTCGCCGCGACCTGACGCAGGTGTTCACGCCCGATCCACAGGCTGTACGCGGCCAGGACCAGCATGTAACCCATGCCCATCAGGGCCAGGGATGCGTGACCCTGGGAACTGAACCGGCCCACCACGCCCGAAACATTGTAGCGCTCCGCACCCAGGATTGCCAGAACCCCTCTGACAATCTTGGAGATGACGTTGAACACCCAGATGCTCAGGCTCACGTCGGTATTGACAAAATACGAGTATCCCAGAATAGCGAAGTGCAGCCTGAGGCGCAAGGGCGTCGTGCCGTTGAAGATCCAGATATCGTGGATGAGGCCGACCCGCGGGACCGTGTGAAAATAGTGGTGCAGCGCGTTGATCGAACCGATCGCGAACGGAATCGCGAAACCCGCCCACATCAAGCGGCTCCTGAAGAGGCGTCCGACCCTGCCACTCCGGGTCTCGCTCAATTCCAGGGGCACCTGCATGATCGGAAACGCGAACCGTTCGTGGTCCTCCCACTGCTTCCGCAGGATTACCGCCAGGCAGATCAGCACCCCGAGAAGCACCAGCAGAAACGCGCCCCAGCTGACGAGAGGCACGAGCCACGCCTCCCACGGCGGCGGAACCCCGTTGGGCAGCCCCTCGTAAAGGCCCCGGACGACCTCGGTGTCCCGCGGCGCGGTCCACGTGACGATATTGGGCAATACCGCCTCCAGGTCCCGCCGCTCGGGTGAAGCGTAATAGGTAACGCCGGTAAGGTACGAGATCAGGTGTTTGACCATTTGCGAGACGGGCAGCAGAAACAGAAACATCACGTAAATGGCAAGCAGTTCGCCACGGCTCAGGGCAAACCGTTTCCGCAGCGCCGCGATCAGCGGATTGGCGAACAGTACCAGAAAGAACAGCAGCACCAGCGCGCCGCGGTCGATGAAATACGCGTTCAGCCATCGGCCCTGGATCACCATGCGGTTGTAGGGCAGCACCAGTCCCAGAAACGCGCACAGGACAAGGCCGATCAGAAGGGCCCGGGGGGTCAGGCCGTCCCGCCCATCCCCATCGAGCGCGCGGAAACCGGGTTCGCGGTTCATTCGGGGTCCAGTCCCTTCACTGCGTGAACGCGTCACTCCCACTCCGCCACGATGGGGATGACGCCGTCGGCATGGGTGATCCGGAGACGATATCGGACGGAATCCGAATCGATCGACGCATCGGTCAAATGTGATTCGTCGGTCAGACCGTTGAAAATCCGTAAAAGCCGCTTCCCCGCGGGAATCCGGAACCGGATCGACACGGCCGCCTCCGCGCCGAGGTAAGACGCGACGATGGCGATGGCGTATCGAGGCCCTACCTGGGGCAAGAACTGAAACGTATTGATCCCCCGCCGGTCCCAGGGCCGAAGCCGCTGATAGGCCGTTTCCGGGGGGAAATCCTCCACCTCGATCCACGCAGGACAACGCGCGAGGAACCTGACCACGTTCCCGATCATCCGGCGGGTATGGTTGGGTAACTTTACCAGGGGCTCATATCCGGGTTCGCGGTGATGGAGTACGGGATCGCCCGCCAGATAGACGAATCTGCCCTCGCCCACACGGCTGGATACCAGCCCGGGCAAGCCCGTGTCACGCCCTTCGGCATCCACAAGGGTCGCCCACACATCCCCATCGACGTGCCCGACCTCGTACGGATTCTCCACAACCGCCGGAGCCGTGATATTCTCCCGCACGGGACAGGCGTCCGTGAACGCGAGACTGAACTGGCCCGCAAGCCTGTCGCCGTTGCACATCACCCCCCATTGTGAAGGCAATTCCTTGTCGACGGGACCTCCCTCCTCGTCGTACAGGCCCAGGTCCGCGATCGCCAGAATCCGTCCGCCCTCTTTCAGATAGGCCGTGAGCCGGTCCCGCTGTTGCAGCGAGAGACAGCAGACGTGAGGCATTACCAACGGTCCGTTCCGACTGAGGTTTGTCTCGTCCAGACGGCTGTCCCAGACGAACGCATAGGGCAGCCCCTCGTCCCGCAACATCCGCGCGAACGGATGGATCGCCAGGACGTCGTAGTCCACGTCGTGATACCGCCACACTTCGCTCTGGATGGAATGGAACAGGCTGCATGCAATTTCGGGTTCCGTTTCCTCAAGATAGCGGTCCAGGCGGAGCGTCTCCATATAACCCGCGTACTGGGCGGGAGACGTCCTCAACGTCTCATAACACCACGGGCTCACGTACTCCGTGCCCACCGCATACGGCAGGATGCCGATCCACTGCCCGTCCTTGCGCGTCATTTCCAGCGAGGTGCCCGGACAGAACGCCTGTACCGCCAGTCGTAGCGGCTTCCCCTGCAGCGCGCCCACGAAGATAGAGGCCATGTCGAGTACAATTGGGAAACGCGGCGTAAAAATATGAGTTCCGCGGGTGACGCCGTGGTATATCCCCGTATTCATCGAATCCAGAACCCGGCTCATCGCCCCCAAGTCCACGGCGGAAGCCCACGGCCGGATCCCCATCAGTTCGGTACACGCCGTGGCCATCCCCACCCCCAGGTCCGGGCGCACCTCACGCACCGCGTCGCGGAACTCCGCGTGCACCGCCGTCCATTGCTCAAAGCGCCATTTGATCCAGTTCCTCCAGAGCGGATCCTTCCAATCGATCGCAGTCGGCGGTTCCTCGCCGAAGCGGCCTGCGAAGCGCTCGCGGCAGGAATCGCAATAACACGCCATCTCGCCGTACGCGCCGAGGAAGCCCTCGTCGTTCAGGTAGACGAACCGAAGCGCGGGAATCCCGGCCAACGCGCACAGCTCCTCCTTATACTGACGCTTATTGGCCTCATTGAAGGGACAGAGCCAGTTTACGTTCCTGATGCGTCCTTCCACCGAGGTCAACGGCGCGGGGGCCTGTGGTGATGCGGTCTCCCCGCTTCTGTCGCCGGATCCGTCGTCCCGAAGGACCATCCTCCGTTCCGGATGCGCCATCACCACCTGCTCGTGATATTTCATATACCCGGTATTCACGAGCACGCCCATCCCCTCTTTTTCGGCCAGCCTGCCCACTTCCATCGCCGTGGCGAGACGAAGTCCCCCGATATCGAGCCCGGATTCCACCTTGTTCACGAAAAAGTAAAGGTCGGTGAAGCCCAATTTACCGGCTTCGGGAACGATTTCAGCAGGCTCCCAATCTGCCGGGATGTGCAGATGGGCGAGACGTCGGATTTTACGCATCCTGATTACTCCTATCCGGGACTTCCACACGCGAAGGTTGGACCCTGGAACGAAGTTTCGAACGCCGGCGAGGGAGACAGGTTACAATTCAACCGGCGTACTCGACCTCGGTGTAGCTGTCTTTCTTCAGTGGATACGGATGTACGCGCATCTTCCGATCCCTGGAAGTCAGGAAGATGGCATGCGAGGTCATCCAGTTCGCAATGTTCGCGCCCGGCATCTGCAGGATGCGGCCCGGAGCGTGTACGTCGAACGAGAAGTCGATCAGGTCGTCGAACGTGCGCATCTGCACGAACGTCTCCCGGTGGTATTCCAGGTAATGTACGCGATTCTGCGAGTTGTAATAATATGGGCTCGTCCAGAATTCCGGCAGTCTGTCCCGGGCCGGGCGCTGCAAATCCGGGTGCTGCCAGTGGTTCACCTCCAGCACCATGTCGTCTTCGGGTTCGCGAAAGGCGATATTTTCCGACTCCAGTTCGAAACCGAGGATGTTCCCCCGAGCGTCCACGGCCGTTCCGGTAAGCCCTTTCAGGCCTGAAATCCGGTACTCCGTAAGAAAACGCCTGACGTCATCGCAGTCCTTGCAATGCTGAGGCACAAGCCCCGTGATCTGAAAGAGGTTGACGTGTTCCGGATTGTCGGGCCAATGGAATTTCGGCGCTCCCGACGCCCAGCCCGTCAGCAGGCCGGCGTCGTTGACCGACGTATGAACGACACAGAAGTGATGCCCGCCCAGGCCCACGTATCCGTGCGGCCTGCAATCCGGAAACGCGGCGGCGAATCGATCCTTGAGAAAGTAACTCGTCCCGGCTGCATCGGAAGGATCGTACGTCCGCAAAAGGGCCGGTCCGTCTTCCCGAAGCAGGATTCCGAAGGCGGAACACGACTCTTCCTCGCGACCCGTGTTAACGATGTGCAGATAGTAGGTCTGGTCGAAATTCTCGATGCCTGCCGCCGCGCCGTAGGCTTCCATACGTTCGATGAAATCCGGAAACTCGCTCCGCATGAACGCCATGTTCTTCCGGAAGTAAGGATGATTGAAATCGTGAGGCCACGTCAGCCATTCCTCGAGGCGCGTGCGCACAAAGTCCGGGTCGAGCGAACCGTGCGCCCTGCCCATCTCGGCAGGGCTTCCCCGGAACTCGTGGAATGTCACCGGTCCTTCTCGTAGCAATACCACGGGGTCGCCCATTGGAATCTCCTCATATACCGCCGTCAAGCGACGTCGCCGTCGCCATCAATCGGCGTGCCGGACGGACGGAAGCGAACCCGTAAAAGAAAAGGCAGCCCGCAAAGGCTGCCGTCCGTACGGCGTGAGTCCGACGAAAATCTGTGACCAACTCATGAACGCGAGCGTACTCGGAATCGATTCGCAAGCCGCGCTCATCCGCGTATAAATGTACCTCTCGGAACTTGAACCAACCTGACCAGCCGATTTCAAAAGAATCAGTAGCCGGAATTGCACGGCGACGCGCTTAATCCCACCTGAACGTCTTGCAGAACCGGGAAGGCAATATTGCGCGGCGAACGGCAATTGTCAAGCCCAATTCCCGATCGCCGGGGGTCGGGACGTAGAACATACTGACGGTCTGTGGCAAGAGCGTGACCGCGGTCTCGAGTGAATCGCGAACTCACTCGTCACTGGCGACGGAACGCCCCGCCGCCTCGCCACTGGACGTTCCGTCGATCCAGGCGGATATCTCGACGTCGGAAGTCGTCACGCTCATCAGAGACCAGCGACGAAGGCCAGGGAGGCGGCGTTAACGCAGGGCCCAAAAAAAACCCGTCTGAAAACCCCGAAAGCCTCGTGCTAAAGGCTCTTCAGGTGTTTCCAGGCGGGTTCTCTCAGACGATCGCCTTCTACCCGACCGTTCGGGCTACTTGAGGTAGAGCGGTCGCTGCGTCTGCATACCGCCAGGATAGCTCAAGCTTGCGATATACACGCCCGTGGACAGCAAGGCGCCCATTTCGTCGCGCGCATCCCATTTGACCCGGTAGCTTCCCGCGGCCCGGGACTCGTCCACCAGGGTCCGTACGGGCTGGCCCAGCACGTTGTAGATCACCAGCTTCACGGGACCAGGGCTCGACAGGTGGTAGGTGATCAGCGTGGCGCTGTTGAACGGGTTGGGCGAATTGGGCGCCAGACCGCTGGCTTCCGGCACGGCCTCCGCTCCAAACGCCGGCTTGGCAGCAACGACCGGCTCCGCCGCAGCCAGCGATATGACCCTTACGACCCTCGCACCGCCGCCCAGCGTCAGTTCCAGGGCCTGGCGGCGGCCTTTGTTCAAAGGTATGCTGCTCCACCGGCCCACGACCTCGCCGTCGGCGTTGGTGGCGCGGGCACGATAGTAACCACTCGCCCCATCCGCGCTGGAGATGGTCAGCGAAAGAAGGCCGGCAGCATAGGTGACAGCGCTCCACGCGTAGTCGGACCCACGCCCGGCGATGGCGCGGGAAAATTCGACGTCCAACCCCTCGACGGCGTCACCCAGCACCGTGGCCTCCACGACCGGACCTGGGCCCGTCGCGACTTCGGCTGCGCGCCCGTAGAACCCCGAACCGACGATGAAATTTATGGGGAGCGCAGTACTGTCTTCTCTCTCGCGTTCACCGGTAAACTGACGGGCATAACCTGCTTTGGGAACATCGGCGTTGTCGGTATCGTCCGTAGGATCGTCGAAGTAATATAGCACGAAGCCGCCTTCCGGGCTACCCTTCGCCGCCTCGATCGCCTGCGACAGAATGAACTCCCCTGTCACGGCGTCGGTGACGGTGGGTATCAAAGGTCGATACTCGTATCTGTCCGGGAAGGCTGCATGAAACGTGATGACGTTGCTGACAATATCCAGGATGTAAAGGTAAACGGATCCGTGCCTCCAGGGGCCGTTCGGGTCCTTCAGGGCCACCCTGGCCTTCGAGGTCGCGGACAGGTCGCGCCCTTCTGCTGATCGTGAAAGGCCTCTCCTGCTTGCGTAACCAAGGCTTTCAGACTCTCCCTGTCCACCACCTCACGTGCAGTCACGGAGGGAATTCCATATTCGATTTCTTCGTCGACCAGGTGAGATTCGTTGAGGTCGAATCCGGCAAGCAACACGATAGGGAGTCTGAAATTCCAAGAAAAATAAACGGCAGCATAACCCGAAACCCCCGGGATGCCGGGCAGGTTGAACTCGCCGCCGTCCCTGCCTGCAGCCTCAATGAAAGCAGCCGTTATCGCAGCAGGATCATCCTGCAAACCAGCCACGTTGATTTCCAACGCTCGAAGAATTGCTCCATAAATCAGGCGATTGAGCAACCTGCCCGAGAGTGCCATATTTTTCGCGTGAATAAACACCCTGCCATCAGGCGTCAATTGCACAAGATAGGTAGAACCGGAGTGCAGATTGCTCCCGTCATGCCTCATGACACAGCCGACGTATAACTGCAGTTCACGAGAACCCGCCCCTACACTGAATCGGTTTCTCGCTTACAGTCCGAATTCTCTCAGGGTCGCGGTGCCGTCTTCCACCTGTTGCGCCGTCACCAGGGGATCCTCAGGGGGCGTCACGCCGGGAGGCGGCGGGCAGATGTCTTCCGCCTGGGCCAGGGCGGGACGGGCGTTGGCAAAGACGGCGGCCAGTACGAGCAGACCGGCCAAGGGAATCAGGCATGCCGGACTGGACAGTTTTCGAGCGTTCATCATGACAGTTTTCCCTCTCCTATAGTCAAGCTCACCAGCGCGACTACGGCTGGTTGTCCGCGCTCTGGGAAATGAGGCTTTCGCCACGGACCGAATTTGAAAGCACGCAAATTAAATGAAATCCGCCCGTCATGCAGATAAAAAAATGGCCGATAATTACATTTGGTCATTGCGTACACTTCGGACGGTGCTTTCGCTAACCTGTTGAATACACGTTACTAACCGTGGATCGTAAGAAAGAGGATGACCCCGCGCCTTGAGAGGCTACGTCGGATCGCTACCGTCGCCGGTCGTCCATCTGTGGAGGCGCATGATCAGTTGGCGCGAACTGCGAATTCTCGACATGGTCGCACGTCCGCATCCGCCTTCAACGTATGGAAAAGTGTAGCAAATTGCGACTGTTGGGTCAAAGCAAGGGATCGGTTGATGCCGGTCTCCAAAGCCTGACCCAGAGCCTGTCCAACGGGTGCTCGCACTGGCCTGGCGTGGACCTGGAAAGAAAAAACACCCCGGCGATGCCGGGGTGTTTTTATCGAAAATACGAGGCGTAAGCCGATCAGACTCCCGTCAGAACGACCCGCTCAGGCTGAAACGAAGCGGCGGTTCGAAGTCGTTTCCGTCGCTGTACGCGAAATCCACTCGGACAACCTTGCCATCGACGGGCTTGACCTTCAATCCCAGACCGACACTGAACACCTCCGTATCGTATCCGGGTTTGACGCCGCCTCGCAGCGCGAACGCGTTCTGCAGCCAGAGTTCGCCGCCAATGCGATACCGCGGCTCGGAGTAATCCGTTGCGTAGTGACTTTCTCCCGTAAGCGTCAGATAGGAATCATCGCTGCCCTTGACGCCGAATACTTCCACCGCGAAACCGAAATCGAACGCAACCGGCATCTGGTAGTTGAGTTCCCTCGACTCGATGTCTTTACCCAGGTTCTTGAACGCCATCCCGAGCCGGAGGCTTCTGAAACCCGTATCGAACGTGGTGCCGAAATTGAAGTCCACGCCGGTCAACCTGTCCAGGTCGATGGTTTCCTGCGTCCACCTCACCTGAAATCCGAACGAGAGCTTATCGGTCAACTTCGTCGCGTAGGAAGCGCCAACGCTGAAATCACCGATTTCCAGCATCCTGCCGGTCCCGATCGGCTGGTAAATCGTCGTCTCCTCCACGTCCGGAACCGAAAACGCCATCATGGAAAGGCCTACCACACCGCGGGACGTATTGTAGGCCATCGCGCCCGAATAGAATCGTGTATCCACGAGCCATCGGGTGTACCCAAGGGTATATTCCCGCGCTTCCACGTTGGTGAGTCCGGCCGGGTTTACGAAGATCGTGCTGATGTCGTCGGCGATGGCCGTAAATGCCCCGCCCATGCCGGCGACACGCGCCCCGTGGTCCACCTTGTGTACGGAGAATACGGCCTGACCGAGCCGTTTCTGCGTGTCGCAGTGGGCAACCTCGGGAAACAGCATCGCGTAACCCGAACACGCCACAATTCCAATCCACAAGATCCGTTTCATAGGTTTGTTCCTTCTCCGTTTCGGTTGAGCGGTTCGAAGCGCAGGTGAATCTGGAACCCCTGTCTCGTTAATTCGGCCGTCTCACTTGCTGATAACGAAAATACCCCGTTGCGTCTTTCCGGACGTGCCATCCACCAGCGATTCCACCACGTAGAAGTATACGCCCGCCGAAGCCGAACCGACGTTGTCGATGGTTGTCTGACTCCAGGTGGTCTCGCCGCGACCCTGGTCGTCGTGATTCACCTCGGCGATCAGGTCCCCGGCCACGGTGTATATCCGGATCTGGCACTTCCTCGGGATATTCAGAAACCGGATCTGACCCTTGTTCTCGTAGGCGTGGGCACCGTCATCCCGGTATGGATTGGGGGTCACGATCACCTTCCGGTCCAACTGGTCGGACTGCGCCGTGGACGGGACAAAGGGCGTAGAGACCTTGACGCCGTTTACCCACTGCTCCGGCGAACTGTTTCCGCTTTCCAGGGAGGGGATGGCGATACCCGTTCCGTTCCAGTCGTTGTGCGCCTCGCTGAAGGTGCGGACACTGTAGTCATACAGAAATCCCGCGATCGATTTCTTGTCGACGAATTCGTACTTGCCGCCGCTGTAGAAGATGTCTGACTTCAACGGGATTTCCACCATCAGTTCCCAGTCGTCTCGCTTGAAGAGAGACCGGTAGACCCGGTATCCCAGCACGTCGTTGGCCTCCACACCCGTGTAGTCGGGGTTCGCCGCGCCGTCGGCTGTGTCGTCCCAGACCAGAGATATGAAGCCTTCCGTCGTCACGCCCACGTCCACCTTCACGTCGGGCGGCGCGTCGGGGAGGTCGTAGTTCCACTGAAAAGCCTCCTTGGCTTTGTTGACGTGCTTGACCAGGTTGTTGAACGCCTTGTCCGTACGCATCTCGTCCTGCATGCCCTGCTTCGCCCATCCCCAGATATTCTCTTCCACGGGCGCGGCCGCCGCCAGGACGAAGACGAATTTCGCCTTGTCGCCGGGCGCCAGGTCGTAGGGACCGTACGCGATCGACCCGTGCCAGGCTCCGACCACGGGTGGATTGTCCCTGATATCGGATTCGGCGCCCACCAGCATGTCGTAGATTTCCTGGTAAGAATGATTTTCCTGGTCCGGCTCGTCGAAATCGCCGCGGTTCCGGTATTCCCACCATCTCACCGTGTGGGGCTGGGCTTCGATCCTGGGGGCGACGTAGCTGATATCGCCCTTCGTGTCGTAGGAAAAGGCGCCCGGATCGTTCGACGTAGACGGCAGGTACGCGATGGGCGCGAAGCCTGAGTACTGAAATGCCGTCAACTCCCCCGGTGTCCGGACCTGCGACGGCCGCCCCGCGTAACCAGGGTTTGCCGCGGACGGGTTGTAGGGCTTGCCGATGTCGTCTCCCGGCACCAGTGGGTTGTCCCCGTCATAAGCATACCACATTTTCATGCCCATGCCCGCGGCGGGTCCGTCGTAGTTTGCCGCCTCGGTGAACTTGAACCAGTCGTCATTGTCGGTCGGTTTGGTGTTTCGGTACCAGGCATCGTAGTTCATCCATCCGTGTCCCGCCTGCGAGATGAAGAAGCGGACCGAAAAAGCGAAAAAGGTATTATTCAACTGCAGCCCGGCGCCTCCGTTCACGTCCGCCGCGCCGTCCCCGTCGGAGTCTCCGGTATTCTCGAACTCGTACTCCATAATCTGGAAATCGTCGTAGTCGGGGTAGCTCCAGGTATATACCTTTTTGGTGACCGTGATCCCCCGTTTCGTGGTCCAGCGCATGATGAGAAGGCTCTCGGGGAAGTTGTCTTTATCGGAATCCATATAATGGCCGTACCGGTAGTTGTGTATTTCCGTGACGTACCTGCTTTCCACCGGTGACTCGCCCGGCCACCAATTGGCCATCGCGGGACCTACGGGCGAATAGTTCGGGTACCCGATATTCGCCTCCGGACCCATGGACGCATTGTAGGACATCATCCTGATGTCGTCCGTAATGGCGCGGGGCTTCGATATCGACACGTAGTACTCGCCCTCCGGGTCGTCCGGCGCCCGGGTTGCTATGTACGTGCTGAAGCCGGGCATCGTGGCCGTGGACTCGAACAATGCCGCGTAGGCCGGATGGAGGGAACCCCAGCTCCGCTCTCCCCAGTAGTCCTGGAATTCCGTGGAATACTGCCGGGTCCACACGCCGGGATATTGCATGCCCATCTGGCGGTAATAGCTCAACCAGGCGTCCGGATCTTCGGAAACGCCCTGAGTCCCGTAGTTCCAGAACATGTCCCACACCTTCGCGCGGGTCTGGAACCTGTGGTTTTCCTGTGCCGGCGCGGAGTCCGGCAAGCATATCATCAGCGCAAGAAGCACTGCCATCGCCTCGATCTTCGGAATCTTGATCATCTCCCAGGTCTCCTTCGTGTCAGCATCGATTGTACCCGCATCCGGTCTGACCGGGCCGTTTCGAAAAGGACCTCGTCGCGCGCGTTGACCCTACGGCCAATGCGACGACGCCATCTTAGAACCGCATGCGAATACCCACGTGGGTTATCCGGGGTTCGCCAACATATCGGCTGCGGTCCTGGAAATCGCCATAGTTGAGATAGTTCGCGTCGTTCGGCCGGGGACTCTGCAGCCCCCACCACATATAGTCGGTTCCCGACGCCAACGCGTCCTGCTGGTTGAACAGATTGAAGACCTCCAGGAAGACGTCGGCGCTTGCCCTGCCCAATTCGAAGCGTTTCTGCACGTTCAGGTCCATAACCGTGCGCAATGGACCTCGTGCGGTCTGACGCGTACCCTCGAGGACCAGATAGGTGAACTGGGACCCGGTATAGATCCGGTAGATCAGGTTGGCATTGACGCCCCCCAGAAGCGTGCTTCCTCCAATCTTAGGACCCATGCCGAAATCCTGCGGCGTGGACAGGAACATCTGGAGACTTCCCTGGCTCCGGCGACCCACGTCCACGCCGGGATTGGCCCTGTGTCCATGCACGATCCAGAGGCCGCGTGCCCCCTCGGCCGCGGCATCAGACAGCCAGTTCTCTTCCCAGGTGGGCACGATCGCGTCCTTGTTTGTCGACATGTCGTAGACGTAACCACCGGCTACAAGCCGGTCCGCCTGTGCGGCTCTTATGGCCTCGTTGGCGCCGTGACCGATGATCCGGATCTGTTCATCAGTAAGGGTTACGGGACGCTCCGAGCCGCCCGCGACCTCCCACTCGAAGAAATAGTTGCCGCTTGCGATGTAGTTTGAATCCGGTATCACGGTTGCGCCGTTGCTGACGGCGCCACCGCCGCCGAGACTGTAGTCGCTCCAGGCCAGGTTGAGGGCCGCGCGGAACGAGAAGTAATGGCTGAATCCCTTCCTGAGGCTGAACTCCAGACCCCGCGTGTCTTCGAGGCGGATGTTTGACAGGGTGCTGGAGAGTCGCTGGCGGAGGCGAACCCCCGCGCCGCGCAGCTCCGGATAGAGGAATACGTCCCAACCTCCGGTCTCCTGGAAGGAGGCGCTCTTGTAGAACGTCGCCAGCGCGAGCGTATAGTCGGATACGATATTCCAGTCTGCGCCCAGTTCGAAGCTGATCGTCCGCGCCGTATTGTCCCATATCGGTCTCGAGATGGACGTGGGCGCCGGACGGTAGTGGCTGGTGTATTCGCTGAAACCGATGCCCGGAATCCCGTCTCCCGAACCGAACCACTGGTCGTGGAACATCTGGTAGAAACTCGGCAACTGGTAGAAATGCCCGTAGAAGAAATGGAGGCTCGATCTGTACGTGATCGGGTGCGAGATCCCCAACCGCGGACTCCAGTTCACAATGGGCTTCATGGGGTACCTGGGCGCCGTGAGATATCGCGACATCGTCGTGTACTGGAACGCCCGCAGCGCCCCCATTATCGGAACGTCGGCGCCCCAGAAGCGGTCGTAGCGGATTCCGGCGTTTACGATGAATCCCTCGAATTCCATCTTGTCCTGGATATAGGCCGCGAACTGCTTCGGCGTTATCGGCTGTCCCGGTTCCGGATTTCCGATATACAGGATTTGTTTACGCGCGTCGCCCGGCGTGTTGCCTTCGCGAACGAAATGATTGCTGTAGCCGGTAAAATCAATCCCGATCTTGGAAAAGTGTGTTTTCGTAAGCTGGCTGGACAGGTCGAACTTGAGCGCGCTCCGGGTCTGTTGGCCGAACGTATACGCGCGCACGCTTCCCCTGCCCGTGTAGAACCAGCCGTCCGAGTCGGTCCCGACGTCGGCCGTCGTATTTGAAACGCCGCTGGTATCCTGTCTGCTCTGGTAACGAGAAAGCCTCAGTTCGTAGAAGGTCCTCGGGCTGATCGTGTGTGTGATCACGCCGTAAAGGACGCTCTCAGTGTTGACTGTCTCCCCCGCGGGCGACCCTTCGGGCAGGAAAATGTCGCGGCCCGGTCCCCTGAGGACGTTGCTGACGGAAGGCGTCGTTCCGCCCAGCGCGCCGTTGTTGAAGGACTTCCAACGGTCGTAAATCCAGCCGATCTGCATCTTGACGTTGTCGTGCGCCCTGACGGTTAACTTCGCCGTATTCCGGGAATTGAACGGCCGTACTGACCACGCACCCGGGAATCCGGCGGCATCACGCCGGCTCCTCGAACTTACGAAAAAGGACGTTTCCGGGAGGAGCGGTCCGGCGAGATAGGCGTCGAAATAGTGCCCCCGTTGGTCCGTGTAGTTCGTGCGCTGGTGCACGAGCGCGCCGGTCTCCGGATCCACTTCCGACGTCCACGCGGGATCGTTCCATCGCATGTGTCCGCGGTGTTCGGGCGCATCGTAGACGTTGGCGCCCCAGTGCTTCTTGCCGCCGGGGGTCAGCCGATACTCGGCCTCGCCATGGTAGTTGGATCCGCCGTCCCGCGTGACCATCTGAATCACCCCGGCCTGCGCGTTTCCGTACTCGGCGTTCATGCCGCCGGTGATTACGGAAACCTCCTGCAGCGCTTTCACGTTAGCGCCCCACCACTGGCTGCCACTGGACGTGGGACCCGCGCGTCCGTCCTGGTTCTGCAGACGGACGCCGTCGACGTAAATCAGGTTATCTTCCACCTGACCCCCGCGGATCACGCCGCTGCCATCCACCGCCACACCCGCTTCCAACGCGACGAACTCAGAGGCGTCTCTAAGGATCGGCGTCCGCGCGATATCCTGAGCTGTGACCACGTAGCGGCTTTCCGTCTTGTCGGGCTCTACCGGGGGCGCTTCCGCAACCACGACCATTTCTTCCAACTCCAGCTCCGTCTCACGAAGCTGAAAATCAACGAAATTGGTGAAGTCGGACCGGACCTGGATCCGTTCCTGCGTCACCGAGTGGTAGCCGACCATGGAGGCCGTCATCCTGTAAACTCCAGGATCGACGGAGATGATGACGTAGAACCCCTCGACATCGGTGGAAGCGCCAAGCCGCGATCCTTCGATGACCACGCTCGCGCCCGGCAGCACCTCACCGTTTTCGTCAGTTACTTTTCCGACGATTTTCCCCGTTGTGCCGGCGATCGCCGCGCCTGCAAACGCGAGTACCGCGACGAGCGAAATCGTGGCGGTAAATCCGGCCGTTAATCTGTTCATACCTGTATCCTCCATCCGCAATTACGGTTCAGACTGAAAAAAACTGGTTCCAAAGTGAAAATCCCGGGCACTTCCGCCTGAATCATTCTTGCGGTTCGAGCGAATTCAAGAAATATCTAATACCTTGGATTAATTTCTTCAACTTCGCGGCATTTTGCCGATTTGTCAAGACTTTTTTCAGTCGTTTCGGAACCGCTGCGATAGAAATGGCATGCCGAGAAAACGGGTGTGGAGGTTGTGCGGACATTCCTGCCAACCCGCCTTTGTACGCCATTCGTGGTTCTCGGGTCAGAACGCCGGGCGCAGGTTTGAAGCCTGGCCCTGCGGCCGGGCATCGTGACCGCCCAGCAGCGCGACGGCGCCGTCCACCAGTGCTTCACCACCACCCGGACCCACCGGGGTGAACGCGGTCTCATAGCCACCCTGTTCGAAAGCCTCCCTGTCGGCGATATAGCTGACGGCGCCGAACTCGTTCGCGAGCGCAGCGATCAGCAGCCGACGAGTACCGGACCTCTCCCTGATTGCCTTGCCAAGCGACACGAACGGTTCTCCCGGGAGCCCGAGAAAGACGCCTTCGCCGATCCCCAGCGTCTGTACTTCAGTGAGGTGGTGGGACTCGGGCGCATCTCGCTGCCAGTCGGCCAGAATGACGTCATCCACGTGTCGGTACCCCGCCTTCAGCGGAAGCGCCACTTCCTTCCGGCGGGCCCAGAGCTCCGGGGTCCCGTCCCAGCGAACGATCCCGCGGACGGCCGCCATCGCCCCGGCCGCCACCCGACCGCCCAGACGCGCCAGTTCGCGGTCGAATCCGCGCTCCCTTCTTGAGAGACGCTCTTCGGGGTCCTCGCCGGGTCGGGTTCTCCAGACCCCCTCGATATCGACGTTCCAAATCGGCGTCACGTCGCCCTCGGGGCCGGATGTATAGAGAATGACCGGCGTTTCAGATCCGTCGCGCGACCACGCCTCCGCTACGCGATCGGACGCCGCGCCCGCGATCTCGGCGGAAATACCCGTTCCGCAGAATATCCAGGGATGGGTACCGTAATTCATCACCGCCGCCAGCGGCGCCCCCGTCCCCTGCTCTCTCACGCCGAACACCCGAACAAGCGGATCGATACTCGTGCGCGAAACCACCCGGACCCCCTCAACGGGGTGCCGCCTCGGGTCTCCCCAACTCCCGTCGGACATCAGCACGCGCCTCGAACTGGCAACGCCGTCTACCCCGGCCTCCCCGAAACCCACCGAAGCCGGTCGCAGCGTACCGTACGCCTCCTCCACCGCCGCTGCCGCCTGCGCGACAAACCGCGCCTTCCACGCCAGGTCCGTTTCGCCCACCCAACTGGCAGACGACGATACCGAGGTAACCTGGCCCATGGCGGCCGGCGCCGATCCGTCACCGCGTATCGTGAGCCGGGCCATGTCTTCCGGGCTGTACGCGGTGGCAACCGGGCAGAAAGCAGGTCCCGAATGGGTGTGCGTCGCACAGACCATGATCGCGTCGGGACTCAGTCCGGTCCGCTCGGCCGCGCCGCAACGGATCTGCTCCGTGGCAACCGCGTCCACGCCCGACAGGTCGACGGCAACAAGGGCCCATGATCGACTTCCATTTCGCAGAACCAGCGCCCTGGCGTAGAGATCGTCGCGCACGTAACGCGACCTGATGTCCCCGGAAGCCCGCGGGTTCCACCCGGACATGGACACGCCCACCGGCGGTGTGATCACCCGTTGGGCCGCACCCGCGTATAGATTCTGACGATCCATACCTGAAACTCCCGCCGGTTTGAAAAAGCTGAATGCTTTCAACTCTCAGCTATCGGCGCTCTCATCGAGCCTACCGGGAATCACCGGACTTTACGAAGAGCTTTCGCTCGAGCCCGCCGAGGCACTCCGGTCCATCTTCATGCATGGCAAATGTGTCTTCGCACTTGAAGTGCCCGATACCGGAGTATTTTACTTTGTACTCCAGCGTGAACGTATGGCCGGGAAGGATCTCCCCTTCAGGTTCGGGTGAAATCAGCGGATAGCTGTAAAGAATCCATCCGGGACGACGCCGTGGCAATGGCCTTATCCGGACTCCGCCCCAGAATTGCCTTACGGCCGTACATCCCGTACCGCAACGGGGTCTTCCTTATTCATTAAAACTCTTATCCCGTTCTTTCAAAACTGAAGATCCGCCCGTCATACGTTCCAACAATCAACCGCCCGTCCTCTGTGCTCGGAGACGCCGTGATTGGAGAGCCGAAGGCAACGCTGTCCAGGCAACGGCCGGAAGCGGGATCCAGCACGTAAAGAAACCCGTCGCACCCGCAGACGATAAGGGAACCGTCAAACATCACCGGAGCGGCCAGGATGGACCGCACACCACGGCGATAGGGAACCATATCCAGCAGGTCGTCGCCCGTCTGAAACCGCCAGCGCAATGTGCCATCGTCCATGTGAAAACAGAGGGCCTCGCCATCGGGCGTGGTCGCATAGATCCGATCGTCGTGGACATGCAGGCCTGTGGGATACCTGGAGGGCAGAATCGGTCTTTCCCAGACGACCCCGCCGGAGTCCTTTTCGACGGCGATGAGAAACGCGGCCTCGCCGGAGAAGTGGTGAAGGTCGGACGAGCCGCCGCCGCTCACGATCAGGTCTCCTGACAGAACCGGTCTGGCATAGGAGAATTCAACCCTCGCCGGCCGTTCCCAAACCATGTCCCCCGTCCCGCGGTCCAGCGCAACAAGCCCCCGCCGCTGCACGAGCAGGAGAAGCAGGTCTCCGGAAACCTGCGGGCTGGCGTAACACCCCCAGTTGTCACTGTCTGCGTTTACCGTATGCCAGAGCCTGGCCCCGGAGGCCAGATCGAAAGCCGCGTAACCCGCCTTGGCGCCTGCGTAAACCGTTCCATCCGCGATAACCGGAGACGTATAGACCCAGCGCTGGGGATACTCAGGCAGGTCCGCCTCCCACGTTGTGGCGCCCGATGCCGCGTCCATCAAGTGCACGCGACCGGTTACAGACACCGCCGCACAGGCGCCGCCGTCGACTGCCACGCTGTTCTTTACAGCCGCATCCGTCCGGGCATGCCAGACCATATCCCCGCTGGCGGCATCGAGGCAGCAGACGCCCGCGTGTCCCGGCCAGCCTTCGTCGCGCAGGCTGAAAAACACGCGTTCACCGGACGAGACGGGCGCCGCCCGGTGAAGCCCGCCCGGAATCCTCCGCTCCCATTGCAGGCGGAGCGAACCACCGTTGAACCCATTGTCTCGCGGGGAAATCTCCCGGGAGTCTGGCGCGGCGTTGGCGGCCTGGAGCACCCTGAGGCCCAGGGCAGCGGCGTGATCGCTGAACTGCACCGTGCGGTATCCCCGGGGAGAGGTGTCGATTCCACCGAAACAGACCGGAGGGGCGGCGGCCACGACCATATCGCCGTACGAAAAAACCTTGCTGGAGTGCCAGTGTCCGTGCAGGACGAGTCGGACGTTGTACCTGCTCAGATCGCGCAGAAATGACTCCGGCGGCGGCGTATGGACGACGACTGCGATTTCGCGGTCCGGGGGCTGCAACGCGAGGTCCGCCCACAGCCACGCCTCCTTGCGCTCCAGGTCCGCCGGAGGGTAGTACGCGTCTTCATTCGGATAGAACGCGAAATGGCGTCCGCCCCAATCCAGGCTGTAATACGTTGGCCCAAGCAACGCCTCGAATTGCAGCGTAGCCGGCAGGCCTTTGGACTTTCTTGCTATCTCTTTAAGCTCCGGGTTGTTAGGCGTGGCCGTCATTGCGACGAACGCGTCAATGGAAATTCCGCCCATGCGCTCCTGGTTCCCGTCGTGCCCGCCGAACAGCGGGAAAACCGGAGTCGAAATTGTCCGGACGGCGTCGCGAAAGACGGTCAACTGGTCAATCGTCCCCCAATCCGTAAGGTCTCCGCTGGCGATTATCAGGTCGGGCTTCGCCTCGCGTTCAAGTTGCTGCAGGGCTTCCGCCAGTACGGGTCCCGAAGTGTGCGTATCTCCTTCCGTAACGATATGCGCGTCGGTAATCTGCGCGAGCGTGAACGAACGCCGGGAACTTGCGGGAGACAGCGAAAGCCGGAAATCCACCCCGTCGCACGTCTCCGCCCAGTCCAGGGTAGACCTGAAGTACCCGTCCTGCGCTTGAAGCCCGTCGGGAAGCGTGATAAACACGAACCGGTGTACACCGGATTCCACCGTGATTTCGTACCGACCCGCTCCGTCCGTCTGTACGATCCGCTCTCCGTTCGAAACGGAAACTCTGGCAATGCCGTTTCCCGATGAATCGTCGACGACGCTGCCTCGCACCTGAATCGCCACCTGTCACCTCCTGTTCCAGGGTGTTCCCCCGTCGGTTTGTCACACTTCCATAGGCTGCCAGATCTCTATGGGAATGCCATCGGGATCCAGAATATAGAATGCAACCGCGGCCGCCTTCCCGTCGCGGACGATCTCCGTGGGCGGGCTCATTGCGGCCACGCCCGAAGAAGTCAGCCGTTCGTATTCAGCCGCCGCGTCTTCCACCTGAAGCGCGAGGCTGGAGGCGCCGACGTAGTTGTTTCGCAATTCACGTTCGGTGGCTGCCGGGTTCTGAAACTGAACCAGGCCCACGACAAAGCCCGTTGGCCTGTGCAGCAGCATAGCCACCCGTAACCTGACATTCCGCATATTCATTATGGTATTATAGGAAGCCAGTCCCTCCCGCGCGGCCTCATAGGAGACCTCGAACCCGAGCAGATCCCGATAGAACGCGAGCGACCTGTCCAGGTTGCCTACCGTGTATTTGACGTGATGGACCTTCGTAAACGCCATCAGCAAGCCTCCGTCTACCCTCTCCCCGCTTTAGAGTAATGCGCGTCGCGCGTTTATCAGACCTGCCAGGTCCGGTGGTGCGTGCAGTAGCCATCCACCTCGTCAAGGTTGACTTCAACCCCCATGCCTGGACCGTCTGGAAGCTGGATATGGCCGCTTTCGACCTCCAAGTCCCGGGTCAGCAGATGAGACTCCCGCAGCCACGGCCCCGCCTGGTCGCCCGGAAGTGTGCAGTTGGGCGCGCTGGCGGAAAGGTGAAGTTGAGCCGCCGTGGCAATCCCCAGGTCGATCCCGCTACCCTGCCAGACGGGAAGGTTCGCCTGCGCCGCCGCAGCGGCCTGCAGCCGCCAGTTGAAAAGGCCGCAGGCGCCGTCGATGTTCAGGCCTCCCGCGGCGCCCGACGTCAGCACGTTCCACAGCGATTCAGGCGGATCGACGTGCACAGCAAGGCGTGCGTTCATGCGGCGGCGCAATTCGGCGAATTCCTCGAGGTGAAACCGGGGAAACGGATCCTCAAGGATGGCCATGTTGCCCACCCGATCCATTTCCCGGAGCACCGATATCGCGTCATCCAACCGGTAGAAACGGCCGTTGGCATCCACGGTGACCTCACAGTCCGCCGCGGCCTGCCGGATGGCTTCCAGCCGCTCGACATTGGGGTCTTCGAGCGACGTCTTCAGTTTGACCCCGCGAAAGCCGAGTGCTTTTCCCCTCTCAACACACCTCACTGCGTGGTCGGGGGTGGTGCGCGGCATCCAGTAGTCCACGGGCACCCGATCCCGCCACGCGCCCCCCCACAGCGCGCACAGGGGCAGGCCGGCGCGCCTGGCGGTAAGGTCGCTGAGGGCCATCTCCACGAGAGCCTGAAGCGGGTGGCGCAGCCTGTGCTGCAAATTGGCCGGATCGGCAGCATACGGAGAAGGAGGCGGCGGGCGCTGCCAGTAAAGTGAACCTTCGGGCCACAGGTCCAGGAAGGAAAGTCTGAAGTCGGAAACTGAACTGTCCACGAGACCGGACAGTGCCTCGTCGGCGGACGACCGCGAGCCAGACCTTACCGCCTCTCCCCACCCTTCGAACCCGTCTCCGTCCGTGATGCGCAGCACGTACCGGTCGTCTATACCGGTGGGGTTTTCCCCGAATACGGGGCTGGCGGCCCATTCCTCCAGCAAAGGAACCGTGACTTCCCAGACCCTGACCTGTGCGATGACCGGTGACGAAGCCATAGCCGGGTTCCAATCTTATGTTTCGGGTTCCTGGCGAACCCGGAACGAATCCCGTTCTCCGAACACCTTGACGTAATTCTGGCCCGACATCTGCCCCCCGTCAGCCACGATCCCTTGTCCGGTGACGAACGCAGCCCGGTCCGAAGCCAGGAAGAAGATGATGTTGGCGATGTCTTCGGGTCTGCCAATGCGGTTGAGCGGTATCAGCTTCAGATAGTTCTCTATGAAAACCCGGTCTTTGAGCAGGTCTCCGTGAATCGGCGTGTCGATAAACCCCGGCAGCACAGCGTTCACGCGGATGCCGTCGCCGCCCAGTTCAACGGCAAGCGTGCGCGTGAGGGCCAGCAGCGCGGCCTTTGCGGCGTCATAAGTCGCCGCGCGCGGGCTGCTCGACAGGGCATTGCGGGAAGCCACGTTGACGATAGCCGCCCCCTCCAACCGTTTCATCCCCGGCACAAACCCACGGATCAGCGCGGATGCGCCAACGAGATTTGTGTTAAGGGACACCTCCCACATCTCGTCCGTGGTTTCCGTAATATCCGCGTAAAGACACACACCCGCGTTGTTGACCAGCACGCGCGGCGCACCTAACTCCTCAACAATCCGCCCGGCGAGCGGGGTGAGGGTCCCAACGTCGGCCAGGTCGCAGGGGAACGCGTGGATGCCCGGGCCGATTTTCGATTGTTTCAGCCTGTCGAGACCTTCTTGCGATCGGTCCAGGACGGCCGTACTGTACCCCTCGTCGACAAAGCGCTCGACGGTGGCCTTTCCAATGCCGCTGGCGGCGCCGGTCACCACGGCTAGCGGCACGTTTGACCGTCCGGACATGCAGGAATTCCTATCTTGCAATCCGCTCGGAATTATTGCACGGAATGACGTTAAGAGGACCGAATCTGCGTTCGACCTCGTCGAGAAACTGATTGATGCCGAGGTTGTCCACCGCTCCGTGCGGAACGCGTCCGCCGCCTGAACCGGCGGCCGATCCGTTCGCCACGCCGGAATGGCGGTCCCGTCACCTCACGTTCAGGAATCATCGATAGCTCCGGTGTCTGCGCAGGTTCTTCTGTCGGGCAGATCCCCGGCCTCCCGGATCCTTTGCGCGTGTTCGAAAAGCCGCTTGAACCGCCGGAGGGTATTCCGCCGCCCCTGGTCGTCGCGGACCTCTACGAAGAGAGGGCCCCGTGTGATCTGGTGCGTGGACCACGCCCAGAGAAAACCGGCGAAGGAGATCCGACTGCCGAACAATTCCGAAATTTCATGATGGTTGGAAAGCGCGCCCGTCACGGGATCGGTGTCCACCTGGTGGATGTGATACCCCAGAATACGCCGGCCCAGGCAGGCATACCAGTCGCCGAGGGGTTGCAGATTATCCAGATCGCCACCGTTGTTCCGTGCGTGGCCCACGTCCAGCAGGGCGCCTACCCTCGCTTCCGGCGCATCCGCCATTTCTTGCGCCACGGCCTCGATCCATCTCAGGTACTCATCGATCCGCGTGGCGAATTCCCGGTCCGGCGAATCCGCCGGCGTATTGACGGGATTGTGGATATTCTCAATTGCGATCCCCACGCCGGCACAAGCCGCCGCCCTGAAGAGGCTCGCGAAGGTTTCCGCGAAGGCCCCGAAATATCCCGTCGGCTCCGGCTTCCCCGCCTGAACGCGCTCCATCGCGCTGGCGCTCGCCCTGGGTACGTGGACGGTGAGGCTGTCCACCCCCGCCTCCATCGCGCAATTCAGGTGCGCCCGGACCGCGTCGACCCCCTCGACGCGTCCTGATCTCAAGTTCAATTTCAGGTCGGGCAAATGATAGGAGAGAAAAAGAGGACCTCGATCCCGAAGTTCATCAAGCCCCTCGGCAAGCGTGCGCAATGAAAAATCGAGTTCCGCAGGTCGGATCTCCAGGCAGGAAACGCCGGAACCCAGTGTCTCCCGGACGGCCGCCACGGGGTCGCCCTGAATCGACCAGCCCACCGGCAGCATTCCACTCGGGAGATCCGCCGGCAGTAGCCGGATCGCTGGCGACCAGGGGATAAATGTCTCCGTCCATGTCCCCTCTTTCTCGCTCGCGAAGAGGCTGATTCCGGGAAGATCTCCGATCGCCTTGTCCGGATCCAGCCCGCGGACCACGGCTTCCACGAAGCCGTTTTCGCGGCGGGTGCGGTGGTAGTGGCTGTGTCCCGCGGCGAAAAGTTCGACACCGTTCTCCGAAAGCCAGCGCATCAGCCACGCCCGACCCTCCGCGTCCATCCTGTCCAGGGGATAATGGGTGATGACCACCCGGCGTTTCGCGCTTATAAGCCGTACGCTCCGGTCCAGCCACAAACGCTCCTCGCCCGGAAGCGACCCCGTGGACGTATCGGGAAGAAGGACCAGAAGGTCGTCGAATACGGCCAACCTTCGTTCGGGCGACGCCAGGGCTCCGAGCACCGACATCGCGTGTTGACCCCGACGTTCCGCGTTTCCCGGGGTGAAGAGAACCGGCGCCTCCACCCGTTCCAGCGCTTCGAGGCAACGCGAGGCCGAACCGGCCGTAGAGAAGGTCGTGATATCTCCCCCCACGGCCAGGAAATCCGGCCTCTCCAGATTCACGCGGTCGACGGCCCACTGGAGCGCCTGGTGGGCCGCCGTGTCCGGATTGTCCGAAAGGTGGAGGTCCGCCAGCAGGATAAAACGATGGCTGCTATTCGTCATTTTCTGTCAGTTATCACGGCGGGTATACTGAAAACCCCTGAGAATCAGTTCACATAGGTGTGGCGGCCCGGATTTCCTCGAGCAAGGTAGAGACGGAGCCCGTCCCAGTCGAAGCCTGACGGAGAAACGAACGTGCGGTCGATTGCGGCACGGGTCGAAATGTATTTCAACGTTATACCGCAACGCCGTCGGGATGACCTGTTGGGATTGGACCCATGAAGAATCCAGGGATCGTGAACGGAATACTCACCCGCGCGCAAATGCACGTCCCTGGCATAGGTAAGGTCCAGATTCTCCAGTGACATCGGCAGCGTTGTGCCGGAGTCGAGATCCACCCTGTGCAACATCACGGCCTGCTTCCGGTGGGTACCGGGAAGCACCCGCATGCAGCCGTTCTCCACGTCGGAATCGTCCACCGCCAGCCAGAGCGTGAACGTATCCATCGGCTCAATTGGAAAAAACGCGGCATCCTGATGCCAGTCTACCGCCAGGCCGTCGTCCGGGCGCTTGCTGATCACGTAGGAGGTAAACAGCGCGACGTCCGGACCCACGATCTGCGCCGCCACGTCGATGAGATTGTCGCTCAGGAAGAGATTGCGCAGGTACCCGTTTTCGTAGTGAAGCGACGGCATGTTCTCGGGCCGCCGGTCCGGAGGAAGCCTCTCGATAATAGAATCCAGTTCGGCGCGCAGTCTTGCAAGTTCGCAGTCATCGAGAATCCGTCCGCCGACGGCATAGCCCTCGTTGCGGTACTGTTCGAGTTGGGCATGGGTGAGCGACAAGGCGTTTCCTTTCCGCGAATTTCGTCTGCACCGATACTCACTTCGCTTCGACTCGAGATCCTGCGCGGCCGGTGGTTACGAGACCTGCAGATACTCTCGAATCATCCGTTCATATATGCTGACGAAATCCGATCGCCCGTTGTGCAGATTGTAGAAATAGCACATCGGGTTTGGATTGATTTCGATCACCCGGAATCCCGCGGGCGACCGAATCACATCGATTGCATAGAACCCCAGATCGATCACGCCCGATAAGCCCGCGGTCAACCGCGACAGCGCGTCGATCAATTCCGGTGCATCCACCCGCCTTGCAGTTCCGGTTGGACCGTGCAGCGGATTCAGGTCGCGGCACGGCGATTCACTGACTTTCTCGTATGCCAGCAGCAATTCATCCCGGGCGGCAACGATCCGATACTCGGGCCCGCTGATGTGCTCCTGAACCAGCGTCAGATTGTCCAGGTATCCGCTGTTTTCGAACAAAGTCCGCAAGCGTTTCTTCAGCGCGCGCCGGTCTCCCTCCAGGAAGACGCCCTGGGCCAGAGACCCTGTGTTCCGCTTGACAACCACGGGATAGGAAAACCGGCGTTCAACGTCCTCAACCACTGCATCGACCGACACATGGGTACGGTAGCGCGAAAACCGTTCGTCCGCAAATGGATTGAAGACCACCATGGTTTCAGGAACCGGAAGCCCGGCCCGCGCAAACAGCTCGTACTGATATGCCTTGTCTTCCGCAAGACGAGCCGCCACGTAGTCGTTGAACGGATGCTTGTTACGCAGAAAATAGACCGGCCCGCGTCCTTGCGGCCGGATGCAAACCAGATTTCCGTCTTCCGAAGCCGGTTCGATCCGAACGTCCAGGTTGGCGCAGGCTTTCGCCAGGCACGCCAGGCTCTCCTTGTGCAGGTCTTCCCCGAATCCGTCCCGCTCGCAAGGCAGACCCAGCGCTTCGCGCGCCCTGCCGACGAGATGCAGCGATCCCATGATACAGACGGGATTCTCCTCCTGCAACCCCGCGTGTCCGAGCGCCTCCACAATGTCCTTCGCGCAACAGGCGGAAAGGCCCGCGGGCAGGCATTGCCGCAACACGTCGACGGCCAGGGCTTTCGGGTGTTCGGACCTCGTCAGGACCACTTTTTTCGCCAAAGGCCGGATCGCCTCGATTATCCCCCCGGCGTCGTGACCCGCGTTCACTCCCACCACGAACGTCCACCGTTTCGATATTCTACCCAGATCGCCCGCGAGGGCCGCGGCGGCGGACGGGTTGTGCGCGCCATCCAGCACGACACGGGGCGTTTTCCGGGCCACCTCGAACCTGCCCGGCAGATCGAGTCCGGCCAGGGCCTCATTGATCCGGGCATCTGTAAGATCCTTCCCGACAAGGTAGCGCCCGGCCGCAATCGCCAGCCGGGCATTCTTCCGGAATACGGACCCCCGGTCCGACTTCTCCGGATGCGGGAATCTCTGCGCTGTACAACACCGATCATTACCCGTTTCGCCGCCGATAACGCGCAGGTCCACACCCCGTTCCCTGCACTCGCGACGCAACAGCGAGAGCACTTCAGGTATCTGGGTGTCAGCGGTGAAGAGCGGGCTTCCGGCACGGGCGATTTCGAGCTTGTCCAGCGCGATCGCTTCCACCGTATCGCCCAGAACTTCGGTATGATCCAGGTCGATCGACGTGAGGACGGCCACACCGGCGTCCCAGGCATTGGTCGCGTCGTATCGGCCGCCCAGCCCCACTTCGAACACACCGAATTCAACGCCGGCGTGTGCAAACATGGTTGTCGCCAGCGCGGTTAACGCCTCAAACCTGGTAAAAGGGCCGTACCCCTCCTCCTCGAATCGGCGGGTTCGATCATAGAGATCGGAAATCCATTTCGCCCAGTCGTCCTTATCCAGAGTACGGTCGTCGATGCGTATGCGCTCGCGGATTGTGTGCAGATGAGGCGACGTGTAGACGCCGGTTTGCAGGCCGCATTCGTGCAACAGGGCGGCCAGCACGTTGGCCACCGTACCCTTGCCGTTCGTACCGCCCACAATCACCGTCGCGAATTCCTTCTGTGGATTTCCCATCCGGCGCAACAGGGCCCGCATCCGGGGCAGGTAGTCTTCAGGCGTACCTGCGGCCGTCCCGTCCCGTTCCCAGTCCTCCAGGGTATTCAGATATCGCTTCGCGCGTGAGTAGTCCATCCGGACCGCTTCCCCTTACGTACCATCGGGTTCGATTGTCGCAGCAGGTCTGCAGGGCAGACGGCATGAGGCCGGCTCGCCTTCCGCACCTGCGGGCGTCACGACGGTAACATAAAAAAACCCACCTGGATACAAAAGGTGAGTTTATCTCGGTTCGGATCCTCTGCCGGTATTTCCCCGACCCTCCTCAGGGGATCCGCCAGAGGACGTTCAACGGCCCCGGTCGATCCTTACGCGGCCTTGTTCACGCGTCCGAGTTTTATGCACTTCGTGCAGACCTTGATCCTTCTGGTCGTGCCGTCCACCTGCGCGCGAACCCGCCGCAGGTTCGGATTGAACCGCCGTTTCTTTCTGTTGTTGGCGTGGCTGACGTGATTGCCGACCATCGGCCCTTTCCCGCAGATGTCACATCTGGCTGCCATTACCGATGCCTCCTGGATATACTATATTGAACCGATCGAGTCAACTTGATGACGAAAACCCCCGCTTTCTCAGGAGTGATCCCCTTCCGAAAAAGCGCGACGACCTGATTCTTATTGACTAAATATATCCGGGAGACGCAACTTGTCAAGAAAGATCCCGAAATCGGACCTCCTCCGTCGGCACCGAGTCCCTCTGTTCAACCGTTCACGGGTAGCGCCGGATCCGCCGCACGGTGTCCGGGCGGCCGGTTACCTCGGACGCGGACCCGTGGTGTTGAAACGAACGAACCACAGTTCGGCGTTCGGAAGGGTTCCGCTGCTGAACACCGCGCAGGGCTCGCCCGGAATCAGGCTCCCGCTGGCCGGCGTGATGCCGTACAGGAAAAAGGAATTCCTCAGTCCGAATCCCTCAAAGCTTCCCAGGGGGGCCGCGGACCATTTGCGGCCGTCATCTCTGCCGCGGTACAGCCGCAGGGCCGGCCCCGACGTACCCGACATCCACAACCGGCCGGGGGTTTCGAAGACCGCGCCGACCCCCGCCCTTTCTGCGGTTACCTCCTCCCAGCGCCGCGTGACGGGATCGCGCCGGTAGACGACCAGTCGGTTCTTCCCACCCTCGAGGCGGCGTGCAGCCGTGACGAACAACGCCCCGTTGGCCGCCCGCGAGATCGCCTGCGCAAAGGCGAGATTCCGTTTCCAGGGATTCACCTCGGCGACGACCTCCGCGACGGCTGACGCAGGATCTTCAAAAGAAATATAAAGATAGACGATTTGGTTGTAATACGGGCTGCGATAGGCGTTATTGCTCACCACGAGGTGGAAACCGCCGCCGTCGGGGACGATCAGCGGGTACAGCCACGTCGTCCACGGCTCTTGCGACCGCTGCTCAGGCGCCAAAACGAACGGACCGGACCAGGAGCCGGACTCCAGGTCGACCCATGCTGTCTGAAAGGAATAGGTCCCCGGCCTGCCAATGTATCCGAGGATAAGTCTCCCCCCGTCCATGGCCGCCCCGATGTATCCGGCGCGATCCAGTCCGTCCGGGAGAGCGATCGCGCTGAATCCGTCCGGGTCGCCGCGCCGGCGCTGATGCAGAATCCGGGGGCCGGCGTCACGGCGCGCATGGATGAGAACGAGGCGCCGCCGTGCGTCCAGCAGGACCATCCCCGGTTGATGGTGGAGACCCTCCCATTCGAAAAAAACCTCCCACCCATCTGCCCTGCTGCGGTAGACAACGCCCCTCGCGACATCCGGGTGCGGCCCCCAGCGGCCAACGGTAAAAAAGTGTTCGCCGTCGTACACCAGTTTTGGCGCATTATAGCCCCAATAGGGGCTGACTGACGCTTCTCCGCTGTCGATTCGGGTCAGTTCGAAGTCCAATGCGTTTTCTCGCGCCATTGGTGAAAGAACGCCTGCCAGAAGGAAGAACCAGCCTCCGGAAACCCATCGAAAGATCGGATTTTTCCTGCGTGTTTTGCGGATTTGCAGCCATCTTCCGCTTGACAAAATTCGGCGCATCGACGATTATTCTCCAGGCCCTGCGGCTAATTCGGACACACGTGATGGAATCCCTCCGTCAACCGCCGCGCCCGGGAGTTCCCAATGCCGTCAGTAAACCTCATAACGCTCGGATGTCCGAAGAATACCGTCGACTCGGAACGCATGCACCGGCTGCTGGAATGCAACGATTACGACGTGGCCGACGAACCGGATGACGCGGACATCATTGTCGTGAACACCTGCGGTTTTATCGAACCGGCCAAGGAGGAGTCCATCGCCACGGCCCTCGAAGCCGCCGACTACAAGGAATCCGGCAATTGCAAGGGCCTGATTCTCACCGGGTGTCTGGCCGAACGCTACCGGGACGAACTCGTAGCGGAAATCCCCGAGGCGGACGTGGTCGTCGGCCTGGCCGGCGAACGTGAAATCGTCTCGCACTGCGACCGGCTGCTGGGCATTTCGCGTCCCCGGGTCTACCGTGACGAGGGTGACCGTCACCTGCTCACCCCGGGTCACTGGGCCTACCTGCGCATATCCGACGGCTGCGACCGGACCTGCGCCTTCTGCGCGATTCCCGGAATACGGGGTGCTAACCGCAGCGAATCCATCGAGGTTCTTGTTGCCGAAGCATGGCGCATGGCCGCCGGCGGCGTGAAGGAAATCGCGCTGATCGCCCAGGATACTATGCGTTACGGCGCCGACCTCTACGGTCGTCCCCGCCTGGTGGACCTTCTGCGCGAACTCGTCCGCATCGACGGCCTCGAATGGATCCGCCTGCTCTACACCTACCCCACCGGCTGGCGCGACGACCTGATCGACCTCCTGGCGCGGGAGGAAAAGCTGTGCGCATACGTGGATATGCCCATCCAGCACGCTTCCAATGCCATGCTCAAAGCGATGAATCGCGGCGCCACGGTGGAAAACACGCGCGCGTTGATTCGAAAACTCCGTGACCGCGTACCCGGCCTTGCCCTCCGGTCCTCCGTCATCGCGGGCTTTCCCGGCGAAAGAGAGGAACACGTACAGGAGCTTCTTGAGTTTATCGAGGAGATCCGATTCAACCGGCTGGTCGGCTTCCTCTACTCGCACGAGGAAGGCACTCGCGCAGGTCTCCTCGAGGACGACATGCCGGAAGACGAAAAGCGGGATCGTCTGGACCGAATCCTCAGCCTCCAGGCCGTTATCTCCTCCGAAATCACCGCCGGATACGTTGGACAAAGCCTCCGCGTGTTAATCGACCGTCCCGCGGACGATCCTTCAAGCGACTATATCGGCCGAACGCGAATGGACGCTCCGGAGATCGATGGCGAAGTGTTTATTTCAGGACAAGCGCGAATCGGCGAATTCACCGACGTGGAAATAACCGACTCGCTCGATCACGACCTCATCGGACGGTCGACGGCCGCCCCGCGACTGCTGGATATCGCCGCGCCGGGGGCCCCATGACCGTCATCGCCGCCATGGCCGACAACCGGGTGATCGGTAACGACAATACCATGCCATGGCACGTTTCCGAAGAACTCCGGCAGTTCAAGAGAATCACCACCGGCGGCGTTCTCATCATGGGTCGCAAGACCTTTGAGTCCATCGGCTGCAGGCCCCTGCCGAACCGCCCCCACGTCATCGTCAGCCGTTCATTTCCGGAAACCGCCGGCATCGACGTCTGCCGCAGTTTCGAAGCGGCGTTCGAAAAAGCCGGATCCTACGGGAAGCCTGTGTTCAGCGCGGGCGGCGCCGAGATATACCGTCAGTCCATTCCCCTCGCGAATCGAATGTATCTCTCCCGCATCAAAGGAGACTATGACGGCGACACGTTGTTCCCCGATTTCGACGAAAGCGAATGGCGACTGGCGAAGGAGGAAGAACGCGCCGAATTCACTCTCTACGTCTATGAAAGGCGGTGTAAATGCGGTGAGACGTAAGTCGGGAGAGGGTAGAGATTGCCTGCCCCGTTCGGTTTCATTTCTTGCCGAAGGCAGAAGGGCAGAACCGATCGGGAAAGGACGTCTTCTCTCGTCTCACGTCTCCCCTCTCACCGCTCTTTAGCGATCTATAACGGCCAGCGGCCTGTCTGTACAGGTATAACATGAGACAATACCTCGATCAGCTACGTTATATTCTGGGTCACGGCGTCAGGAAAGAGGACCGGACCGGCGTCGGCACGATTTCCTGTTTCGGCCTGCAGGCGCGGTATGACATGAATGACGGATTCCCGGCCGTCACCACCAAAAGGCTCGTGTGGAAATCCATGCTCTCCGAGCTTCTCTGGTTTGTTTCGGGATCCGACAACATCAATGACCTTAAGAAGATCTATCCCTACAACAAACTCTGGGACGGCAACTACGAGGACTACCTCAAAAGACCCGGTCAGCACGACAACAGCGGATCGATGGGCCGCATCTACGGCGTACAGTGGCGGGATTGGCGGGGAGCGGAGCGGAACGTGGACCAGTTGAGCGAAGCGATCGAACTGATCCGCAGCAACCCCGATTCAAGACGCATGATCGTGAACGCCTGGAATGCCGCCGAAGTCGCTCCCGAGGACGTTGCCCTTCCTCCCTGCCACGCCTTCTTCCAGTTTTACGTTGCGGACGGCAGACTCTCCCTGCTGATGTACCAGCGTTCGTGCGACATGTTTCTCGGGGTCCCCCTGAACATCGCATCCTACGCACTCCTGCTGCACATGGTTGCCAGAATCACCGGCCTCGAACCCGGCGAATTCATCCACACGATGGCCGATGCCCACATCTACCTGAACCACCTGGACGCGGTCAGGGAGCAACTGTCCCGCGAGCCGTTTCCGCTCCCGCGCATTCATATCGAAGACCGCAGCCAGAAGACTATCGACGACTTCATATTCGACGACTTCAGGCTAATCAACTACCGCTGCCACGCGGCTGTCAAGGCCAAAATGGCCGTGTAGCCTCGAGTCCGGAGTCGAGCTCGTCCAAACGTCAGTCTCCCTTTACCGAGGATGGTTGCCATGTCGGATCCTGCAATCCCCTGGCGTCCCAGGGTCATTCTGCCCGGACGCAGCTTCCGCCTGCCCGTTCAGGCGAAGGACGAAAACGTCACACTCACGGCGGATCACTTTGAGACGATCGCCACGAGGTGGTCCGATCGGGACGGCGCCGTCTACCACTATCTGCGGTCTCCAGGCCAGGCCGGCGATTATGCTGTCCGTGCCACACATGGCGGCAGGTCCGCGGAAACGACGATCCGTGTCAGCACCCTGGACGACCTGCGCCGGCCGCACGCCTACAACGGCGCGTGGTGGCCCCGCCGATGGCCGTTGGAGAAGAATTTCCGGTCGACAAAGACACGGCAGACGCTGCAGGAGGAACCCGTATCGGATCGTTTCAACGAGGAAACCGTCGCGTGGTGGTCCTCCCAGTCGGATGAGGTCCTCCGGACTCAGCTTCCCGGCGCGGAACTGCCCAAGGCCCACTTCGCCAACTGCCACCAGGGTTGTCCCAACTGCGGTACGGCGATTTTCAAATACAGCGGCTTTTATCCCTGGGTGCGCAGCCACCTTCCGTGTGATTTCAAGTCCGAATGTCCCAACTGCGGTTCGGTCTATCCAAGCAACGACCTGGTGAACGAAGACTATATATCGGGCGAATATCCGGACGACGGGTACGGCTGTTTCGACGCCGAAGGCCACATCTACCTCTTTGCCGCCACCTATCACCGGGATCAATGCCGTATCTATAGTTCGGGAATCACCGCGCTGACGAACGCACTCCGTGCGGGCGGGTTCGATGAAGCCCGCGCGAGACAACTCGGACTGCTCCTGCTTCGCTATGCGGAGGAAGAACTCTACCTCGCCTCCGTACCCCAGTTCCGCTACGGCCCCTCGAAGGGCGTGGAAGAACCCTGGGACTGGGGCCAGCCGGACTGGGCGGACGAACCCGACCCGGTCCAGGCGTTGCGGGCGAAGGGGAGCATCCGTTACAGCATCGACACCCCGTATCTGATCGAGAGCCTCGCGCTGGCCTACGACACGGTCTGGCCATTGATGCGCGAAGACCGCGAACTCGTCGGGCGGGCGCAGGCCATGGGCCTTTCCGTGCAGTCCCCCGGGGACGCCTGCCAGCTGACGGAAGAGATGCTGGCCGCCCTGCTCCAGGTCACGCTGGACCGGGGCGCGTCAAGCAACCTTCCGAGAGAGAGCCAGGGTGCGCTCAATATCCTGCGGTGCCTGGACCGCCCGGACGCGCGGGACGTCATGGATTGGGTCTACGACGAGGGACCGGACACGCTTCGGGTCTTCACCACCAACGATTTCTTCCCGGACGGCACGCCGCAGGAGGCCACGGGAGGTTACAATTCGATCCACAGTGACGGCCTGTTCGACCTGGAGCATCACCTTCACCATCTGCGCGACCTGCAACCTGAGGCCTACCCGGAGTCCGACTTCCCCTCGCTCTGCGAGGATCGCCGGGCCGCGCACGTCCCCCGGGCGCTGCACGAAATCACGATGTGCGGCAAGTCTTACTTCCAGTTCGGGGACGGGTCCGCGCCGGGTTCCGCGGGCTTCAAGGGAGAGGAAACGATCCGACTGGAAAACGACCTCTTTCACCCGCCGATGGATCCGAACCTCCTGAACCGGGCCGTGGCATTTACGGATGATCCGCTCGTGCGGGAAATCCGGTCGGCCGTTGAGGACCGGCGGCATCGGGCCCTCGGCCCCACGGTCCACGACGGTGTGGGCATCGCGATCCTCCGCACGCCCGAAGCGCCCGAGCGGGCTGCTGCCGGCATCGTTTACGGGGATACCCTCCACCACCGTCACCGGGACCTTCTGGACGTGCAACTGTTCGCGTTCGAGCGTCCCTTTCTGACCGACCTGGGATATCCTCAGTCCTGGGCCAGCATGTCCCCCTGGGAATCCCACTGGGCAACCCATAACACCGTCTGGTCCGACCTGCCTGCGGGCGAGCCCGTCGCCGCCGGCCGGGGTCGCCTGGTGCGCAGCCTCTTCCTGGACGGACTGCAGGTCCTGGACGTTGAGGCGCACCGTTGGGCGTACGAGGCGACGCGCGGATGGCAGCGGCTCGGCGTCACGTTCCGACGCCTCATCGCCCTTGTCCGGACCGACGGTGACGGCGTTGCCCTCATCGACCTTTCACGGATCACGGGAGGAGGGGATCACTGGCGCGCCTGCCGCGGTCTGGAAGGCGTATTTCAGACGGACAACGCGGGACTCCGGCCGCAAACCGGAACCGTCGCCGGTTCCCGTATCGAACGCGGACAGACGGGCGACCTGCCGCACCCGGACCATACCGCTCTGGCGTACATGGACGACGTGTCGACCGGGGCGGCGCCTCCAGAATTCACGGGGTCCTGGCGTTCGCTGGCCGAACCCGCGGTCCACCTGGATCTCCATCAGGTTAACGTCTCTCCCGGGACCCGCCTTTTCACGGCCCGTGCGGCACAGGCGATGGGGACGCCCGACGAGTCCAACTACCTGTATCGTCCCGTCCTCTGGCGGCGGACGCCGCAGGACGATACCACCTGCGTCGATCTCGTCTTCGAGCCCCGAACCGGCAGACCGACCCTTGCGGAAGCGGTCGCCATTCCCTCGGATGCTCCCGACGCCGCAGGTGTCCGGCTTAGCACCGCGCAAGGCAAAACGATCGTGATTTACTGGTCGCCCGACGGGGGACCCGGCGACGTCACGCGCTTCGAAGACGGCGTCACGTTGCACGGCGCACTCGCCACCGAGGTGGACGGACGAATATCAACCGTGGGCGCGTCCGCGTTCCACTCCCCAGGGACCTCGATCACAGTCGATCAGCCGCTGCAGACCGGCCGCATTGTCGCGCTAGACCGGGACGCGTGTTCGATTGACGTGGAAGGCCTGGAGGGCGTCGCCGCCGGGGATCGCGTTACCGTCAATCCCGACGAACGCGCCCATACCTACCGCGTCGAATCCGTCGAATCCGCGGTAGACCCGGTTCTCCGCCTGACGCTGGACGTCACCTCGATCCTCGGTCGGGCCAGGATTGTTGCCGTGCAGGACGGAAAGATCGATTTCGGCTTTCACATCCTCGCGAAATCGGGCAACCTGAACGGCACGCGGATTCAGACCGGCGCGAACGACGACTGGGCCGTGATATCGAACGCGAGCAACGAGCGTTCCTGGCCGCCCGGCCCCGTGCGCACCACGGTCCAGATCGACCCCAACCGGGGCGACGGGGACCGGCTTCGGAATCTGGCGATCGGGGCCTGGGCTCAGGTCGTGGACTACGTGGTCGGCGACACGGTCCTCTTTGAGCCGGTCGGATCGGGTGGATGACCGGTACAGGATTTCCGGGCTGAAGCAATTTCGCGAACGAACGCTTGACAGGGTGGTGCGGACATTCCTGTCTGTTCGCTTTCTTTAAACTCAAACCAGGTATCCTGTGTGCGGAAACACAGCGCCGCGCCGCCGGCCTTTCAACCGGCTGCTTTCGCCGAGACACATATAGGCTTCGGCAGGCAGGAATGTCTGCCACACCCTCAAACCCGCAATCATGCGTGGTAAAATGAACGAACCCCAGATCCAACTTGACGGAGACCCGCGCAAGCTGGCGAGAGCCATCGGTCGGGCCGCGCGGGAGTCATACCGCGAAAAACACGGCCGCCTGTCCGGCTGGGACACCATGAAGGCCGACATCGAAGCCGATGTCCCCGCGCTCGCGAAACAGATGGCCGAAGCTCTGAACAGCCACGCGCGCGACGTCTACCTCATCAACGCCCTCGAAGTCCTGGCGCTTTACTACGTCCGGAGCGATCTGGAAAAGGCTTCGAACCGTCCGGAGTGATCAGCTTGCGGGCGTCTCCCGGATCCCGTTTCAACTTCGATTAGAACAGCAAGGCAATTCCGGGGGCGATGACTTCAGAAACGGAGTATTGAGGTCTTTCAGATAGATAAAATTTCGTTCACGTCCAGTGACCTCAGGCATTTTGGAACTTCGACGTCAATTCGCCGAAGTTCTTATATGGACATTCGATATTCAGGTCCCCGAGTAATTACGAATCAAGGCTACCACAAGTCGAACAAGGGGTTTGACATGAAGTGGCTTGACAGAGTGCTGCTTACGCGCGTGCGGATTGCCTGGCTCATCCTGGCATTTATCGCCGGCGTGGGCTTCGGCGCAAGCATGGCGCCGGAACCGGACCGGAATTCCATAGAAGAGATCCTGGACCAGCTATTGAGGAAGTTATCGCAGTGACTTGCGACTTCGGCTGAACTCGGGAAGGACGTTGCAGAGGGTGGGTCAGTTACGGTCTTTCTTACCGAACATGGTTTTTATCATTCGCCAGAACAGACCGGCGCCCACAATGAGTACCAGTGCTGAAGAAATCAGCAGAACAATGCGAATAATGGCTGGAAGTTCATCGAATAAGGGCATAGTGCAGGGTCTGGCCGGGCGGTCAGCTGTGATTTAAGGGCCGGGAGCGTCCAGCGCCGGAGATCAATGGGTTGCCCGCACTGGTGTCGCTCAACGATGGAGGCACGCTAATGATCCACGCCACGGTACTTGTCGCGCCTCGCGCGGATGACAACTGCCTGATGCGGGTTGTGGATGCGCTTCTGCACAGGGGCGTTGCGATTGAGGCGGGCGTTCTGGATGGCCCTCCCGCGGTGGAAGACGCTCTGGCAGCGTGCGTTGAACGCGGAACGAAGCGGATCGCGGTCCTGCCGTTTCTGTTTCGCGAGGACGAACGGGTTCTGCGTCGTATCCGACAGCGCGTGAGCGGGTTTCACAGGAACCATACCGATCTGGAAATCCACGTTGCGCCGTCCGTCGGCTTCGACGCGAGGCTGGTCGAAATCGCACACGATTACATCGACCAGACGGCTTCGGGGATGGACAGCGACGAGACCGCGCCGTTGTTGACGATTGCGGGATGTCTGCACAGACCGATGGCCTTCACGTACGCGGACCTGCGGCGCGTTCCCGGGCAGATCGAGGACATCGGGCACATCGTTCCCGGGCGCCGCGGATCGGCGGTGTCCGTCGCCGATCTTCTGAGGGGCGCGGCAGTGCACGCCGATGCGCGCCAGGCCGTATTTCATTCGGCCGACGAAGGGTTTTTTGCCCGGGTCTCCGTTGCTACGGCAGACGAACATGGCATCCTCGTCTACCGCATCGGCGAACATCCCCTACCGGAAAGACTCGGCGGCCCGATACGGCTGTTCATTCCTGAAACCGACGACAAATGCGCGAACGTTAAAAACGTTGTCCGAATTGAGCTGGTCCCGTAGTACTGCTTCCGTCAACCGTGAGCGGGGGTTGGCCCCAGCCGGGAGATTCCGGTTTTTTTTGAATCCCGGGCATTGACTCGCCTTCAATAATCGGATAACATTTCATGAAACAGGACGCGGGCCTCTGTCTTGCGCTCTGTCTGCCGTCCCCCCGGCAGCCGGAGTTACGGATAGAGGCCCGAGACATTGGACCGCACCACGTCCATGCATCCGTGCGCTATAGAAATCCACAACGCCGGTGATCCCGATGCTCACCTTGACGCCGAATGCCGGAATGAGGTCCGGGTTGTCTAATCCAGCGTACTGCATAGTACCCGTGGTTCAAATCTGCCCGAAGGCGTTTGCAAACTTCACAAAGTCGCCGAAGCCTATGGCGCCATCCTCATCCAGGTCGAACTTTGCGTCATATCCCGCATCGCCTTCCCGCAATCCGAATTGTCGCGCGAACAGCACGAAGTCCGCAAAGCCCACCGAACCGTCATCATTGAAGTCCGCGCTGGGGGTCTTCGGAGGCTCGACGGGCGGTTGTTCCGTCGCCGCGAGGTCCCACAACAGCATGGTGCCATCTCGCGATCCCGACACCAGCCTGCCCGCCTCGTCCAGAAACGCCACCGAATAAACCCAGCCGCTGTGCCCTTCCAGCGCGGCGGTCTCCGCATGTGTGGCCACGTCCCAGGTTCGCACGGTGCCGTCCTGCGACCCGGAAGCCAGCGTGCTCCCGTCCGCCGAAAACGCCACCGAATAGACCCAGCCGCTGTGTCCTTTCAGCGTGGCGGTCTCCGTACGTGTGGCCACGTCCCATATACGCACCGTGCCGTCCTCCGACCCGGAAGCCAATGTGCTCCCATCACTCGAAAACGCCACCGAATAGACCCAGCCGCTGTGTCCTTCCAGCGTGGCGGTCTCAGATCGCGAACCCACGTCCCACAGCTTGATCGTGTGATCGCTCGACCCCGAGGCCAGCGTGCTCCCGTCCGGCGAAAACGCCACCGAGCCGATCCCGCCCGTAAGCTGATGCCCTTCGAAGACTGCGACCTGGGCCGCCGTCGCCACGTCCCACAGCGGCGCCGTGCCATGCCTCAACCCGGCGGCCAGCGTGCTCCCGTCTGGAGAGACCGCCACCGAATAGACCCAGCTGCGCGCGTCGAGTGTGGCGCTTTCGTTTCGCGTCGCCACGTCCCACAGCCTGATTGAGCGGTCGCTCGACCCCGAGGCCAGCGCGGCGCCGTCGGAAAAAAACGCGACCGAACGCACTCGGTCCGTGTGTCCATGTAATCTGGCGATCTCGGTCTGGCTTGCCACGTCCCATAGCCTCACGCTGTTGTCCGGAGACCCGGTAGCCAGCGTCCCGCCGTCGGACGATAGGGTCATGGAGGACAAATGCATGTATCCGTGAACGGTTGCGGCATTGCCGGTTGCCACGTTGCGAACGATGACGGAGCCGTCCACCGAACCCGAGGCGAGAATGAAACCGGTACGTGAGAACGCGACCGAATGGACGCTCCCCCGGTGTTCACGCAGCGTGTCCTTCAGTTCGCGCGTATCAACGTCCCACAGCTTGACCGTGCCGTCCTCCGAGCAGGTAGCCAGCGTACTCCCGGCGTCCGAAAACGCCACTGAGTGGACGCCGTCCGTATGCGCTTCCAGTACGGCCGCCTCGGTTCGAGCGGCCGCGTCCCACAGCTTGACCCTGCCATCCGCCAATCCCGCGGCCAGCGTGCTCCCGTCGTCCGAAAACGCCACTGAATGGACACCGTCCGCATGCCCTTCCAGCGTGGCCGCTTCGGTTCGCGAGGCCGCGCCCCACAGCTTGACCGTACCGTCCGCGGAGCCGGTGGCCAGCATGGCGCCGTCGGACGAAAACGCCAACGAAGTCACACGACCCGAGTGCGACCGCAGGTTGGCGACCCAGGCTTGCGCGTCCACGTCCCAGAGCCCGACCGTGCCCTCTTCTGCGCCGGCGGCGAGTGTGGCCCCGTCCTCCGAAAATGCCACCGATACGATCGTGCCCGCACTTCCTTCGAGCGTCGCAATGCGCGTGCCGGTGCCGGGATTCCAGAGTTCTACCTCACCGTTAGCCAAACCCGCCGCGAGGGTGCCGGACCTTGAAAACGCCACCGAATGCACACGTTCGCGACCCGAAAGCAGTGCAGCGTCGCGGGACCGGCTCACGTCATACAGCCACACGCCCACGCCGCTTGCCACGGCCAGTATATCTCCGTCCCTCGACAGGGATAACGCGCGGTCGCTCGGGCTGAGGGCTCCTCTGCCCAGGCGTGCCGTCGCCCGATCGGGCAGGCGCCACTTGCGTGGATCACCGTCCATCACGACGGAGGGGGTTCCCACTCCTTCCGCGGAAAAGGACGCCAGTTCACGATCGCCGAGCGTAACTGCGACGGTGTTCGTCCCCGCACGGATCCCAAGCGTCAGTACGACTGATGCGCGGCCGTCCTCGTCCGTCCGTGTCCGCTGGACTGTGAAACGGCCGCTGAGCCTCCCCTGTCCGGCGGAGACCGTAAAGGTTACGGCGATATCGGGCAATGGCTCGCCATTGTGGTCTTGCACTTCCACAACAAGAGGGTCGGCAAGCGTTCCGCCCGGTACACCCTCCTGCCCGCCGCCGGAGATAATTTCCAGCGAAAGCGGCCGGAGGCCCGGCCACTCGGACAGGTCCCACAACAGTACGGTACCGTCTTCCGACCCGGAAACCAGCGTGACCGGGTCCGCCGAAAATACAACCGAATTGACCTTGCCGTTATGCCCCTCCAGCGTCGCGACCTCGGTTCGCGTGCTTACGTCCCAAAGCTTGATGGCGTTGTCGTGCGACCCGGAGGCGAGCCGGCTGCCGTCCATTGAAAAATCGAGGGATCCGACACCGCCCGTATGACCCTGGAAGGTGGCGAGCTGCGAATGCGTGGCCACGTCCCACAGTTTGATCGTGTTGTCGCTCGACCCGGAGACCACCGTGCTCCCGTCCGGCGAAAACACGACCGTGTTGACACGTCCTCTATGTCCTTCGAGTACGGCCGTGCGTGAGCGCGACGCCACGTCCCACAGAATGACCGTGCCTTCCGCCGACCCCGCGGCAAGCGCGTCGCCGTCCGGCGAAAATACGACCGACGCAACGCCATCCGCGCCACCGTTGAGGGTGGCGGCCACGCGACGGGTGTCGTCTTCCCAAAGCAACACCTTGCCGTCATCGGACGTGGTAGCCAGCAGGGACCCATCGGGCGAATATGCGGCCGAACTCACAGCATCCCCATGCCCTTCAAAAGTAGCGGCCGCCGTCCGGGTGGCCATGTCCCAGAGAATGACCGTACTGTCCCGTGACGCGGTAACCAGCGTGTCCCCGTCTGGCGCATACGCCAGCGAAGTGACGCTTCCGCTGTGCCCTGCGAGGATACCAAACTGCATTCGTGCGCTCAGGTCCCACAGGTCTACCGCTCCCCCCGCCGACCCGGTGGCCAGCGTGTCTCCGTCCGGCGAGAATCCGACCGATGTGATCGCGGATTTATGTCCGCCAAATGCGACGAAATACCCTGTCGCCGCGTCCCAGAACCTCACCGTGCCATCCGCCGATCCGGTGGCGAACGTGCCGCCGTCCTTCGAAAACACCAATGACGTGACTTTGTCCGTATGTCCTTCGAGCGTATCGACCAATCTTCGTTTGGCGACGTTCCACAGCATAAGGGTGCCACCCGCCGACGCGGTGGCCAGTGTGTCCGCATCCGGCGAAAACGCGACCAGCGTGATGCCGCCGGTTTCGCCCCTGAGGGTGTCCGAATCCGTTTGCGAGGCCAGGTTCCACAGAACCACCGTGCTGTCGCCCGTCGCGGTTGCCAGGGTACCGCCGTCACGCGAAAACGACAGCGACGTCACAAAATCCGCAAACCCTTCGAGCGTATCGCCCCGGGTCTGCGCGGTCGCGTCCCACAAAAGCACCCTGCCATCCTCCGACGCCGTGGCAAGCGTGCCACCGTCCGGCGAGTATGCGATCGAAGTGATTCTTTCCGTATGCCCTTCGAGTGTACCCGACAGTGTTCGGGAAGCCACGTCCCACAGGAATACCGTGCCTTCTTCTGTTGTGGTGGCCAGTGTGTCCCCTGCCGGAGAAAATAACGCCGCATTGACTCTGCCCGAGTGCCCATCCAGGGTTGCTGTCTCCGATCGGGTGGCCACGTCCCAGAGCAATACCGTGCCGGCCTCGGATACGGTCGCCACTGTACTTCCGTCCGTCGAAAACGACACCGAGGCGATTCGTACCGGGCTCGGCAGCAGTGCCAGGGTGCGGGCCGTGGTTCCATCGTACAGCCAGACGCCGATGCCACTCGCAACGGCCAGCGTTCGCCCGTCCGGAGAAACGTCTACCTCGCGGCTCCCGAATCCTATCGCGCCTTTCCCCAGGCGCGCGGTCGCGCCGTCGGGGAGATGCCATGTCCGGTAGTCTGCCTCCTCTATCGCTTCCTGACCGGCGACGGATGCCGGGAGTCCGCAAAGCAGCGCCAGGACCATCAGTAACGGGATCATCGATCTCCGATCGGAGATCGGGTTGGTCTTGCCATGCGCCTTTACAGTTGCCATTGGGGTTAACACCTCCATTTTCATCCACTGTGCAGGGAACGCCAGGGCACGGCGCCGGATCGCGATCGGCGCCGAATAGGTACGGAAACGTCTACGTGGCAATAATATACGAGAAGTTTCGGTTAAATCGCGATCTTTTTGGCAAACATCGCCGACATTTGGTTTGAAAACCCGGTGTGAGCGTTGCGATCCAGCCACGCGACAGCACGACAGAACGCAGAACGCCAGGAGGGGTCGTCCTGTTCAATCGGCAGGCATCAAGGCACGTTCAGGCGGGGCACAACCCTTAGCGAAGAGTGTGCCGCATTGGAGCATCGGGAAGAATCAGCTGACTTCACCGGGTTCGAGGGTCCACACACACATGTGTGTGTGGATTCCGGTCATCGCTGTCGATTAAGTGAGGAGAGGGTATTGACTGGCAGGCGGGAATCGGATATATCTTACTTGTGATTCAGGACGCGGGCCTCATTCGCGTACTCCGCCTGTTCCACCCTCCCGGCAGGCTGAGACGCGGATAGAGGCCCGTATTATAAAACCCTCTTACGACGCCGTAACCGCGCGCTGTTCCCGCGTAGGGACCAGGCTGTCACCACACGGCGGGATGGCTGCCGGACAGGATGAGCGGCCGGGCGGATTCGGTGCGGTGCTGCGCAGGTGTAATCAGCTTGTCATTCAGGAGGTCCAGCAGGAGGCGGTTCCGAAGTTCCAATGAACCTTCGGGGTCGCTTACGGGTAACGGCGCATCGGGAAAGCGGGCGATTTGGAACAGCAGGATCGCTTCGCCCGCGGTCAGCCGGTCCGGCGGTACGCCGAAGTAAGCGCGAGCGGCGTCTTCGAATCCCAGCACTGGGCTTCGTCGAGGAAAAGGGAAGGGCGTCTGGTTGAAAAAGAGAGCCAACAGGCTTTCTTTTTCGTATTTGAGGGTGATCAGGAACGGGTAACAGGTCCGCCTCAGCCAACCTGAGGGATTGGCACTGCCCGGGCGAGCGAGTTGTTCGGCAAGCAGGCGGGCAAGATCCGCAGTCGACAAAGAGTCTGCGACCCTCAGCAGGACAGGGGGGAGACCGGTGGCTGCGAGGTTGGCAGGCTGAGAGCCCAGAAGGACGTCCAGATCCTTCGAATACCCATTGAGGACAACGCCGAATACCGAGGCCGCGAGCGCCACCGTAGTCAGGATCATCAGAACGGATCGAAAGGACGGTCTTGCCATTATCCGATCTCCAGAATCCAGTCCGCGGCGGCGCTGAGGTCGTCAGCAACAAAATCCGCGTGTCCGGGAGACATCTTCGCCAGCGCCGCGGGACCGGAACCCGTCCTCACCAGGATGGACGCGCGACAGCCGGCGTTGCGCCCGGCGTCCACGTCGCTTTTTCTGTCACCAATCATGAAAGACACGGAAAGGTCCAGATTGAGGTCTTCGGCCGCGGCATGCAGCATCGCGGGACTGGGCTTCGTCTCCGGACGATCTGTACGATGTTCCGGCAGCACGGCGATCGGACTGCCATATCGGCAGTAGACCCCGTCAAGTTCCATGCCCGACAATCCAAGCAGGGCGGCCATGCGGTCGTTCACGGCGCCGACGGTTTCGGTGGTGACGTATCCCTGGCCCACCGCGGTCTGGTTCGAAACAACGACGAGCGCGTAACCGGCGCGCTTCAACTTCGCAAGTGACTCCGCCGCGCCGGGCAGCAGGCTGAAACACTCCGGACCGGTGCGGTAGGCGGGAGCAGGGCTCACGGTGCCGTCACGGTCCAGGAATACGGCCCGCCGCATTGGCATGTCCGCCGGACGGAGATGGATTTCAGTCTGCGTGACGCCGCCCTGATCGATGGTGTAGATGCGAAACGGGTGCGGCGGCTCCCCGAACGCGGGCGCGTTGGCGAAGTGGACGTGGCCTTCCCTGAACAGGCTGTCCCCCTTGTGGTAGTGGCCGCTGAGTACCAGGCGCACCCGGCTGTCGGCCAGGAGGGCCGCCTTGAGGCTCCCGGCCTCCCTGTAGGCGTGGGGATAGCCGCCCGTGCGCTCGGGCGAGACGAGGTAGTGTTGAAGATGGATCTGAGGGCGCGGGTCGTCGTCGCTCAGCGCGGCGAGAAACCGTTCGCGCTGCGTCCCCATGCGCTGGGGAAAGTTGCCTTCCACTTCATCGTCGAAAAACAGCAGGACGCGATGCCCGGCAACGTGGAAATCGTCGGGAAGGTCGCCGTAGACACGGTGGAAGGAATCGGGATGGTCATGGTTCCCGTAGAGCCACGCGACGGGGCTGGTCAGCGTCGCGAAGCACCCCCGGACCAGGCGGAGATCTTTTTCGCCGAGCGCGATGTGCTTCGCGTCGTGCATTCCATAAAAAGGGTGGTCAACCAGGTCGCCGGTAACGACAACGAGATCAGGGGATTCTCTGCGAATGCGGTCCACCGCCTGTGAAATGAGATCCGGCATATGCCGGCTCAAGCGCCGGGAAATGGTGGAGGTACCCGGAAGATGGTGGCGGAGATGAAAGTCGGAAATGTGAGCGATCTTCATTCAGACGTCCATATTACGGGAGCCGCCGGGAATTCGTGAGCCAGTCGTGCAACGCGGTTCGGTTGACACGGCGCGAAGAGATCCGCAGTTCCGGGCAGGCATCCGCGGCGCGATAACAAGAGCGGAATTCATCTATGGGAAAGTCGTTGCCGGTATTGTGGACGTAAAGCGGCCCCGGTGCGATCAGCGCGGCGGCCGTGCGGATGTCTCCGGCCGCGCGGATTGCCGGAATGTAGAGGCGTTCTGCCCAATGGGCATCGTCACTGGCGCGGAACCGGTTTCCGTCGACGACCGTGCGGCCGAGGCTGGGCGCGAGGGCACGCGCGAACAGGCACCACAGCCCGGCCTCGCCCATGCCCGCGATGTGACAGACGTTCACGTCCTCGCGGGAACGGAGATAGGCCAGTGCCGTGAGAATGTCCTGTACCCGGCACGATGTATCGCTGGGGTTGTAAGTGTTGAAATGCGGTACCCCGGTGTCCCGGAGACCGGTGTTTGAAGGCGATGCGCCAACGAGGAACGGGCTGATGGTCAGGACCCGCTGACCTCTTCTGAGAAGGTCGCCGACGACAGGGCCGGGCAAGCCGCTGTCGGGGTCTGAGGCAGCGTCGTTGCCGCCAGGATGTACCAGCAATGTGCCCGCTGATTTCTCCGGGCCGTTTCGCGGCAGAAACAGCCGTGCCGGAACGCGGTCCCCGAAATCCGGCCGGCCCAGCAGTAGCCGCTGAACGATATGTCTGCTCGTCCTTGTGCGCCCCATATCCCTGGCAAGCGCCTCCCCGGGATACCCGGCGGCGACGGCCTGCCGGAACGCCGGGGCCATCCGCTCTTTGAACCCGCGCAGAGAGGCCGGGGTGTCGGGCAGTGCGTCTTTCAGGCGCGACTCGGACCGGCCGATCAGTAAATCTGTGAGCCCGTTTGAGTCTAACGCGCCGGCGGGAGGCTTCCGGCTATGGAATACCAGCAGGGCCTCGTCGGGTTCAACGGTAAAGGCGCTCTCCCTGAACGGCGCGTCCCTGCCAAGCAGCCATCTTCCGAACCATCTGTAGACGAGTTCACGGCTCTCGCGGTTATAGTTGTGCCCGGCGTCGACCTGTGCGGCGGAGACCCTGTCCGCAGCGTCGTACAAACTGTAGATTTCCCTTATTGCAGGGTATTCCAGTTCGGGCGTGTTGCATGTCCAGTCGCCGGAGGCGGAAACCAGGAAAAGAGGACGCGGCGCCAGGGCCGCTGCGATCTCGACGTTGTTGATATCCAGGCGGAGATGGCCCTGGTTTTCACAGTTGCATCCGCCCTGCATGTGGGCCGAAATCATATTGACGGGGGCCGCTGCCCCGACCCTGTCGTCCACGGCCGCCAGCAGGAAGGTCTGGGTGCCGCCGCCGGATGCGCCGGTGCAGCCGATCCGGTCCGGGTCCACGCCCGGCAGCGACTGCAGGAAGTCGACAACGCGGATGCTGTTCCAAAGCTGCAGCCCCAGAACGCCGATCCCCCACAGGTCCTCCCTGCGTCCGCCGAATTCCCGGTGCTCGATCTGGCTGCTGTCGTTGTACCCCGCCATGTCATACGAAAACACGACGTGGCCCTGCCGGGCCAGGTTGATACATCGGCCCGGTATCGAACCAAAGGACGTGTCGTCGTTCTCGAAGCGGCCGTGGCGGCAGTGGCCGTGCGGGCAGGCGATCCCCGGGTGGGGTCCATCATCGGACGGACGATACAGGTTGCCGCACACCAGAAACCCGGGCAACGACTCGAAGTAGACTTTCTCCACGGAATAGCCCCCGCGTTCCACGCGTCCGAAAATACGCGCATTGAGGGGGTTTTTCCGCGGCAGCGGGTACAGCCCCGCGACAACGAGGATATGGCGGCGTATGTGTGCCGCGCGGGCTTTCCAGACGTTCAGGGAAGAATAGGAGGCCAGGGTCCATGGCGTGTGTACGTGACGTGATTCGGCCAGGCGCACGTCGGGTATGGCCTCGGAGGTATGATCTGCAACGGTAGCCACGTGGCGTTTCTCCTCACGCGTACCCGTCGGGTCGTGTCCGGATCTGGTTAAGGTGTACAACCGCGGGGCAGCCGAAACCGGCCGCGACAACCCGCCCGGACGGGCGGATACGGCGGCAGCGTCCGGAAATCGCAACCAGCAAGGGAAACCCTTCGGACGCGACAGATTTCGGAAAGATAAAGCCCCCGTCATCGAAATGCAAGGCGCATCGGGGCAAGAATCCGATGCGCAGATCCGGCTGGATTGATACCATTGAATTCGCTATATTGACGCGTCAATACAATGACGGGATACTCTTTCAAGGGAGGCAGAACCATGGGCAAACGGGAGATAAAACACCCGGACAAACAGGTGGATACGGGGGCGTATTCGGCGGCAGTGGAAGTGGATGGCTGGGTCTACGTGAGCGGGCATGCGTCATTGGATCTGGCCACGGGCGAGTCAATCGGCGACGACATAGAGACTCAGACGCGCACGACGCTGGAGCATATACGGAAGGTCCTGGGGGAAGCCGGCTGCACCATGGACGACGTGGTCAAGTCCACGTGCCACCTGGCGGATATCGGTGATTTCGCCGCATTCAATGGGGTGTATTCGGAGTTCTTCGCCGGTGTTCGACCGGCCAGAACCACGGTGCAGTCCGTCCTGCCGGGAATCCTCGTGGAAATCGACGTGGTCGCCAGAAAGCCGCAACAGTAGTCCGGTGCGCGCCGGACCATAGGTTACCCTGACCATGGCTATCACCGAAAACGAAATCGCATTCTTCCGATACCGCAACCGGTTGTTGGCGGGGGTGTGCCTGTCATCGCACGGCGGAAAAGTGCGTTTCGCAACGGCCAGGAAGGAAACGGTGACCACTCCGGTGGAGAACGTGCTGCTCCGTACCGGTGAAACGGCAGGAGACTGGACCGGCGCGGCCGAGTGGATGTTGCGCGCTGAGGCGGGGAGCGAAGGTATAGACCTCGAGGATGCATGGGAACTGGTGCGTGATGAGGCGGACGTCTGGACCGCCGAAGGATTGGCGGATCTCCATTTCGGCGGAAACGTGACAACGCATCAGCGGGCAGCGCTGCTGTTCCGGCTCGAGCAGAGCCTCTATTTCGAGGCCGAGAGACGCGGGGGCGGGTATCGCGCATTGAGCGACGAAGAGGTTCAGGCCCGACGCGCCGCTGAAGCGCGTCATGCGGCACGCATCGAGGAAAAGGCCCGGTTTCAGCATTGGTTCCATGAATTCGGTGAAGAGTCGCCGGAAACTGTCGGCAGGTGGATCGATCGGCTCAAGGACTACGTGTTGAAGCCTGAGAAGAGCGTTCACGTTGGCTGGGTGGAACGTACGGCAGACGCGAGGGTGGATCCGCGTATTGTCTTCAATCGCCTTGTCCGCGACGGCGTATGGGGATCGGATGAACACCTGGACCTGATCCGGGCCGAGGTGCCGGTCGAGTTTCCGGCGGCTGTCATAGAGGCGGCGGACGGTTTGTGTCTGGCGCCGTTGCTGGATGATGGCCGGCGCCGGGATCTCACGGATCTTTCGGTATATACGATCGATGACGCCGCAACAACCGACATGGACGACGGCGTATCGGTCCTGATGAGAGCCGACGGTACCAGGCAGGTAGGAGTGCACGTTACCGACGTGGCGGGGTTGGTTTCCCTGGATTCGGAAACGGACAGGGAGGCCGCCTCGAGGGTGTCGAGCCTGTACTTCCCGGACCGGAAGATCCCCATGTTTCCGGAGACGCTGTCGAGCGGTCTCGGCAGTCTGCGGCCGGGCGCGCCGCGGCTGGCTCTGAGTCAGCTGTTCGAAGTTTCGGCAAATGGTACGGTCGAAAGCGTTGAAATCGTTCCGTCGGTGGTACGTTGCCGTGAAAAGCTCTCCTATGAAGCCGTGGATGGGATTCTGGGGGATCCGTCCCATACACTGCACGGCGATCTTTCGGCGCTGCACGCGGTAGCCGAGTTGCACTGCATAGAGCGTCTGCAGAACGGCGCAATAGACGTGGAACATCCGAATCGTCGAATCGGGATAACGCCTGATGGGGAAATCGAATTCTCATTGCAGGACGGCAGATCCCCGGCCAATCTGCTTGTGAGTGAAATGATGGTGATGGCGAACGTCGCAACGGCGCGTTATTGCATGGATACCAACATCCCCGCGGTGTACCGGACACAGGCGGCGCCTGACCTGGCGGACTTCAGCGACGTGGAGAACGAGGTGTTGCGCCGGTACAGGGTGTTGCGCCGAATGCGGCGGGCGTCGATGAGCCAGACGCCGGAATTGCACGGCGGACTGGGTGTGGAGGCGTATTGCCAGGCCACTTCGCCGTTGCGCCGGTACACGGACCTGGCGGTTCAGCGTCAGGTGGCGGCGCATCTGCTGGAGCAGCCTCTGCCTTACGACAATGAGTGCATCCAGCGCGTGGTTTGCGAAACCGAGGAACGGATGCGCACGTTGATCCGTATCGAGCGGCAACGGGAGCGGTACTGGCTGTTCCGTTATCTGCAGGATCGGGTGGGCGGGGTGTTTGAAGCGGTTGTGCTGGACACGCGCGAACGGACACTTTGGGTTGATGTGCTGGATTTCGCGTTTCAGACGGAAATCAGGGCTACGGCGATCGTAGCGCCAGGAGACACGATGTCCGTCCGTCTGGGGCGTTGCGATCCGTGGCGGGG
>JAGWBX010000052.1:0-47627 GCA_021295655.1 Candidatus Latescibacterota bacterium
TCACGTTGGACTTGGTCTGCCTGGCGTGCTCTGGCAGCTTTACCACGTACTCGCTCACTTGCATCGTCTGCAACTTGGCGGACGAAGCGCACGAGACCACGAGGTAGGCTGCAGCCAGGATGCACAATGCATTGATCTTCTTCATTAATTCCCTCCACTTGGTTAATTATAGCTTCACGATCTCTGAACTCCGTTCCAGTTGTCCGATTACTTTCTCTCGTCTGCGATCTGTAATCTTGGCGTGGATATTACGGGGAGCGTTAAATCGTTGACACAATTGGAGTGCGGCGTATCGTACGGATGGTGTCTTTAAAGTAGCGATTTACGATGGGCCTTTGTCGTTGTCTGCTGCGAAGTCGACTAGCGACGCGACAGTCCGGTTCAATGAACCACAGAGGATTTTTGGACGAGTCAACATCACGCGGAACTCTCGCATTGCCGGATTTCATGAAGTTCACGATACCCGCCGTACCACGAAATGCATGTATGGCGCAATCGCGAACAATCCAATCCATGCTTCGCTACACCGTTCCGCGCGTGTGGCTCCCGAATCCTTCTGTCGGGTTGCCGGGCCATGTCACTATCGCGTAGGGTATGCGAGAAAGCCCTGCTTATTCGCCCCGGCAAAAGGAGCGACCCTTTACCGTAGGTTCAGGCTTTTTTATTCAGCAGGTGACCCGGCACCTCGGGCAGTCCTACGGATAGTGACAGGGGAAGGATAATGATACGACGTCTGCAATGTCAAGTCTTTTTTTATTTGAGTTTATAGTGATTATAAGGGAAAAATTGCGTCAGTTTTTGGCGAAAAATCTTGCATCGGTTCAGGACGAGCCAATTGTACTCTTGTTGCATGTGTCGAATCAAGCCTGTAAGGGCGTTTGAACGAGTGCCAACAGCCCCGCGGCACACCGTGTATGGGAAGACGCCTCCGGTCGCGCCCCATGGGCATAACAACCGCCTTTTACCCTTGACATTCCATAGGCGAATCTTGCATGATGAAAATCGCGGGTTCGCCTGGCGAAGGCGTACGTGCGGCGATAGGACTCACAAACTACATTCTCCGTCGGAATCGGGTGGTTTATACCAATCGAAAGGGTGATTCGAGGACCGTCGGGGATATCCGCGTGACCGCGTTGGACGCCGGGCGGTTCAGTCTGGACGGGGGCACGATGTTCGGCGTGGTTCCCCGGTCGATCTGGAAAAAGAAGATCCCGCCGGACGGGCGGAACCGGATTCGACTCGGCCTGAACTGCCTGCTGGTGGAAACCGGAGCGGAGACGGTTCTGGTGGAAACCGGTATCGGCGCCGCGAAGCTGTCGCCGAAATACAGGGACATATATGGAGCGGACCTGTCCCGCAGCGTGATCGACGCGCTGGCCGAGGCGGGCGTGGCGCCGGAGACGGTGGATCGGGTGGTGCTCACCCATCTTCACATGGACCACGCGGGCGGGACGACGGTTCGCACGGAAGACGGATTTGAACCTGCGTTTCCGAACGCCCGGTACACGGTACAGCGACAGGAGTGGGAAGACGCCCTGGGCGCGGACCGGCAGACCGTTCGCGGGTACAACGCCGCGCCGGACCTGGTTCCGCTGGAACGCGCGGGCGTTCTGGAGCTAGTGGAGGGTGACGCGGAAGTCTGTCCCGGCGTGCGAACAATCCTGACGCCCGGACACACGAGAGCACATCAGTCGGTCCTTATACATTCGGGAGGCGAGACGGTCTGTTTCATTGGAGACCTGGTCCCCACGAGACATCATGTGCACCCGGTTTACATCATGGCGTTCGACCTGTATCCAAGGCAGACGTTCAAGGTACGGCAACGGGTATTGAAACGGGCTGCCGGGGAGGGCTGGCTGATGGTGTGGCCGCACGATCCGGAGCAGGTCTGGGCATACATCACGATTGACGACAGGGGTGAATTCATCCCGGTGGAGGAGCTTTGAGATGGCGGTAAAAATGGTATTCTGGCCGGCGCTCAGCCCGGATTGGATTGGACGAATCCGCAATATCGGCGTGGAAACGCACGAAGCGGATTCCGAGGCGGCGGCGCTGGATCTGATCGGAGACGCGGACGCGTTTTATGGGCGCATGACGCCGGCGTTGCTGGCGGCGGGAAAGAATCTTCGATGGGTCCAGGCAACAAGCGCCGGACTGGACGGTTATTATTTTCCGGAATTACATGAAAGCGACGTCACCGTCACCAACTTGCGCGGGATCTACAGCGACGTCATTGCGGAGCACGTGTTTGCGCTGCTGCTTTCCCTGGCCCGAGGTCTTCCGGAATATTTCCGGAGCCAGTTGGAGGGTCGATGGGAGAAAAAGCCCGTACCGGTAATCCACGTGGCGGGCACCACCCTCGGCGTGCTGGGCCTGGGCGGCATCGGGCTGGCGGTTGCCGAACGGGGACACGCGTTCGGAATGCGCGTGCTCGCCCTGGATCCGGCCCCGAAAGCACGCCCGGATCACGTCGAACGGATATTCGGTGTGGACGAATTGCACGAGATGCTGGCAGATGTGGATTTTTTCGTCATCTGCGCCCCGCACACCGGCGAGACCGACCGGATGATCGATGCCGAGGCGCTAAGGGCGATGAAACGGAGCGCCGTATTCATCAATATCGGACGGGGGAAGGTGGTGGACCTCGCCGCACTGACACGGGCGCTACAAAAGGGCGAACTGGCGGGCGCCGGGCTGGATGTTTTCGAGGAAGAGCCGCTGGCGGAGGGGCACCCGCTCTGGGCGATGGAGAACGTGATGATCACGCCGCACGTTGCGGCGGACTCAGACCGCATCGAGGATCGTCGGATCGGCCTGATCGCGGAAAACGTGCGGCGGTTCCGGGACGGCAGGGCGCTTTTGAACGTGGTGGATAACAGAAAGGGATACGTAGTTGCCCTGAATCAATAACGGCGCGGAAAAGGAGGCTTGCGATGTTCGGCAGCGAAATGGAACGGTTGGGACAGACCTGGACTGAAATTGAAGGTGTAGCCTGCGGCGCACGTGCGGATGATCGCGGACCGATCGGCGGGGGCGAGGGATATAAGAACGCGGTATCGCCGCTCTCAAACCCCGTGTCCACACTGGACGACCTGCTGGACGCCCTGGCGCAGGCGAAGCCCCGCGACGTGATCGGGGTGGATGGCCAGGCGGAGATCGACTGCACCGAACGGGTGTACATCGAGTCTCTCGTGCTGGAGATTCCCGAGGGGGTTACCCTGGCAAGCAACCGTGGCGCGGACGGGTCCCCGGGCGGCCTGATCCTTTGCGACACGTTCGATACGAAACCCCTGATCCGGGTGAACGGTCCGGACGTCCGGGTAACGGGACTGCGCATAAGAGGCCCCAACCCAAAACGGTGCCTGGAGCACCACAACCGTTCGTTCCGCGAGGGCAGGGGACACGAATATTACTATAAATTCCCTACGTCCGACGGAATTTCCACCAGACACGAGGGCCTGGAGGTAGACAATTGCGAACTGGCGGGCTGGAGCCACGCCGCGGTTCACCTTATGTCCGGCGACGGGCATCACATCCACCACAACTTCATCCACCACAACCAGTATAACGGTCTGGGTTACGGTGTCAGTCACGATGAGGCATTCTCGCTGATCGAGTACAACCGGTTCGACTACAACCGGCACTCGCTGGCGGGAACCGGCAGATCGGGCAGCGGATACGAAGCGCGGCACAACGTGGAAATCGGGGAGTCGCTGAGCCATTGCTTCGATATGCACGGCGGGAGGGACCGGAAGGACGGGACCGACGTCGCCGGTACGTGGATGAAGGTGCATCACAACACCTTCCGCTGCCCGAAAACGGCGGTGGTCGTGCGGGGTGTCCCTGAAGAGGGCGTGGATATCCACCATAACTGGCTCTACCAGCGACCGGACGAACTGTCGGTGCGGTCCGACGGACGGACCCGAATCCGGAACAACGCCTACGGGCTCAGCGATCCGGTCCTGGTCGCAAATGCCGATGCGGGTTCCTGAATAAATCCTTCGTTGTCCTGCACGGCAGCCCTCTTCCTCCTCACGACGGCCGTACCGCGTGGAAACTCGCCCACCGTCTGTACCCGCCGCGTTGTCCGATGTCCTGCCGGGCCCACCGTCACCGGCGCCCGGCTTGCGGTTTCTCTTCCGGAGTTTCGAGATGTCGCCGCTTCTTCGCGTTGCATTTGCATTCATGGTTCCGATTCTGCTGGTGCTGGGCGGCACGCTGGGCTACGTGTGGATTGAGGGATGGAATTTATGGGAAAGTCTGTACATGACGGTAATTACGATTACAACCGTCGGCTACGGCGAGGTACATCCGCTTTCGCCGACGGGCCAGCGATTCACGATTCTGCTTCTGATGTTCAGCATTATTGCCGTGGGATATTCGGTGACAACCGTCATCAGTTTCGTTTTCGAAGGTCAGATTGTCCATGCAATGCGGGGGCGCAGAATGAAACGGCTGGTCTCAAACCTGAAAGATCACTACATCATCTGTGGCGGCGGGGTGGTCGGCAAGGAGGTCGCACAGGAACTGAAGCAGGCGGGTATGCCTTTCGTGATCGTGGACAAGGATCCCGCACGCTCTGAATTGGGCCGGGACGAAACGGTCCTGTTCGTGGCGGGCCACGCTGAGGACGACGAGGTGCTGGTCGAAGCCGGCATCCATAAGGCAAAGGGTCTGATCGCCGTACTGAGGGAGGACGCGCTTAATGTATTCGTGGTGCTTTCCGCGCGGCAGGCGAATCCGGATTTGACGATTGTCGCGCGGTCGGCCGAGGAGCGGACCATTGGAAAGCTGATGACGGCAGGTGCGGACCGGGTGATGTCTCCCTATCAGTTGGCGGGGCGGAGAATCGCGTCGGTGCTCCTGCGGCCGTCAATCGTGGATTTTCTCGACGTCGTCGTGGGCGAGGGCGATGCGGCGATGCGGCTGGAGCAGTTCCACGTGGGCGAGGGATCGCCTCTGGCGGGCAAACAACTGAAGGAGACCGATATCGGGCAGCGGACCGGGGCGATTGTTGTGGGAATACAGGGGCCGGACGGAAAGCCGCGTGTCGTTCCGGCAGCCTCGGCCGGGCTGGCTGGCGTTACGATTCAAACGGACGACGTGCTCATCGCACTGGGCAGCGACGGACAACTGAACGCGTTGAAGGAAATATCCGAGCACTAATGAAGATTCATTGCTGAGGAATCTTGGATGGCCGCCAGATTTCATTCCTGATCACGTGTGCATGCGCAACGGGTCGCCGCGAAAAACAGTTCGGGCGACCCTTTCTCAAATTAGGAGAACATCCATGAGCCTTCCATTGTGCGTCGTTACGGACCCGGATGGACAGACGGCGCCGGACGGATCGCGGTACTACGCCGGATATTACATTCGCGAAATCCTCTCACACGCGGGCATTCGCTATGACGAGGTCGAGCGTCCCCTGGATGCCCTGGATGGGTATCGCGTGGTCCTGCTGCCCTGGCATATGCCGCTATCGGTGTCGGAGCGAACGCTGCTTGACGGATTCGTGGAATCGGGCGGCGCATTGATCGGCCTGGGAGGCATGTCGGGACTGGATGACGTATTTGGCGCGGTCGACAGGGGCGAGATGGCGGACGGATACGTGCAGGTGACGGCGAAGGACCACCCTGTGACGGCAGGGTTCAGGAGCAGCCTGCATTGTTTCGGCGGCCGGCGAATCAAGGCCGTGGACGGGACGGCCCTGGCGAGGGTCATTGGCGCCAGCGACGGGGTGGTGGCGCATCGGCCTGGCAATGGCATCGCGATCGCCGTGGGTCCTGACGTGGTCCGGACGATCGTGCATATCCAGCAGGGCCTCCCCATTCCCCCCGCGATAGGTCCCACGCGGATCGACGTGATCCAGGGGCTGGCGCTGGACCTGGACCGCGACCGGTCGCCCGTGCCCGGCGAGGAGGAGAACCTGGTCTTCCTGGAGCCGATAGCGGACGAGTTTCGCGAACTCATCATCAAGGCCGTCCTCTACGCCTGCCAGGAGGTTGGCGTCTCTCTGCCCGTCCTCTGGTACTGGCCGGACAACCTGCCCGCCATCGCGCACATGTCCCACGACTCGGACGGCGGAGACGAATCGCTGGGCTGGTCGCTATTGCAGCTGACGCAGGAGGCGGACATCAACACGACGTGGTGCATCATGGCCGGGCACTATCAGCCGGAATTCTACCGCGACATCCAGGACTACGGTTCGGAAGTGGCCCTGCACTACGACGCCCAGACCTGGCAGACGGCGTCGGACGACCAGAAGCCGGCCACCGCCCATCTGAAGTGGGGATATGAAGCGTTGGCCGGACAATTGAGAACGGTCACGGAAGCGGCAGGACGGCCGGTCACCACCAACAAGAACCATACGCTGCGCTGGCAGGGCCGGCTGGCGTTCTTCCGCTGGTGCGAACGCCTGGGCATCACCCTGGAGCAGAGCCGGGGGCCGAATACGCCCTATACCAACGGGTTTCCGTTCGGGGGGTGCCACCCCTGGTTTCCGATTGACGACGAATCGCCCGGAGGGCCGTCGATCGACGTGCTGGAAGTCAACCTGACCGTACAGGATATTCATAAACGGTGCTCCACCCGCCTGGCGCACTGTTTCGCGGACCGGGCGTTCCAGCACCACGGCATCGCCCATTTTCTCTTTCATCCCGCCCACGTTTGGGAACCGGCCGTTCGCGGCGGGCTCCGGGAAATCGTCGGGTACACCAGGGATAAGGGCATGCCGTGGTGGACGGCGGCCCGGATCGACGCGTGGGAACGCGCGCGGCGCACCGTGCGGTTCGCGGTTCGCGAGAACGGCGCCTGGGAGGTATCCGCCCACTCACACTTGAAGGGCGCGACGGTGCTGCTCCTGGAACCGGACGGCGAAAGCACCTCCCGCGGCGAGGCCGTGGAGCGATACGGCTTTAAGTTCCGCGCCGTCACCATGGATCTGGAAGGCGGGAAGAAAGTGGAAATACCTAAGGTCTGACGACCGGCAGATGGTTTTTCAAACGGAAAAAGCGAGATTTGCAACCCGGCGGTGAATTGAAAGCCGGAGAACACGTACTGAAATAAGGATTCCTCACCAGATTCGATAGCGATTTCGGCTTCCTCGATACCTCTCACTCGCGCTGTTTCCGCCTCCCTGATCTTACCACCCTCCTGCATCAAATCTCACGTAATTCGACACGCCTGGATCCGGACCTCGCCACGTGGCACAACGCGCACAAGAATCCGTTCAGAACGCTGAACGACTCAGGCTGCATTGGCGATCCCATTCCGAAGCCAAAACCTCGCAAACCCTTCACTTGCAGAACGACACCGATTGTCTCACCCTGAAAATGGACGACGAAACCGTCTCGCCAACATGAGCACACCGGGGTATGAGATACCGTTATGTGAACAGGTCTAACAGGGCGCCTTGACATAATACATCGAACTCTCTAACTTTGGGTATAATTTTCTCTTTAGTTGAATCGGTGGGCCCGGCCAATTTCGTGGCGGCGATGGCAGGAATTGCAGTCTCGGCACACGTGTTGGCGCTGGTCCAGGATGTGCCGAAGCAAGAAACGCTACCCGGTTCTTGTCGCCTCCTTTGATTCAATAAATGCCAGGCGGGAAACGCGATGAAGTGGATTACGAAAACTCTTCTGCTATGTGCATCCTGCGTTCCGGCAATGCCGTGCCTCGTGGAGGCCGGGGATCGTGGGTATCTCGCTGCTACGTCGCGGTTTCAGGACTCGGCTTATGTTGTCGGACGCGGCGAGGGGCCAATTTCGTTAACGGAAATATGGGTCCTTTCCGCGGGCGACGATAAGATCAGGAAACTCAGAGTCTTTCCTGGTGAACCCGGCACCGTCTATTTTTCCCCGAACGGAGAAGATCTGATCTATTTGGAGCGAAGCTTGCGGCATGAAGCCTGGGGTTCAGCGTTTTACGGTGGACAATCCTTGCCTGTCGCAACCAACAGGATCTGGAGGGTGAGCCTGGACGGCACTAAAGAGGACTTGTGGCCTCTATCCGAAGACTTTCAACCTGAATTGATCGCGCTCTCGCCGCTTGGACGGTCACTTGCAATTATCGGGTATCGGGGAGATAAATTCGTCAAAGCAGACTACGGCCTCTGGATCGCTGACGATCTCGGCGGTGTCAGGCTTCTGCACTCAGGCAACGTAGGGGGCCCCGTAGAATGGTCGGCTGATGGAACGGCAATATTCTGTCGCGGCGACGATGGGCCGATGTGGATCCGTGTTAATGTGAACACCGGGAAAATTGATCACACAGAAATCACAAAAGACAATTCCGCGAATGTCAAACCGGATCAGGATTCGACGTCGGAGGTACAATCTACTGCTGCTTTGCACGAGACAGACGATGCAGATGGGGTTCTGGGCCTGATCGGATCCGGTCTGGACCTGTACATTCGCGGCAAGAATGCGCTGCACAGAGGAAACGACGTGAGCGCGAAGGAATTGTTCAAACAAGCCCGGCGTGCATTCAAGAATCTTTACGAGCAGGCCTCGAGTTACCGACTATCGAGCGAGAGTTGCGTGCGGTATACCGAAGCCTGTGAGTTTTGGATCGAGGCAGACAGAAACACAATCCACCGGCACAACTGTCAGGAGCGGGTGACCGGCTTGCTCCGGCTCATTCGTGAATTCAAGCGCGCAGGGAACGGCAGCGGACCTGCGGACCTTCGCGAATTGCATCAGTGGGCGACGAACAGAATTGATGCAGAAACGCCACCCGGTAACGAACGGGAAGACTGGCAAGCGATCCTTGACGTGCTCTTCTCCTGTCCGGCCAACCGTGAATACGCATTTCTCAGCGACTACCTGTATCAGCATGAAGGTTTGCCGGGTGCGCCTCCCGTGGCCTGTTTCTGGCACCGAGGCAAGCAGATCGACGGAGTCGCCAGTCAAGACGACGGCCGGACCACGGTTTCAACTATACAAGCGGCGAGAGTGGACAGCCTGGCGTCGAGCGGTCGGCGCGCGATGGACGCTGATAGGTTGGACCGGGCACGGCTGAAATTTCGGATCGTCGCGCGCCAGCGCCCGAAGGATCCCGATCCATATATCCATCTCGGTCACATTCTCTTGAAATTGAAGCGATTCAAGGAATCGAAGGATGCGTTTCACCGAGCTCTGAGACTGGGAAGTAAGGCGAAGGCGCACTATGGTCTGGGTATGCTTTACAAGACGTGGCCGATGCAGCGACACTTTGCAATCCACCATTTCACGGAAGCGTTGATCAGAGATCAGCAGTTCGTAGATGCCCGGTATCAGATGGCTAGAGTGCGATATGATATGAAAGAACGTGATGCCGAATTGGAAGCAAAAAGAGTACTGGAATTGGACCCCGAGCATGCCGGAGCGTTTTTGCTGATTGCAGACTACTATTTGAACCTTTCGTGGGAATTCGAGAAGGCCGTAGTATGGTATACGAAATATCTCGCGCTTCGGCCGGAAGACGCGGGCGCCCAACGCAGCCTTGGCATTGCATACTTGAAAGTTAGAGATTATTCCAAGATAATGAGTCACCTGTTCGACTTCGTCCAAAGGCATCCGGATTCGATCGAGCTAATGCCCGTCGTTGCTATTTCTGCCATCAAGCAGGACAGTCTGGACATGGCAATGCGGTTCTTCGAGGATTATATTTCCAAGCTTTCTCCGGATGAGAAAAGACTGTACGAGGATATAACGCACATTGCGTCACGCGAGCAACTAAAGGCCCTTGGCGAAGCCGAGGGTACCGATCATGCAGACTATTTGGAGCGCTTCTGGAATTCCAAGGATCCGGATCTGTCAACGTCCGTTAACGAACGTCTGCTGGAACACTACAGAAGGGTCTGGTACGCGCTCACGGATTTCTCAAAAGGCAAGAAACCCTGGGATGCGCGAGGTGAAGTCTATATTCGGTTCGGGGAACCCGACCATAGGTCAAGATCGGACGAACCCAACTTCAAGCAGAGCCTGGAAGTACAGCGGGTTAAGGAGCGACTCGCCTTGGATATCTACAAGGGCGACGTTGGGGCGCACGCGTTTGTCGGACCCGTATATCCCGTACGTAGCCTCAAACAACTGGATGGCGCGTGGTATGAACTGAGAGACATCAATATCGAGAACGCATCGGCATCGTCCGGTGGGAACGAGCCAGGCGACGTTGCCATTGATGATGCGGGGGGTGGCGCAGAGGTCGGCTCGGATATCTCGGGAACAGGCACTTCTGTTGATGAAGGTGTTACGACACCGTCAGCAGCCCCTAATGACGACATCCGCATAGGTATTTTGCCAATGGACGAACGGCTGGGATTCGGTGATTATCATCCGGTTACGACAGGGGACGATCCAAGCACAGTGCCCTGGGAGACGTGGATCTATGTCGACGTGGGAGGAGGCATTGAAATCACCTTTACGGACGAAATCGGTTCCGGAACATATGACTATGCTCCGATACCCCCGAACCAGGGAGGTATTTCGATTCGACAGACCGCTTCGTTGAGCACCCATTCTCCACGATCCGTCTTCCAGCGAGCGTCGACGGTCACTCCAGATTTCTATACCCCCGAAGACGAGAGACCGCCTCTCGATTTCCATTATTCGCTGGCTGACTTCAGGGGTAGTGACGATCGTAGCCTATTGGAGGTCTACTATGGAGTTCCGATCCTTCCAGGTCATTACATATCGGAAGAAGATGTGACTCGGCAGGTTCTGATGAACCATGCAACTCTCATTTCAGCTTCGCTGGACACAGTTTATCGCCAGGCAGACGAGTTGACGTACGAGGCAGCGGGCAACCAGGCCGGAGAAGGTATAGTGTTACCGGGCGTGCTAAAGCTTAACCTGCCGCCCGGCGGCTACAGGCTGGAGGTGAAATCGCAAGACCGTCTGAGAGGGCGAATGGGCATCTTTCGGCAGCAGGTCATTGTAGAGCCCTACGGCGACGACGGCTTGCAGATTAGCGACCTGGAACTCGCCTGGCAGGTTGGGGAAGGCAGAAAATCCGGAAAGTTTACAAAGGGGGACCTATTTGTCGTTCCGATGCCTTCCCGAACTTACAGGAAGGGCCAGAGCGTATTCGTCTACTACGAAATCTACAATTTGAATAAGGATGAGTTCGGACAGACGAACTACAACGTATCTTACACGATCACATCAAGGGAAACACCGGGCGGCGTGAGCAACATCTCCCGATTGTTCCGGTGGGAAGCAGGAAAGAGAGAAGAACTGGCCGTTACGTACGAACAGCATGGTGATGCTGACCAGGAAGCAGAATACGTGGAACTGGCGCTGGATGAACAGGTAACGGGCCGATACTCGCTCAAGGTTTCGATCAACGATGTGAACAGTGGCGAACGCGCTGAGAAGGATGTGGTTTTCGTCATTTCGCTATAGACTTCCCTGCGTGCCGAAATATCGCGAGAAAACCTTCCCTCCGAGCTTGGCGGAATTTTGGGCTGAGAGGAAGAGACATAAGGCCGCCGCGTAATCCCGAAAGCCCCAGACCCGCACCGCCTCCAAGACCGGAAACGACGACGCCATCACCGCCCCGACCGCAATCCCCGCCCGGACCACGAGAAAATAGATAACAAAGAAGCCGAGGTGAAATCCTCGGCTTCTTTGTGCCTGTCACTTTCTCTTCTTATCGACGCTGATTTGAAAGACAGTCTTAGGCCTGCGTGTCGAGGCCCCTGCCTGGTGTCTCGTCCGGATCGCGACGGCTCACAACGATCACGCAGCATCTATTCGCGTTATCTTCGATGCTTTCGGATTTCCGTCTCTACCTTAGCCATATATTTTTCCATCCTCGGATGATCTCCAATACATTTTATCAACGCTGTACCTTCTCGTACGGAAAAGGCTACCCGATACTGATCGTTCAAACGATACTTCTTGACATTTCCCACTTGCGCGATGTTTTTCCCGGTCCTGGGTACCTGACCGAGCCGGAGATCCCTAAACAACTCTTCGAGGCGTTTTTTTATATGATATCACACCTGTCCAAAAACGGGTTTGATCAACTACGAAAGTCGCGAAAGTACACGATATATATGGCTGGAAAAATCGTCCAGAAACGCGAACCAACGGCAACCTGGTTTTCGTTATCCGGGTCAAACCCGTACAAAATCGCCAATCGAAGTCACTTTTCGAACGGTTCTTGGACAGCAGTGATATGATTTGGTAACTTTTTTACGTCCTTTCTGACATCGTTGTTGTGATACTGGATCTTTTGTACCGCTGGGAGAAACAATCCAGCCACATCTATCTCCACATATCGGCTATTGCCTTGTCTACGGAAATGGACTTCCCCGTGGCGGGCTGATTTTCCCGATGTAAAATCAACAGGGTCCAGCTTACCTCCTGGAGGAGGGCGCCATAGGCTTCAATATTCTCATCCACCGCTTTGAATTTATCGTAAATTCCGGGGTGGTTCTCCTTAATTTTCACTCCAAGATCCATCCAAGTTTCTCTACGCACTGACTTACCGGCTTCATCCAGTCCAGCAATAGCCTTTTCCACGTCACCTTCGCGGCACATAGATTTGTAATTTCCCGGGTTCTGTTCAAGCAGCTTCAAAAACTCACGCCAATCAGACATGGCATTTAAAACTGCATCATTAGTATTTTCGAAATTTCGGTAAATCTCGCCTAAAACTGAGGAGCGGGACAATGCATCCATGTTTTCACGGGCTGAACGATCTATCAGAGACGACACTTCTCCGGCAACCGGCACATCCATGACAGCTACGCCCATGTCTTACTCCATGCGGTTTGTATTGCACATCCATCTTCCCGCGACCCCGACTACCCGTGGCGCACTTGCAACAAGCGCTCTGAAAAGTATAGCTGAGAACATAGACCAAGTCAACTCAATTGATGTGGTTGTCCGATAGGCAACGGGGTTCTATCCTAAATTCGCATAATATCGCCACTTTTTCGTAGAGCCACAGAAACGAGTCCGCGGCGCCCAACGACCGCCAAGGCAAGTCGCTTAAGGGAAAGTCCGACCCGTACATCGCGCGGGTTTACGGAATGATCTCTTCTTCCCGCAGAAAGCGTTCGACTTCGGCCCAGAAGGCCGGCCAGTCGGGCGGGCAGTTATTGTGCCCTGCCTCGTAGGTGATGAGACGGCCGCGCCCGGACGCCTCACGCAGCGCCACGCCGTGGCTGTACGGGATCAGATTATCCCTTGTTCCGTGCGCGATGAGTACGGACCCGGGATAGTTCCTCAACGTCTTCAGATTGTTGAACGGGTCCCGAGCGAAGAACGGAGGGACGAAGAATTTCTCCGCGGCCATGGCGTTGACGCTCTTGAAGGTGGAAATCAGCACCAGCGCGGCGGACGGGCGTTCGGCCGCAAGCGCGCACGCCACGCCGCCGCCCAGCGACCGGCCCATGAATACGATCCGGTCCGCGTCAACGTCGTCGCGGGCCGCCAGCATATCGTACGCGGCCACGAAGGTTTCGGTGACGCTGGCCTGGGTAGGCGAGCCCTCGGAGCGTCCGTATCCGGGGTACTCCACGAGAAGGACGGCGAATCCCAGACGTCTGAGAGCCGCCACCTCGCCAACCCAGTGGTCGATGAGTTCGGCGTTGCCGTGGGCGACGATGACCGCCGGAGCGGGGCTCGCACCGGTTTCGGGCGGGAGCAGCCAGGTTTCCGTTCGGCCGGCGCGCGATGTCAACCAGATGCGGTCGATTCCCGATGTATCCGACGCGTCGGCTGGCGGCGTCCGGACGAGGTGTCGCGGAAATATGAAGCGGCGCTGCGCGAAGAAAAGGACGGCGCCGTAGAAGACATAGAGCGCAAGGCCGGCGAGGAGGATCCGGATCAGGACGTGGAGTTTGGTATCCATATTTTCACATAGGCGAAAAAGGCCCCGGAGGGTAATTTACCGGGGCTTTTTTTTGGACGCGAGAATCTTTGTGTGCGTCAGCAGGTGACGTCCTTGCCCTCGCTGCCGAATACGGCCAGCCGTTCTTGCGAGGTGCTTGCCTTCACGCGTGCCGGGAAATAGTGGAGTTGGAGGGCGCGGCGTCGATGGGGCGTGTTGTTGGCGGGCGTGCCGTGATGGATCAGGCCGGACCAGATGAGGCAGCCGCCGGGCTTGAGCGGGACTGCCACAACGCGGTCTCTGACCACGTGCGTATCGCAAAGCTGCCAGTCGCGACGCTTGAAATGAACCACGGGACCCCGCAGATGCGTGCCGGGTATCACCCTCATGCATCCGTTTTCGGGCGTGGCGTTGTCCAGGGAAATCCACATGCTTACGATCTGCGTACCCATAGGCAGATTGAAATAGGCGTGGTCCTGGTGCCAGGGTTTCTCACGTCCAACCAGCGGCGGTTTGAGGATGGCCTGGTGGGAATAGAGCGCCGGTTCCTCGCCGATAATCCGCCCCATGATATCCAGGATTTTCGGGTGTTCGGACACAGCGGTCAGGCGGTGGTCGTAACCCATGAAATACTGGAGCTTGCGAACGGCGTCCCACCGTTCGTCGTCCGAAAGCGCATGCAGGGTGTCCTTGTAGCTTGACTCGAACTGAACGCCCTTGAAGTCCGGATTCTTGCCCTTGATGAGATCCATGAGGCCATTCAACATACCGTCGACCTCGGCGCTCGTGAAGGCATTCCTGACGGCCAGATAGCCGTTGCGGTGAAAGAAATCCACGTCCGCATCGGTGGCGGCATCCAGGCTTTCGATTCCTTCGTCGATTTCGTGGAATTCGTACAGGTCTTCGGTGTAGCCGCCGTCATTGACGTAATTGTCAAAGGCCACCCGCTCACGGGTCTGTTCCATCTGTGTCTCTCCTATGCGGAAGCCGGTTTTCAGGCCGCGGAACGGCAGTCTGCAAAAGGAAGCGGGCCGTCGCGCTCATGGTTCGTTCGGTCGTCCGGATGCGTCCATCGTGATATTCAAACCTAAACCAGGCGGGCTCTTCTGTCAACCCAAAACGGGATCACGGGGTAACCTCTTGCGTTCGCCCTCCGCTGACCTTATCTTCACGGTCCGCAGTAAAAAAAGCTGCCAGCGGTCAGCCTTCAGGTATCAGCTTAAAGCAAAACTGCAAACCGAACAGCAAAACCAATAACAACTCAACGCGAAGAACCGTCTCGGGGCAGGGGGTGGCCGTCTAACGTCTCCCTTCTCACGTCTCACCGCTTTTATCGGAGGTTTCACGATGGAAACGCGCACGCTTGGCAGGACGGACATGGAGGTGACCCGCCTGGGGTTCGGCGGCGCCAGGATCGGACTTGAAGACGTGGACCCGAACCAGGTTGGCACACTGCTGAACCGTGTTCTGGACGACGGGATCACGTTGATCGACACGGCGGCGTGCTATCACAACAGCGAGGAACTGATCGGCAGGTACATCGGCGCCCGGCGGGATGAATACGTGCTGGCGACCAAGTGCGGCCACGTGACCGGGGACGCAACCGGTGAACCATGGTCGGGAGAAGTGATCGACGAAAGCATCGACCGGTCATTGCAGCGGCTGAGGACGGACCACGTCGACCTGGTCCAGCTTCACACCTGTTCGGCGGACGTGCTCAGGACGGGCGAGGCCGTGGATGCGGTGATGCGGGCAAAGGACGCGGGCAAGACGCGGTACGTGGGGTACAGCGGCGACGGCGAAGACGCGCTGGTGGCCATCCGCATGGGGGTATTCAGCACGCTGCAGACGTCGTTCAACCTGGTGGACCAGAAGGGTCGCGCAGACGTGCTGCCGGAGGCACAGGCGGCGGGTATGGGCGTGATTGTCAAGCGGCCTATAGCGAACGGAGCGATTGGCAAGTCAGCGTCGCCGTACGGTTACGCCGATGCCTATTGGGAACGGGCGCAACAGCTCGACATTCCGGACGGGGCCCCGGAGGACCCCATCGAACTGTCATTGCGTTTTACGCTTTCCCAGGCGGCTGTCGACACGGCCATCGTGGGCACCACGAATCCGGACCATGCCCGGCACAATCTGGAACTGACGACAAGAGGACCGCTCGCCGGCGACGTGCTGGAGGCATTCTACGGACAGTTCGACGCGCTGGGAGCCGAGTGGAATTCGTTGACGTGAGGCGTGGCCGGGCGCGGCAGAGGCCCGGAACAGATCAGGCCCGCTAACAGCCCGTTGAAAAAGCCCATCCGGGCTGCGTCCGGCCCTTGTGGCCGAAATACTGCGTTGCGCTCCCTCGCCGAACGCGTCTTGTCTTCGGTCACAATGTCTCGGCCTCGCCTGCAGAGCGACTTTTTCAACGGACTGCTAACGACGCCGATCCCAGCGGCTGGGGTTGATACCCGGGGCGTCGCTGGCCATGTCGGCTGGTTTGTTCCCGCCGTGGAAGTCCCAGTGGCGGGTGTTGGGATCGGCGAACAGGGGGCGTACGGTATCGGGCAGGGCGGCGAGGTCGGCCTCGTCCCACGGAGGGACTTCGGCGATGGGACCGGCCCAGGCGGGGCGGTAGGCGATGGCCAGCATTTCACGGGCGTGGCCGCCGGTGTTCGGGAAGTTCCCGTGAAAGACCTTGTGGTTGATCAGAACGGCGCCGCCGGATTCAACGGGGACCATCACCTGTTCGGGATGGTCCTCGTAGCGTTTGTACGGGTTGGCGTCGGCGTGCATGGACAGATGGGAACGGGGAATCACGCGGAACGGCGAGACATCCCGCGTGAGGTCGTCCAGGTAATAGAGCACCCTCACCATGAACGGTACGCTGCCGCCGTAGCCGAAGATCCGGGAACCGTAGGGCTGCCCGTCGGTATGGAGACTGATGCCGGGATGGCCGGGTTCGGAGCGGGCGTACGTGCAGGACATGAAGATGGTCTCACCGCCGAAGAGTTCGTTCAGGAAGGCAAGGGTGGGAGGATGTGCGATGAGGTTCGTGATGGGACCGCCCGTGAACTGCAGATTCGGACAGACCTGCTGGTGGACGCTGTAGTCCACCGCGCGGGTCTCCAGCCTGGCGGTCTCGGCCTTGAGCTCGGCAACGTGCCCGGACTCAAGCAGATCGGGCAGAACGACGTATCCGTCGAGTTCGATCTGGCGAATGCGTTCGCCCAGCGTGAGTTTGGACCAGTCGCGATTGTCCACGCGGACGGCGTCCATGCCGGGCCCTTCCGATTGGATTGGAAAACAAACCGGGGCGGCAATGCTCACCCCGGCGTGACTCGGGATCAAGACCGAACGCGGTTCAGACCCGGTACTTCTCGACTTTGGATTCGTCGACTTCCACGCCAAGGCCGGGGCCGAGGGGAACTTTCAACTGTCCGTTTTCGAACCTGAGCGGTTCGGCGAGAACGTCGTCGACCAGCCCGTGGTAGCAGGTGTCGTTGGGACCCGAGAAGTTGGGCGTGGCAGCGGCAATATGGGTGATCGCTGCGGTTTTAAGGCCCAGGTCGTGCGAACAGTGCATCAGGCACGGCACGTTCCAGGGCTCGGCCGCGTCCGCGATTTTTCTCACGCGAAGCAGCCCGCCCGCGGCCGGGGTGTCCGGCATCAACGAGTCGGCGCATCCGGATTCCAGAAAAGGCCGGATGCTTCCGGGCAGGGCCACGCCGCCGTTCACGAGGACGTGGGTGCCCACTTCCTCCCGCACCCGCGCGAGCGTTTCCACGTGTTCGGTGTGACACGGGTCTTCGAAGTGCATGACGCCGAGGTCCGCCATCTTCCTCATTATTTCCAGCGTCTCTTCCGGTGGATAACCGCCGTTCGCGTCGGGCCTGAATGCGGCCTGGTCGCCGATTTCCTTACAGGCCGCCTCGGCGATGGCCAGGTCCTGCGCGGGGTCGTTGCCGGCTTTGGTCTTGATGACGCGGAATCCCCACCGGTCGATGTACTCACGGGCCGTGGCGGCCGACTGGTCGGGCGCCTTCAGGCCCATGCACGCGGTGAAATCAACTTCCGTACGTACGATACCACCCATCAGGCGGCAGATGGGCAACCCGGCGTGTTTGCCAAGAAGGTCCCAGAGCGCCATTTCGACCCCGGACATCGGGCCCCTGGGAATGCCCGCACTCTCCATGAGGCCGATTGCCCTTTCGACGTCGGAAACGTGGACGCCCGACAGGACCGTGTTGGGGTCTGTTGCGAATCCGCCGGTGCCCTCGCCCCAGCCAACCAGACCCGAATCGGATTCGATCCTGACGATAAGGCCGGTTCCCCCCAATGTGCCGCCTCCGGCGCCGCGACCCACGTACGGACCTACGGGCGCGGCATAGGGGATGCTGACCGTGGTCGCGGTGATGTTTTTGATGATCATTGCATGAATCCTTATCGACGGGGACGCGAATTTCCAGGGTGCGCGGAATGGTCTGACGACTGAATATGGCGATCCGAAAGAAACCTCAAGGGCCGCATCTCCGCAATGCTTTTGTTACCCGATCCCGCCATGGGTGCATCGCCCCGGATTGCTCAGTCCGTCACTCGCCGGACTCGCCGTTCGCGGCGATGTGCCCCTTGATTTTGCCCGTCATCTCATCCGCGGGATTCTTGCGCGTCAGGGTCTCCACAATGGCTTTCTTCGCGGGGTCGATGAGCAGAACCAGGCCGGTCTTGTTATTGGCCTTGAACGGCCCCTCGATACCCAGGGCGGCGGCCAGAAGGCGGGACTGGGCGGTGCGTTTCGCGTCCGTCACGTCGAGCTCGAGAAAGAGGACGGGCTTGTCCGCAAGAGACGTCCTGACCTCCTCCAGGACGGGAATCAGGGCCGTACAGGCGCCGCACCAGTCTGCGTGTACCTTCACAACGTAAAGGGCGGGTTCGCCGTCGCCCGGCACCTCCACGGTACCTGCAAGACCGGACCCGGCTATCAGAAAGAGCGAGAGCGCTGCGAGGAAAAGCGTGTTTCGGATGCGCATGGACCATCTCCTTTGAAACGGTTTGAAAACGGACCAGGCCGGCGGCAGCCCGATGATCGGACGCGCGCCTTGCCTGGACGGACTTCGGAATCGACGCATAACCGCCGCTCCGGTACCCTCAATGGAAAATGCGCACCGGAACGGACAGCAGGTATCTGCGCCGGACGGCCTGACGTCTGTCAGACAGTCTCAGACGAATTCCGAACAGTCGACAGGTCACCGCGACTGATGCCATTTAGACGACCGTTGCCGGGCGCGGGTTCCCGCAAACCACGTAAGGACGTACGGTGTCAATAGCGCACGTCCACTTTGTCACGTAACGAACGGACGTTTGATATTGTCGACACCGATGTTATATTGGTCGGTGTTGTGACTTACAGACCATTTCGTTTACAATTACCATTCCTACGACCGTCGACAATCAGGGAGTGAAGAGATATGGGCATTGTAATGGGGCACCATCACGGATTTACGGTATCGGACGTGGATCAATCGGTTGCGTTCTACCGGGACCTGCTCGGGATGGAACTGGTGCGGATTTCCGAGCGGAAGGACCTGCCTTCGTACGACAGGATTCTGGGCTACGACGAGGCCCATCTGAAGATTGCGATTCTGCGGCATCCCGTGAACGAGTTCATACTGGAACTTGTGCAGTACGTTCATCCGGCGGTTGAGGCCCGGCCCCAGGAAAACCGGTATCTGGGCGCATCGCACGTGGCGTTCGAGGTGGACGACGTGGACGCGATGCATGCGCGGATTAAGGAGGCGGGTTTCGGATCCATCAATCCGCCCACGGACGTGGACCGCGACGGGGTGGTGGTCGCCCGCGCAATGTACGCGCTGGACCCTGACGGCATCAGCATCGAGATGTTCCAGGAATTCGAGGACGTGATCAGGAGATGAATAAGGCAGCGGTCAGCAGTCAGCTTGAGGCAAGAACCGAAAACCGGACCGCAAAACCGACACCGCGCGAATGCAGGGGCAACCCCTGCGGTTGCCCGAATAATGGCGCTGACACCGAAGATAGATTTCGCGTGTCCGTATCGCCAACCGGTATTGGCTGAAAACTGACAGCGATACGTTGATAGCGGGGTCTCGGGGTCGACTCGCGCCTTACGTCTCCCCTCGCCCCGCCTTTACTGTTTCGATATCCTGAACAGTTCCTGCGGGCCGTCGGGATTCGACACGCGGACCGCGTGCCCGAGATTGAGGTCTTGAATCCGTGCGATTTTGTTTTCGATTGTCTCGGGCTCGCGGTCGTAAAAGCCCAGAATCAGCCGTCCGTTGTCTTTCACGCTCTCGTAGGCCCGTCGCAGCAGATCGATCCGGTCCTGGCGGTCAAACCCGTAATTGTCCCAGACGGCCCAGTAAATGAAATCGTACGTACCTGGAAGACCGTGAGCGTCGATTTCGCCCAGCCGCTCCACCGGAAGCCGGGCGAAATGTTCCTGCTGCGAGGGAAAGAACCTGGCAATGTCCCGGGCCCTGCCCGCGCTGGCGTCGATACCAAACGGCGTGAGCGCGTGATCGGACCATTCCTGGAGACACCTCAAGAGGAAGCCGTTGGCGCAGCCGATGTCCAGCACAGTGCCCGGCCGATGGATTTCGGTTGCGATGAACGATCTTGCCCGCCTCCATATTTCGAAGGACGGGCCGTCGACACAACTTCCGTTCAGGGCGAACCTGAGGAGGTCCGGGTCCGAATTCAGGCTGCTCAGGTCGATGGTGTCATTCATGTCATCGTCGTTGGCGATTGGTGGTCTGGTTTCCGGAACAGAACCGCTGACTTTGCTTGACTTCTGGAATCCCGATAATTCGAGTCTATCGGGGTTCGTACGTATCGGACCCCTTTGTTGGAAGCGGCACGGCCCAGATGTTGCGGTACGCGACGCGGTCGCCGTGGTCCTGCAGGCGCAGGGGTCCGGACGTTTCCACCGTCATGCCCGAAGCGGAACCTGTGGGACCCGCGATCTCCACGTTGTTCTGGATAACGATGCCGTTCTGCAGAACGGTGGCGCGGGCGAGTTCGGAAACGTCACCCGAATCGTCCAGGGGGGGCGCCCGAAAGCAGATATCGTACGTCTGCCACGCCATGGCCGGCCTGCAGGCGTTCACCAGGGGAGCGGACTGAAGGTAAAAGGCGCCGCAGTCGCCGGTGCCGGGGACGTTGACGTGCGAGGAGTCCAGAACCTGAATTTCGTAAAGACCCTGCAGAAACACCCCGCTGTTGCCCTTGGCCTGTCCGGTGGCCTCGGGCATATCCGGGCAACGGAATTCCAGATGGAGATAGAAATCGGTCAGGGGTTCGGTGTGGATGATATCGCCGGTTCGCGGCGCGACGTGGAGGATGCCGTCTTCCACGGCCCAGCCGGGTTCGCCGCCGTCACGGGCGGTCCAATTGCTGAGGTCTCTGCCGTTGAAAAGGATAAAGGCGTTTGCGGGCGCCGCCAGTTGCAGTGTATCCATCGGGAAGTCCTTTCTGTTTAGAAGCTGTATTAAAATCTCCGGTGCGTTGCCGAGCGCGAGCGAAAAGGTGTCGGATTCTATATGCCGCGACCGGTATAGAATAATGCCGCACGCCTTGGCGCACAAGGCGGATTTGCGCAGGCAAAAGTCGTGAAATCCCGCAATGGCGTATGCCCGTGGTTGGCAATCGGGTGATCTGGTGGTCAGCGCCAGCAATCGTTCGGAGTCGTACATATCACCAAAGACAGGGGTACGAAATATGGAACACGTCATCATCTACAGGGAAAAGGGACGATATGCCGGCTGGCCCGCGAATTACGGGATCTGGTCCTGGGGAGACGAGATCGTGGTGGGATTCACGTTGGGGTATCACAAGTCGGACGGTGGATTTCACCGGCGCGACCGGGACCGGCCGTTCGAGACCATGCAGGCGCGCAGCCTCGACGGAGGCGGGACCTGGACGGTCGAACCGATACCGATCGCTTCTCCGGAAGGTAAGGGGGTATCGGCGAACGAGCACGTGAACCGCTCGCTGGAGATAGAAGTGGCGGCCGCGCTGTCCACGGGTCACGCCCACGGGATCGATTTCAGCCACCCGGACTTTGCGCTGATGTGTGCCCGGACAGGCCTTGCAGACGGCGCCCGGTCCTGGTTCTACACGTCGACCGACCGATGCCGGTCCTGGGACGGACCGTTCGGTCTGCCCATGTTCGGTCTGCGGGGCATCGCGGCCCGGACGGACTATCTGATAGAAGGAAAGGCGTCCTGCACGTTATTCCTGACCTCGGCCAAGTCCAATGGGCGCGAGGGCAGGGTGTTCTGCGCCCGTACCGGGGACGGCGGCAGATCGTTCGCGTTTCTGTCCTGGATTGGAGACGAGCCCGAGGGGTTCGCCATCATGCCGGCCAGCGTCCGGCTTCCCGGAGGTCGCATCCTCGTGTCCGTGCGGTGCCGGGGCGGCGGCGGGAGCAGGGAAGGCAACTGGATCGACCTGTACTGTTCGGACGACAACGCCGCGAGTTGGCGCCATGCCAACCGGCCGGTGGCGGAAACCGGGACCGGAGGCAACCCGCCCGCGATGATGCTGCTCGCCTACGGGCGTCTTTGTCTGGTATACGGGTACCGCGACGCGCCCTCGGGGCTGCGGGCGGTGGTGAGCGAGGACGAGGGGGCGACGTGGTCCGACCCCGTTATCCTCAGGGACGACGGCGGCGACCACGACGTCGGCTATCCACGGGCGGTGCAGCGGACGGACGGCAGGATCGTTTCCGTGTATTACTATGACGACGAGCCCGACGGCGAGCGGTATATCGCCTCCACCATCTGGTGACGGGAACGCGCACGAAGAGCGGAGTCGGGTCCTCTTTAATGAATACCATCCCTTGATGCGGTGCCGCCGTCGGGTCTTGACATTGTGGACGAAGGCCTTATTTTGAATGGACATTCCAGGGAATCACCAACTCATTCGGAGGAGAGCAAATGGCGGAACTGCACAGCTCGTGGCATCGGGATTTCGACGTTTACGACCGGTTGAAGGAACTGGGGATCGATCTGGGTTCCAGGGAGGACGCGTGTCCCGCGCCTCAGGGAAGGCGGATCTGCATGGCCACGTTTACGCCTTCCGGGCTGGTGTTTACATCCGGGACAGGAGGCGGCATCGGGGCGGTCACCAATGACGACGCGGACGTGGAAGCCGGCTTCGAGGCGGGCCGGGAGGCGGGCATTTCCCACGTTGTGACGCTGCATTGGGCGCTGGACCCGTTCGGCACGCTGAATGACGTGTGGTATTGCGTAAAATGCATCGGCATGGTGAATTCCGCCGGCGGCGGATCGTTTTCGAAGTCACCCCAGGTTGTGGACGGATACAGCACGGTTTTCCACGACGTGTTCGGAGGGCCCGGTTCGCGGTTCGGTGAAGACGGGATGGACGCGTCGCTGTCCGGATGGCACGCCAGGAGCGCGGTGGCGGGGTTTGACTTGCCCGGCCACTGTAAAATCGAACCGGAGATGATTGTGCAGATCGATCCGGACCTGGCGTTGAGGATTATCAGGGAACGCGGCCCGCACGTATAAGTACCGGGAACATTGACGACAGAAAAACGGGGGCGATTAATCTCGCCCCCGTTTTCAATTGGACCAGAAAATGAGATAAACCGTCAGCGAAAAACTGCAAAAAAGACAATCATCTCATCCGAAGGCGCAAAGTCACAAAGGACACAAAGGGAAAGCCGGAATCAGCGACAAGGCGGGCAACCACAGGGGTTGCCCCTACACCCTTCGGTTTTGCGGTACGTCGCCATTTTCCATTCCGGCGTTTCGCGACGACACGACCTTAAGCTTTTCCGCGATCCAGAATTTGATGATCGACTGCCGCGTTACACCCAGACGCCCGGCTTCCCTGTCAAGCGAATGAACCATCCAGATTGGAAAATCCACGTTTACGCGCTTTGGTTCCTGGGCAGGCCTTCTCGCCCGATCGAGTCCCAGGTACCCGGTTATATCTTCTCCACGGTCGAATTTTTCTTCAAGTACTTTCGCTTTCATAGATTTCAACCTCCTCCTTCCGGGAACGGCGCACGGAAATGATCCGGATCCTCTCCCCGCGATACGTCACAATGCCAGACCAATGGCTTTCCCGATATCTGCCGATCACAAGAAATCTGGGCTCGTCATTGGTTCGAGCCGGAATCTCAATCATCTCGGAATCCGCCCAGATCTGTTGGGCTTCAATGAAATCGATGCCGTGTTTTTCCATGTTGCGCCTGCTCTTCACTTCGTCAAATTCAAACTCCATTGACAGCATCCGTCTATTCGGCTGTTATCGAGTATTCGATTCAACGAATCTATATAGAATATATACAATAATAATATATTTTCAATATAATAATTATATAATTCGATAGATGTTCCGGCGAGGCGGGCGCCCACAAGGGACGCCCGGACGCCAGCGACGCGTCCACCTGTATCGTCTTCCGTCTACGCTCTCCCGTTTTACGGCTTCATGTACCTTTCCTCATCTCCAGGTTCAATCGTGTCTTCCGCTATGGACACGCCCAGCCGGTCTGCCCGATCCCTTAATTGTTCCATGATGGCGCCCGGAACGTCGAACCCCTCACGCAGACGGTGCACGCGGGTGCGGTGTTCGAAGTCGCCGGGGACGAGGACCTCGTCGAAGCCGGGGGCCGGGGGGATGGCCTTGATATTGTCCAGGAAGGCGCGAATCCCCCGCTGGTAGGGCTCCAGCGGCGTAAAGGCGCTGACGCGCATCACCTGCATGAAGGCGCCTGAAAGTGTACCGTGTTCCACTTCCGGAACGCCCGACAGGCCGCTCAGCAGGCAGGTCAACAACAGGAGGCCGGAGCCCTTGTGCGCCCCGAACGGCAGGAGATAACCGCCATCGTAGAAGTCCAGCGGGTTGGTGCTGGGTCTGCCGTGTTTGTCCAGGATATATCCTTCCGGAATGGACGCCTTCTCGGCGCGGGCCACCTGGAGCTTGCCTTCGGCCACGACGCTCGTTGCAATGTCCAGGATGAACGGCGCGGCGTCGCCGGTAGGTACGCCGACGGCGATCGGATTGGTTCCCAGGGGGCCGCGGGTTGCGCCGTACGGGGCGACGGCCTCCACGGTCCCCACGCCGATGGTGATGATGGCGATACAGCCGGCGCGGGCGGCAACCTCCGCGTACTCGCCGAGCCGTCCGAAGTGTCCGACGCGTCTGAAACTGATGCAGCACACCCCGGATCGCGCGGCGTTTTCCATGGCGAGGTCGATGGCTTTTCGGGCGGTGTAGATTCCCATCCCGTTATGGCCGTCCACAATCAGCGTATTCCCGCCCTGACGGACAACCTCGGGTTCGGCGGCCGGCACGATGGCGCCGCCGGCGATGCCGTCCAGATAGGTTGGAATGCGAAGCACGCCGTGGGAATCGTGGCCGGAGAGGTTGGAGTTGACCAGGATTTCGGAAACGGTTTCCGCAACGAGGCGCGGGGCGCCGGCAGCCGTCAACAGGTTGCGGGAGATGGCGTGCATGTGCGCGGGACGGAAACGGACGGCGGTGGACATGGGCAGCGCTCCGGGAAGGGCATACGTTTGTGAGGCCGAACAGCAAGGGAGATATTGGAATCGCTCGAGGGTTCTGCCACAAGGCGAAATGCGTGCGTGACGTCCAGCCAATTTACCAAATCGGACGGCCGGTATCCAATAGAAGAAAGGCGGGCTCGAAAAGCAGCGATAAGTTTTCAGCTGGAAGCGAAAATCAGCTCACACGGAGACACAAAGACACAAAGGGAACCCGGAAACACCTGAAATGCGGGCAACCACAAGGGTTGTCCGACAAATGCAAGGGCGGCGCAGACCACTACCCCGGCCCACTCAGACAGAGCAGTCAGCTATCAGTGTTCAGCTGTCAGCCAAAAGCGAAAACAATAGCCAAATCAAAAACCCCTTCTCACCAAATTCCCTGCCTACGGCGTGTTCCTTGAAACCGGGAAGACGGGAGACGGGAGAGGGTAGAGATTGCCTGCCTTGTGAGATTTCTTTTCGTGCCGGAGGCAAGAAGGAATAAGATTGCGGGCAAGGATTTCTTCTACCGGCTTCCCTCTACCTTCTTACCGCCTTTAGAAAAGTCGCCGAGCGGCGCCCTTCTTTTTCGCCCTTTTTTCTTGGGGCGCAGCAAGAAAAACGGGGAGATTCAAAAAAAAGGTGGTTCGCGGGAAAGGTGATTGTTGAAGCAAAGATTCGGTCCGCCCGGCAGCCAGTTTCACAGGATGTATGTCCGTCATCAACCGACCCGACAGGAAGCGACAGGAAATCGCATGAGGACCATTGAGGAAGTCTCATGCATTAGCGCCGGGGTTGCGGGCTGGAATGACGAGCGCTATATTGAGGCCATTCAACCTGTCGTTCGATGTTAAAGACCGGCGTGTTCCGTATGGGTTGCGGAATCTTGCTTTTGCGCGGTCAGGAGGATCTTAATGAAAATTCTGGTGACCGGCGCGGCGGGTCAGGTGGGGTGCCGGCTGGTACGACAGCTTCTGGACCTGAACCTGGAAGTCCGGGGTACCGTATTGCCGGACGATCCGTGCCTGATCCGTCTGGACGGTCTGGACGTGGAACTCGTGGAAGGGGACCTGACCAACGGAGATTTCACGAAGAGGGTGGTCTCCGGGACGGATGCCGTAATCCACACGGCCAACCTGGTGGGACCCCATTTCGAGATCAACACCCGGATCAACCTGGAAGTGTCGCGGGCGTGCGGGCAGTTCTCGGAAAGGCTGGAGCGCTACGTCTACGTGAGTTCGTCAGGCGTTTTTCCGAACAACGGCGAGAACATCGCCTGCGCCTACCATCCCGTGGACGAACTGCATCCCAAACGGCCCGATAACGAGTATTCCCTCTCGAAATATATCGGAGAACTGATGGCGGAACGGACGTCCCGTGAGACCGGGCTGCGAATATCCATCGTACGGCCCAGCCACGTGCTGTCCGGCTGCTCGATTTTCGACCAGTTCACGGCTGGACGGGTCTGCTCGATATTGAAAGCGGGCCAGGTGGGTCCGCGTACCGAAATGTATATGAACGACGGTACCGAACTGTGGCACGAGATCGAGGCGCGGGCCGAAGATCCCGATCAGCCGTGCGCCGTCCGGGACGAGGCCGGTCGGCCCTGGTACTATCAGCCGAACGACGCCCGCGACATCGCGCATTGCATTGTGTGCGCCTTGGGGTCTCCGGATGCGGTTGGCGAGTCGTTCAACGGCGGCGCCCCGGCCCCCTTCATGTTTCCCGAGGGCGCCCGGCTGCTCGGGGAAATCAGGGGACGTGAACCCCTGGAGGTGACGGTGCCGGTGCGCTGGATGTACGATCACGACATCACGAAAGCGAAGACGCTGATCGGTTACCGTCCAAGGGGAGATTTGGCGACGATGATGGCATCGGCCGCGGCCTTCGAGGCGGGCGAGCCCGACTTCCGGTGGTGAGACTCGGCAATCGGGTGATATCGATGCCCAGCGGCGGGACTCGACGAGCCCGGGCGTCCGGGGCAGCTGAACGTGTAGCCGATCAGGATGCCTGCGCGGGCGCGCCGAGGAGAATGAGGTTACGGTTGGTGATGCGCCGGTCGATTGCCGTGATCTTGTAGGCCCCGTACCGGCCGGCAATGACACCTGCCGCAGCTGTGTACCTCGCGTAGTCGTCAAGATGATTGATGCGCCGCAGGTAGATCCGGTCCCGGATGCAGCAGGGCATGGCCGCGAAACACGCGTTCGCCGCGCCGGCCATCTCCAGCGCGTCCCGGGTGCCTTCGTTGCAGGCGTGGATGCAGATGACGTAGGACCGCGGGCCCAGTTCCACGTCCTTGAAATCAGATTCGATATACTCGACGTTCTCCATGGGCACACCCTGCTCGCGCACGATCTCCAGATAGTGATCGAAGGCCGGCCGGCGTTCCAGGTCCACGCAGACCACACGCAGCTTGCGAAAGCGCCAGGCCAGCAGGATGCCCAGTAGACCGTGACCGCAAGCCAGGTCGAATATCGTCTCCACGTTGCCCGCGCGCCACTGTTCATAGATGGCCTGACCGATGCGTTTGTATGCTTCGAAGGTTTCGAACAGTTCCTTCACACGCAGATATCTGGGGTGTCGGTCCACAATTCCCGAAATAAGAGCTGAAAGGGATTCGCTGCGGCCGGTTTCCGCCACGTACGTAAGGATAAGCTCCAGCCGTTCTCCGTCCAGGTCGCGAACCATCACGTTGGGATTCATTGAAAAGCGGTCCAGCATGTCGGGCTGCCACAAGCCGTCGTATTTCTCTTTCGCCATAACGTAGTCCGGGCAACGGGATTCAGGTTCTTTCAGGACGGACAAATATAGCCAATCCGTTCGCACAACGCAAAACGGGCGGATGCGGACCAACGCGGTCGCGCTTCTTCGACCGCAATCTGACTTGATCGCACGCGAAACGTCTCAAACGTATCTGACGGGAGGACTGGCTTTGAAGCCCTTCAAGGATTCAACAGACATCGCAGGAAACGGACCTCTGCTGCGAGCGCGCATGCATGAGGACGGATATCTCTTCATCCGAAGCCTGTTGCCCGGAGAGATCCTGGAAGCATTGCGATCGGCATTTCTCGAGATCGCCCGGGAAGCCGGATGGGCGCGGAAGGACACGCCGAGGGAGGACGCCATTGCGGACCTGAACGGATTCTGCGTTGAGCCCGAGCCGGCCTATATGGACGTGTACGCCGAAATGTACGGGCTGGAAGCGTTTCACGCGCTACAGCACCACCCGAACATCGTTACTCTTCTCGAGCGAATGGCCGGCGAACCGATTCTGCCGCATGCGCGCATCATCGCGAGAACCATCTTCCCTCAACGGGAGGCGTATACGACCCCGGCCCATCAGGACTTCATCCCCATCCAGGGGACAGCTGAAACGTACACCGCCTGGATCCCGCTGGCCGATCTGCCGTCCAGGATGGGCGGCCTGCAGGTCGCCGCCGGTTCTCATCGCAAGGGCGTGTACGACTTCAAGCCGGCCTTGGGTGCGGGTGGAATCGAGATCACCGATCCCCTCGAAGGCGCCTGGGTCAACAGTCCGTTCGAGCAGGGCGACGTCCTCTTCTTCCACAGTATGCTCGTTCACAAGGGGCTTCCGAACCGCTCCGACCGTCTCCGCATGTCCATCGACGCGCGATATCAGAGGATCAGCGATCCCATCGCGCCGGGAAGCATTCTTCCCCACAGCCAACCAAACACCTGGGAGAACATCTATCGGGGATGGAAGAACGAATCGCTGAAGTACTACTGGGAGAAATACGAACTGGAGATTAAGGAATACGACAACAGTTACCACGACAGGCGGGACCGGATGGCCCTCGACATGGCCGGGAAGGGAGACGAGACGGCCATCTCCGCGCTCCAGCGCATTATCGCGCGGCACAACGATCCGGCGATGAGGGAAAAGGCGGCCGAATTGTTGGCCCGGTTTGAGGAGAACTGAGTACTTTTCGGATCGGGGACGTCAGGTGCTTTTGCCATAGACCCCGTCCAGATCTTGCGAAGTCTCCTCGAGCATCTGCAGGAGTGCCATGAACTCGCTGCCGTAGGCGATCAGCATCGCGCCCATGTCATGCAACTCCTGAACGTGCTCCGCGGAAGCCGCCGGGCATCCCCACGCCACACCCCGTTCGCCCGCAACGTCCGCGACCTTCCGGATGGCTTCGTCAAGTGTGTATCCCGGTTTCAGCCGGTCGATCCTCAAAGCGAGGTCGCCCGGTCCGATGAACAGGCCGTCGACACCCGCCGTGGACGCGATCGCGTCCAGGTTTTCCATGGCCAGGGGCGTTTCGATTTGAACGACGAGGAAGGTCTCGCGGTTGGCATCGTCCACGTATGTTTCGCCGCCTGATACATAGAAGTCGGCATCGAGCCCGGCCGCGTCCTGGCCGCGGTCGCCAACCGGCGGGAACTTGACGGCGTCCACCAGCATCCGCGCCTTCTCCGGCGTGGACACGTGCGGAATCATCAGGCCCGTCGCGCCGTCTTCCAGATATCGATACAACCTCGTCCGCTCCGTCGTCGGCGGGCGGAACAGACAGTCAATGTCGTACAGGTGGAAGTAGGCGAGCATTGACTGGATTTCACGGTCGGTAAAACAGCGATGCTCCCCGTCCAGCCAGATACAGTCATAGCCCGCGTTTGCGGCCATCCGGATGTACGCGGGTATGAAGTGACCGAGTCCGCAAATCCGGGCCGGTTCGCCATCGCGTATTTTCGCAAGCAGTTTACTCTTACGCATTTTTGTGACTCCTGGAGTAAGGATTGACGCTCTCCGGACCCCGCCAGTCGGATCTTGAACAAGGGGATCCGGAAATTGGTGTGGGATCTGCCCATTGGCGGGCTATACCATACGGGATACGCGACAGGAAAACCAGCATCTTCTGACGCGGATGGATGCACATCAACGAGACGTTAGCAGGCGTCATTCCAGGAATACCTCACGACCGTCATGACGTGGGGGTTTCGCTCCTGGTTTTGAGCTGATTGCTGTTTTTCCTTCGTGTCTTCGTGTCTTTGTGTCTTCGTGTGAGTTGACGTTGGATTGTAGCTGATTGTGGTTTTTTCTGAGAGATGATAGCTGGTTTTCCGACCACAACAACGGGAGGAATGATGGCCAAATATCGAGCTGGAGTGATCGGCCTGGGCTGGATGGGCTTGCTCTACGATCTCGCGGAACGCATCCCGGACCTTTTCGACGTCGACGACGTGGACCGGCCGACGCCGGAACTGAACGTCCATCGCCGGTTCTATCACCACGACCATCCGGGGACCGAAGGGAATCCGACCACCTATGCGGAGGCGCTGCACAGCCGTCCCGAGGTGGAACTGGCGGCTGCAGCCGACCGGGACCCGAAACGGCTCGCGGCGTTTACGGAACGCTACGGCATAAGGGCAACCTACACGGATGCCGAAGCCATGCTGCGCGCCGAACGCCCGGATATCGTGGCCGTCGCCACGAATACGAAAGGACGGGCCGACCTGACCTGTCTGGCCGTGGCGCACGGCGCGCGCGGCATTGTTACCGACAAGCCGATGTGCCACACGCTCGAGGAGGCGGACCGCATGGTTTCAACCTGCGCTGAAGCGGGCGTCCCGCTCAGTTGCGGCGCGATCACGACAACGCACCCCTCTTTCGGCAAAGCCAGGGAACTGGTGCAAAGCGGGGCCATCGGTAAAATCCGGTCGATCGAGGCCGACTCGCCGTTCGCGCAACATCAGAACTGGTCGTACTTCCTGGACAGCCCGCCGGCATGGGTGTCCGGAATCGGGGACCTGCCCCGCCGCGGAGCGGGCACTGACGAGTTCGACGGTCCCGGCGGAAGCGATGAATTCAGGGGTCAGGGAATCATGGTTACTGCGGACCGGACGGTGGTACATTTTCGGGCGGGAGCGCCCGGAGTCCGGCTGGAGGGGAGTACGGGAGAGATCCGGTTCGAGGGGGCCCGTCGATGGCGGCTGAGACAGCAGTTGGAGACAACCGGCAATGTTCGCGTGGAAATGCCGTGGCCGGAGCCGCAATTCGTGTATCCGTACGGTGCGGTCTACTCGCTGAACGACGTGATCGACTGCATGGAAGGCCGTCTGGACGAGCCGAAGAACTCGGGCCGGCGGATTGCCGTGGCCCTGGAAGTTGAGATCGCGCTGAAGCTCTCTTCGGCGCGAGGCGGAGAGCGCGTGGCGCATCCTCTTGAAGACCGTTCGCTCGGGTTGAATTACGACTGGTTCCGGTAGAGAGACGGATTCCGTCTCGAATCGCACGGCTGTGCCCTACGCCCACGGGACCGGAAGCGCAAACTCGCGGGCGAGGCCCTCGAGCGACGTTACCGCTTTCGCACTCACGGGAATTCCGTTCTCCCGATAGTCGGCCTCCTTACCCCAGGCCCTCTGCCCCGGCAGGCCCGCATCCGATAGTCCGGGCAGCGGCTGCATCTTCGCGGTCTCGGCCATCAGGTCGTCCATGTCCGCCTTGAAGGCATCGGGAGAGGTGAAGCGGCTCACGTCCAGCGCCATGTGAAAACCGGACTGGTCCGCGCCCTGAAACCTCGTGGTTCGCCGGTCAAATTCGGGAAGCATCTGTCCCCCCAGGGTCCCCGAAAGGATGTTGGCCACGTGAGACATGCCGGTGGCCTTCACGAATACCGCCGGATTCCTGCGCACGTCCTCGTCGTCGGCCACGAAATGGCTGGCATAGTCGAGCAGGAAGTTGGGCCGACCGGGACCCGAGGGCATCCCGAAGGCCAGCGGCGGGCTGCCCTGGATCGAGGCACGGATGCTGTTGGCGCGGTCGTAGGACGGGGCGGCGCTCCGGCCGGAGAGACTGATGCCGATGAGGTCCTCCCTCAGCGCCATCCGCACGTATTTCCCCGAGCTGCCCAGATGGTCGTGATAGACGGTCGTGACCACGCCGACGCCCAGTTCTTTGGCCCTGGCAATGGCCATCTGCATCGCTTGTGTCGCAACGATCATCCCCAGGCCGCCGTCCCCGTTGAGCGCGGCGGTCGCGGGGCCTTCGTGGAGAACCCGGATGGTCGGATCGGGATTGGCGCGTCCTACCTGAAATGAGCGGACGTATCGCTCCACCTGCATCACGCCGTGGCTGACCACGCCGCGCAGTTCGGTGTCGACCAGCAGATCGGCGATCAATCGGGCATGCGCCACGGGCAAAGGCACGGCTTCGTAGATTGCGCATACGAGGCCCCGCAGGTCTTCGACGGGGACGCGAATCCCATTTTTCGGTGGGACGTTCATGGATAATCTCCTTGATTGGTGATGAACCCGGCCATGGCAGCCCGTTGAAAACGTCCATCCGGGCTGCCTGCCTGTGCGGTGCACGCAGACAGGCGGCCGGCCCTTGCGGTAGAAATACTGCGTTGCGCTCCCTCACCTGCAGAGCGACTTTATCAACGGACTGTCAGGAAATATGGGACCCTCTTCGCAACTGACGCAAGTACGGTTGGGACAGACCGATCTCCCGGTCACGCGCTACTGCCAGGGCACGGCCTTCCGCCACCTGGAGGGGAACGCACGCAATCCCCGGGCGGAGCGGGTGCTGCGGCATTGCCTGGACGCGGGCGTCAACTTCTTCGACTCCGCACAGGAGTACGGATGGGGCGCCTCGGAGGAACTGCTCGGAAGTGTGCTGGCCGGCCGTCGGGACAGCGCCGTCATCTGCACGAAGGTGCCGCCGACACATCCTCCCGCACGCGATGGAGGCGCGAGTGGTCCGGCGAGATTCACCCGGGAGTTCCTGACGCGGCAGCTCGAGAGGTCGTTGAAGCGTATGCGCACCGATTTCGTCGACATGTATCTGCTACACTCGCCGGACGAGAGGACCCCAGCTGCGGAGATCTGTGAATCAATGGATCGTCTCATCCGGTCCGGAAAAACGCGCTTCTGGGGCCTGTCCAACCACGATGCGGCATTCGTGGCGGCTTGCTGTGCGTTCAGCCGGGATGCCGGCACGAGTCCGCCGTCCGTTATCGAAGATTATTACACTGTGGCGGGCTATACGTTCACACCGGACGGGCGGTCGAGAATCCGAATGCTGGAACGAGAGATGTTTCCGGTCGTGCGCGCCGAGGGACTCGGGGTAATTGCGTACAGCCCGATGGATGCCGGCGAGTTGTCGCCCGGACGCCAGCCCGATCCGGGTTCTCCGCTGGCGGAGATGCATGCCACGCTGGACGAGGCCGCGGAGGAACTGGGCGTCAGCCGGGCGCAGGTCTGCGTCGCCTGGGTGCTGGACCACCCGGAGGTGACGTCTGTGCTGGCCGGCCCCGAGAGCACAGCCCACGTCGATGAGACCGTCGCCGGTGCGGCGCTGAAGCTTCCGGAGGACGTGCGGGAGAAGCTGGACGCGGCGAGCGAGCACTACGGCAGAAGGTTGGAGGCGGCGTACCGGTCGGCTGGTGGCGGAACCGGCTGAGACAGAAGCAACTCCCGATTTCACTGACTACGGACAGACAACAATCGGCTCACACGAAGACACAGAGACACAAAGGGAAACCGATAAAGGCAGTGAAACGGGAGACAGTTGAGGACCCCGCCTCGATCAACCGGTCAGGATACAGTATCGCGACGTCAGTTCACGAATAACCGGGTTTATGCAGGGGCGGTTTGTGAACCGCCCGGCGGGGCAGACCCCTCCCCCGGCCCCGCACCGCGGCTCCTGGAGGCGCCGTTCGGAGGAACGAGAGACGACATGCCGGAGACGAAGTTCAGTATAGAGGGACGGTAGACCCGGGGATCCACGATCCCTGGTTGAGAGGGTGGAGCAGACATTCCTGTCTGCTCATATAAAAGGCAGGATTTATCTTGCAGACTATCCCCCACATGGCAGCTCTTCTCCAGCGGAGGGTCGTGCTTCTCCTTTTCTCCATATATCGAACTCTTCATTGACGGTCGACTCGTCGTTTTCAAATACCCGCTTGACAGTGTATGTTTTCTTCGATATATTTCCGAAACCGAATTCTAATATTGAAATCTAGGCCCCCGCGTTACGTCACCCATCCAAAGACATGTCGAACTTAGATGGACGCATCTAAGCGGTAGACATGCACGTAATGCGGGGGCCAACCGTTTAATGGGCATCAATGGATGAGCTTCCCCAATAGATATGCAATTCTGGTCGATGGCGAATGGTTTAAAAAGGATCTCCATGGAAAGAGGGCGAAATCTCCCAACGCCAAGGATATTATCGATCAAATTGGAAAAATAAGAACCCACTGTAAGTTAAATGGGACTGATCTTTACAGGATTTTCTATTACACGGCCGATCCATTTGAAGGGACAGTGCGAAATCCACTGAATAAAGAATCGACGGAGTTTTCAGCCACCTCTCAATTTCTAATGGGAATTGTCTGAGGTACACGGAACTTGTAATCAGGAATGGGACAAGCTCCTGGTTTGGGAAGCTGAAGTAACCAGTTCTGACGACAATGTTGATTTCTGGCGGGACATTCGTCTAAATCGTGGTGGCTATCAAACAAGATGCTCAGGTAAAAATCATTGAAACAAACGAAGATTGGTAGGTGATTATGAAAATCGGGATTTTGGGTTTGTTGGCCGGGAGCTTCTTGTTTGTCAGTGGGCTCAGGGGTATAGATAACAACTATACAGTTGAGTATTGGCCGGAGCGCACACAGCAACTTTACTTTGCTGCCGATGAGGATGTTCCTGAGAGTATGGCATTTCTTCGAGGAATTGCAGGTTCATCGCTTATCACCCTTTCGGTTAAGCATCTTTGGAATCAACGTAAACCTAAAATTCGTCGGGACCCGGTGAACAAATTTCGTGAATCGTTACAGGTATTCCTCGGGGTAGGTCTTATGGCCGCTGGATTTGAGTTAAAGGATCTAGGTCCACGTTACGACCAAACTGTATTGTTTCGCGGGAATAGGGCACTGTCTGACCCGGCAGTTGATCACCAGAAAGAATATTATGGCTTTATGATTGGAGCCGTAGGATCGGCAATGACAACCTATTCAGCAAATACGCTGTGGGAGGGCAAAAGGGCAAATCTCAATCAAGGATACGCAAAGTTTCATCAACACTTAGAACAGAGTTATTTTCTCAACGATAGCCCAGGGGAGGCCTGGGTATTGCGCCGTGGAAAGAAAATCCCCGGCCTTGAAAGAGGTCGGGGGTTTTTACAGGAGGGTATAAAATGTCTCAAGAAGAAATCGATGAACTGAAGTATAATGTAGAAGACCTTACGGGTAGAATTCAAGTTCTTAGAGGACAGATAGACGTTCTCTATGACATTATTCACATATTGACAGCAGCCAATAGAATTGATCCAAATTCACTCATAACCAAACATATAAGACAAACATTGTCAGAATTACCTAGAGAAAAAGAGGATCGTGATAGAGGCAAACTTGATATATGTAATAGATTCATGAAACCTTAAAAGTTTGGATAAGTATGTACCCATTCCCAATAGTGCCAATTTACCTCTTCCCCATCCGGCTTTATTAAGGTAATCGGTTTTTTCACTCTTACCGGCACAGACGTTACCTTCCTATTCGATAAATTCATTGTTATGGGTTCGGGTTTTGGATCCGAAGAACCAACATCGACGTATCGCAAACAGTATGGCCGCCTTTGTTGAATCTGCGGCTACACCTGAACAACGAGATCAAATCTTGGGCCAATTGGTTGAATCCATAGTTCAATTCGGGAATTCGGGTCTGCTACAACACGAAGATGACAACACATACCGGCCCAAAATGACGATCGATTCCATTATAAGGTCACTGTCTACTGGTTCTGGGAAACAACAGAGTTGAGTCCGCTCCGAAAAGTTAAAATCCGCTCTGACGACGTCCAAAATCGTGTTTCACTCAGAAATGAATCGAATTGTATATTGACATAATACGTTTATATATAATAATTTATGTGGATATAGCTTTTGTTGAAAATTGCTGTTCCTGATCCAAATTGGAAGAAAATTATCCCGATTCCACTTTTCGGAGTGGACTCAGAGTTGAATACTTTAGACTCAGAACTACACAAAGCCATGGGCCAGGTTTGCAGATCGGATAATGGGGTGAAATTGACCGGAATTGGTGGCGTTTCGCATGTGATTTGGCGGCCAACGTGCGATTGAGGTTTTGCGATTTTGATTGCGGCTGAGTAAAGCGACTGACACCACCCACCGCATCAGCCGTCGTCGGCCCTTTGGCTTCCCCGGCCTGACGGCTTCCTCAGGATGACAGGTTTTGCACACGTCGGCAGACAGGAATGTCTGCCCCACCCTTACACACGCCCCCGCAACGTCTCGACAAGCCGTTGCGGGGGCGTAATTTGCTGTACGTGTTTTGGAGACGGCGCGTCAATCGAAGTAATTCCGGCCGATGGACGCGGGAGGGGTGCGTTCGATGGGATTGTCCGACCCGAGCTCGAAGGCGAATCCGATGGGCGCGGGGCCGGGATCGTCGAAACGCACATTGTAGGTCGTAAAGCCCCAGCGGTCGCCGGTTGCGACGGCATCGAAGGCTTCGACGCGCCGCTGACGCGGATCGAACGCGAGGCGGCCATACAGATCCAGTTTCAGGCCCCGCGGTTTGTCCACCGTAAGCCCGCTGAAAGGATTGGATTCGAACGTGGGTTCCGCTTCAAGGTGGATTCGACCCTCCATGCGGATCCGGATGAGGTCGGACTCCACGGATTCGACGGTCAGGTTGATCTCTCCATCTTTCAGGTTCTCTTCACGCCATCCGGGCGACTGACCGCGTACCGTGTCGATGAAGTGACGCAGGGCGAGGCGTTTGGTGAAAAAGCCGGGCGCGCGCCAGGTCTGACCGGGCCGGATGTCGTCGGGCACGAGAGCCCTGGACTCCACTTCGGTAAACCACGCGAAGTCGATGTTGTGCCTGGAGTCGACGCCGTTCGAATCCCGCGGCAGGTCGCGAACCGTGACTTTGAGCGTCAGGCCGTTTTCCGGATAGGACCAGCCGAGTCTGGGGTCGACGGGATACGATTCAGGAATATCGGGCGATTCGCCGGTATCCGAGCGCTCCCGCCACCTTTCCAGGCTTTGCTCGAGTACTTCCAGGAGCGGGGCGGCGTCCCGCGTGTTGATGGACCCCAGCAACTCGCCGTTGGACGTACACGCGTACAGACCCTGCCGGGTGGCCGTGGGTTCGATACGGCCTCCGTAATGGCCCTGTTCGGCCACGCGGCGGAAGAACTCGCCCTTGGCGTCCTTCTGCGTCTGGGTATAACTACAATTGTCCGCAACGGGAATGTAGGATTCGTTGAGGATCTGAATAATGTCGGGATGGGAGAACACGGACTCACGGCCCGCGATGCCGTTGTTTCAGACGCAGCCGAGCGGGTTCCCGTTCATCGCCCAGATGAACATGGGTCTGTTTACCGCAGCCGCGCGACGCCGGGCCGCCCAGAGATCCGTCTCCCAGCCGATGTCCGTCCACCGCACTTCCTCGGGTTTTGACTTGATGAGCGACAGCAGCGAATCCATTGTTTCGGGATCGGGTTTCCATTTCGTTTTTCTTTCTGTCATATCCACCTCCGATCGGTTGTCTCGGGTCAGAAATTCCCTGACATTCTTCTGTCGGTTCAACGAGTCTGGCTGCGCCTGTCGACAGGTGTTCCATACGTCGTGTTGGCCTTGTCGAAATGTCGAGGTGTCCGCCTTTCGATGCCCGTGGTGTTATGTATCCACCTCCCCATTAACGTCCCCTATTCCCTTGCCTTTTTCTTGCTTCGTCCAATAAAAAGGGCGACAAAGAAGGGCGCCGCCAGGCAGGCGGGATAGGTTCTAAGGGGGCCAGGGGGAGAGGTCTGCGCCCTTTTGGCCCCGCCTTTTCACGGCGCGCTGATAGCTAACCGCAGTCCTCTTCGTTCAGACGCCTATAGGTCTACAAAGGTATTTCCTTACCGGAGGGCTACCAGAGCAGAGCGCGCTGATCCGTCCAGCGACGCGGTTTGATGTTCCTCCGCAGGTGTCAGGGCAAAGGATTCTGTGCATCCTGTAAGTGGATTCGTGCTATGCATTTAGCAGGCCCCGCGCCCAGCGGCGACTTTTGGTTCCTTTTGGTCGCTTCAAAAGGAACACGCCGTAGGCAGGGAATTTGGGGAAAAGGGGTTCTGATTTTCGACTCTGCTTCAAGCTGACTGCTGATAGCTGATCGCTTCTTTTATCGCTTCAGAATCCCGCCGTTGACGTCGATCGTTGCGCCGGTGATGTACGCCCCCATCCGCGAGGCCAGGAAGAGGACGGCGTAGGCGATTTCCTCGGGCTGGCCGACGTAGCCCAGAGGAATGAGTTCGTTGATCCGGCTGCGGGTCTCCGGAGGGATTTGCATGCTGGTTTCGATGACGCCCGGCGTAATGGCGTTGACCGTGACGTTGCTCGCAGCCAGATCACGGGAGAGCGTCTTGGTCATCCCGATCATGCCGGCCTTCGAACTGCCATAGTGGACCCCTCCGGCGACACCGCCGGTCTGGCCGCTGATGGAGGAGATATTGATGATGCGGCCGCTTTTTTGTTTTTCCATGTAAGGAGCCGCCGCCAGGCAGCAAAGATACGCGCCGGTGAGATTGGCGCCCATCACCCGCTGCCACTCGGCGTGGTCCACGCCGGTATAGGGTCCCGGGCTCGACACCCCGGCATTATTGACCAGGATATCGACGCGGCCGAACTCGTCCACGGTTCTTTGTACGAACGCGTTGACCTGCGCCTCGTCCGCGACGTCGGCCGGCGCGGCGAGTACGTCCTCCCGGACGGACAGCGCATCGGCGACCTCTTTTAATGGACCGGCATTGCGCGCAACCAGCGTGAGTCTGGCGCCCGCCTGGTGGAACACCTCGGCGATACTCCTGCCGATGCCCCGGCTCGCGCCGGTGACGATGGCGACCTGTCCGGACAGGTCCAGAAGATCGGAAAGCGGTTTCGATGTCATTTGGACTCTTTTTCAGCGGCCCGGTGAGATGGAAAAGCAGGTGCGTCCGCTTGAGACTCCCATTGCCTTATCGACCCCGGGATCGCGTTCAGATGAATTTGACGGTTTGAACTTCCCGGCTGGCCAGACGAATGCCCCTGGCCTTGTTGCCGCGGACGGGATAATCCGCGATAGCGAATTCCTCTTCGGTGATTCTCACGCGGGGTTTGGGTTTGAAATGCGCCCGGACGGCGCGTTTTGAATCGGTGGTGAGCTTCAGGATACGGCAACCTTCCGGCGCCAGTTCGTACCCCCGGTTCAGGATGAATTTCTCTATTCTGCACCGTTTAAGGTAGAGATACCCCGTCCGGTTTTCCTTGTAGAAGATATTGTAGACGCGGTTTTCGTCCACGAAATCGCAGAAAAGCATGCCCTTGTCCACGAAGAGTCTCTCGGGGACGTCCACCACGGAGTACGTACCGGTTTTTCGGATCACCAGAACACGGTCATATGGTGACACGTCCAAAAGAGCAACACCGTTGACCTGGTGGCCCAGGTAACCGGTATTCCTGTCGTAGCGCAGCTTGAGATTGCGTTGGGCGGCCTCCCGGACGTCGACTTTCTGGATGCTCGCGACCTGGGTTTTCCTGGGGTGATCGTTGCGATATTTTTCAATGATGCCCTGCAAAAACCCGACGGCGAAGGCCTGGATGCCGCGTAGCTTGGCCCGGACCTCCCTGAGACGCCTGCGGATTTCCTGCATTTCATCCTGGGCTTTGTTGATATCGTATAGCGATATTCGCCTGATCGGGATCTTGAGCAGATTCTCCACGTCCTCCCGCGAGACTTCCGCCCGGATGCTTTCGCGGAAGGGCTCGAGCCCTTCGAAAACCGCGCGGAAGACGTCCTCGGAAGTGGTCTCCTCTTCGATGCGCTTGTAGATCCGGTTTTCTATAAAGATCTGTTCGAGGGTCTTCGCGTGATGCCGTGCGCTCAACTGGCGTTCTTCGAGTTTGAGTTCGGCCCTGAGAATCTCCACCAGGCGGCCCGTATTGTATTCGATCACATCGGTCACGGTTGTGATCTGAGGCCTGTTGTCGCGAATGACCAGCAGATTCGCCGCAATTGACGTTTCACAGTCCGTAAACGCATACAGGGCGTCAACGGTATCCCTCGTATGCACGCCGCGCGCGAGCTGGATTTCAATTTCCACCTGATCGGTCGTATAGTCGCTGATGCCCGAGATTTTGAGTTTGCCCTTTTTGACCGCGCCTTCGATGGAGGCGATAAGGGTCTCGGTTGTCGTGCCGAAAGGCAGTTCGCGCACAATGATGCGTTTCGGATCTTTTGTATCCAGTTTGGCCCGGGCGAGAACCTTTCCATTGCCGTCGTCATAATCAGAGACATCCACCATCCCGCCCGTGGGAAAATCGGGATTGAGACAGAAGGGTCTGTCCTGCAGGCAGGCGATCTGCGCCTCGAGCAGTTCGATCAGGTTGTGCGGGAGGATTCGCGTGGTCATCCCCGCGGCGATGCCCTCCGAGCCGATGGCGAGCAGGACCGGGATCTTCGCGGGAAAGGCGATCGGCTCGCGATTGCGGCCGTCGTACGAATCTTCGAATTCGGTGGTTTCCGGATTGAACAGGACGTCTCTGGCCAGAGGCGTGAGGCGACATTCTATATACCGGGCGGCAGAGGCCTCGTCTCCTGTGAAGATATTTCCGAAGTTCCCCTGCCTGTCGATGAACAACTCCTTGTTGGCCAGGTTGACGAGGGCGCCGAAGATTGAGAGGTCCCCGTGTGGATGGTACCTCATCGTCTGGCCCACGACGTTGGCGACCTTGTGGTACTTGCCGTCGTCCATCTCGTGGAGGGCGTGCAGAATACGCCGCTGAACCGGCTTGAAGCCGTCGTCGATACTGGGAATTGCCCGGTTCTTGATGGAATAGGAGGCGAATTCGAGATAATATTTCTCGTACAGCGTATCAACGTATGCCACGGTTTCTCCTCGTAACCGTTCGACATCCAGGCGCCAGGGGAGACAGAAACGCGGCTTTCTCCTGACGCCTGTATTCCTGAGGGAATCTACCCGGTGTTCAGATCAGGTTTTCGATAATGTAGTCCCGGCGTTCAGGGGTGTTCTTGCCCATGTAGAAGCTGAGCGTATTGGCGATTTTTGAAATGGACCGGATATTTACTTTGACCAGCCGAATGTCGTCGCCTATGAACTGACCGAATTCTTTCGGTGAAATCTCGCCGAGCCCCTTGAAGCGCGTGATCTCCGGATTCCTGACTTCCTCCAGGGCGCTGTCCCGTTCGCGATTGTTGTAGCAGTAGCGGGTGACCTTGCTGTTTCTCACGCGGAAAAGCGGGGTTTCAAGTATATAAAGATGGCCCGCCAGCACCAACTCCTCAAAGTAATTCAGAAAATACGTGAGGAGCAGGTACCGGATGTGATAGCCGTCGTGGTCGGCATCGGTGGCAATGACGATCTTGTTGAATCGCAGGCTTTCGATGCCGTCTTCGATGCCGAGCGCCATCATGAGGTTGTACAGTTCCTCGTTCTTGTACACGGCGGCCTTGTTTTTGCCGAATACGTTCAACGGAACGCCCTTGAGCCCGAAGATCGCCTGGCTGTAAACGTCGCGCGCGGCGACCATGGAGCCTGCGGCGGATGGGCCTTCGGTAATGAAAATGGTTGAGTCCTCGCCATGCTTTTTGTGGCCCAGGTGGTATTTGCAGTCTTTGAAATGCGGAATCTTGATTGCGATTTTTCGTGCGGCCTCCTTGGCCTCTTTCTTGACCGCGTTGAGTTCCTTTCGCAACCTTTCGTTCTGCGCGATTTTCTCGGACAGGCGCTCGGCCACGTTCTGGTTCTTGTGCAGCAAGTCGACCACGGCGCTCTTGACGTCCGAGACAATCCACCCCCGGATATCCGTGTTTCCCAGTTTATTCTTGGTCTGGGACTCGAAGACCGGCGCCTTGAGCTTGACGGCCACGGCGCCCGAAATACTCTCCCGCACGTCGATACCGTTGAAGTTCTTCTTGTAGAATTCATTCACGCCCTTCAGGATGCCTTCTCGGTAGGCGCTCTGATGGGCCCCGCCGTCGCTGGTGTATTGTCCGTTGACGAACGAGAAATGGGTTTCGCCATAGCTGACCGTGTGCGTGAACGCGAACTCCAGGTATTGTGATTTGTAATATAGCGGCTCATACAGAGCCGATTCGCCGACTTCGCGGGTGAGGAAGTCCAGCAATCCATTCCTGGATATAAAGCGTTCCTTATTGAAAACCAGCGATAGCCCGCTGTTCAGACACGCGTAGTTCCATAGCCGCTGCCGGACGTAGTCGAAATTGAACGCAAACGCTTCGCCGAAAATTTGTACATCCGGCAGAAACTCGAAATAGGACCCGTCGGGTTCGCCGGGCTTCCGGTCCGTCATTTTCTTCTTCAACCGGCCGCGTTCGAAGCGGGCTTCGAAGTATTCTCCGTCCCGGAACGCAATCGCCCTGAAGTCCGACGATAGCGCGTTCACGGCTTTCGTTCCCACGCCGTTGAGGCCCACGCTGAACTGGAAGACGTCGTCGTTGTATTTCGCGCCGGTATTGATGATGGAAACGCAGTCGATGACTTTGCCCAGGGGGATGCCGCGGCCGTAGTCTCGAACCCGCACCCGGTTGTCTTCGATGCTGACGTCGATCTTCTTGCCGAAACCCATGATGAATTCGTCTACGGCATTGTCGATGACTTCCTTGAGCAGAACGTAGATGCCGTCGTCCGGATTCGAGCCGTCGCCGAGCCGGCCGATGTACATACCGGTCCGGAGGCGAATGTGCTCCAGTGAACTCAGCGTCTTGACTTTGGACTCGTCGTACCCGTGTTCGGGCGACGCGCCATTCTTGCGGCTGCCGGACGACCTCGTCGTGCGCGCGGGTTTCCCGTTGATGGAAAGCGAGAGCTGACCTGCACTCCGCAATGTCGGTTTCGTTTCAGGCATAACATTCCTTCTCGGGATCGCTGGAACACGCAACCCCGCACTGCGACCGTACAAACAGGGGAGGCAGACGCACCCGACGTGGGATCAGGCCGAAATGGTTCTTAGAACGAACTTAACTGTGGGGAAATAAAGGGGAAAGACAGTGATATAATATAGTGCATCTTTGTTCATCTTTCAAGGTGTTTTTTGGTCAGGCACGTCAGACGGTCCGGATGGAACAGGGACGGGGAATGACCCTTTCAGGTTTCCCCGGTCACGTACCCAAGCACGTCCACAACCTGTTCGGGCGTCTCTGCCACCGCCAGCGCCGCCGAGTCGACTTCCTTGAGCGCGTGGGCAATGCCGGCGTCGTGAATCACGACAATGGGTTTGCCAAGGGCAGCGGCGTAGCCCGCGTCGAACGCCGCATTCCACTGCCGGTAATTGCCTCCGAAACGCACTACCACCAGGTCGGCATCGCCAATGAGCGTTCGCGTCCGGATGGCATTGATCTTCGCGCCTTTGTGGTCCTTCCAGAACGAGGATTCCTCGGGGCCAAGGATATCCACGCCGCAGTTGTCGCTTGCGGCATGGTCGGTAACCGGCGCCGTAAACGAAACGGGAAGCTCCCTTTCCACAGCGGCATTTACGATACGGTCCCGCCAGTCGCTGTGTATTTCGCCGGCCAGGTATACGTTCCAGAGTTTGGACATTCGTCAACCTCGAAGTTGGGCTGTTTGGAAACCAGTCTATGTATTTCTAATTGGCCTGTTTTGGCGACCAAAGGCGATTCCCATAGAGCCCCATCTCATGCAATATAATATACGGAGTCTTGTGTACGATCTCTCTCGATCCTCTGGTGTTAGGATTCCGTGGAAATCTCCATCTTTACACCCTGGATCTCTCGCGCGGGATTGACCTTATTCTGCTCTATCTCCTTTTGCGTCAGCGTTAAAGGCAATCTGTCGTTATTCTTTGCATTCAAAAAGACGGAATTCATCCAAAGGACTTCCGTCCTAGAGTAGATTCTTCCCGTAGTATCCCTTGTGCTGGTACCTATTGAACGCCTTTCCCAGCCCATATCAGCCGTCAATATCTCTTCATACAATTCGTTGTGATACCCGCTAATCACAATCATACACCGTGCCATTGTACATTTCTGCAATAGATCCTGGTGAAATGCGGCGTCTTGTGCATCAATCACATATGTGTGTTTCCTCTTTGTGTAGTAAGGAGGATCCAAATACACCAGAGTTGCTGGCCTATCTTCAAACATCTCTACAATTTCCCGAGCGTCGCGGTTTTCGACTCTAACCCCACGAAGTCTTTCTACGGCTTTTTCAAGCCGTTGTGGCAGATTGCACCATCGGTTGACCCTCGCTTCGCGCCCCTGGCGTGCATAAGACTGGGAATATGACCAACCTGACCCCGCGTTCATGGTACCATTAACTGTCATCATAGTAGCTACTAAGAACCTTCGAGCTTGTTCAAGGGGTTCTACATCTGCGTGCACCCCGTTCGATATGTGGTCGCGTGCGAGTATGAACTCCTCCCGCGCATAGGGTGTGAGTTCCACAGCTCGGCACAGTGCGTCAGAGTTTTCTCTCAATTGGCAGAACAGATTCACTATTTGCTTGTCTATGTCGTTTATAACTTCGATAGGCACTGGTTTCTTCGCCAACGTAAGCGCGGCGGATCCGCAAAATCCCTCAACCCACGCGTTATGTTGGGGAAACATCTCGATGATTCGTTGGGCGATCGTCTGCTTTGCACCAAAGTACCCAAACGGTGCGCGCGTTGGCTTAGCCTTGAGCGATTGCTCGTCGTGCGTCGGAGAATCATAGTCCCTAAGGTGCATTTCGATGTCCCCCTAGATTGCACAGACGTCTTCTGCACTGAACCACATCTGTCTCCACTTCCCAGATATCTTTTCGCCTGAGTACCTCCTTGGCAGGATTCTGAACAATTGTTAGCTCGTCAATAATAGGCTTACCGTCTCGTCCTATTGGAAGGAGATATAGATAGTACCATTCTCCCAGTTTCTTCGATACGGTAATTTCGTTCTGGGTCCAATAGAAACGGTTGGAGATTCTGGGAACTGCCTTCACTTCGATATACCTTGGAATGCATAGATCCGAGTTTTGCGCAGTCACGCTTCTGATATCGTAACCTGCCGCATCATAGTCAATAGAAATCCGCTTAACTTTCGCTTGGTGTTACTGACCAACTCGTTCCCTCTCGTAATTCAATATCAATTCTTCGGCTGCAGCACCCAACGACTCTTTCTTAGCCTGAAGCGATGCTCTCGAAGAGGGTGACAATACACGTGTTCCAATGTCGTTTGCATCGGCATAAAATCCTATGTGTTTTGGTGTGACTTTGTAATAGTCACCATCGGAATTGTATTCAAGAATACGCAATTCGATTAGAAAATTCCGAATGTGGCTCTCGTAATGCCGCGTGGATTCTCTCGGATGATGCCTCGGTTCTCCTTCGACAATGCGAAAGACCTGAAGGTGGTTGAAAATGTCTCTGCGGTAAACATTCGGTGAACCAAAGAGGTTATCAAGAATCCAAGACCGCGTCTCATCCTCGTTACGGAGAGTTGGTAGCTTAAACTCAATCGTATCACCTTCGCCTTTTCTCACGCCGACCACAGCAGCAAGGAACGCGAAAGTTTTTTCGAAGTTCTGAGCCGCCTCATGGTATAGCCGTTCAATGTGATCAGCTCTTGTGTACCTAGCATCAGCGAGTACCGCCAACAATACCGAAACCTGGTTCCATTTGAGTCCCGAAAAAGGTTCGTTACGATTTGGTGAATAGTCTGTCATACGCTTGAAGTTCGTCGTCGTCAGTAAACATGTCGAGGGAATAAATCGCGTATTCTTGATCGACAATGTCGTTCATTAGTTTTGCTTTGCGCTGGACGTTTACAAGAATATCTGAGTCAATTGTGTCTTCATATTGGAGAAAATAGTAATCCGCAGGGCGGTTTTCAGACCCACCCACACGATGAATACGATCGAGTGATTGTAGGTATTGTGCACAATTGTAGGAAAGATCGTAATACACCGCAGTATAGCAGGCTTTGTGCAGGGAGATTGATTCAGCGCACGCAGCTGGATTGGCCACGAGTACCTCTATTCCACTATCTGGATCGACAAATTCGCGGATAATTTCATCCCGTGTAAGTACATCCGAAATTGCGGTGCGTTCTGTCGGAGTGGCTCCATATATGAGTCGCACACCAGTAATAGGGATAAGCATATCACGAAGCATTTCCAGCGTCCGCACAAAGTTCGACCAGATAACGACCTTTTTCCCGCGCTGCAAATGGTCGTGAACAAGGTGGACAAGCCGCGTGACCTTAGCGGGTGTCTCCAACTTATCGTAATGTTTGATGATATCGCCTAAAGACGTTGAATCGTCCAACAATTCCTCATTGTAGTCTGTTACCGCAACACTTAACAATGCGGGATAAGAGAGGCATTGACGCATCCTCATCATACGGCCCTTTCTCAGAGTAACCAGAAGGTCAATGTCACGCATGTAGTCTGTCGCGGAAAGATATTCGATCCTATCAAGGATGGCGTCATAGATTTTTCGTTCGAACTTATTCATCGGAATTGTAATCGGCGGATGGAAGATCTGAGGAGCCAAACCCAAGTCAGACTTCCTGACCCGATAGAATAGGGGACCGATTGTTTTGTTCAGACACGATTGAGCGTCCTGATACTGTTTCTTATTGGCCAAAAATTCAATGCGATGGCGGTCTTGATCTGAGATTGGCTTCGCTTCTGGCCAAAGGATATCGAAAAGGTTAAATGCGTCCGAAAACCCAAGCGGAAATGGTGTACCAGTGAGGACAGCACGACGAACGGCAAAATCGGCGACATTTAGAACTGCGGTAGCCCAAGCTCCTCCGGGTTGTTTAACGTAATGGGCTTCGTCAACAACGAAATAGAACTTTACACCTTGATGTTGGAACAGTTCTCGGACCTGCTCCCAGTCGCGCTGCAGTGTCTGGAATGTCGTGAGATATAGATCGGCGACTGATTCCTGATTAACGAGATACTTTGTCCTGCGGACCTCAACGTCGCCACCGGCGAGAATCTGGTAGGACGGCGTTACTCCGAGTACATCCTGATATTCACACCGCCACGGGCCAAAACATGCAGGCGGGCCAACAACATACAGTGCATCAACGTGCCATTGTTGCCGCAAGCTTTCGAATACCGTAAGAACGACCGTCGTTTTCCCACTTCCAGGGACAGAAAAGTTCGCACCGTTAGACACCGACAGAAGATGAAGCGCAGCCTTAATCTGATGCTCTTTTAGGCGACGAGGGATTGGTTTTTCCAGGAAAGAATAAAAAT
>JAGWBX010000052.1:47643-106642 GCA_021295655.1 Candidatus Latescibacterota bacterium
CTGCCTTCCTTGAACTCTTGGCCTTTCTTCCTAGCGACAACATAACTGGATTCCGCCGCCATTCGCCTCGCAAGAATATTTGCAGAGTGACCGACCAATTCATAAGGGCATGAGGCCTTTTCCAGGTACTTACAAACTCTCGTTACCAGATCGCCGACATTGTGATCGGGTCCGAGAAATCGCATCTCGTCGTGATCATATGAAAATCCCCAGAACGCCAATTGGCTGGCGTGTCGCGGAGCAAGGTCGTTCAAGTCACAATCAAGGACTAGCCTATCATTCTCTGCGTTGATCCGAATCACGATTTCTTTCTCGTTAATTTCTTTAGCATCTTTTTGAAGTGGTATATGTCAGACTCTAGTGATTGTGCCCTTGAAATAATGGATACGACAATTTTGCGGGCAGTATCCAAGTCATTTATGTCAATGGCGGTAAGATCCATGTTTTTATGATTTAGCTTTTTGCAGGCATCCTGTAACAGATCTATGGGTGTTTCTCGCTCCTTCAGACTCTCGTGACTTAGCGACGCCTTCTTTACATTGTATGTGATAGTTTCGATGTTTTTGGCGGCCCATTTGGCGTCGATAGATTCTATAGGCAGTTCCTTTCCGTCTGGATCAATTAGCTCTTCGGGCGGAAGAACCGGCGCTACTTTCTCCGCAATCAACTTGATCGCGCGTTTACCCTCATCCGTGCGGCAATATTTATGCAGATTCCGCATAATCGAGTGAACCTTGGGCATATCGGGAACTGCTCGCAGCCGAATGATGTCAAAGGCAGCTTCCTCAAGGTCACCAATCTCGTCGTCCTCGATTCCTATCTCAATTCGACGCTTCGGACTTTTAAAGTAGCTGTTAAATGTGTTGCTATAATCCAAGAACGCTTGCCAACGTCCATCTGGGTCCGCAACACCCTTTGATACAGTACGATAAAGCCCCTCACGTCTGAATTGTTGAAGATAGCGGTCGACACACTCAAGAGGATCCAAGTAATCCCTTTTACAGCGATCCACTGCCTTCTTAAGTTCCTTGCTTGTAGCCCCCACATGAGCGGGGTCGTCTGCTAATTGTTCCTCGATAGTAAATCCGAGGTCCATCTTTCGCTTTATTGACAATGCCCGATCAAAGCCGTAGTACTCTGACTTCCCATCGCTCTGCAGTTGGTATCGATTTTCGATCTTTTCTATCTCTAACAGCGTCGGCGGTCCCCCAATGTCGCCCTGGCCAGGTAGGATGACAACCTTCATATATTGGTATCTCTGATCGTTTGGATTCTCCTTGCGAAGTCCATCCATCACCATCTTGCGCCGATTCCCGTTTATCAAGAATCCGTCGCAGGTAATGATTGCAGGTTGTTGTTGTCCTGTATGTGCGATTGCCTTACGTAGTACTCCTGTACGCTCCGGGTCCTTCTTCTCGAGGAAATCTCTAAGTATACCTTGAGCGTGGTCATCTTTTTCGTCAAGCGGACCGATGTTGCGTTCGTAGTCAAGTACGTCCGAGGCGATCCGTCCGTTGTCCTTTCGGTACCGTAGAAGATCGATTGGCACTTGCCAGACTTCTCTTTCAAACCCGCCAAGCATATCATCACGGAAATTGATGACCTCCTTGGTTGGTTTAGCGGTCTGACTTCGCCGATCCATTATTTCCTCAGCGAAATCTTCAATTATCTGGCGCGTAACTTCCTTAGTTATCCGTGCCATAGTTGCTCCCTTTCACTATTGGATCGGATCCGGAACCACGATAGATGAATCAGTTCCTACCAAATAGTGATTTCTGTGGACATTGCACCCGTTGTTTTACTCAGTCCTTCACGACCCGGGTGTGCGTATACTGGTTTGAGTAGTTTCTCATGTTTCCCGTGGCGTAGACCTGTTTGATAGCGGTAGCCGGGAGCCAATGGATAAACCAGTTGTTGTAGACTTCGCAGATATCCTGTGGTATGCCCCGGATGACCACCGCCTCCACGTCGACGGCGAGAAACGTGTTGTGGTGGATGAGAATAAGATTTCCGGCAATGTCCGTTCCGTCTTCGCGGTCTCTGCCGCCGTGCATGTCGAAGCTGTGGCTGTTGGCATTCTCCAGAACCATGTTGTATCTGGCCTCGTAGCTGGTATTCGGCCTGCCCGTGCCGGCAATGTGGTGCCGGCACCAGTCGAACAGGTTGGCTTCGATGAGCGCTTCGGAATTGTCCATCACCACGCCGTAGCCGAGACCGTGGCGCTGGTTGTGGTGGATATAGTTGTGGTGGATGTGGTTGTCCGTCGAATTCCTCCGGAGGAAAATTGCACCGTGGCTCCAGCCCCATAGTTCGCAATTGTCCACTTTCAGCCTCGGTTCGAAGGTCTCGATGGCCCTGGAGTTCGGTATGCTGTAGAACCGCCCTTCCGACAGGAGCTGTGTCATCTGTTCGGTGCGTCTCATCGAGTCCGGTCCCTCCAGCCTGAGGCCGGTCAGACGAACGTCCGGGCCGGCGGCGACAAACAACGGGGCCGTATCCAACTGTTCCGAGAAAATAAGGCCTCCATCGGAATCGGGCTTACCCCGGCCGCTCGCCAGCGTGACGCCCGCCCGGATCTCGACGTCCGTGTCGCCGGTCAGGTCCACCCTCGCGGTATCCGCCACGTAGACCACCTGCCCCCCCGTCGCTTTATCCAGGGCATCCAGAAGTTCCGCACGATTTGAAACGAGATAGTCGTATTCCTCAATCAGTTGATCGTATCCCTCGCCGCCGCCGATGGGATTGCCGGTGGGGTTCGAGTCCGCCCCGAACTTGTCGTCGGAAAGCAGCGCGCGGTTACTCAGGTCCCGGCCGCCCGTCGGTTCGGTAGGCTGCGGTTCGGGCGCAGGGGGGGTTTCCTTGCCACCGCAGGACGCGACAAAAAACAGCACGGCGAAACAGGTTAACATTCTGTATGAGGTCGTTTTCATCAACACCTCGTGTACCATCGCGTATCACTTCAACAGGTCGTCCCTCGCGTTTTTCTCAGTCCTTGACGACCCGATCGTTGGTGTACTGGTTTGAGTAGTGCCGCACGTTTCCCTTGGCGTAGACCTGTTTGACGGCAACGCCCGGGACAGAGTGGATAAACCAGTTGTTGTAGATGTCGCAGTATTCCTCGGGAACGCCCCGGATGACGACGGCCTCCACGTCCACGGCCAGAAACGTGTTGTGATGAATGCGGATTACGGTGCCGGCGACGTCCGTACCGTCGTCCCGGTCCCTGCCGCCGTGCATATCGAAACTGTGGCTGTTGGCGTTTTCCAGGACCAGGTTGTAGCGGGCCTCGTAGCTCGTGCCGGGACTGCCCGTACCGGCGACGTGGTGCCGGCACCAGTCGAACAGGTTGGCTTCGATCAGCGCTTCCGACCTGTCCATGACCACGCCGTATCCCAGACCGTGGCGCTGGTTGTGGTGGAAATAGTTGTGGTGAATGTGGTTGTCCGTGGAATTCGCCCTCAGAAAAATCGCGCCGTGACTCCACCCCCAGAGTTCGCAGTTGTCCACTTCCAGCCGAGGTTCGAAGGTCTCGATTCCCCGGGAGACGGGGATGCTGTAATACCGGCCTTCCGACAGGAGTTGCGTCAACTGCTCCGTGCGTCTCATCGAGTCCGGGCCCTCCAGCCTCAGGCCGGTAACGCGCACGTTGGGACCGGTGACTACAAAGAGCGGAGTCGTCTCCAGTTAAGTAGAAAAGACAAGCCCTCCCTGGGAATCCGGCTTGCCCCTTCCGCTTGCCAGCGTCACGCCGGCGCCGATCTCGATTTTCTGGTCGCCCGAAAGGTCCACCCTTGCGGTGTCCGCCAGATAGACCACCTGACCCTCGGTTGCCTGCTTGAGCGCGTTGAGAAGCTCCGCCCGGCTGGTGACGAAATAGTCGTATTCCTCGACGAGTTGATCATATCCGTCACCCCCGCCGATGGGATTGCCCGTGGGGTTCGAGTCGGCGCCGAACGTGCTGTCCGACAGCAGGGGTCTGGGCTGCCGGGGGGTGTTATCCGTGGTCTCGGCGGGCGCCGGCTCCGGCGCAGGGGCGGCGGGTCTTTCTTTTTCTCCGCAGGCCGCAAGAAAAAGCAGCACCGCGAAACAGGGAATCAGTTTGTAAAAGGTCGTTGTCATTAGCAGAACCGATCTTGAGAACATCACTTGCACAAGAACACAGAGACACAAAGAAAAACAATCAACCGCAAGGCGGGCAACCACAAGGGTTGCCCCTGCAAACCCGGATGCGCGAGAAACAAAAAAAGGGTCAAAAAACCGGATACAACATCCACGTCTCCCCAGATTCCCTGCCTACGGCGTGTTCCTTAAAACCGGGAAGACTAAGACGGGAGAGGGTAGAGATGACCTGCCTTGTGGGGTTTCTTTTCGTGCCGGAGGCAAGAAGGAATAACATACCGGGTAAGGATATCTTCTCCCGTCTTACGTCTCCCGTCTTACGGATTCAGGAAGTGAAATGCGAAAGACAGCCTCGCAACGCGCAGATGGTGACCCAATCGGGATCATATCTAATACAGATCTTCCCTTGTCGTTATCGGACACCACCGGGCCGTGTTGAGATGGTCCAGCAGGACATTGAGCGCATCGGGCGTGCCGATATATTGAAGGGCCACCGCGGCGTGCCCGGAGACGTACCGGTTCTCGTCCTGCAGGGCCTCGCTCAGCGCCGGGATGGCCGATTCAGCGTCTTCTCCGAATCGCGCAAGGGAATACGCCGCGTTGTAACGCACCTGGCCGTCGTCGTCCTTCAACGCGTTGGCCAGCGCGGGGACGGCCTCGTCCGGTTTGCCGGCGATGGTACCCAGGGCTTCGGCCGCGTGGTGGCGTACCCATTCCGACGGATCGTTCAACGCTTTCGCGATCGCGGATACCGCATCGGCGGCGGCCGGACCCGCGTCGCCCAGCGCGAAGGCGGCATGGCCGCGCACTTTCTCATCGTCATCTCCAAGCGCAGACACGAGTTCCGCGACAGCGGGCTCTCCCACTGCGCCAAGCGCATAGGCGGCGTTCAGTTTTACGCCGTCGTCCTCGGCCTGAAGGGCCCGGCAAAGCGGGCCGACGGCCCGCTCTCCGGTTGCGGCCAGTTCATAAGCCGCGTTGAGCCGGGCGTGTTCGTCGCCGTCGTGGAGCGTCCGGGAGAGCCCGTCCACATTGCCGGCGTGTCCGTTGGCGTTCGAACCGCGAGACCATTCCCAGATGCTGTTCCAGACAAACGGGTGCCTGTTGCCCGCGTCCGCGTGGCGCCAGGCCTCGTCGGTGTGGTTCCACTCCGGTTGCGTGGGCTCGGACATGCGGGTAAACTGGAATTTCATCATATACCGTCTCATGTCCACCTGGTTGGGCATGGCCCGATGCCAGATGTCGAAGTGGACGATTGCGATCGTACCCGCTTCGCCGCACACGGAAACGCCGGCATCGTCCGGATTCTCAAGACGGTCCATGTAGCAATGCGTCTGAGGAATGACCCCCGTTGGACCGTTGATCAATTCCACGTCCTGGGGATAATAGAAGGCCATTGCCCACCGATTGCGGTGATAACGCAGCTTATAGTAACCCCAGTAGCTGTCTTTGTGCCATCCACCGCCCGGGCCGTTGGGCTTGTTGAAATGGCAGTGACGGTGGATGTGCATGGCATGGTCGCGCCCGAGGATGGACGAAAAGGCGCCGTGGACTTCGGGCTGATCGAAAACGGTCTGGATTTCGGGAATGCGGGGAAGGACGTTGTTGCCGGGGTTGCCTTCCTTCAGGAAGACTTCGTCGGTCTTCCTGTAGATTTCTTCGTGGAACTCGGGCGGGAGGTCCACCTTGATTGTGATGAACCCATTCGCAATGAATTCCTGCATATTCCGGTCGTCGAGGAGGTATTTCGGGTCCGGCATAGCGCAAGTCTCCGTGAAAATGGTGGGCAGGGCCGGCGGGATCCTGATTTTTTCGCGCCGCAGTAATGAAAAATTAGGGACATGGACCTGACGCGTCAAGGGTTTATTCGGCGGCGGGCAGCGGGCTTCCGACCGGTGCGCAAAATCGGCACGACGCCTGATCTTTTTCGGCAAAAACTGTTGCTTTTTCCAGTGATCTGGCGAATTTATAGTGAACCTGTTGGACAAAAGCCGTGTCATTCAGGGTGTGAGCCAGGGTATACAACGCTTCTTCTGCCGATTCCGGGTAAAAAAGTGTTATCGGTAAACCTTCACGAGCATTTCAAGATAGCGATACATCAGCACGTCAATGCGCCGGAGTCCGCCATGCCCCAGGAACGGGTCCTGATCCAGCAGTGTCTATCGGGAAATCAGGACGCGTACCGGCGGTTGATCGAACCCCACCAGGACTTCGTGTTTCGCGTTGCCCTCTCTGTTCTGGGCAACGGGGAAGAGGCGGAGGAAGCGGCCCAGGATGCGTTTGTCCGCGCTTACAGGGGGCTGGGTTCGTTTTCCGGGAAGGTTCCGTTTCAGGCGTGGATGTACCGTATTGCGGTTCGGACGGCACTGAACGTGCGCAGGCGACGGCGTCTGTTCGAGCGTCTGGCGCCACCCGCCTGGTTCGCTGGACTGGCTTCGCCGGAGACGGAAGCGCCCGACGTTCGGTTTGCGAAAAAAGACGCGCGAATTCGCCTGCGTGCGATCATCGACCGTTTGCCGGCAAAACTCCACGAGGTTGTCGTGTTGACCTACATGCAGGAACTTGCCTGCGGTGAGATTTCGGCAATCCTCAACATCCCTGAAGGAACTGTAAAGTCCCGGCTTTACCGGGCGCGGGAAAAGCTGCAGAAACAGATCGAGAAACAGGGCCTGGCGCACTGGCCGAAATGAGAAAGGGCTGCAACATGTTGAATCTGGAATGTCGCGAGACTAAAAGACAGATGCACGGCTACCTGGACGGCGAATTATCGCCGGATGAGGAGGAAGCGATGCGGGCTCACCTGGCGTGGTGTGCGGATTGCGCGCCGGCGTTCGAGCGGCTGCGCAAAAACGAGGACGCGGTCCGGAGTTATTATGCGGCGACCGTCGCGAACGAAACGGCCCCGGCCGGGTTCTGGGATGGATTGTCGGAACGGCTGCCCGCGCGGCCGGGGCGCATTCGATGGCGCCCGTCGGACCTGGTCGACAGAATACCCCGCAGGGTGCTTGCGCCCGCAGCCGTGGTTGCGGTGTTGATGCTCGCGGTCTGGGGAATGGAGGTGTATGAAACGGCCGTACCGGCGGGGAACCGAAGATCGGCGCCGGTGCGGAAGGAACTGGCACAGATCAAGGCGTCAATCCTGGACATGGAAGCCGAACTGGAGCAACAGTGGAGATAACGTCTATGCGACGTGTGATTACAATGATCCTTGGCTTGGCGTTATTGGCAGTAACCAGCACGGCCGGCGGCGATACGCAGGATGTGCGGGTGCAGGGAATGCAGGGGACGGTGGACAGCATCCATCTGAAGTGGGGCGGACGGCGAACCGTTCCCGCCGTAAAAACCGGACCGGCCGCACACCTGCCCGCGGGCGGCTTCCAGGAGATGCTCAGGGACTTGCGAATCCGGAACCGCAAGACGCTGCTTGAGCTCAAACGGGACGTCGACGCGATGAACCTGGCACTGGAGGCAGGAACAGTCGGCGCGGATGAGACCCGCCTGCTGCTGGCCGATATCCGGATGCGTCGCATTGACGCGCGCGTGAGCCTGAACCTGATGGGCTTCATGAACCGCCTTGGGAAGCATGAGGGTCTGTCCGGTCGATGGGGTGAAACCGTGGGTATGTTCACGCCAACCCCGGCAACGCCGAACGTCCTGGTTGTCAATCGCACCCGTGGACCGATGGCGGCGGACGTCCTGGACGCCGATACGGTACGTGTTGTGTATATTCCGGCGTTCTCGGGTTTCCGGAAAGAAGCCATGCCGGACAGGAATACCCTGGAGAAAGCGGCCCGCGTACAGGCAGAGGTATCCTTGCACAGCGCCGCGGCGGTGGCCGCCGCGGTAGAGGGACTCGACAATGCCCATGGCGGAGGCATTTCGGGCGCGTTAACGGTCGTTTCGGTATCGGATCCCACCGGGATGTACGCGCCGCCGGAATTGACTGAGGACGACGCGCCAGCGCGAGGAGTGCTGGTCTTTCCGTCCGTCATGGCGCCACGCCCCGAACGGTTGCTGCTGGATCGCGCGGAACCCGTTGCGATTCGGGATATGGAGGGCGTCGAGGTGGTCCACCTCGTTAACAGCGACATGCTCGTGGAGCGCCTGAGCGCCGCACCGTCGGAACGCACCGCGGTCTTCGAACGAATGACCGGCACTGAATCGGGCTATTGGGCGCAACACGGTGCGCTTTCCGTACCGGCAATGCGCGAACCGGGTTCTTCCCGGTCTGGTGTCACCGGGCGCACGGCGCCGCCTGCGGCGCTGGTGGCGGATCCACGTGGCCCGGCGGCATACAACCAGGGAGTCGGTCTGTTGGTTGCCGGCAAATTTGACGAAGCGAAGCGGCAATTTGAAGATGCGATCTCCGAAGACGACGGGTACGCGCCTTCCTATGTGGGGCTGGGCAGGGTTTATATGGAGCAGGGCGCCGGGGAGGATGCGGAATATTACCTGAAGAAGGCGTTGAAGCGGTCGCCCGGGTCTCCTTCGGCGCTGAAGGCGCTCAGCGACGTGGCGATGCGTGGCGAGCACTGGGGGGACCAGAAGAAATGGTCTGGCCGGATTCTGGACCGGGATCCTCACAATCCGGAGGCACTCTATCGGCGTGCCATCGCCTACCGGGAATCGGGCAAGCACAAGGGGACGGTCGCGCGCTGGCTGGACTGGCGGAGGTCCGAGCGGCACTTCAGGCAACTCCTGGATAAAGCGCCGCAATACCGTGACGCATTGTATCAGTATGCGGTACTCAAACGATATGACAAGGCGTTTATTAAGGCGGTACGCCTGGGTGAGAGTCAGGTGCGGATCAAACCGGACGAATTCATACACCGGCGCAGGCTGCGGCGCCTGTACCTGTATCTCCTGGACAATACAGACCCGAAGGACGCGCTGAAATGGATGCGCAGGCATGGTACCGAATACGCGCGATACTTCGAGGGCGAGGCCCTGCGGCTTGCCGGGCGAACGGCGCGCGCCGATTCGGTCCTGCGTTCCTGGCTTGCGTCGGACCCTTCCCTGAGCGTGATACCGGCCTATCTTTCATTGGCGCGCATTGCTTACGGACGCGACGACGTCGAGACCGGAGAGGGCCATTATCATAGGGCGGTGGAAAGCATCCGGGACTCCCTGGACGCGCAACTGATGTATGACGACGTCAAATACGTCGTAACCACAGAGGAGATGGATGCGTTTTCCGGACTGGAAACGCCGGAGGCCTATCGGGAGTTCTTCCGGAAGTTATGGGTGAGCCGGGACCCCACCCCCGCCGTGTCCCCCAACGTGCGGCTGGCCGAGCACTATCGGCGGATCCTGTATGCCGAACGGTATTACGTTTACGATGGATTCCGTACCTGGTTCTACGATCCGGACCAGGGCGATAATATCCCGTACCCCAGTACGGTCGAATTGAACGACCGGTTCAACGATCCGGGTCTGATATATATACGTCACGGCCGCCCGTCGGATACGCAGAAGTTCTCAATGGCCGAAGTCTGGCATTACTGGAAGACGGATGCGTTTGAGAAGATGGTGTTCAATTTCGTTGCAACGCCCAGCAGCATGGGTTCCAACTGGCGTCTCGTTGAGTCCCTGTCCGGTTCGGGGAACTATGGCCAGCGGCTGCGATGGGAGAATGAGAAACTCAGGCGCGAAGTCCGCAAGTCCGTGGAGACGGGGCTGCGGACGGACCGGCATACCTGGGAAGACGACGTGGATGACCACGATTACGATTCCTATCTGGCGTATTTCAAGGGCGAGGGGGGCAGGGGGGACGTCGAACTGTATTACGGAATGCCATTCAAGTCGTTGAAGAAAGACTACCGCCAGTTGCCCGATACGTCGGCGGTCTACGAGTACGGCCTGGCATTGCACGACATGCAATGGAACCGGTACGAGAATCTGACGGGCTACGTGCGTAAATCCGACGTCGAACGGTCGCGTTACGAAGACCGGAGCTTTGGCGTACTCCGGTTTGCCGCGGACCCCGACTCGGGCCACGCGGCGTTTTTCCTCAGACCTTCGCGGGACAATCTCCTGGGCGGCTGGAAACAGGACGTGCGAATTCCTGACTTTTCCGAGACGAGTCTGGAAATGAGCAGCGTCGTGCCGGCGTATGCGATCTGGCCCGACGTCAAGGGCAACGCAGGGTTCAACCTTCGCGGCATCCATGCCGTACCCAATCCCTCACTTCGATTCTCACGCAAGGATCCGGTGTACATCTATTTCGAGCTCTACAATCTGACGCCGGATAAGCGCGGCGCGACGTCCTTCGAGGTCTCCTACGGGTTGACACGTCTGAAAAGGCAGGGCATCAGGCGGCTGCTCAGGATTTTCGGCAGCGGCAACAAGCCGGCCACAACCGTCACGGTGGAGCGCATCGGCGATACTCCGGATACAAGGGAGTCCCTGGCGCTGGACCTCAACAAAGCGGGCGCCGGAGAGTTTCTGCTGAAGGTAAAGGTCCGCGATCTCCACGCCGGCACGGAGCGTGAGGAGACGGTGGAGCTGGTACTGGAATAGCCAGTATTCCTGACCCCTCCCGACCATGCAAACAGAGTTATCAGTGGCCGGTGGTCCGTGGACAGTGGACAGTAGAAACCGAAAACAGGTGACGTCAACGCAATTGTGTGGACGACCGTGAATGGCGAGGCCCTCACTCCCCAACCCCCTCTCCCAGTGGGAGAGGGGGAAGAAAACCAGGCGGGCTGCAATTTGCGGACACACGCGGGTCCGTTTTGAAGTCGTTTGAGGTCCACCCGGACGAGTGAACGCAGAACTGCAGGATAGTTCTTCGCGTTTACCTGCCGCCAGCATGGAAGGCCTCTGATATGAGACTCCCACTTTTCTCTTTGATTGTCCTGATGGCGGCGGGTGTATCGCACGCCGGGACGAAGGATGCGCGAAGGGATTCGCTGTATCGGGAGGCATTAGCGCAGGTCGGCAGAGTGCCTCCGGAAGCGAGTATAGAGGCGTTTGAACAGGTCTTGAAGCTGGACTGGAAGTTCGCGCCCGCGCACTTTGAGATTGCGAAACAATATATGGAAATGAACACGCCGCTCACGCGCCAGAGCGCGCGGAAAGCGCTGAATGAGGCGATGCGCCTCGACCCTGAGAACAAAGACTTTCAGATGACGCTTGGCGAATTGCTCAGCCGGCAGGGTTTCTGGTGGCATGCGGTGCGTCACTACGAAAAACTGTTACAAGCGGAGCCGGAAAACGCAGAGGCGTTGTACTGGGCCGGGTATTATGCAGCGCAGGATTATCTTCGCTATATCGACAGGCAGGACCCGTTCATCTATTTCGACAAGACCGTTGGACGGATGTTCTACTGGAAAAACTTCGCCATGCAGGACCTGGAACGTGCTACGACACATTTTCACCAGAGCATTGAAGCGGATCCAGCTCTACGAGGCCCATATTACCATCTTGGACTGCTGCATTATGAAACCGGACAGCCGGAAGAGATGATCATGGTCTTCAATCGATTTCTGGAACAGGTATCGGAGGACAAGGATGCGTTCCTGTTCTGCGGTCTGGGGTACCAGATGCTGGGTGAAATGGACGTGGCGTATAGCTATTATACACGTGCCCTGGAGCGGATGAGCAGCGAAGAGCGCGCCATGATCGAGGCCGTGGACATTCTCGCGTCGCCTGAGGATCGGAAGCGCCTGGTACAGGCGATCGCGTATGCCGACAACGGCGGTAAGGATCGGACAGATGTCGCGCGGGAGCGTTTCTGGCGCAGGCATGATCCGCTGTTCCTGACGTCGTTCAACGAGCGGAAGATGGAACATTTCGGCCGTGTGGCGTACGCGAACCTGAGATACAGCCGCCCTTTCAAGGGTATCGCGGGATGGCGGACGGACACGGGCAAGACGTTTATCAAGTTTGGACGGTACATTAAACGCGTTTCCTTCAGCAGGGCGAAAACCTGGTTTTATGAGACGTTTAGCATTTCGTTTAAAAGCAGCGACGGGATAGACGGGTGGCGGTTTACTCTCGGGAAGGCCGGCGGGGAGAGTATGAGAGAGCAGTTGGCAAGTGTCCGTATAACGGACGATCGGGATATGTACAACGTCACACGATGGAGGGATGACCTGGGCGATTTTTATTCCGGGAAAAATCGAATGGCCCTGCAGGACCGGCCTGCGCCACCCTCGCGGCATGTGTATCGAGATACGCCCCAGCGGTATATCGATCCGTATCGCGAGTTGAAATATCAGATGCCGCGCCAGGTCTCGGCGTTTCAGGAGCGCGACAGTATTCGCGTAGAATTCGCCTACGCGATTCCTAAGGCACGGGTCCGGTTATCCGAACCGAACGGATTTCTGAATCTCGAGGATGGTGTGTTTCTGTTTGATGAACGTTGGGACGAGGTCTACAGGAAGAAAATGGACGTAGCCACGCGGTGGCCGGATTACGACCGGGTCGCGGAAACAGTCCGCGACAGCCTGCGGCGCAACCACGTCGTTTCGTTCCGGACATTGCGGGTCGCGCCCGAACCCCATCGCTTCGTGGTGGAGGTCCGGGACCGCGGTACCGGATCGATCGGAACGTTTCGCGAATACCGCGAGTTCCGGCCCGTGGACTCTCTATTGGCCATGAGCGATCTTCTCGTGGCTTCCGGCATCCAGCCGAAAACGGCGTTTCCCGAAGGACGCGACGACCTGCGCGTCATGCCCAATCCTCTCCACACCTATGGCCGGTCCGAGCCGGTCTTTATCTATCTGGAGATCTACAATCTCAAGAAAGACAGGTTCGGGCGGACCAAATACCGGATTTCCTACCGGTTGACGCGCCCGGACCGCGAGGAGATTCGGCCCGAACGGTTCGCCGTCCTGGATGCGCAGGGAGCGGGCGCCGCGGTGGAGATTCAGACCATCGTGGAGGAATCGATCATCGAGAGCGAGGAAGAACTCCGGCGGGATGAACCTGAAGAGACCGTGAGTTATCGTGTCAAATACATCCTGCCGGAACGCAATAAGATTTCCGAAGAGATCGAGAATACGCCGCGCACGAAAGAAGGCACCGAGACGACGGTCACGGCACAATACCGGGGAATTCAGAAGGATGACTTCACCTTCCTGCAGATCGACGCGACCAACGCCCCCGCCGGTTTCCACAAGCTGATCGTAACCGTGAAGGACCTCTACACCGGTCAGACCGCGGAACGGGACGTCGTGTTCCGGGTGGTAGAGTGAGGCACCGGGCATGCGGCGGAGCCGAGCCATATCCGATCGCCGTCGATCCATCAAGATGAATCGCAAATTCACATCGATCTCAGTCTCTTCATCCGACTCATTAACAGGCAATCACCCTGATCCCGTGAGCCATACTCCGGGAGTATCAAGATGAAAGAGCTAACTGGTCTTAGCCTCCTGCTTCTGTTGACAGGCACCTGGTTCGCGCAGGACGCCCGCGCACAGGATTACACTCGCTGGAATCTGCCCGAGGGGGCCCTCATGCGGCTGGGCAAGGGTGACGTGCACACCGTGGTCTGGTCGCCGGACGGCTCGCACCTGGCCGTGGGGGGCGCCCCCGGCATCTGGATCTACGATGCCCGCACCGGCGCCGAAGTCTCGCTGCTCACGGGCCACGTGTTCAGAGTCAATTCCGTGGCGTTTTCACCGGATGGGATGACGCTCGCCAGTGGCAGCCGGGACGATAGAATCCGGCTGTGGGACGTGGCAACGGGTCAGACGATACGCATCCTCAAGAAACATACCTATGATGTCGAGTCCGTGACGTTCTCGCCGGATGGCACGATGCTGGCAAGCGGCGGACGGGACGGTACCGCACGGTTGTGGGACGTGGACACGGGGGAGATAATTCACACACTCATGGGATATTCATCCTGGGTCAATTCCGTGGCGTTTTCGCCAGACGGGAAAACGGTGGCGAGCGCGCGCAGTGACGGTACGGTGCGGTTGTGGAACGTCGCCACCGGAATGAGTAAACACACACTTACAGGACATACCAACGTGGCCCATTCGGTGGCGTTTTCGCCGGATGGCACGACACTGGCAAGCGCCAGTCAGGACAGTACGGTGCGGTTGTGGGACGTGACCACGGGACAGGAAAAAGGCACTCTGGAAGGACATACCCAACGGGTGTATTCGGTGATGTTCTCCCCTGATGGATTGACGCTGGCAAGCGCCAGTTCGGACAGCACCGTGCGGTTGTGGGACGTCGCCACAGGGCTGGCAGAAGGCACCCTCACAGGACATACCGGTGGTGTACATTCAATCATGTTTTCGTCAGATGGGACGACGCTGTCAGGCGCCGGATGGGACGGAACGGTGAGGGTGTGGGAACTGGCCACCGGCCGCGAAGAAGACATCCTCACCCTAACGGGACATACCCGCGGGGTCAGGTCGGCTGCGTTTTCGCCGGACGGATCGACGCTGGCAAGCGGCTACAGTGTCGGTGTACGGTTTTGGGACCTGGCCACCGGACGGGGTGCGAAACTCCTCGAAGGCGACCCGCGATGGGTCGAATCGGTGGCATATTCGCCGGATGGATCGACGCTGGCCAGCGGACATGGAGATCGTGCGGTACGGCTGTGGGACGCGGCCACGGGACAGGAAAAAATCACATTGGAAGGGCATACCCGGTGGGTGTATTCGGTTGCGTTTTCGCCGGATGGGACCACACTGGCAAGCGCCGGCCGTGACAGTACGGTTCGTTTGTGGGACGTGTCGACAGGGCAGGAAAAGCACACCCTCAAGGGACATACCGGTGCGGTCTATTCGGTGGCGTTTTCACGGGATGGGAGGACGCTGGCCAGCGCCGGTCAGGACAGTACGGTTCGTTTGTGGGACGTGGCCACGCGACAGGAAGCAGGCACCCTCACAGGGCATACCCGTACCGTCCTTTCCCTGGTGTTTTCGCCCGATGGAACGACGCTGGCGGGCGGCGGCGGGGACGATATGATCCATCTGTGGGACCTGGCTACAGGGCATGTAAAGGGCACCCTCACTGCAACCCCCAGACCATTTCGCCACAGTTTCCAGGCGTTGGCGTTTTCTCCAGACGGGAATACGCTGGCAGGCGGCAGTCCGCAAAGGGCGGTGGTGCTGTGGGACGTGGACACACGTCAGGAAATGCGCATCCTCACTGGACATACCGATCCGGTCACCTCGGTGGTGTTTTCGCCGGACGGGACAGAGCTGGCGAGCGGCAGTCGGGACGGTACGATTCTGCTCTGGGACGTGTTGCGGTTTCATGTACCTCAACCCCTTTCCGCCGACTTCGACGGCGACGGGTCCGTGGGCTTTTCCGACTTTCTGCAGTTTGCGGCGAAGTTCGGCCCGAACCTTGGCGACGCAGGGTATGACGCCCGCTTCGACCTGGACGGCGACGGTTCCGTCTGGCAAAGTGATTTCTTGATCTTCCTGCGCAGCTTCGGCCGGAATCGATAAGGCGCTGGCGTTCCAGGTGTCGGAAAGCCCGGCTGTCTGTTGATCGCAGACGATTGTGTTTTTCGAAATGTAACTTAATAATATAATAAATCATATTATGTTTACTTTATTTTTAATTTTATTATTAGAAATATATATTAAATAATATTCAAATCTTATATAGGTATGGGCGGAGGAGCCTTTGCTCCATAAAACCAGAAACCTCGTGGATGACTGGCGGGAAGGCGACGCCCGGAAGCTCGCCACGCTCGAGATGGAAGCGGACGTGGGCTGGCCGGGCGGCGGCGGATGGCAGACGACCCCCGAGGAGCAGGAACGAAGCATCCGGGAGAGCAACCTGCTGGGAGCACTCGTCACGGAGAATGAGGAGCGCATTATCAGCCTGTGCCTGATACGAGCGACGCCTGGACAGAAGGCGCAGGCGTTCATACCGCACCTCAACTGCCACCCGGACTTCCACGGGAAAAAGCACGGAAAGTCGGCGCTGTGGGGCGCGATGGAACGCGCGTACGAGGCGGGCTATCAGCGGGTCGATCTGTACACCTGGCCGGGGAACCTGCAGGCCGTTCCCCTGTACAAGAAGATGGGCTTCATGTGGCGGCCGGACTCGTCCGTGCACATGGAGAATTTCACACCCGCCGCCCGCCGGCATCCGCTCGCCGCCGCGTTTTTCGCCAGGCACGATTGGTATGAGACCCAGGTCCGGGAACTCAGCCCCGAAGAGGACGTGATGACGCGGGGCAGGGTGAAGGTTTACGAATACCTCTGGCGCGCCCCGGACGGCGATCTGCTCAGGCTGGTGTTCGACCGCCAGAGTTGGGGGATCATCGAGCTCGAGAACAACGAACTGACGGTCTCGTGCAGCCTGCCCGATGAGAAACTGGTCGCGGGGGTCCCCCACGCTGTCCGCTGGCGAATCGTGAACAAGAAGCCGCAACCGGCACGCGTCTTTCTCACGGCCTCGGGCGATCCGGGTGTCAGGATCGACAAGCGTGAGGCGATGGATGCCACGGACGCTTCCGAAATAGAGAGTACGTTCATCATCGACCCGGGTATCGAGGAGAAGACGCGCGAACCCAAAGCGGCGTTGCTGCGGACCGACCTGGTGATCGACGGGGTGGGGATCGAACTCGCGGCGGGGATGGATGTACGCCAGGCCGTGGACGTTTCCGTCGAAGCGCCCCGCTCCATCCTGGCGCCGGGGAAGCCTCAGGACGCCACGCTGACCCTGCGATCCAACCTGGACGAGGCGTGTACGGTGAGACTTCGGGTCATGCCTGCCGGCGGCGTGGAAGTCAACGCCGGTGAGCGGCAGGTGGCGCTCGATCCGAAGGGCGGGGCCGAGTTGGTTGTACCGATTACGGCACCTCGGGCCGGGCAGGCTGCCATTGACGTGGAGACCGTCGCGTTGATGGACAGTAAGGAAATTCCGGTCAAGACCAAACGTCTCGACCTTTTGGCCGTTGAGCCAGGGGGGGTGTCCGGTGGCGTTGGGGCGAAAAGCGCCCTGCTCTGCGGCGGCGGACTGATGGTCAGCGCCGATTTGCGCAGCGGCGAGATATTCATCTTTCACACGCTGCGGGCGCTGAGGTCCCGCCGGCTGAAACTGCAGACCCCGAGGCTCGGCCCGCCGTTTTCCGGCGGCGACCTGTTTCAGGAGAAGGCGGAGGCGCGGATCGAGCGGGACGCCTTCGGGGTTGAGCTCCATTTGCGGACGCCTTCCGTGATACGCCCGGGCGTGTGGCTGGAACGAAGCGTTCTGGTTGGACAGGGACCGCTGGTCAGGGTGCTGGATACGGTAATCAACGGAACTTCGCTGCCGCTGGACCTATCGGTGTCGCAAAGCTGGTGGATGCAAATGGGCCGCACCGCGTCGCTGGCTGTGCCGGGGAAGCAGGGGGTGTCCCTGCAGGCGTTCGGATCGGGAGGACGGGATCTGGATAACCTCAGACTTTCGGATGAAGCGTGGCCCGAAGGATGGTTCTGCGTGGAGAAAGCGAATGGCTGTACCGCCGGAATTCTGTGGGACCGGGCCGAACGGGTGAGCCCCGGCCCGTGGGGCAGTCTTCAAACTCGATCCGTCCGCGTAGAGCCGGGCGCGTCCAGGTCGCTGGACCCGGTCAACGCCTTTGTCGGAGATGGAAACTGGGAGACGGTCCGTGCCTGGTGGCGGACCCTGTTCGGCAGCGTTCCGGAGGTTGAGACATCCGCATTGCCAACGCGAAGGCCGATCGAGTGCCGCATCGAACCGCGCCCGCTGATCGTGGCGGGAGATCACGCCGAAGCGACACTGCGCCTGGACCACGTGGGCAGACACCAGCTGGACGGAGAACTGAACCTGGAGGAATCCGCGGGACTGCGCCCGGACGTACGGACCGTCAAGGTCACGGGGCTTTGCCAGTCCAAACCGGCTGTCCGGAAGGTGGCCTTTTGCCCCACGCCGCGAGTCCGGCCGGGCGTTGAGGATATCCGTGCGCGTTTCGAGACCGATGAGGCGGTCTACCGGTTTACGGAAAAGGCGCTGGTCCTCCCCGCCGCCGCACAAGAGGTCTCGGTGTCGCGCCAGGAAAAGAGTCGCGTCATTGCGGTTGACAACGGGATATTATCCATGAAGGTTGCGCCCTCTTTCATTGGATCCGTAATCTCGCTCCGACGCGACGGCACCGAATATCTCAACTGTCCGTATCCCGACGTAGCGCCCCTGGCGTGGATGAACCCCTGGCACGGCGGCATCTCGCCGGAGTACGACCGGCTGGAAGACACGCTCTACAAGGAACGGTTCCGGTACCGGGTGACTGAGCGGAAGGGTCGCCAGGGCCTGGTGTGGCGCGGGGTGCGCGTCCACTGCCGCATCGCGCAGGAGCACGCCCGGGGTCAGTCGATCGCATGGGAGTACCTGCTCGCGCCCGGCGCGGACGTGCTGGCCATTCGCGTGACGTGCCGCGACGTACTCGGAATCGGCGCCGATGGGGATCTGGGCTTCGGCGTCTGGCCCGCGTTCGCCGCGTCACCCGGGACGGCCACGTTTTACAACGCAAACGAAGCGTCCGTCTCGACACGAGCGGCGCCCCATTGGACCAGCGGTGGAAACTGGGACTGGGGAGGGATCGTCGGAAAAACCGGAGAGGCGTTGTTCCTGAGCGCTGCCGGGGAGGGGGCGCGAGCCGGAGGGATCGCCCTGGGCGAGGTTGGATGCTTCCTGAACGGAAACCTGGAACGGTGGATGAAGCCCCGGGAGCGAATCGAGGCACTGTTCTTCCTCCTGCCAACCACCGGCCTCGAGGAAGGTAAGGCAGGCGCGGTCTGGAGTGAATTCGAGGAACTGCCGTAGGGGGTCAATTGTGCGATCGTGACCGACCAAGAAAGATTACACGAGATCCGCCGTTCGAAAATACCGCTCTACTTTGTAGCGAAAGAGGCCCTGGGAGAGGAGGATCATCGCAATGCCCCCGATGACCTCATAGAGATCGGAAATGCCGGAACCCTCTTCAAGCCAGAGCATACCCAACAGCCCGACGACGACAATATAGAGAAGCAGGACTGCAACATTCGAAGTCGAACTTTGTCCATATCGCAGGCACATCCACGAAAGAAACGGGCTGAAGACAAACATCAGGATAAGTGGGAGGGCAAAATCGGGGACAAACTTGAATGGTGTCACATATCCTGTATAGAACCAGGCCAGGCTTCCCGAAAGGTGAAAGGTCAGTAGCAGGATCCCACAGAAAACAGCGTTTTGAACGAGACTACCCCAATACGCGAGCCTTGCGAACTGGTGGCGGGCAAGCGGATAATTCAAATTACCCTTGAGATAAAACGATCCGATCACGACGTGAAAAGCAACAAACATGGCGGGAAAGATCGATATGAGTACGGGCAAATTCCTTACTGATGAAGCATCGAATATGGCAGTGTATATGAACTGAATCCCCAGTTCATGAGATCCCGTGCTGTATCCCTTGTAGTATGCCATGCCGATCACTATGAGCGCGGCAATGCATGACATTCCGACGGCGATGACCGGCCATCCGCCGCGGACCAGACCAAGGTTTTCATATACCCCGGCTCGAATCCAATTGAACAGACCGGTAATCGGATGTCTATGCTGCCATTTCCGCCTCGAAACTCCCTTCCATGCCGTCAGTTCCGTGATGGAGATCTGCGAATTCCGCCGGGCAGCGTTGACAGAAAGATTCCTATGGAGGAAGAATGAAGCTCCCAGCATTGTCACGAAGACGCACAGAAGGGCCTGGGCGCTGTAAAAATCGACGATGTGATTGATCGAAATTCCGGCAACGACCAATAGAAACAGAGTTAAAGTTGAAACTTGGTCATTGCAGATGCGTAAACTCCAAAATTTCGATATTGAACCCCGGCCGACGGTCACTCCCATACTATACCAGAGGAGAACAGACGCGAGAATCGCGAGCGTTGGTCCGGGACCGCCGAGCGACTTATATGCCCACGTCACAGTCATCGCGGTGACGATGCCGGCCAATAACAATGAAAAGAAGAGTCGCATTCGCAGCTTGGGCAGCGTCCACGAGATCAGGGTGTGCTGAAGCTCACGCAAGCCAAACCCGAGATCCTGTCCAACAAATGCCGCGATGAGAAAGCTGAGAAAATTAAGACTGCCTGGCGTGGGTGTGCCGGGGAATGGCTGGTCCGTATAGGCAAACAGGAAGAGGTACAGGATGGTTCCTTTGCGCCACAGCAATCCGAACAACGCGTACAACCACATAGTTGTCTCACCTGCTGGATCCCACTGACGCGACGCTCAGACAAGATCGGAGGTTTGATAATATTTCTCGATTTTGTATCGAAAGAGGCCCTGGGACAGGAGGATCAGAGCGACGCACACGACGACCTCGTGAACAACCGAAATATCCCGATCCAGCCCGAACCAGAACCAGCCCAGTCCAAAACCGAAAACGCCCAGGATACATGACAGATAGAGCACCAGAACGCTTGGTATCTGAGTGAAGAAAAGGCCGTGTCGTAAGCGCATCCATTGAAATACAGGGTTGAAGACAAATACCAGCGCCAGAGGACGCCTGAATCCGAACCAATGGTCAAGTTCCACGAAGCTTTCAATAAGAAAAACTGCCAGCAACATGATCCCACATATACCCGCATTGTAAAGGAGGCAGCTTAGGTACGAGAGTTTCGCCAATTGGGCGCGGGAAAGCGGATATAGCCAGCCTTTCTGCAGAAAAAGGGAACCGTTTGCACTGTACCCCAGCGCCAGCATCGCCGGAATGCCAGGGGCGAACATATGGAGACCAATCAGGATGCCGAGTTCCTGTACTTCCTTCAGGTATGGAAGTACAATCACGATTAACACCGCGATACCAGAGTATTTGGCGGATCCGCCCACCCATCCTCCCCAATTCGAGCCGAAATTCTCATATGCACCAGCCCGAATCCAGTCGGATACACCGGTGATCGGACCCGTTAACGGTAGTCCACGTACCGGACTTCTCCTTCGGGCTATAACTTCCTGCTCCGGGGACCTGATGGGAACGAGGGATTTCTTTCTTGCGATGTTTACATTGTGGTATCGCAAGAAACAAAGCGTCGTGCCAGCCAATGTCAGCACGACACTGAGAAACGGGTAGTTGCAGTAAAATTCGACGATTCGATTTATTGAAAATACTGCCAGGATAAGCACGGTGAGTCGTAGAATCGCTGTTCCGTAGTGATACAAAGGACGATCCAATCCCCGGACGTATCCATTTACTGCGACGATTCCCGCACTGTACCAGAATATGGCGGATGTGAAAACGGGGATCCACGGAGCGGCGCCTCCGAGCCAGCGATATACTGCTGTTACCGGGATAGCAGCGACGATGCCCACGGAAATCAACGGAAAGAGGAGATTCCGGCGGAGGTTTGGAAGAGACCAGGCAAGCAATGTATGATGTAGTTCCGCCAAGCTTTGCCCAACCAGTATAAGTCCGACCATGAATGCAAATATCCAGGGAAACAGATTGACGCGCGTGGTGCTGGAAATACCAAAATCGGGTGCATAAATAGTCAGTACGGGTAACAGTACTCCTACGATACACAAACCCAGGGTGGACGCCTGGCCGACCAATGCTCTTCGCCAGAGCAAACGGAAAAATGCGCTGAAACCGATCATCTTGTCACCTGTTGAACGACACCGACGCGCAGATCAGACGAGATCGGCGGTTGTGAAATACCTTCCGATCTTGAAGCGAAAAAGACCCTGGGACAGGAGTACGAGAGCGATAACAGCGGCGACCTCGAATCCGATAAATGCGCGCGGATCCAGATCAATCCATTTCGGAATCAGGATCGAATAGCCAATAACGAAAAGCGCCATTACCACATAAGGCCAAAGCTGATCGTATCGGTATCGCAGTCTCACCCACTGGAAGACCGGAATGCATATGAACATCAGTATGACAGGACGCGCGAGATCAAGTCCGGCATAGATGCCTGCGAGGCCTTCCAGGACGAAGAACGCGACTAACATAATTCCGCAGTAGACCAAGTTATGGAGAAGGCTACTCCAGTACGCGAGCCTCGCCAGTTGTGCTCTCGAAAGCGGATAGACCCAGCCTTTTTGAACGTATAGTGACCGGTGAAACACGGAAAGCACCAGGATTATAGGCACGACGACAGGAACTCCTGTGATTTCCGGGCCTGAAAACCAGACCATGACAGCCGATACGACCATTACGCCAACTGAATCTAGTATTGCCGTATTCAACCACCCGATTCGAGTCCTGCAGTCGGTCTCGTACCTTCCTGCTCGGATCCATTCAACCGTTCCGGTTATCGGAGCGGCATGCCTCCATATCCTGGTGGTTTTTCTCCGCCACGAATATGTTGCCAATTCCCAGGACCCGAAAGCACCGCGGTTGAACGTTGGCATTGAAACAAGCGATTTTCTTCTGGCGGTGCCAGCAGCAAAGCCGCGATTCAGACAGAACAACGCACCTGGCAATGTTAGAATGGAGCAAAGGACTGGCTGGGCAGCGTAAAGTTCTGCCATTCCGTCGATGCAGTATGCGATGATTACAAACAGGAATATCGGCAATATCATGGTTACGGAACTTCGGTCCAACCTCGATGGCGCATCCAGGAATTCATAGGTTCCGACTATGTAGGCCATCGCATACCAGAGAAGACCGGACATTAAAATCGGGGAAAGCGGGACAGAACCGCCGAGCCAGTCGTAGACCAGGATCGTAACGACTGCCGTGGCGATGCCCGTGAGATGCACGGAAGAAACGAGCAATCTGCGCATTCCCGGAAGCGTCCACGAATAAAGTGTGTACTGGATCTCTCCCACACGTTGTCCCACAAATAGGCCAGAAAGAGCGGGCATAATCAGAGTAAACAGGTTAAGGCGTCTCACCTCAGGGGCGGCGTGAAATTCCGTGCTGACAACCGAAAGCACCAGCAGGATCATTCCGGCATAGAGCACATAGAATCCAAGGAGCACCGGACGCCAGAGCAGTCGGTACAGCGCGTAAAGCCCCATCAACCGGTCTCCTGCAGGAGGAGCGGGAACATCTGCTCCAGGTTCAGCTGGCTACTGGCCACGTCCACGCCATATTTCGCCTTGAACGCGTCCAGGTTGTCCGAAGCTCCTTTCACAAGCAGACGGGCCTGGCGGCTGTCCCCCTCACGGGATATCACGAAGTCCTCCTCGAAGTGCGCGGGGAGCCTGCCTGCCTTGACGGTCACCCGCCATTCGGCGAAGCGTTCCTGGAGGTCGTCCAGCGAGGCGTCCGCCTTAGTCCGGCCGCGGTCGAGGCAGATCACCCGGTTGATGACTTTCTCGACGTCGTGCAGAACGTGTGACGATATCACGATCGTATTGGCGTCCTGCTGGAGGAGTTCAAGGAGGAATCTCAGGAATTGCTCTCGTGTGATGGGGTCCAGGCCGCTGATGGGCTCGTCCAGGATCAGCAGGTCCGGCCGGTGGCAGACGGCCAGAATGATACCCAATTTCTGCGCGTTGCCGGGCGAGAGCGTCCCCACGCGGGCGGACGGATCCAGTTCCAGTTCGTCCAACAGGCGCTCCTCCAGGTCCCGGTCCCAGTGTTTGTAGAATGTGGACACATAGCGCAGTTGCTGCTCCACCTTCATCCATTCCAGGAACCGGTTCTCCTGGTGAACGACGCCGATGCGCGAGAGTTCGCCGGGACCCAGTTTGTCGCTGGGGCATCCGAGGGTGGTGCATTCGCCGCTTGTCGGCAGATAAAGGCCGATGACGTGGCGGAGCAGAGTGGTCTTCCCGCTTCCGTTTCTGCCGATCAGACCAACAACAGCCGGTCCTGGAACGGAAACGCTCACGCTGTCCAGCGCGGTGACGTCTCCGAACGTCTTCGTCAGGTTCTTGACTTCGAATGCGGATTCCATATTATGATTCCTCCTGATTCCCGGCTTCGTCCAGCATCCGGCCGAAGATTTCCAGGGCATGGGACTTTTCGATGCCAAGCTGTCGAACAACGGCCACCATAGGCGCCAGGCTCTGCCGGAGCCGATTGCGCTTGTGGACCTCGACCTTCTCCGGCTCCAGCTGACTGACGGTCAACGGGCGCCCGCGTCGCCGTTCCACAATGCCCTCGGCTTCCAGGTACCCGTAGGCCTTGCTGACGGTCATCGGGTTGACGCCGAGCTGTGCGGAGAGCGAGCGTGTGGCCGGCAGCTTTTCACCGGACTTCAACAGGCCGCAGGCAATATGAAACTTGATCTGGTCCATCAACTGCCGGTAGACCGGCACGCCGCTGTGGTGATCGATCTCGATAAGCACGGTGAGTGCTCCAGTGTGTATTAGTGTATTACTATCAATATACAGTATGGCAGAAGCGAATGGCAAACGTTTTTTTTGTGATTGGATGCTTAAGGTTTCGGTAGATGATCCGTCGCCCTGTCATTCTCGGACGTGCCGCGAATGCCGACGCATGCAACGGGATCGGTTGTGCTGCATTTCAGGTCGGACCGAATGCCGGACGCTCAGGCATGATTGTATGCCGCAGGAGATCCTTCGTCAGCCTGGCGGCTTCCTCAGGATGACAGTACGGGCCAACGAATGATGGATACATTTCGACGATGGTTATTGCGAAGCATGTCATTCTGAGCGCAGTCGAAGAATCTCCCGCTGCTTCAATTGTAAGTGTAAAAGAAACGTCCGTTAAAGAACGCGCGCGGAATCGACAACCTGTATTTCCAAAACCCCCAAACCGAGGAGTGGACGATGAAAATGACGTCAGTAGACGTATGGACCGTGGTGGTGCCGAGTCTTCCGGGGCGCGTGAACAGCCCTGAGTGGGTGCCGGAAGTCGGGTGGGACGTGGTACCCAAGCATATCCTCCGGATCAACACGGATACCGAGCATTACGGACTGGGCGAATCCGGCCGCGGCGTGCCCATCGAGGACGTGCGGGCGGGCGCGGCCCTGGTGCTGGCAAGGGACCCTGAGGCGGTGACGCTGCAGAATATCTACGAGCCTCGAAGCGACGGAACCGAGACGATGCCGGACGTGGGAACGGGTCCCGCGTATCACGCCCTGGAGATGGCGGTCTTCGACCTGGTGGGACGGGCGCGCGGGATCCCCGTACACGCGCTGATGGGCGGTGCGGTGCGGGACCGGGTGCGTGCGGACTACTGGATGGGGTCGCAAACGCCCGAAGACGGAAAGCGGACGGTCGCGCGGGCGCTCGAGGGGGGCTTCAAGGGCATCAAGATCAAGTGCAGGATTGAGGAACCGATGGTGGAACGGCTGCAGGCCATCCGGGACGTGGCAGGGCCGGAGTTCAAGGTCACGGTTGATCCCAACGAGCGGTTTCGCACGGCGGCGCAGACGATCGAACTGGCACGTGAACTCGAGGCCCTGGGCAATGTTGAGGTATTCGAAGACCCGATTCCCAAGTCGGATCTGGATGGCTACGCTGCCATTTACGAAGCCACCGATATCCCGATTGCAATGCACCTTGGAAGCGGGTCGGACGTGATCAGGGCGGTAAAGGCCGGTGTGGTGGACTGCGTGAATCTGGGCGGGAGCATGATGGGCTTCGCGAAAAGCGCCGCCGTCGCGGAGGCGGCCGGGCTGCGCTGCTGGCACGGTTCCGGAGTGGACCTGGGAATCCTGGAAGCCTCGTACGTGCACGCGATTTCGGTGGTGCCGAACTGCACCATGGCGTCGGACATCGTTGGAAGCTGGGTGCGGGAGCACAGCCTGATTCGCGAGTCGAGAGAATTCGCGGACGGATTCACGCCGGTCTCCATGGCGCCAGGCCTGGGATGCGAGCTGGATATGGCGGCGGTGGAACGGTACAGCCGTGCGAATGAAACCATACACGCGTAGCGTCCTGTGAATCGGATCAATTGGAGTTGCGAAAAAGGTAAACCCCGCCGGGTTTTCGGAGATGCAGATGTTCATACTGATTGCGCTTTACCTGTGGTCGATAACCGTATTTGCAGAAGCCTCGCTGGCCATTCCTGTGAAGGTGGACTCCCTGATCCAGGCAACGGCCGATACCTCGCTGGAGCTGGACGCGCGCAGGGACCTCCTGAAGGAGGCGGTGAAGCTCGACCGTACGGGAAAAGCCCTGCATGCGCTCGCGCGATTGCGGCTGGAAAAAGGCACGACGTATTCGCGTCAGCAGGCGCGGTCCCTGCTGACGCGGGCGCTGGAACGGGAACCCGAGAACGGAGACTATGCCGCGACTTTTGCGGAATTGCTGTGGCGGACGGGGCCGAGATCCGGTTCATATAAAAAGGCGCGGGAGGCCATTTCGCTGGACCCGGAAAACGTGCGCGCGTACTATTGGGCGGGGCGGTTCGTGGTCTGGTCGTGGGAAATGACGTTCTTCACGCGGGAAGACGAAGGGGACGCAATGCGGGTGGCCGGGGACGGTGACGTGACAACCGGGCGCACGTTTGCGCAGCGCGGGTACGCGGACATGGACGTGGACGTTGGGATCGATTATCTGAGCCGCGCCCTGTGGCTGGATGCGGACCACTGGCCGTCCCGCGTGCATCTGGGGCTGGCATACTATATGGCGCGGATGCCGGACGAACTGATTTCCCTTTTTCAGGACGATATCGAACGCAATCCGGGCCGTTCGGACGCCTACTTTTTCATGGGACTCGGCTATCAGGCAAAGGGAGACCCCGAAGCCGCCTACCGCGCGTACGTGGACGGCCTGGCGCGTTTATCCGACAGGCAGCGCCGCTTCATGCAATCTGTTTTCCTGATGCGGGACAAGAAGGCGTTGAAGAAGGGCGAACCCGCGCCGGACGAGGAGGCAATCCGAAAATTCTGGTTCGGGAAGGATCCATTGTATCTCAGCGAGATCAACGAGCGGATGCTGGAGCAGTGCAGGCGCGTGGCTTTCGCGAATCTGCGTTTCGGCGACCCCATCAACCGGTACGCCGGGTGGGAAACCGACCGGGGACAGGCCTATATCCGATACGGCGACCCTGTGGCGCGGCGCATGACGCCCGCGGACATCGATCTGGGACTGACGAAAACCATTGAGGAAGAGGCGAGGATGAGGCGGCGGAACCCGCGGCCGTCCGGCGGGATTTTCGAATTCCACCCTCGAAAGGATACGTGGACGTACGACGGGTTCGAAGTTTCATTCCTGAATACGAATTCCTGGGACTCGTGGCGGTTCGGAGAGTCGAAGCTTGGCGGCCGGACGCTGACTTTCACCGAACTGGTTGAGTCCGTTCCGGATTACTATCGATATCCCTATCAGTACAGCGTGCCATATCAGATTGCTCAGTTCCGGCGCGACGGCGGCAAGACAAGCGTGGAAGTGTATTACGCACTTTCCGGTGATCAGGTCGCGCACGAAGAGTTCGGTCCCGGCGTCCGGGCGGTGGACGTGGTGCAGGCGCTGTTCCTGTTTGACACGGCCTGGGATACGTTGCGGAGGGAAGTCGGCCGCGTGCGGCGGATGCCGTGGTTGTATTACGTCTCGACCAAACGCGGATACGTGATCGCGAGCGAGCAGTTGACGCTGGCGCCGGGGGACTATTACCTGGCGGGGGAGGCGGAGGACCAGCCGAGCAAGAAGGTGGGGACGTTCAGGGAACCGTTGGAGGTGAGGCGGTTCAACCCGGACTCGCTGGAGATCAGCAGCCTGCTGATGGCGCGCCGGATCGTGGAGCGCGACGAATGGCCGGTGGAACGAGGCCGGTACATGGTGCTGCCCAATCCATTGCGGGAGTGCTCGCGCGATGGAAGCGCATGGTTTTATTTTGAGGTGTACAACCTGGCGCGCGATACCTTCGGCGCCACGCATTACAGGATTGCCTACCAGACGCAGGTGATTCCGGAGAAGCGGCGGCTGGAGGACCCGGCGCCGGAGTGGACGACGGCCGTCTCCTACACGTACCGGGGCGTCCGGGACTGGGAACCCCGTTATCTGCGGGTGGACATGGACGGGACGGCGCCGGGATTGCGCACGTTCCGGGTGGTTGTCGAGGACCTGCTGGCCAGCGCCGAGGCCGAATCCACGACACGCTTTCGCGTAAGGTGGTAGCCGTCGAAGCACCCGAAGCGGCGGTGTTCTGTCCAAGAAATAAGTTGCCTGAATTCGGCCGTCGAGTCGCCCGTCTCGCAAGGCGCCTCCGACCTTGGCAGGTCGGCCCAACGTAGCAAGACGGGATGAATCGGCCTGCCTGTGCGTGCTATCTCACGCACGCAGACAGGCGGAAGAATGGTGAGGTATTTTTGGGATGGGGAACCTTTCGTTCCTCTTCCGGGTCTACTAAGTGACACGGGATCCCCTCAGGACTGTCCGGAACCGGCAGTCGCTCACGCCGTCACACGGCGATCCGACGGTTGCCAATCCCCGCCCGATCAAGTGGAATTTCCAATGTTGCGATTTGCGCTGCTGTTCTCGATCATCCTCTGTGTCTCCAGCCCATCGGCGGCCGCCAAGCGGGACGCGTACAAAGTCGCGGCCCTGCTGGCCTCCGCGGCGGATACCTCGCTGTCGCACATGAAGCGGGTTTCGCTGATGGAGAGGGCGGTCCGGTACGATCCGTCCGGACGGGCCATGCACGCGCTGGCCAGACACTATCTGAGTCGTGGCACCGTCTTGTCCAGGCGGTTCGCGAGGCAGTGGGTGCACAGGGCGATGAAGCGGGAGCCGGAGAACGCCGCCTACGTGAAAACATTCGCGGAGATTTACTGGCAGGCGGGTTCCAGGGACGAGTTCTACGAACAGATCCGGCGGGCGATCGCGATGTCGCCGAACGACGCCGACGCCCTGTATCAGGCCGGAAGATACGCCGCCAGGGAAATGATGTACAACCTGGAACGGGAAACCCTGAAGTCGGGACCTGAACGCAAACGAAGGTTCAATTACGGTAATTACGGCAAGGGAATGCGGGAGCAGGCGATCGGATATCTTACCCGTACGCTGGAAGTGGACCCGGAACACCGTCCCGCCCGGATTCTGCTCGGACAGGTCTACCTTGAAGGGCACATGGCCGATCGGCTCGTGGAACTGTTTGAAGGGTACTCGAAACGCCATCCGGAAGACTGGGACGCGTATTTCTTCACCGGTTTGGGTTACCAGACGCGTCAGGACCTCGAAAAAGCCTTCGCCGCCTATGCGGAAGGCCTGAATCTGATGTCCGGGCTGGAACAGCAGTTCATGAGGTCGGTGGTGGTTTTGACGGACCGGGAAGCGTTGAAGGACGGGGGGGAACTTCCGGACGAAGACACCCTGCGCCGGTTCTGGACGGGACGGGACCCGTTATTCCTCACGCCTGGAAACGAGCGGATGCTGGAACACTGCAGGCGGGTCGCGTATGCCAATCTGAGATTTGCAGATCCGGACCGCGGCGTGGAGGGCTGGGAAACGGACCGGGGCCAGGTGTACATACGATATGGACGTCCCGATGCACGGAACATTTATCTGGACCGGATGAATTACGTGCTGCTCCGTGAGACATGGAGCTATCCGGGATTCAGCATAACGTTCGAACGCCTGGGGGAAAACGACTGGGACGTACTGCACGTCTCGATTCGGGGATCGGTACGGAGCAAGTACAAGGATCTTGTAAAGCGGGTTCCCGAATACTACAGCGACCCGTACTGGCTGAAACGGTACGACGCGCCTTTCGAAATCGCGCAGTTTCGCGGCGAGGACGGCAAGACCCGGGTGGAACTGTACTATGCGCTTTCAGGCGAATACGTCGCGCACCGTGAGGTCAGTTCCGGAATACAGGCGGTTGATCTCACGCAGGGCCTGTTCCTGTTTGACGCAGGATGGCAGGAAGTCAGAAAGTCCATCTCTCCCATTCACAGAATGCCGTGGATCGAAGGCAATGCCGTGCGGGATGGATACCTCTTCTGGGGCGAACGTCTTTCCATGGATCCGGGGACGTACCACCTGGCGGTCGAGACAGAGGACCTGAATCTACGCAGTCTGGGGACGTTTCGCGATTCGTTACGGATCAGCCGGTACGGCAGGGACAGGCTGCAGATCAGCGACCTGCTGCTGGCTCAGCGGGTTGTCGAACAGGACGATCGACCATTCGGCCGGGACAGGTTTATGGTGTTGCCCAACCCGTTGAAGCAGTGCCAGCGGGACGGCAGCATGTCGTTCTACTTCGAAGTCTACAATCTGAAGCGGGATGAGTTTGGCGCCGCAAGCTACCGGATCACCTACCAGACCCGCCTGCTTCCTGAAAAGTGGAAGGAAAGGGACGTGGTTATTCCCGAGTGGACAACGGCCGTGACCAACGCTTACAGAGAGACGAGGGATTGGCAGCCGCACTATCTCACCCTGGATATGGATGGGTTGGCACCCGGACCCTGGGCGTTCAAGGTGGTTGTGAAGGATTTGCAGGCGGAAAGCCGGGCCACGAGTTCGGCGGTATTCCGCGTGATGCCGTAAGATTTACGGCAACCGCGAGCCATGCTCGACAATAGGGAAGACAGGAAGGGTCGACGGAAATATCGTCGGCCTTTTTTCGCGGGTCGATAAGAGGGAAGACGCCAGTGTTCTGTCCCAGAAATAAGTTGCCTGAATTTGGCCGTCGAGTCGCCCGGCTCGCAAGGCGCCTCCGACCTGGGCAGATATGCCTGCCTGTGCGTGCTATCTCACGCACGCAGACAGGCGGAAGAATGGTGAGGTATTTTTGGGACAGGACACCAGAGATGTCATTGGCTCATCGGTATGTGACATTCGCAAATGGAATGGCGATGTGTGTAGGGAGAACAGGTCGGTTCAAGCTGACTCAGTAATTGTGCACGCCGTGTCCCTGTCCGGGGAACCAGACGGCGTCCACGAGGAAGGATAACGTGATGGCCAGCACATATCCGGTCAGAAGGCCCAGGAACGCGGGCTGCCATTTTCTGTAGAGATTGACGCCGCCGACTTTGAGCAGAATGGCCTTGATCGCCCAGACGACAAAGATCGAGAAGAACGTGAGCTGGGTGTTCCAGGAGAAGGCAATGGGAAAGGCGATAGGATGAAAGGGCCACCAGGGCAATCGGTAGTGCAGAAAGGTCAGCAGGGACATCGCGGCGGCGCCCACGCAGAAGACGGCCAGACGCTCCCAGCTCGTGTCGAAGGGACTCCTCATCTGGGTAACGGTGAGATCGTAGGCGAAGCGTCCGGCGCTGGAGAAAGGCCAGGCGTTGAAATTGAAAGCGCCGGTCCGATAACCCAGGAAGATGGTGAGGGCGAAGTCGGCGGCGAGTCCTACGACCACCACCAGTGCCAGGGCGGGCACAAGCCGCCGCCGGTTGCGCCGGATCAGGTCCGCGAGCCGGACCACGTGCATGAAGGGTGACATAAACGTGCCCTTGCCCTGGCAGACCAGGCTGTACGTGAGGCTGACACCGGACATGCTCGAGGGAGAAAGTGCGCTCGTACCAATCGTATACAGGGCGGCGTATTGTTCGGTCAACGTGGTACGCATGTAGGCCAGACCGGTCTCACAGACGATTCTGGCGATGGAGAGGTAGTTGACGATCAGGGCGGGCACAAGCAGTGCGACGAGTTTACCCTGCATGCCCAGTTGGGAGAAGAATGCGCAGACGAAGACAAGACTGCCAATGAGTCCGAACACGGCAAACCGATACGAGAGCAGTTCGCCGGCATCGTCGGCGTCACCCTTCCCGAATGCCCTGGCGAAGACGGCCCTGATATGAGTGCGGGCGGTCCAGAGGTTCCACAGCACCAGTACGGTCAGCGCGCCGAAGCCCTGCCAGGCCGTGACCTCGGTTTCGGCGGAGAAGTTGAGCGGTTTGCGCGGAATGACGTATCCGATGCGGTTGATAATGCCGTTTTCGAACCAGAAAAAGAGCACAAAGAAGACCCAGATGGAGAACAGGATATTCAGGTTGGCGAAGTACGCGAATCCCGCTGTCAGAAAGTTGATGCGGGTGTTGACGCGCGGAAAGCCCTTCGCAAAGACGACCCATTTGCCCTGCAAGGGGATTTTCGGCACAACCGGCCAGAAGTAGTTGAGGATATTCCAGGAAATGGCGCCGAAGCCCACGCCGAAGCCGCCCCAGAAGAGGCCGCCGCGAAGGGCATCGGGCAGGAAACCGCCGCGGCTCGCGCGAGTCAGCGTGGCGCCTACGGAAGCCAGCGGAAAGACCAGGCGCTCGTTCCGCACCCACTGCTTGCGGAGGATCACCGCAATGCAGAACAGGAGCGTGCAAAGGGCAAGCAGGAAGAAGATCCAGCTGATAAGCGGCGCAATCCAGGCCTGGTACGGCGCCTGCTGCCCCTCGGGCAGCCCCTCGTAAAACCATGTCATCGCGTGATTTTCATTCGAGGGTACGGCCCACCCGGGCATATTGGGATGAAGATAGTTGGCCCACTGGTTCTCAGGTGTCGCGAAATAGTAAACACCCGAGAGAATGCCCAGAAGAAAGCCCGTGATGCCCGAGGTGGGTACCACGGCGCCAACGAACCCCATCGCCAGAATGGTGAGCAGTTCGGACGATTGGAGGGCGCTGTTCGGCCGGAGACGGCGGACGAAGCCGTTGACGATGACCAGCAGGAGGAAGGTGGCGAAGAGGGCGAGGGGGAAGAAGGAGAGTTGCATCCGCGAAGCGTGGATGACGTATTCGGTGGTTGAAATCCAGAAATTGACGACAAGCACCAGCAGAAGGCCGATGCCGACGGCGCGAAGCGTCACCGCGTCGGATCGATGCGGGGCGTGGGAATCGGACTCTGCCTGAAGTGCGGAACGCTGCGTCATCTTTTCCCTACCCGATACCGGCGATGATTTGCGGCTTTCAGGCTATCGGTTCTTCGTCTCGCACAGACTGCCGGCTCATTCGGGCCCATATTTCCGAATTATTCAAGATATATTTAATTAAACGTAATAATAAACCAATAAAACGAATATCAATTTACATATAAGTTAATTTACTATTGAAATAATTCAAGTCTCACGGTTTTTTCCCATTTGTCTTTATCCTGTTTATCCCGTCCATCCATATAAGTCTCTGTTTATGAGTTAGTAAGGCTAGTTGTCCCCCCCTGCATGTCTGGCGGAAGGGGTTCCGCCAGTTTGCCGTAGAGATCGGGGCGGCGCGCGCGTAGATAGCGGTACCCGGACGATACAGGGATTTTTTCGGGGATGAGCACCCCCACCACCACGTCGTCCTCCAGCGCATCGGACGCAACGAGGATTTCGCCGAATGGATCCAGGATCATCGCATTGCCGTTTTTAACCGTGTCGTGGTCGACACCGATTGGATTCGTGTACACGGCGTAGACGCCGTTTTCGTAGGCACGCGCCGGCAGCCAGCGCATGAGCCAGCCGCGGCCCTTGGGTCCATTGAACTCCTGCCGCAGCGAAACCGGGTCGCGGCGGCGGTTCTCCCAGAGGGCGCGGTCGATAACCCCCCTGCCGGGCATGGGGGAGGGCAGCCCGCAGGTGACGTGCGGCATGAAGATGATTTCCGCACCCATCATTGCGGTCAGGCGCACATTTTCAGGCAGGTTGTTGTCGTAACAGATCAGGATGCCGACGCGGCAGCCACAGAGATCGAATACGGTGAATGCGTCGCCGGAGTCGATAAACTTGCTGATAAAGGCGTGCAGCTTGCGATGTTTCGCAAGGTAACCGTCGGGACCCACGGCGACGTACGTGTTGTACAGGGCGCCGTGTTCCGTTTCCACGAGGCCGGCCAGGATGGCGACGTTGTATTTCCTTGCGATGTCGACAAGACGATTCGTGGAGGGACCGCCGGGAACGGGCTCGGCCAGTTCGGCGATTCGGGAACGCGGGAGGGTCTGCAGAAAGGTATAGCCGGGGATGCAGCATTCGTGGAAGGAGACGATTTCGGCGCCCGCATCGACAGCCCGCCTTGTCAGGGCGTCGATCCGTGAAAGGTTGTAGGGTTTGTCGGCATCCCGGGCTTCGAACTGGGCGGCGCCGACTCTGATTTCGCGCATGGATTTCCGTTCTTGCTGCCAACGATTCGTCTGAAGTCAGATTTTCGGACTCGGCCTTTCCGGCGATGCCGCGGATGCGTCGGGGCGTCAGGCCGTTCCGTCCAGCAGCCCCTTCATATAGCCGATGGCATAGAGCCTTCCCATCAGCGTGTAACCGGGCGGGTCGTTGTCTTCGCCTGACAGGACCGGGACGTGGTCGGGCCGTATGGGGCCGTCGAAACCGATGTCCCGGTATGCCCGGATGCACTCCGCCATGTCGGTGTCGCCCTCATCGTGGAAGGTTTCCTCGAAGCTGGGTACGGTACCTCTCACGTCGCGGAAGTGGGAGAAATGGATCCTGTCCCCAAACCGGCGGATGCTTGCCGGCACGTCCGCGCCCATGGCGGCGAAGTTGCCCTGGCAGAAGGTAATGCCATTGTAATCGCTGGGAACCATGTCTACGACGCGCTGGAACGCGTCGACGCTGGTGATAATGCGGCCGATTCCCCTTACCGGCGACAGGGGCGGATCGTCGGGATGCAGCGCCTGCCTGACGCCGGCTTCCTCGGCCACGGGTATGACCCGTTCGAGGAAGTACTTCAGGGTTTCCCAGAGCAACGCTTCGCTCACTTCCCCGTATTGCGTAAGCGGCGCGTCCTTCATCAGCGTATCGTTGTAGCTGCTCACAAAGGCATCGCCCCGGCCGCGCGTGGTAAATGACGTGCGCATCCAGTTGAACACGGCCATCCAGTTCCAGCACATGATCCCGATACCGGCTGCTCCGAGGTTGCTGATCGTCTGGCAATACGCGTCGAGGTCCTCGTCCCTGCCTTCCAGACCCAGCGTGATGCGGTTCGAGATCGGTACGGACTCCACCACGGACCACGTGAGACCCGCGTCGGCGATGCGTTCCTTGTGGTGGACGATGGCATCGAAGTCCCATATCGGACCGCCATTGGGCAGTGTCGTCACCAGGTCGGTCACGCCGATCTGCCGCGCGAGGGCCATCCGTTCTTCGTCAAGGGGATTCAGGACGAGTGCGAATTTCATGGGATTGATCTCCGAAATCGGGTTTTGAAACGGCCCAAACCAACGTGGGTCAGACGACTGCTCGAATGCACGAAAGGCCTTTCAATTTATACGATCACGAATTCATCCGCAAACCGAAAGGCGCCGGACCGGGACTGAAAGCGCGAACGTCGCCACCTTCCGTCCCCACAAGCAGACCGGACACCCCGGAATGCGCCAGGGGGGCCAACAGGAAATAGACGCCCTCCTGTTCCACCGTCAGTTCACACCCGTCCTGCCTGACCTCGCCAAGCGTCCGCCACAGGCACCTCAGATCGTAATCCGCGTCCTCGAGCAGCCTCAGCGAGTCCGCGATCAGAAAGCACCCACCCTTAATCCAGAAAATATCCCGCGTCCAATCCAACCCGTTATATCCCGGCACGACCGTGCGTGTGAAAGTCGTCCTTCCAAACGTCTCCGCCCACCTCAGCGCCACCAGCGGCGGCATCTCCACGGTTTCGCCGCCGCAGATCGACACGACCGACGAGTGGTGCCGGGGACGTTTCCAGATGTAGTCCAGTTCCGCCAGCCACATCCGCCCCTTCCACGTCAGCCGTTCGATCGAGTTTCCGTCCTCGTGTCCGTGCGCGAACGTCGACGTCCCGTCCAGCAGGAGGTATTCGTCGTCCCTGTCGAACCCTCCGCGCAGAACCAGCTTGTCGAACGCTTCCTCGACCGGCACGTTCGCTCCGCCGCGCGTATGCCGCTCCACCCAGGCGTATAGCGACCGGTTGAACGGCGCCACGGAGATCCCGTCCAGCCGGTCTGGCGCCTGTTTCGGCAGCGCGCGGTAATAACAACCCGGATACGGCGTGCCGCCCATCCAGTCCAGCGCCCAGAGATAGCTCCCGTCCTCATAGTACCAGGCCGCCGTACACAGGGCCATCGCAAGTTCGAGCGAGATGGTCTTGTTCTTGAGCGCGACCGCGTACCGCCCCGGCTCAATATAGGACCACATATCTCCGAAGCTCACCGGGACGCCCAGATTGTCCGTCACCTGTATGCCGTAGTCGGCAAAGGTCCGTAACTGCCCGTTCTCGAGAAAGCGGAAGTCGTCCCGCTTCAAATCGTAAATCACCTGGTGGTACGGCGCCAGCCAGCAATAGCCCCACCATCCGCCCCCCGCATCGTCGTTCGGTTTGTAACTCTCGGCCTGCCCGTCGAAAACCGCCTGTGAGAACCGGACCTGCGTCTCAAATCCCGTGATTTCGTAATAGTCCTGGAAATACTTCGCGCAAAACGACCCGCTAAGTCCCGCAAACGTCCAGTGGTTCTGCCGGATCTCAGGCGGCGGCGCGTCGCCTTGAAAATAACGCGTGCCGGCCACGTAGTTCGCCAGCCCCCACAGGATGTTTGTGATTCGGAGGCGTTCCGCATCGGTGAACGCATCGCTCTCTTCGATCAGGTCCCAGACCATGAAGAGCCGCCACGCCCAGGAATAGATGAACAGCATATGCTCGAACAGCCAGTTTCCGCCATAGCGGTTCCTCACCAGGTCCTCGTAGTAAAACAGGGCATCCCGGAACATCCGCGCGCAGCCGGGATCGTGGGTGAGGTGGTGGACCAGCCCCAGGAACGTCCCCTGCTCCACCGGATAGTAGCTGAGGTTGTTCCCGTACATCTCCGCCACCCACTCCCGGAACGCGTCCGGCGTCATCTCCGGCAGCAACACTTCGTGGACTTCCGACCGCGACAGATTGGTGTACCCCAGACGCCCCCGGGTCTTCTCCAGAACCTCTTCCAGCACCTCGAGCGCCGCGACCGCGCCTTCCAGCCGGCTGGCGCCCACCAGCAGCACGTTCCAGCCGGAGTTCTCCGGGTTGTGCACCGTCCGGATCGCGTACCCGTCCCCGCCAGGGTAATAGTCGTCAAGGAAGGCGTATTGCCGCCGGTAAAGCGCCATGATCGAATCGTTGACCATCGCGCTGCCCAGCAGCACGCGGTGCCGGCCTTCGGGCAGGGGCGCCAGGCCAGCCGGATCCACGACAGGCAGCACCACACCCGCATGCGTCCGGATCATCTCCCGCAGTCGCCCGCCGAGAGGCACCCATTCCGGATCTACCGGCGCCACGATCTCCGCGCCTTCTCTTAGATCCGTGGTCAGGTACATCTCCTTCAGCGTCTCAATCAGCGTCTTATCCATAGCGCATTCCATCCGGGACGCATCTGATCCCGAACCCGCTCTCGCTTCCTGCCTCGAATTTCTTGACGCCAGACACCGCTCCATACCAGACGTCGTCGCCCAGATTCGCCCGCGACACGAATCCTCGCCATTGCCTACTCAACCGGCAACTCGACCAGAACGCTCACCGCATCGACGGAATTGAAGACGCGTCTCCCGTTCAGTTCGGCAAATGTCCCACCGTGTAACACCACCGACCCGCCGCCGTCCTTTCCCCATCGCACCAGACTGGCGCGGGCGTCCGTGGTCAGCCCGCCCACGGTGACTGTTTCATCTCCTGTTCTGAAGACCGCAAGAGCGGTCACATCAGGGCCGTTTACCCGGATGCCGATCCCGCCATCCCCCATCACCCGTTTCGCCGAAACCGGTTCGGCTTCAGCGGAACGCAGCGGTTGAAGCAGGTGAAGGTAGTGCGCCTTTTCCACCGGCTCCGGCGTTGGAAACCTCAGATAAGGCTGCCGATCCGCATCCCTGGGCGCGGGCGTGTTGTCGATCCTGACGGTCGACGCCTCAGGCCAGAGGTGTCTGATGTGCATCCATGCCGCGCGCCCCTCGATTCTGGAAGTCTCGCCGGCGACCGTCACCTTGCCGTACGGGCTCAGCAGCCGCCACTCTATCTGTCTGGGCCGGTCTCCGGCGGTTTCGATCTCATCGAACAGCACCAGGTACCGCAGGTCCGGATCGCCCTGCGGCTTCAAGAACATCAGATGGCGACGGTAGGTCTCCAGCAGGGGTCGGTACGCGTGCGCCGCTTCCCCCCTTACGTAATCGTAGTCCCTGGAGAAATAGGTCTCCTCGATCCGGCCGCTCTTCGCTCCGTCCTCTCGTCCCAGCCACTGCAACTCGTACTCACGCGGCACCGGGCTCTCCTCGTGCACCGTCGGTTGTCCCCGTCCATCAACCAGGATGGTGTTTCGCCCGGGTGTGCCCTGGTACCAGGCCGTCAGATCGTACTGCGCCTGAGTCAGCGCCGCCGCCCCCGTCTTCGGGGTCCGCAGCGGTGACAAGAGCCGCTCCCCAAACGCGACGAGCGTAAACGCATTCTTGTCCCCCTGTTCCTTACTCACTTCCGGACCGGACGTGAACGTGACGTGCACCCCTTCCGCGTTCAGCGTGTCGTGTAACTTCACCAGCCCCAGGTCCCGGAAGTGAAACCCGGTTACATCCTTCTTCGGAGCCGCCGGCGTCAGGCTTTCGTCGTAGAACAGGAACTCCCAGGGGCCGTGGAAATAAAGCCCCTTCGCCGCCGCAACCCCCAGCGTATACGTTCCGTCCATCTCCTCAACCGCCTTGGCGATCTCGTGTTCACCCGTAAATGCGATGCCCCTCACACGCCGTCCTCCGGACATCAGCATCAGCATTGCCTGCCCGGTGTCCGATCGGTACTTACGCAGGGAAGCCCGAATCTCGCCGGCGCGCAGGCTGGGGAATCCGAGGGCCGTCGCCCCGCGTTCATCCGTCAGCGCCACCGGTCCATCCAGACGATCCACGACACCCCCGGCGGCGTCAAGGACCTCCAGAGAAACGATTTCGACCCGGTCGCCCTCAATCTGAAGCGTGACCCTGTCGATCCCTTCCACGGGTTCGATATCCTGCCGATCCCGCAGGACGCCATTCACTTCGATCTGCATCCGGCCGGTCCCGGCATCCCACCGGAGGGAAACCGTGTATCGTGTTTCAGGCTGATAAAGGACCTTATCCCGGTTATACCAGTACGACGGGTATCGCTTCATATCGGGACCCAGATCGTGCTTCAGCGCCAACCATTGAAGTGCCGGATCCCGCAGTCTTCCGGCGTGCGCCAGGAGGCCCGCCCGATCGTTATAATGCCCGCGTGACCTGTACATCTCCATCCCGAAAATCAGAAAGTGCGACAACCGGCGCAGCGGCCCGGTATCGAACAGGTCCGGCCCTCCGTTGCGGACCAGCGCCTCCATAAACCGCCCCCCGTCGCTCAGGCAGACACCCAGCCAGCCACGTCCCTCCATCCGTTCTCCGTCTCTCCCATAGGCCGCCGGCAGGAGGTAATCCCGCGTGAGCACCAGCCCCATATCCAACCAGTCCCGCGCCTCTTCGACCTCGTAGAGCAACCCCAGCCCCGCCAGTCCCTCAAGTGGTATACTCCGCCACCGGTGGTTGTTCGCAAGCGACCCGCGACGCGCCGCCGGATCCTGTGTCAGCCAGTACGCATCCTTCTCGCACAGCTTCCGCCCTTTCTCGCGCAGTCCCGCAAGCAGACGCTCGCGTTCCGCCCGTGAGAATCGACCGGGAATCCAATCGTAGACAATCACCGCTCCCGACAGGATCATGGCCGCCTCCATATCCCAGGGATCGGCCGCCGGACCCCAGTTCTCCCAGCCCGCGAACGCCAGCGCCCACGCCTTGGCGCGTTGCGCGAAAACCTCCTCCTCCGTCAGCAGGTAGGCGAACGCGTACAAGGGGCCGTAGTATTGCATCGCGTACGCATAAGACAGAAAATCGTAGGTCGCCTTCAGAAACGACTCGTCGTAACTGCCATCGGGTAAACGGCTCTGGGCCGCTCCGGCAGGCGGTTCTTCAGGAATCGGGTTTCTCAACGTCAGCCTGGCCGCCCGGACAATCCCCTCGGCGCACGTCCGGTACGGTTCCCGCCTGGCCATTTCGCGCAGACGCGGCACGTCTTCGGCCGAGAAGAAAAGGTAGGGATGCGGGCGTTCGTCCTCCAGCAACGCCCCGCTGATCCCCCGGTCTTCCAGCAGGTCCCGGATGTTCACATGCTCACTCCCGAAACTCGAACTCCATGAAACCGCCACTGAGGCAGCGAGTGTGCAGACCCCTGCCCATCCTGATTTCGTAATGACACGCGTCATTCCCGACTCAATGCAGTAATCAAACCCCGGTCCGTGCCTGCCAGGAGGCACGATCCGTCGGCGAGATCCAGGGCGGCCAATGCCGTCACCCCCCCGTCCATCCGGTGGTTTCCGACGACCTCGCCCTCGATGGACAGGAGCACGATCCACCCCTCGGAAGTCCCCGCGGCGATCAACTCCTCGTCGCCGCCGTCAAGAAGTACCAGACCGGTCACGGCCGCGTTCAGGTCCCGGCGCCACCGCCGCTCGCCCCCGGGGTTCAACAACGCCACGTTTCCACTCTCGCTGCCTGCCGCAAAACCGGTCCGGCCGACCACCGCGCCATGACGGACGTCATCTCCCAGATTCGCGGTCCACAGGGGCTTTCCGGACGTGGAATCCACCGCATAGACGTTTCCGTCCATGGACCCGTAAACCGACTCCTTCACGCCGTCTCCGTCCAGGTCCACGAGCGCCAGCGCCGTAAAGCAGGGGCCGCCTCGCATTGTCCAGCGAATGGTCCCGTCGGCTTCGAGCATATTGGAAGTATAGTACTCCGTACCCACCAGGATCTCCTGTTTTCCGTTTCCGTCCACGTCTCCGACCACGAGCGACCGCGCCGCGTGGTGTTCGATCTGCCGCTGCCAGATCTCCTGCCCGTCGGGACCGAGCGCCCACACCAGCCACCCGTCCGTGGCAACCACGACTTCCGTCCGTCCGTCTCCGGTAAGATCGGCCGTCCTCACCGCGTTCACGATCTGGTCGCGCCCGTGAGACCTGATGAACTCCCGGCGCCAGCGGACTGCGCCTTCCTCGTCGAAAAGTGTCAATGCGCAGTCCCGGCCACCGGCCATCAGCCTGCCAATTCCCAGGACAGTGTGATGCACCGTTCGCACCTCGGCGCCCGTCTCGCGCGTCCAGAGTGGCTGCCCGACCGGGTCCAGCAGGACAACCTTCCCACCCTCGGTTCCCGCCGCAATCGACTGACCCTTCACATCCACGCATCTCACTTCACTGCCCGCATCCATCGCCCAGACCGCCCTGAGAGCCGGCTCCCCCATAGGGACGAACCGGTTTTCCGCGGGGACCCGCCGGTGTGTGTAAGGAGACCCGGATCCATCCGTTTCCAGAAATTGGATTCTGTCATGCTCCGCCCGCGAATCACCAGGCAACCCGCCCACCTGCACCCCATCCTCACTGACGCTGAAATCCACCGGACCGTCCGGACCCTCGATCCGCACCAGGCCCTCGCCAACGCGCTCCATTCGAAACGCGTTGACCTCCGCATCGGATCCGGCCACCATCAGATTGAAATACCGTTCCACGTTTCCGGCCTGTGCGTGAATTCTCTTGCGCTGTTTGAAGATTTGGATCGGACCGTCTGCGTACGGGTACCCTCCGTAGGGATCCTGGCCTGTAACACGCGCTTCCTCCGTCGCCAGGGAAACATCCGAGTCGTCCGCGTTCTGAATACGGAAGAACACGCCCTGCTGTTCCACGGACAACCCGCGTCCGTCCATGCGCACCTTGCCAAGCGTTCGCCACAAACACCGCAGATCGTAGTCCGCGTCCCTCAGTAGCTTGAGCGAGTCCGCAACCAGCAGGAATTTCCCCTTCAGCCAGAAGATGTCCCGTGTCCAATCCATCCCGTTGTAATCGGGCACGACCGTCCGGGTGAACGCGGCGTTTCCGAAGTCTTCCGCCCACTTCAGCGCCACAAGCGAAGGCATCTCCGTGCTTTCTCCGTCGCAGATCGATACGACCGAAGTGTGATGTTTCGGCCGTTTCCAGATGTAGTCCGTCTCCGCCAGCCACATCCGACCCTTCCACGTCAGGCGCTCAATCGAGTTTCCGTCCTCGTGTCCGTGCGCAAACGTCGACGTCCCGTCCAGCAGCAGGTAGAGGTCCTCCTCTTCGAAACCGCCCCGCAGCGTGAGCTTGTCAAACGCTTCCCCGGCGGGTACATTCGCCCCGCCCGGACCGTGCCGCTGCGTCCACTCGTAGAGCGGCCGGTTGAACGGCGCGATTGCTATCCCCGCCATGTGGCCGGCAACACGCTTCGGGACGGATTTGTAGAAACAGTCGTGCCGCGGCGCTCCTCCCATCCAGTCCAGCGCCCACAGATAGCGCCCGTCGTTATAATACCAGGCCGCCTTGCACAGCGTACTCGTCACTCCCGGGGAGGCGTTTCGGCGGGCGCCGTAGGCCCCCACGTCTCCGAAACCCACCGGCGATCCCAGGTTGTCCGTAATCAGAATCGCGTAATCCGCGATCTCGCGCAGGTGCCCGCCCTCCATATAGCGAAAATCGTCCCGTCTCAGGTCGTAAGTCATCTGGTGGTTCGGCACCAGCCAGCAGTATCCCCCGCCGCCGCCGTCGTCATTGGGTTTGTAGCAATCGGCCTGCCCTTCGAAGATCGCATGGCAGAAACGGAGTTCCTTTTCGAAATCCTCGACACCGTAATAAGCCTTGAAATATCCGGCGCTGAACGACATGCTCAGGCCAGCGAAGGTTGGATGGTTCTGCCGGATCTCCAGGGGCGGCGGCTCCTCCCCTGCGAAATAACCCAGACCCGCCACGTAATGCGTCAGCCCCCAAAGCAGGTTCGTCATCCGGAGTCGGTCCGCATCCGTAAACGCGTCGCTCTCCTCGATCAGGTCCCATACGTAAAACAGCCGCCACGTCCAGGCGTAGATGAACAGCATGTGCTCGAAACACCACTCTCCGGCATAGCGGTTTCTTACCAGATCCTCGTAATAGAACAGGACGTCCCGGAACATCCGGGCGCAGTTCGGGTCGCTCGTGAAGTGGTGCACGAGACCCATCGTCACCCCCTGTTCGATGGGCCCGCGGCCGGCGTTGCCCTGAAACGCCGCCTCCGCCCGCACGCGAAACGCCTCCGGCGTCATCTTCGGCAACAGCGCATCGTGCGAATCCGACCGCGCCAGATTGGTGTACCCCAGACGCCCCCGGGTCTTCTCCAGGACGCCCTCGAGCACCTCGAGCGCCGAGACCGCGCCTTCCAGCCGGCTGGCGCCCACCAGCAGCACGTTCCAGCCGCAGTTCTCCGGGTTGTGCACCGTCCGGATCGCGTACCCGTCCCCGCCAGGGTAATAGTCGTCAAGGAACGCGAATTGCCGCCGGTACAACGCCATGATCGAATCGTTGACCATCGCGTTGCCCAGCAGCACGCGGTGCCGGCCTTCGGGCAGGGGCGCCAGGCCGGCCGGATCCACGATCCGCAGTTCCACACCCGCATGCGCGCGGACCATCTCCTGCAGCCGCCGGCTGAGTGGCGCCCAGTCGGGATCCGACGGCGCCACGATCTCCGCGCCTTCCCTTAGATCCGTGTCCAGGTGCATCTCCTTCAGCGTCTCGATCCTTTTTCCGTCCATCTGAATATCCTCATCTCGCGTGTACGCAGCAAACGCACGGCGAGTATTTCAGAAGCTTGTCATTCCGAATGTATATACTTACCTTACCCGGTCCATTACATCTCACCCTGAGTCGGGGGCAGGATGGCAACGGTAACCCTGCAGAACGTCCGGAAAATATACGGCAGGAACACCATCGCGGTAGATGACTTCAGCCTCCACGTCGAAGATGGGGAGTTCGTGGTGCTGGTCGGACCCTCGGGGTGCGGAAAATCGACCACCCTGCGGCTGGTTGCGGGCCTCGAGGACGTGACCGCGGGAAACGTCTACATTGACGGCAAACCGGCGAACGATCTGCCGCCCAGGGACCGGAACATCGCGATGGTCTTCCAGAACTACGCACTCTACCCCCACATGGACGTCTACCGGAACATGGCCTTCGGGCTGAAACTCAGAAAATTCCCGAAAGAGGAAATCGACGCCAGGGTGAGGGAGGCGGCGGACGTCCTGGGCATCGAAGACCTGCTGGACCGCAAGCCGAAGGAACTGTCGGGAGGACAGCGCCAGCGGGTGGCCGTGGGCCGGGCGATCGTCCGGAAACCCAAAGCCTTCCTCTTCGACGAGCCCCTGTCCAACCTGGACGCCGCGCTCAGGGTGCAAATGCGGACCGAACTCGGCAAGCTGCACGCCCGGCTGGGGGCCACGATGATCTACGTCACCCACGATCAGGTTGAGGCGATGACCATGGGCGACCGGCTCGTTGTGATGCGCGACGGACGAATTCAGCAGATCGGGGTTCCGGTTCAGCTCTACCGGCGCCCTGCAAACCGGTTCGTGGCCGGCTTTATCGGCAGCCCTTCGATGAATTTTCTTGAGGGTGAACTCGTCCGGGACGGCGGTCCGGCATTCTCGGGAGACGGCATCACCCTCCCGATACCGGACTGCCAACGGGACAGCCTGTCGGGCCACGTCGGCCGCCGCGTCATCCTCGGCATCCGGCCCGAGCACATCCGCTACGCGCCTGCGGCTGACGCACCCGGGGAATCGGAAGACGTTACCGCGAAAGTCGAAGTGGTCGAACCGATGGGACACGAAACCTGGCTCTACATCAGGATCGGGCGTGCCACCTGCGTGGCCAGGGTGTCCGCGGAGCCCGTTCCTTTGGTGGACGAGGTGGTCAGCCTGGCATTCGACCTTTCCGCCGTCCACTTTTTCGACAGGGAGACCGAAGCCGCGCTGCTCCCGGATGCGCCCGAATAGCCAACGGCTACGGGGATCGACTGCGCTTACGACTTCACCGCACCCGACATCAGACCCGCCGTGAGCCGCTTACGGACCAGCAGAAACAGCACCACGGTGGGAACGGTCGCCACGACCGCGGTCGCCATCAGGAGGTTCCATTCCACCACGTTGTTCTTTTCCCACGAATATAGCGCCATCGTGATCGGCTGCATTTCCCTCCGGGAAACCAGCACTAGGGCAAAGATGAACTCGTTCCAGGCGGTCACGAACGCAAAGATCGCGGTCGTCGCCAGCCCCGGCCCGGTCAGCGGCAGAGCGATCCTGAACAGCATCCCCGTTCTGGACAGGCCGTCGATCATCGCGGCGTCTTCCAGTTCTTCCGGAATATGTCTGAAAAACCCCGCCGGGATCCAGATTGAAAACGGCAACGTAACAGCGGTATTCACCAGAATCAGGCCGCTGTAGGTGTCCAGAAGATGGAGCGCCTTCATCACCTTGAACAGCGGAATCAGGACAATCACGGGGGAGAACATCTGCATCACCAGGATGCCCAGCCCGAACACCCCGCGGCCTCGGAACCTGATGCGCGCCATCGCGTAGGCCGCGGGAGTTGCAACGGCAATGTTCAGAACCGTGGTTCCCGCGGCGATGATCATACTGTTAACCAGATGCCGCGCCATTGGAATCCGGACGAAGATATCCACGTAATTCTGCCACGCAAACAGCCTGGGCACAAGCGTCGCCGGCGATTGGAACACTTCGCCCAGCGTCTTCAGGGAGGTCCCCGCAACCACCAGAAACGGAAACAGCGCGAACGCGGCGACGCCCGCCAACAGGAGCGTCCGCAGGACGTCCGAAGGCCGTACACGGATCTGTGCCACGGTTACATATCCCTCCTGTAGAACACCCGCCACTGAAGAAGACTGATCCCAAGCAGCAGAAAGAACGCCAGAACGGTCAGGGCGCTGGCCTGCCCGAAGTTGAAATAACCGAACGCGCGCCGGTAGATTTCCGTGACCATTATCTGGGTCTGGTTTGCCGGGCCTCCCGCCGTAATCACGTAGATAAAGACAAAACTGTTGAACGACCAGATCACACTGACCAGCAGAACCGCCAGCGTGACCGGACGCAGCAGCGGAAGCGTGATATAGCGGAACTGCCGGAATCCCGTGGCCCCGTCGATCGTGGAAGCCTCGTACAGATCGCCGGGGATCGACTGCAGCGCCGACAGGAATGCGAACGTGGTAAACGGCAGGGCCGTCCACAACCTGGCCACCAGCGCCCCCGCAAAGGCCGTTGAAGCGTCCGTCAGCCACTGAACCGGTGTTTCGATGAGTTGCAGGGTCAGCAGAAGCGAATTCAGGTGCCCGTACTCGCCGTTGTACATCCACTTCCAGGTGATCGCCGCCACCACCAGCGGCATTGCCCACGCCAGGATCAGCAGGCCCCGAATCCATTCGCTCAATACCGACGCCCGGCTCAACAACAGCGCCACGCCCAGCCCCAACCCCACGTTCATTGCGACCGCCAGGGCCGTCCACAACGCCGTGTTCTTCAGCACAAGCAGAAACAGATCGTCCTGCAAGAGTCCGAGGTAATTCCCCAACCCGGCAAACGTCTCCCCCCTGTAGGACGTGTGATAGAGACTCGTCTCCATCACGTCCAGAATGGGATAGCCCATAAACACAATCAGCCACAGGGCCGCCGGGGCAACGTAAACGTAAGCCAGCCGGCGTTTCCCGCGTTCCATGCCGCCTCCTCACTCCCCGCGGGGCAGCATGGGGTCTTCCAATTCTCTCATCAGACGCGCGTAGACCGCATCGAGCGCCTCACGCGGAGACGCCGTACCCGCCAGAACCATCTGAATCGCCTCTCCCCAACCGTCCTGAATTTTCGTCCATTCCGGGTGTTTCGGCGTCAGCCTGATCAGGTCCGCCTGCGCCAGGTAATTGCGGATCGGCACGGTCCTGTAATAGCCGTGTTCCGACACCGTTCCGGTCACCGGCACGCCCCCGTTCTCCACGTCCATCAACTCCCGGTTTTCCGGCCGCTGCGTAAAACGGATGAAATCATACGCCAGATCTTTCTGTTTCGAAGTGGAAAACACGGAAAATATATCCAGAATCAGCAGCATCTTCCGGTCCCGTCCCGACGGCGTTATCAGCGGCTCGCACGCGATCCCTGCATCTCGACACCGCTCGTACTGCCACGGCCCGCTGAACGTCAGACCTGCCTTGCCCGCGTCCATCACCGCATAACAATCGTCCGCATTCAGATTCAGGATGCCCGGCGGCATGACCCTGTCCACCAGGTGCATGTCCGTCAGGAATTTCACGTACGCCACCGCCTCGGGGCTGTTGATTGCCAGCCTGCCGTCTCCGTCGAAAAAGTCGGCGCCGAAGCCCCACATCATCGCGATCTGTTCCTGCATCAGGTGCTTCGCCCGCCCCGCCCCCACGCAGATCCCGTAGCGTTCGGGCGGGTCGTTCAGTTTCATCGCCAGTTCCCGGACCGCTTCCCAGGTATCGGGCTGTCCGCCCACCCCTGCCTCCTCCATCCAGTCGGTACGAGCGTACAGAACCCGGTTTGCTCCCCAGAGCGGTACGCCGTACGTCCTTCCCCTGTATTCGCCCGCGCTCAGCGCTTCTGGAATCCACGCGTCCCGTTCCGCAGCCGTCATATACGCGTCCAGGGGCTCCAGCACGCCCCGCTCCGCATACTCCGAGATCATTCCCATGAACAGATATCCCAGGTCCGGCAGATTTCCCCCCTGTATCATGGTGTTGTAGACCGTCGGACCCTGGTCGTACGGGATGAACTGCTGCTCGATCCTGACACCGGGACGTTCCGCCTCAAAGCCCTCTTTCCACGCCCGGAACGCTTTCCGCTCAGGGCCCATCCAGGCGATTCTGAGCGTGACCGTCTCGCCGGACGATCCATCATCGGACCCGCCGCAGGCGCTAAACGCGAACGCGAGAAAACATACCGCTGAAATCCAACGACCCGTTTTCATTCTATGCTTCTCCCGACTTTCAGTAAGCGTGTACTCCGTGCCCCTCACCGCCGAAATAGGTGATATCGAGCAGGAACGAAACGCCCACGTTCAGCGCGTATCCGACCATCAACCCCAGGAAAAACGGAATGGAACGCCGGTACAGAAAAACGCCGCCGGCCTTCAGTACGATGCCTTTTACCGCCCATGCGAGAAAAACAGAGAGTACCGAGTGCACCGTCATTCCCGACCAGGTCACGGCAAGCCCCAATGGGTGCAGCGGCCACCAGGGAACACGGTAACGCAGAAACGTCAGCGCGAGCATCGCGGCGCAGCCGGCGCCGAAATACCCGAACACCTCCGGTTTCACCGGGTCCGGGCTGGACATCATCCCCGCAAACCAGTTAAAGGTGGGAACCGTCCGCCGCAGCAGCGCGATGCTCCCGAAGTTATACGCGCCTATCGTATATCCCCAGTAGAGTGTCAGACCGACCGACGTCGCCACGGCCCCGGCAAGGCCCAGCGCCACGGCGTAACCGAGACGGCGCCGGTCCCCGCCGATCAGATCGCCGATTTTCGCCACGTGCGCCAGGGCAGGCATGAAGAGCCCGCGGCCGTCGTTGCGCAAGGCGAAGGAAAACGCCAGCGCCGTCATTGCGCGCCCGGGAATCGCGGCCGGGCCCACGGTGCGAAGGATCGCGGTCTGCGGGAACATGGGCGAACTGACGTACAGCAGGCCGGACTGCGCCACCACCCGCGCGATGCCCAGATAAGTCATGAAAAAGAGCAGAACCAGCACCGTTGAAAGCAGCAGACCCATGCCCGAATTAAAGAACCACGCAACGATGAAAATCAGACTCAACGCCGCGCCGGACACGGCCGTCCGGTAGGACAGGATCTCCTGAGCATCGTCCGCGGAAGGATGGATCGCTCCCTTGAGGACCTGGCGCAGGTGTTTCCTGGCGGTCCACAGCCCCCACACCACCAGCGTACACAATGCGCCGATGCTCTGCCACGATACGGCCGCTCCGCCGGAGATCCCTCCCACGCCCAGCCTTGTGAAGACAAAGACTTCCCACATCGCCATAAAGTGGAAGAACCAGATACTGAAGAGCACGTCCAGGTTTGCCAGATACGCAAATCCTATCGTGTAGAAGTTGATGGTGGTGTGGAGCGCCGGGAATCCCTTGAAGAACGTGGTCCACCGAGATGGGATGCCGAGAGGGATCTCGGGAAACCCCGGCGCGAAATGAGACATCATGTTCCAGGTCATCACCAGGGTGGCCGCCGCGAAGCCGAACTTGAAGGCACGGGTGCGCATGAACCCTGGAAACGAGCTCCCGTCCCGCCCCTCACCGGCCATGTCCGCGGCCACCTGTGCGAGCGGGTACACCAGGCGTTCGTACTCCACCCACTGCCGGCGCAGGATCACCATCAGGCACATCGAAGCGAATGCTAACGCGCCCACGAGGGCCATCCACCAGCTCAACGGTCCGGCCCAGGCGCCCAGTGGAATCGACACATCGCTCGACGGGAGGCCTTCGAATAGCATCCGCATCGTACCGCCCCGGTTCGACGGCGCGATCCAGTCCGGCATGTGGAGATGGAAAAAAGCGCTCCACTGGTTTTCCGGGGTCGCCATGTAGTACGGGACCGAGATGGTCCCCAGGAGCGTGGTCATCAGGCTGAATCCGGGCACCATCGCGCCGGCCAGCCCCATTGCTGCCACCACCAGAATCTCCGACCGGGACAGGCCCCAGCCGCGCCGGAGCGCCCTGAGCGCGGGATTCACAAACAGCGCCAGGAGCATGAACGGCACGAACAGTCCCATCGGGAAATGGGTCACCTGCAGCCAGGATGCCCGGATCAGGTACAGCGAGTAGAGGATCCAGAAATTGACGAAGACCACCATCAGCAGGCCGATGCCCACCGACCTCGGCGTGACTCCGCTTCGCGTATCCCGGGGGCTTCCAGTCAAGGGTTCCGCGGTATGTATCGGTGACGATTCCATGGCTATGATTTCGAATGCGTTTCAGATGAGAGAAAGCCGAGAGGGCGCTTCATTCCGCATGGGCCGGCAATGGAATACCGGCAGACAGGATCAGGGGAGATCTGGCAGACGTCCCAGGCTACCACCAGTGTACCTGGTGTCCCTGCCCTGGAAACCAGATGGCGTCAACCGTAAAGGCCAGCACGACGCCTGCCGTATATCCCACCAGCAGACCCAGGAACAGCGGCTTGGAACGGCGGTAGAGGGCGACCCCGCCAACGCGCATGACGACTGCCTTCGCGGCCCACGCCATGAATACCGGCATCGCCAGGCTGTACACGTTGTCCGCGGCGGCCACGGCCAGGCCGATTGGGTGGATGGGCCACCAGGAAAAACGATACCGCAGAAACGTGAGCGCCCCCATCAGCCCGGCGCCGATCCCGAAGAACAACACCCGGCTCAACTCGGGCGCCCCCGGCGTACGCATCTGTCCCAGCGTGGTGGAAAAGACAGCCTTCGGATTCCCGTTGAAAAACAGCCGGGAGAAGTTATAGGCGCCGTGCGTATGACCCAGGTGTAGCGTGAACCAGATGGATGAGACGAGGCCGGCGAACACGCCCACCGTGACGCAGAACAGCAGGAGGCGCCGGTTTCCTTTGATCCGGTCCGCCAGGCGTACCGCCTGCGCCAGGCCGGGCGTAAAGAGTCCACGCATGTAGTCGATCAGGGCATAGGAAAGCGCGATGGACGTGAGGCATGCGCCGGACAGCCCGTACGTCCCGCGCAGGTCCATCACGAAGGCCTGTGGCGTGACCGTGCCCTGCGCGTACGCCACTCCGGCTTCGGAAACGACCCTCGCCAGGCCGATGTAGATGACACCCAGCGCGAACAGAAACATCGACGCTGAAATCACGTCCATGCCGGAACGCTGGAGCCAGAACAGCGCGTATATCGCGCACAGCAGCCCACCCAGGACCGATGCCCGGTACGAAAGCACCTCCCCGCGGTCGTCCAGCGGATGGTCCGGCCGCAACGCCTTGACGAAAACATCCCTCAGGTGGGCACGGGCCACCCACAGCCGCCAGGCGACAAGGCATGCCAGCGCGCCGAAGCACTGCCACGCTTCGGTGGGCGGATCCGCGCTGAAGGTATCGGTGGACCGTTCGATCTGATACCCCAGGCGGTTGAAGATGCCGCCCTCCACCACGTGCACCAGAAAAAAGAACCAGATGCTGAACAGCACCTGCAGGTTGGCGAAATACGCAAAGCCGATGGTGTAGAACTGCAGGGGCTGGATGTAGACGCCCGGAGAGTAGCGCGTGAAGCGGAAGTAGCCCGCGTGAGGAAAGAACCGGATGCCGGGCATCCCATGGAAGAACCAGGAGGTCGCGTGCCAGGCGAACAGCAGGAACGCCAATGCCGCACCGAACCAGAAGAGCCGGCCCCTCATGAAATCCGGGAGCGCGCTTCGGGTCGACGCACCTTCAGCCATCTCCATTGGCACGGCCGCGAGGGGATAAACCAGCTTCTCGTGTTCGGCCCACTGCCGCCGCAGAATGACCATTGCGCAGGCCGATCCCACCAGGAGCGCAGCGACCAGGCTGCCCCACCATGCAATCGGCGCCAGCCAGGCCTTCCAGGCGTCCACACCGACCGTGCCGCCTTCGAAAAACCCCCGTAACGCTTCCCGGTCTGACGGGACCATCCACGCCTTCAGATGGGGGTGGTAGTATTCCGCCCATCCGTTCTCCGGCGTTGCGAAATAGATCGGGCTGCCGATCACCCCCACGAGGAACCCGGTCACCCCGGAAGTCGGCACGACCGAGCCCACCATCCCGATCGCCGCCACAGTTAACAGTTCGGAAGGAGACAGGACCGCGCGCGGCCGGATTCGCCGGAGCAGCGGGTTTACCCCGCCCACCAGGGCGATGAAAATGCTCAGCAGCGTCAGCTGAAAGAAACTCAGATTGAGACGGGAGGAGCGTACGACCGTTTCCGCATAGGTCACCCAGAGGTTGATCGCGACCACGGCGAGCACGCCGATAACCACTGCCCGGAGGGTGATTCCCTCCCTCGATTTCGAGGTCTGCGTCTCCCGCGGGGAACTCGCCCCGGATCGACTCATATTTGCAGTTTTCCGTGCGATTCTGTGGGATCCAATCTTCCAGCCGGCGAAATCTCAAACTCGTCGAACCAGAACTGGTGTCCTTTTTTCGCGTTCCCATGCGTATAGAACCGGAAACGGCGAAGATAACGCACCTCCCCGATCTGTTCCCGAATCGTCCTTACGTCCAGTATTGCTACGTGCCATCGGCCGTCGTCCCTCAATATACAAGTGTCCGTGTCCGGATACGGTCCGGCGTCGCGTGACGGAGTACCGCCCGCGATCACGACCCCCTCGCCGTACGCCTTCGCGGGAAACGCCTGAAGCCACAGCCCTACCGGCGCCCCCTTCGGAATCCGGTAGGCAAACCGGACGAACGGATACGCGTCGATACCCCATTCCCCGGGAGCGAGACTGCAGCCCAGGTCGGAACCGTCCGCCTCCGCGAACAGCCGAACGCATCTGCCACCCCCGAATCCGTCCGAGACGAATTCGTGTCCCGTCAGCCGGTTTCCCCGGTAGATCTTGAACAGATATCCCCATTCCAGCGTCGTCGCTTCTTCGAAATCGACCGTGAGCATCGGCGCAAAGGGATCAACCGGCTGTTTCACCTTAACAAAGATCACGTCCGCGCCCTCATCGCCGTCCTCATACCGCACCCGTACCCGCACGGGAAAGCGCCCGCATTCCGGGTAGACATGTACCGCTTCGCACGCCTCTGCGGTCTCCCCGTCGCCGAAGTCCCACCGGACGGACGCGACGGTTTTGCCCGCCGGCTCGACGCAAAACCTCACTTCCCGACCCGGTTCGGTGTCAACCGGTTCGGCCCTTGCAATCCCTCGACCGGATCCCGGCAGGCCGTGTTCGAATGCGCCGATGTCCGGCGCTTCCCCGCGCCAGGGCAGGCTGACCGGCGCCCCGGCGTCCCATTCCATCTCGCGGTCCAGAACGAGCAGGTCCGGCTGATAGTAGTTGAGCAGGACTTTCTCGATACGGGCAATCCGGTCTGCCGTACCTATGGCGACTCTGTCGCCCTTCTCACGTTCAATGCCGAACCCGTCGTAGAAGTACCTGCCGTCGTCCACCGGAACTTCCCGGCCCTTCCCGCCCCGTCTCGTCACCGTCAGCGCACGTCCCGCATCGATGCACGGACTGCCGGGACCAAGACGAAAATCGCGTTTTTCCGAATCCACAAAGCCGGGATCCACGTCCAGGTTATCCTCGAATTCCCGCCAGTGCCCCCTCACGACCGACTTCCTGTTGGCCTCGTCCACCGTCTGGACCCGCTCGCCGTACCCCTCAACCCGCTGCCCGGCCTCCGTACCCCGAAACACGTTGTTCAAGAACAGGTTGTCGCCCGCAATCCCGGCGCCCCTTGCGATCTGGACGTTGCCCCCGTACTTGTCATTCATAAAAAAGATATTGTTGACGAACACATTCGAGCTCACGTTGACCCCGGTGATCTCCCACCCGTACCCGAGGTTGTCCGCAATCGTATTGTGGTACACCCTGGAATTGACAAACCGGAACGGATCGCGCACGTGGTAGTTTACCGGCACGTAGCTCGATGAATTGAGCGGCGTATGCCGGTTGCCGTAGACCCGGTTGAAACGAATGATGCCGTCGATCAACAGATTCTTCGCGCGGCTGTCCGCCGAATGCGCGCTGTCGAGCGCCTCGGTAACGATATTCCCCTCGACCAGGACCCTCCCGGACGCCCAGAATTCGTAGTTGCGCCCCCAGGGGTTGTGGAAACAATTCGACCGAACGACGAGATTGTTCGTCATGGAGATCTGCAGCGGGCAGTGCCCGACCCGCGCGAACGCGTTCCCCTCGATCAACACGTACGTACACTCGACCACCTGGCACATATTGCCGCCAACGCGGTCCTTGCGAAATACGTTGTCGATAAGCCGCACGTGCGTGCACCCGGTCAGCACGAAAGGCGTTGCGTTACCGGCCTTCTCCATATGACAGCCACTTACGGCAAGCCGGTCGCATCCGTCGGCCCGCAGCCAGCGCCCGTCCCCGGGCGCGATCCGGAAGTCCTCGATTCGGATATTGTGCTTCTCCTGAAGATCCACCGCCAGCCGCATTTCGCCCCCGCCAACGAGCACGGCCCGGTGCCGGACTTCAGACCGGCACCGGATGGGAGCATCCGGCTCTCCTGTGTGCTCCGGCGCGATCGTGCCCTCGTAGACCCCCGGCAGGAAGACCAGGGTATCCCCCGGTGTCAATGCGCCGTTTGCGCGCCCGCTGCTTCTCCAGGGTGACGAGCGCCCGCCGGACCCCGAGTCGTCGCCATCCGGCGACAGGTAGAACACCGCGCCCAGGCAGGGCAGGACGAGTGGTAATGCCAAAAAGACCACGTCCACAAACGTAGCGCCCAAATCGAAGATACACAGCATATGGATGTCCCCTTACCGTTGCGCGAACGACTCAGGCCTATTCGCCGGTCACACTCTCGCGGCGTTCTTCTTCTTCCATCAGCGCCACGAGGCTGGGCCGCCTGCTGGCGTAAGGGGGCTCCATCAGTGCGCGCTGCAACGGCGTCAGCTCGTCCTTGAACGACTCGTAACCCGCCGGGTGGATGGCCGGCCCGGACCCGAACACCATATCTCCCGCGCCGTAGCGGTACAGCAGCGTTCTGCGTTCGTGGGACGCCGTCCAGGGAAACGTGCCGTGGGTGAGCGCTTCGGTGAAGATCAGCGCCGATCCCGCCTTCATCGGAAGATGTTTGAACCACTCGGGGTGGGCATCCAGGCGACGAACGTCACCCGGGCAGGGATAGTTCGCCCTGTGGCTGCCGGGAATACACGCGAATCCCCCGTCGCCCGGACCGATATCCGTCAGCTGGTAGCAGACGGCCATCAGCCCGTTCCACATCCGCCCGTCCTGGAATTCGTAGTAATAAGGCCCCCTCGGCGTGCCGCCGCCGTGAAACAGAAAACCCTCCGCGCCGGCCGTCATGCTGATTCCGTTCGCGTTGCCGTAGCGAAACCCGTCCCCGATCAGTTCCAGCATATAACGCATCGTCCGGGGAAGGGTCAACAGGTCACGGAAGGGTTCACACCAGGGTTTCGGCCAGTTCAAAATGTCCATGATATCACCGCGGCCGTGCGTGCCTTTCAACAGCGGCGCGGCCTTGCCCCCATGCTGTTTTGCGGCGCCGGACAGTAACAACTCGCCCTTCCGGATGTGGACCTGATCCGGGTTGCGGTCGATCGCCTCGTTCAGCGCCGCCACCTCGTCCGGCGTCAATATGTCCTCGACCACAATGTACCCGTTCACGTCGAAATGATATCGCTCATAGACGTCCATACGTCCCTCCGTGAAAGTTCTGCAGCAGTTCGATGTACCCCTGGTTAATCCCCAAATCCGTCACGATCCTGCGACCCGAAAGAGATTGGCGAGCAAACGTCGAGCGGGTAGCTTCGGCAGGCCACTTCTAAAAGCTGAGGATGCACATTTCAACAAGCGCCTACGGTTCGATGCGCCGGACTTCGCTTCCGCAGGTCAGGAGCACCCCTGCGCCGTCAGTGTCCGCGATGGCGCACGGTCCCGGCAACCTGCCGATTGTCCGGCCGCTCCCGGACGCGCCCACCGCACTGAGCTTGCCCGCGTCGTCGATGACGAGCGTTTCGTCTCCAAACGGCGCCAGGTGGCGGATGCCCTGCTCGAAGAGACGGTGCCAGACTGGATTCCCGTCCGGTCCGTAACACAACAGGAATCCCTGGCTCGTGCCGGCGATCACACGGCGATCGGTTCCGGGGAACCGGATACCCGTGACACGCCCGCCCAGCCGCTTCACCCAGCGCCTCTCCCACTCCCCTTCCGCAGTTCCTGCCCCGGTTCGCGCCGCAGCCGATGAAATGCCGCCCGCCGGTTTTGTCAAACGCCAGCGCCGTGAGGATGCTCGTCCACCCCTCCACGTCGAGGTGCGCCTGAAATTTTCCGTTAGGGTCCAGAATGCGGCATTTCGACGTATCGCTGAGCACCTCGCCCCCGGCGATGATTTCCGGTTCGCCGCACCCGTTCACGTCGGCCACCCGAATGCGGCCGGGCACCCCCTCGTTGTACCGCCGGCGCCATTGTTCCCGGCCCGAACCGTCGAAACCCCGGATCTGGATGTCGCCGCAACCCACGGCAAAGAAGGCCTCCCCCTCGAAGATCCCACCCTCCACCTGTACTGGGGCCGGTGTGGGCAGTTCCCACCATGGCCACGGACACGGCTCCCGCTCGATGTCCGTCTGCCATATCCGGCGGCCCCCCGCATCCAGTCCAGTCAGCCTGCTCTCACCGTGACCGACCGCCAGAAACGTCGCCTGTCCCTCCGCAGCGCCAATATCGTACACGGGACCGTCCAGATCCGCGGACCAGACCGGCCGACGTGCCGGATCGAGGAAGGTTACCACGCCTCTCTCGGAGCCCAAGACCAAAGATCCATCGCCAAGCAGGCGCATCGCGCGAATTCGGTCCCCGGCGTCAAACACCCGGGCGGCATCCGAATGGCCCGAACGGCCTTCACCGGAGAGTTGCGTCGCCGCGGGCGGCCGCACCGGCAGCGCGTCAATGCGCCGCGACGTTTCGTCAGCCAAAAGGCGGATCTCGTCTTCCGACTCATGAATGTGGACCTGGGATTCTCCCGGGCCGCACACCTGCGCGACGTGTGTCAGACGCACGCCCTCACCGGCTTCCAGGTAGACGGCGCGCCGCGCCACAAGCGTCGATAGGACGACGTCGTCGGCATGGTACCGTTCTCTCCATAGGTCCTGATCCAACGGATTCTTATAACGCAGATGGACGGGATCTTCCACGACCGACAGGTCTCGATCCGGAACGTGACATCTCCGGCGGACGGGCTCCGCCTCGTGCACCTCGCCTCGCGCCCGTCCAAATCAAGGTGTGCAGGGGTCCGGAAGCGGGCTTCCACCGCATAATCGCCCGCCTGTTTCGCGATAACGGTATCGTTGAAGACCACGCAGGTTCCCGGAAACAGGTGGATCTCGCGCACCCAGTCCGCACCCGCGTAATCCTTCAACCGGATCCGCAGGTACACGTTTCCCTCCCCGTCGGTCTCGTTCGCCTCCAGAACCGCGAATCCTGGAATCTCACCGAATTCACCGTCCCTTGCAACCGTCACGGCCGACATGTGCTCGGGCGCGGAGTGCACGAAGCTGTCCTCCTGCACGATCAGAGAGAGACCCAGCCGGGCATAGTCCAGAATGCCGCCGGCGTCGTCGTAAGAATGGCTGCCGCCGCCAAGACCGTCAATCAGGAGAAAGTCGTCATTGGGCTCCCAGCCCGTACGGACGGACAGTTTGTCGAAACAATGGTCAATCGGCGCCGATGGGGGCGTGGTCACCACGCCCGGCGCACCCCGGGGGTCCCGCTCCCAGGAATGGTAGAGAAGCGGGTCAACAGGTACAACGGTCACACCCGTGCGGTCGTCCGGCACGTTGGGGGCCACGCCCGCGTCGAATGCCCGCGGCAGCGACGTCAGGCTGACCAGGCGGCGCTCCGGCGGCGCGAGGTCATGAACGAATCCGTACCGGCCGTCATTGTAATAGGCCGCCGCCGCCCGCAGGCTCGGCCCGGGGAACTGGCGGTTCAGGTCGCTGTCTCCCGCCGACGGAAGCCATCCCTCGTTATTCACCACGGCCATTGCCGCATCCGCGGCCTGTCTGGCGCCGCCCTCCTCGAAGTATGCGTGTTCCGGGTCGTTGAGTCCGTATTCCACCATCACCGGTTGCGACATCCACCATCCATGGCAGAGCCCGTCGCACAGCGGTTTCCAGGACGTGCCGTAGGGAGCATACGCCCTCCGGGCGGCATGCTCCCACTGCTCCGGACCGGGAAGTTCGGGGAAATACGTCCGGAAATAGGCCGCCGCACAGGTCAACGCCAGGGCCGGGATGAGTTCGTGGTTCTGCCTGGGAACGTGCATGCTCACCACGCGGGGACAATGCGCAACGTGATGCCAACCCTCCGCGCTCTCGGCCCAGCCGTAGATGAAGCGGGTGATGGCGAGACGTTCCGCCTGGCTGAAGAGATCCATATGTTCAACCAGCCGCCAGGGCTGAAGGCGGCTCAGGCTATAGAGATGGGCCTGGACGATTTTTTCGGACTTCTCGTACCCGCTCTCGACAACCGCATCCCACGCGCGACGGTATTCCTCCCCGAGTTCAGGGTCTCCCGTCAGATAGTAGAGATACCCTTTCAGGTCTCCCTGCATCGTATTCGCGATCTGCCACGCCGTGGGTAGAAGCGGCTCCTCCCGGACCTGCGCCACCTCGTGCGCGGACATCGGCAGCCGCGTGACTTCAAGGTCCGTCAGGTGTGGGATCGGATCGTCCAGGCGCGAACGGAACCGATCGGCCACCGCGTTTGCGCCGTCGGCGTCGCTGTATCCCACATGGATGATATTGTTGCCCGTCCCGAACGGGTCGCACAGCGTGCGGAGTTCATAACCGCCCGGGCCCGGGTACCACAGATCCGTCACACACAGGAAGCGGAAGTAGAGTTCGCGCACGCAACGGCTGTCCGCCAGGTTGCCGACGACGATCACCGGGCCGTCAGCCCCCGTCAGCACGTCGGCGGGCGGGTCCTCCAGAAGTTCGGCGCGTGCGTTCCTCTCCCGCAACGCCCGGTGGATGCGTCCCGCCGCCGTCCGGCCATGCCCCGATCTGGGCGCCGCAACCAGCACCCGGGTCGCAGTGTGCAAATGCGTTTCCGGTTCAAGCGGACGCGGACGTTCGATTTGCATTGCCGATCCCTCCTCCAGGTTCTGTCTCGCGCTATGCGAAGCACTCGACCGTTCCGTCCTGCCTGCCCACGAATATCCCGTGCTCCGGATCAGCAGCAGCCGCGGTGGCCGCGGCGCCTCCGCCAGACCACCCGATCTCGCCATTGTCTTCCAACGCCACCACCCTGCCATCTCCCAGGGCTACCAGGCAACCACCTGCCTCCCCTGGCGATAGGCCGATCACCGGCGCAGCCAGAAAACGATGCCATATCCGGCGACCATCCGCCTGGAAACACTGTACGTAACCGTTCGATGCGCCCGCGTGGACGCGCCCGTCAGCGAACGCCACGGACAGCACCGCGCCGCCCAGGTCCGCATCCCACAGCACGTTGCCATCACTGCCATAGACAATCAACTGCCTGTGGTTCGTGTCCACGCCGCTGAGCACCTCGTCCAGACCATCCCCGTTCAGGTCGGCTGCGCGAAGGCATTTCGACCACGAGGGGATCGACCAGCTCATGATAT
>JAGWBX010000053.1:0-20592 GCA_021295655.1 Candidatus Latescibacterota bacterium
CTTCTCACGTTGGCCAAGAGTCCGAACCAGCTTCACGACGTCGCGGGCAACCCACGCCCTAAGTTTACTGTGTCGTGGAACAGTGATGACGAGATCCGCGTACAGGCTGTGTTGATACACCGTATGCTTACTCCCCTCTCTGAACTCGAATCCATATCCAACAAGAACTGTCTTGATATCCTGAGGCCTGAAACCGGACGGTGAGCTATCCATCCTTGCCAATAGACGGTCCAATTTCCGTGCCATGCATCCCCATAGAACTCACGCGAGTGAATCACCTAATCTAATTGCATATAGAGGTACGCTACCAAGGTGTCTCCCATCGACCTTAACGACGAATTCGTACCAACCCGCTTTCGGTAGAGATAAATTCTGAATGGTAATTGCAACCTCGTTCGCGGCAGGCACACCTTCAATTGGCAATTTCTCTTTCTGCAGATCGAATTGAGTTGTGATTGGTTCTCGAACTGCATTATAGTCAGCATCGACAAAACTAAGCTCGATGTGATGCCTACCAATTTCTGACGCATCACCTTCGACTCGTATCGCCAATGACAGACTTGGGTGGATGCAAGGGAACTTTTGGGCGAATACGGTGTGAAAGGTTCCAATTATGTTCTTTTTCCCCATAGACCCAGGTACGACCGCATCTGCTAGAAGTCCATATCGTATGTACATAGATGATTCTCAATGCTATATAGAACTGCACACCTGTCGTTTTGTACGAATTAATTCGATAACAGCTGCGTGCCGAAACCACGACTGGACACCGTGATCGCAATTGGTGAGATGCGGGTAACGAGGATGGCAAGAGATATGTCGCCTCCTCGGCACATAAGAGTCTTGTCCGTGCTATGGATAAAATGTAGAATGCTGAGTGACGGGGATTGCAGGCCGGTTTGCGGCGAGAGCGAGCAATGAATGCGACCAAATATCAAGCAAAATGCCTTATTGTCAAGGGAAAATGTCATTGTCTGGCAGCCAGGAGGCTACGGGATGTGAATTCATGCTATTGCTATTACTTCGTCCCTTACATATAATCCTGGTGAATTCATTCGATCTTTTACTCGGCTTGTTCGTTTAATACATCAATAGGAATCGATGTCTGCAATTACGGTCTGCAGGAGGACTGAGGAAATGCACTACATACAATGGCGATGCGGAAGCCGAATACAGGTGGGTGTCCGGGCCGTTGTTTTTTCGTTGATGTGCGTCTTTGTCGGAGGGTACGCCGCACCGGTATCGGCAAATACGCTATCGCCCGGGGAGGTCGACGCGGTCTACATCCGCGCCATGAAATCGGACCATCCCGATTCGATCCGGCTGGCGACCGGAAAACTGGAAGGCGCCCTGAAAGCGTATCCCAACCCGGCGCTCCTTCGCGTGCGTCTCGGAATGCTATATCTGAAAGCAAGGGATACGCAACGAGCGAGGGCCCGTTTCAGAGACGCGCTGGTTGGGGATTCCACGCTCGTGGCGGCGCGATACGGTCTTGGGCGGGTCTATCTCGAACTGATGAATAACCCGAGGCGGGCGTTGAAGAATCTTGAACGCGCCATTCGCATTGATTCCACCTACGCGGACGCCCATCAGTTGATGGGACGCGCGTATCTGGAAATGGGCAAGAATGAGGAGGTACTGGCATCGGCGCGAGCGGCGCTCCGCCTCGATCCCGACCATGCCCCGTCCTATATGTTGCTGGCCGACTATTTTCTGTCGAACGGGAACACGACGGAAGCCATCCGATATTTTCAGGAGTTCCTCTCCCGCGAACCCGACGACGAGGAGTCGGCGTTCGACTTTGCGATGCACCTTCTGGAACTCGATCGGTACGACGAAGTACTCCAACTCGCCGCGCTGATGGACGCGGAGCGTGGGTTGCCCCTCGAGGCGCAGGTGTTGGCCGCCTGGGGGGATCACGAGGAGTCCCTCGATGCATTCGAGCGGTATATCTCACTGCTGCCACTGAAGGCGCGGTCGGCCTATTACGACATCTCCAATGTCGGCAGTCCGGATGAGGTCCAGGCATATGGGAACACGCCGCCGGAAGAACGGGAGGCGTTTCTCAGGGGTTTCTGGCTCAAGCGCGATCCGTTCCAGACGAGCGGCGGCGCGATGCGGCGCGTGGAACACTACCGGCGCGTCTGGCGCGCAATGACGCTATATGGTGAAATCGCATGGCCCTTCGACGCCCGCGGCCGCGTGTTCGTCCGGTACGGAGAACCCGACTGGAAGTCCAGTTGGAGGCAGATCAACGCGCAGGTACCCATCAGGGTGCAGCGTGTACAGGAAAAACTCGCGTTTCAGCTCTACGGGAGGCGCGGGATGGACATGACGTTCATCGGTCCGGTGTATCCCATCAGGTCGGACCGTTCGGTCGAAAAAAGGCTCTCCCAGTCGGAGTGGCGCACCAACAGCAAGCCGCTGGGCGGCCCCGAGGAAACCGACGTCGGACTCACGTATTACAAGCCGGTCACCACGAGCATGGACTACTCCAAGGTTGGATGGGAGGTCTGGGTTTACGCGGACATCGAGAACGGCCTGGAGGTTGTATTTACGGATGAATTATACAGCGGCATCTACGATTTCGCCCCGGAACCCACGCCGGACGGGTACGATCTGGACGATCTCTCCATGCAACGCATGGGCTCCATGCGCCGCCTGATGACGCGTCTGCCGAACCTGGCGCCCGGCGCCCGGGTGGCGAGAATCTCGAAGGATCTGCCGGAGCGGTACGATTTATCCGATCTGGATCCCATGGAGTTTTATTATGAAGCGCTATCGTTCCGCGGGCGCAACGGAGAAGCGGACCTTCAACTGAATCTGGGATTGCCGCTGGACAACGTTCTGGTGGACGGAGACCGCGACACAACGGTGACTCTTGAGAGGCGCATCGCGCTGATTGAAGACCGGACGGAGGAGGTGCGGAAGACACGGGACCGCCTGGATCTGCGGATATCGCCGTCCCGCAGGGGGATGGGGTTGCTGGCCGTGGACCGGGTCGACCTGACCGCGCCGCCGGGCGCCTATCGGCTGGCGCTGCAGATGTCCAGGCTGAATACGAACCGGCTTCAGGCGTATCACCAGGAGGTCGAGGTGCCCGATTACGAGAGCGGGCAGTTGCTCCTCAGCGATCTGCAGGTGGCGTACCGCGTCGTCGAGGCCGGACCGGGCGCCGACCCGAAATCGGTCCGGGGGCAATGGCAGATCGCCGCGGCGCCGTCCCGCGCTTTCAGATCGGGAGAACCGGTATACGTCTATTTCGAGATATACAATCTGACGCGGGATTCCTTCGGCAATACCCGTTACGAGGTGGGGTACGAGGTGCGGCGCGGACGGAAGAAACTGAAAACGCTTGCCCGGAAGGGATCGGGCGAAATGGTCTCGGTCAGTTACACGCAGGTGGGCGCGTCGCCCGACGAGTCCGACTACGTCGAGCTGGACCTGCGAACGGGCAAACCCGGCCGCTATCGGGTGAAAATGACGGTGAAGGATCTCGTGAACGACAGGCAGACGGTTCGCGAGGGTCGTTTTCAGATTCTGGAGAAATAAGGCTGGAGGCTTCCGGTCATAGCTTGTATAGAGGGACGAATTGCAGTTGATTTGCGATTCGTCCCTCTGTTTATTGGGACTCCATTGGTTTCCCTGTTCGATCAGACGTCGTTCCAACGCTGCCCGCGGCCGGTTTCCGAAGCGTCGCCCGGTGCTGCGCGAATGAAAAAAGTGTTTCCACAACCGGCACGCAAAAAAAACTTGACAAATGCAATTGCGCCAACTAAATTTTATGGAATTCGCAAGAAACAGGGGAAGTGCGCCAATTTCAGTTCATCATACGCCCATTCGGTTTTTCATATGTATCTTTATTATATTTTTGGCCAATGTTCGGTACACGCCGGGGCGCAATCGCATGATTTATTCATGCGTCTGGATTGTGCCCCTTCTTGTTTACCCTAACCGCTGACGGCGAATTGCTGACAGCTTATTTGAAAGGAGGTGGGCTATCGAGCAGAGAGGAGTCTGCTTCGCAAATTTCGTTCGTGGGACGAAGTGATGGGCGGCGGGGGGTTTCCGCATCATTCACTCTCAGATGGGGAGGTGAGTAGATGAAAGTTGTGCGTATTGCTTTTCTGGCTGTTTTTGCGCTGGCCGTGGTGGGTCTGTCGAACAGCGCATTGGCCCAGGAAGGTCGATGGGCGGTAGGCGGGATCGCCGATTACAATATCCCGATGCATCGGCTCGGGGAACGCTGGGACGCCACTGGCAAATACGGAGCTACCTTAAGCTACGTAGCCAGCCAGCGCACCCTTATTGAAATCGAGTACAACTACTCGAAGTTCACCAACGGGAAACCGGCAGCCGATCTCTGGGAATACCCGATCGACCAGCAGGAATACCCGCACCCGAACGGCAGATCCGAAATCACGTGGAACAACCTGATCGTGAACGGATTGCTTTTTCTCGGTGAAGAGAACGTCACCCACGGGTTCAAGGCCAGGGACTACAGGTATTATCTGCTGGTTGGCGGCGGACTCTATCGCTATTATGCGATCAACAGCAATCTGGTCTATTCCCGCCAGACCAACGACCCTATCGACCTGGACTTTGTCATGGAAGACCAGGTTGATCAGCGATACACCATTGGCGCCAATGTCGGCGTGGGCGTCGAGGGCTTCGTCACCCAGAACCTGGCAGTAGACCTGCGCGCGCGATACAACTTTGTCGTGGGCGAGTTGCGCAATATGCTCTTCTACGGGCTGGAGAAAGTGCGCCCGATGCACCTGGTGGACGTAGGCGTGCAAATGAAGTTCTACTTCTGGCGTTAATTTAACGCAGCCGGGGTAACAACTCAACGAAGGAGGTTTCACAATGAAGCGTAAGCTTCTGTTTTTCGGAATCGCAGTTGCGGTCGCCGCCGTCAGTATCGTGGCGGGCGACCTGCAGGCTGGCGTCACCGGCAAAATCAACGGCGTGGTACGCGATCAGGCCGGCGAGGTTCTGCCCGGCGCCAACGTCGTGATCAAGGAGCTCAATCTGGGTTCCACGGCCGATGCCGACGGGTATTTCGTCATCATCAATATCCCGCCCGGTGTCTATACCCTTTCAGCGTCCCTCATCGGATACGAAACCGTGTCCCAGACGGGCGTGGACGTGACGACGGACCATACCACCACCATCAATTATAACCTGAAAGAAACCGCCCTCGAACTGGGCGAGTTGGTGGTAACGGCCGGCCGTCCCCTGGTGGAACCGGATAAGACCACCAGCAAGTACACGGTTACGCTCGAAGAGACCGAGCGGAATCTGGCGGCCGCGCGCAGGACGTCCGAGTTGCTGCAGTTGCAGCCGGGCGTGGCGGTTGACGGATCCAACCGGATTCGCGGCGCGTACGTGGACGCCGGCTGGTACGCCAGCGACGTGGCGTACGTTGTTGACGGCGTCCGCATGAATCACAACGACGGCCGTGGGCGCGGTGGACGCTATCGCCAGGTGAACCGTGGCGCCATCCAGGAACTGTCCGTACTCACGGGGGTAACCCCCGCCGAATACGGCAATGCCCAGGGCGGTGTGGTTCAGATCATCACCAAGGAAGGCGGCGGTGAAATTAACGGTTGGGGCGAGTTCCGCTACGAACCCGCCGGCAAGAAGCACTGGGGTGAAAACGTCTACGATTCGCCGCAGCACCAGGACAAGGTGATGTGGGACAACCCCGTATGGGCCAACGAAAAATATCCGAACCTTTCGGACAAGATCAACCATCCCATTTTCGAGGAGATCGCGGGTGAACTGATTCACGTCCGCACGAATTACACGGAGTGGACCGGTTTCGGCGTTGAAGGCAACCTGTCCGGCCCGATCGGCGACAAGGCGTCGTTTGTGGCCACGGCCAAGCACGAACGTTACGCGGCCGTCACCCCGCGGGCCGAACGCATCGGTTTCTACAATGACCGCGGGAGTTTCCAGGACGATCCCGGCAATATCAACGTTTCCGGAAGCGTCACGTTCAAGCCCACCGCCAACCTCAAGTTGAAAGTCGGCGGGATGTACCTGGGTTGGGACTGGTATTCAAACGGCAATCCGGACCTCTTCGGCGGGCGTCACGGCACCGGCGGCGGCGCGATGGTTCGGGGCTCTGGGCAAAACCTGTTCCTGCCCGAAAAATGGTCGGCGGCAGGTCTCCACGACCTCAGGGAAGAATTGCAGTACGCGGTGTTTACGCATACGTTGTCCCCGAGGACGTTCTACGAAGTGCGGCTTTCGCATTCCCGCTCGAAAATGGATACCCTCAGCGGCACGCATGAAACAACCGGTGAGATTTTCCGTGACCAGGCGGGCTGGTTCGCCATCGGGCGCCAGGCCGCGCGTTACGGCCAGTACGACCGCCAGCGCATCGGCGCGAAGGTGGATCTTTCGTCCCAGATTACCAAAGGTAACTTCATGAAGGCGGGGGTCGAGTACCAGACCAGCGCCATCACGATGATTCTGCGGTACGATACAACCCCGGCCGCACGAAACCTGCGCGTGATCATGGACGAAGGCCAGATGGGCGAAAAGGTAAAGCCCTACTTCCTCAACGCCTACGTCCAGGACAAAATGGAGTTCCAGGGGATGATCGTGAACCTGGGCGTCCGGCTCGACACGTTCAATCCGAACACACGCCAGTTGACCTTTGGCGCGTACCGCGGCAGTTCCATGTTTCGCTATTATACCCGCGCGCGTGACTGGGCGTACCAGGAAGGCTCCCTGTGGGTCACCGACGCGCCATGGCACGTGAAGTTCAGCCCGCGGATCGGCGTTTCGCACCCGATCACGGAGCGATCGCAGATGCGGTTCTCCACGGGTGTGTTCCTCCAGTGGGCCGACCTCTGGTATTATTTCGGGGAGGATTACTGGACGTCCGGTGACTCGGGCGACCGCGACGTGAACGAAAACGGCCGGATCGACGCCACGGAGCGGTTGAACAACTTCCGCACCACCTATTCGGGCCAGAACGGGCTGCACCTGCTGCAACCCGCCAAGACCACGGCCTTTGAGGTGGGCGCGGACTGGAACTTCGTGAGCGATTATACGGCCACGTTAACGGCGTACTACAAGAGCGAGGTGGACCACTTCACGTCGTATCCCAACGAAACGTGGGTCGGCCCCAGGGACTTCTGGATTCCCTACTCAAGGACCCTGGACAACGGCGCGTACGGCGACACGCGCGGCGTTGAAATGTCCATCCGCAAGTCCTTTTCGCACAATTTCTCGTTCAATGTCTCGTATAACTACCAGTGGTCGCAGATCACCACGGGCAAGCTGGGTAACGTCATCCGCAACGTGTATATGGACTCGGCCACGGTGGTCCACCTGTCCACAACCAACGCGTTTACGGACCGAGGTATTACCGTTCCCAATTTCTGGATTTACTGGGATGCGCTTCCGGACGGCAGCGAGGCGCCTCGCCGTCTGACGGGCGACGATCTGGTAAAATTCGCGCAGCAGGGCCAGAGCTTCTTCAACGGTTCACGAGCGAAAGGCGGCCAGTTGGGGACGGGCGTGTGGGACGGCCTGCGGCCGGTCGACAACCCCGCCCTGGGGAACTGCGGCCCGAACTGTTCGGTACAGATCAACTCCGGCAGCTATACCACGCTGTTCTTCCGCCCCAAAAGTGGCGATCGCCGGAACTTCGGGAGTTTCTCGCTCCTGGCGTCATTCCCGGACGATTTCGAGTTCGGCCACTCTTTTGTCGGGACCGTTCTTAAGAATCTACGTATGAACGTCACCTCCCGCATCCAGACGGGCGGTATCTTCAATTACGCCCCGCCTGAAGGCGGAAACCGGTACTACCGCGACCTCGCGCTCGATTCGCGGACCGACCTGGCCGTTGAGAAGACGTTCAACGTGACCGGCAGGGTGCAACCCACGCTGTTCGCAGACATCCGGAACATCTTCAATCAGAAGGACCGTACCAGCCCGTCGAACAGAAACCTCTGGACGTACATCGGACTGGACGGACCGACGCCGGATGACAAGAACTATCTGAATTACGGCGACAGCCGGGATCGCACTTACGCGCATTCGCCGCGTCTTGCCCAGTTCGGGCTCCGAATTAACTGGTGAGAACATGGCGCGCCGGAAGCGACGCTGCGTCCGGCGCGCATGCTCCGCAGTGTTTTCGAATGGAGGCAGAGAAGGATATGAAACGCTTGAATTTCATTGCCAAGGGGCTGGCTTCCATCGCCTGTCTTGCACTGGCTGCGGTTGTTTTTCAGCCGGCCGAGATTGATGCGCAGGCCACTCCCGACAACATTTCCAGCAGGTACAACCTCAGGTCGCTGATATCCAACAGCTACAACAACATCGGCGGCATGGGCGGCAACCAGGAGTGGGGGCGCGGCTACAGGCGCAATGCCTACCCCTGGAACGGTAACGGGCCGGGTTCATTCGGCGCCGTACTCTCGCAGTTTACGTCCAACCAGAAGTCGCAGATGTACAACGACTACAAGGTCTCGGGCGGCGAGGGCATCTGGATGCTCAACGCCGACGCGGGTACCGTAACGGTTACGGGTCCGCGCGAGAACCTGCAGATCGTGGAACACAACCAGGCGTTCCCATACGATCCCGTGGGCAATCCCGAGGAGAACTGGGGCCAACCCAATCCGCTGAACCAGCTTGCCGAGTTGCCGAACAGCGCGATCTCTCCCGGCGAGCAGGGAGCAGGAGGTTCACTGTCCAATTACTGGCCCGGGGTAACCGCCGATGACGATGGAAGTCTTTACGGCGCCAACTGGGATCCGGTATCAACGCCCCCCGCCCACATTGCCAACTACAATCTGGGCGCGCACAACCTGGTGGACGTGACCATCCCGGAAGAGACCATCATCGCCCAGTGGATCGACAAACAGAACGGCATCCGTGTCCAGCGGCGCGTGTACAGCTGGTCCAACCCGGACTTCGATGACTTCTACATCGTGGACCTTACCTTCACCAACATCGGCGACTTCGACGGCGACGGCGTGGGTGAGGCGCCCGGACCCATCAACAACCTCTACATCGCGTTCAAGAACGTGGCGGCGATGACGGCCATGGGCATCCTGGAGGAGTTCGGATGGAACTTCTACGCGTCCAACGCCCGCGGCATGGATGACACGATGTGGTTTACGGAGGCCGGCGGCTACCCCAATGCCTTCTCGCAGAACGGCGCGTTCGCAGGTGAGGATATGCGCGCGGTCATCCGCAGGGACTCCGATAACCCGTTTTCCTCGCACGACGACACCGGCGATCCGTTCTTCAAGGCGATCGTGCCCTCCAACTACAATATTCTGCAGACGGAAGGCCAGCCCAGAGCGCCAAGCACCTACTTCATGGCGCCCCTCGCCTACGCGGACGACGCGGGTAAGTTCTCGTTCAACGAAGCCGACCGCGGCAAATACGTTCAGCCCGGCGAAGACATGCAGCCGCGTTCGTTCCAGTGGTGGCTGGCGCGTTCCACGGGGGACTTCGATGACCCCACGTACACTACGCACAGCGCCGAGCAATTGGCCAGCGTCATAACAACGACGGGCTTTCAGGCCAATCCGGACGAGGGCGACATTTCCACGCGCAAGGTGTTCCACGACATGACGGTTTACGGGCCGTACAACGTGGGCGTGGATGAGTCCGTGAAGCTCGTGTTCTCCTGGGGAGCGGGTCACCCGTCACTGCTCGCGCCGATTCCCGCCAACGAGCAGGACATCGGTCTGATAAAATGGGACCGGTCGAGCGATAGCCCCGAGAATAAGATCCAGAAGATCAAGACCGACGGCGAGATGGCGGCTCTGGAGAACCTGAAGTTGGCCCACTGGGTGTATGACAACAACTACCAGGTGCCCGCCTCTCCCACGGAGGCCTATATTTCGGCCGACAATCTCACGTCGTCCACCAAGGCCAAGCAGTTGATCCGGTGGGGCAGGGAGTCCGAGTCGGCGGTCAATCCCTACACGGGCGAACAGGATATCCTGGGCGTCCGCCTGTACAAGTCTGAGTGGTTCTCGTGGGGTCCCTGGGAGCTGTACGGGGTCATCGAGAACGGTTCGAGCGGGTCTTCAGTCAGTCCGGCGGGACTGCCCCGGGGCGAATGGGGCATCAATGCCAACGGCGTCTATGAGTACGAAGACCTGGAGACCACGGCCGGCTTTTCCTACTTCTACTCCGCACGCCCGTATGCGAGGGGCGTGGACTCGTACACGTGGAACAGCGGGATGACCATCGACGACATCCCCAGCGCACGCGTGCAGGCCAATATACGGAGAGGATATGAAAGCGGCTGGGGCCCGTCGACCGCCAGGACGTACGACGGCGACAACCGCAAGCCGTTCCAGGCCCTGCTTTCCGGCCTGCCGGAAGAGGTGCTCATCGTGCCGAATCCGTATTACGTGGACGGCGTGCACCAGTATCCCAACTCCCGTAACCTTCGCGTCGTGGGCCTGACGGCAGACGCGATCATTCACATTTACTCGGCCTCGGGCGATCGCGTGGAAACCACGGACCGGACCCCGCTCACGAAGGGTGAGACCGAGTTCCGTCAGATCTCGTTCAATATCGCCGGCGAAGTTCAGACCGGTCTGTATTATTTCGTTGTCGTATCCGGCGGAGAGACCCGAAAAGGCAGCTTCGTGCTGATCAAGTAGCGGGATCAAACAAGGAGGAAATGACGTGAAAAGGAGTGTGCTAATCATTGCGTCGGTCTTGGCCCTGCTGCTTGCCGCTTCACCGGCTTTGGCCGTGAAGTGGGGCGGGGTGACCGGTGAGTACGGTGTCAAAAAAGTCAATATCTCCGGGATGCAGTTCCTGAAGATCGGCCAGGGCGCGCGGGCCGTGGGTATGGGCGATGCCTATACCGCGGTTGCCGATGATATCAATGCGATCTTCTGGAATGGGGCGGGGCTTGTGCACGTGGAGCGTGTGGCCTATCAGTTGAACTGGACGCGCTTTTTGCTCGACACTCAGCTCTACTCGGCGACGGCCGTCTGGAACACGCGTTCGGCCCGGGGCGAAGTGCTGGGGATTTCGGTAATTTCGCACAACCCCCAGCCTTCGAAAGAGACCACCATCTACCAGCCCAATGGAACCGGGCAGGACGTGGTTGTCCACAATATCTCCGTCGGTCTGCTGTATGCGATCAAGTTTACCGACAAATTCTCGTTCAGCGCCAAGGCGAATTACGTTCAGGAGAAGCTTTACACGGTAAAAACCACGGGCTTTACCGTGGACGTGGGCAGTTTCTTCTATACGGGCTTCAGAAGCCTTCGAATTGCAATGGCGTTCAAGAATTTCGGTCCTGACCGCAAGTCGGGCGACCGGGCGTACCTGATGCCGCTCGTCTACAATATCGGCGTGGCTGCCGAAGTCTATGGCGAAAAGGGCGATCCGTCCTACCTCACCGCATCCGTGGAGAGCGCGTTTTTCGTAGACTTCGAGCAGCGCTGGCATTTTGGCGCCGAGTTGTGGCTGCAGAATGCGCTCGCGTTGCGCGCCGGCTGGAAGTGGAACTACGACCTCGAGAGTATTGCCGTGGGCGCAGGTCTGAAGCAGACGTTCGGGGGACGCACGATCACGGCGGACGTTGCGGTATCGTTGTTGCAGAAGAACGACGGTGTCGTTATGTTCGATCCGCCGATCCGCGTTTCTGTCGGCGGCACGTTTTAGGACGCCTTTGCAAAGCGACGGAGACGATTTAAAACTGATGTAGTCCGGAGCTTTGTCGGCAGATGAACCGACGGGCGGCAACCGGGGCTCTAAGCCCGGTCGCCGCCCGTTTTTTTCTGGTAAATGCACCTATGGCGAAACGCATCTCCCGAGGGCGCAAGGCGCCGGCCGCCAGTCGCGAATACCCTGGTCCGACTCCTAATTACGCGTGGCCGGTCCTGGTGGGCATCGCAGGTTTTATGGTCTATGCCAACGCGCTGGTCAACGGGCTGGTGTATGACGATCAGTTTCTGATTGTGCGAAGCTGGCTCGTGGAGCGCATGGATTTCGGCAGCGTATTTACGACCCACTACTGGGCAGGTTATCCCGGGAACGAGACTGGCCAATACCGGCCCCTGACGGTGTTGACGTTTCTGCTGGACGCGCTCGGCGGCATTCGCCCATATCGGTTTCACTTAACCAACGTGGTGCTTCACGTCTGTTGCAGCCTGCTGGCGTGGATGCTGTGCAGGCGTGCGGGTCTGGGCCAATTTGCGGCGGGTTTTGCGGGCCTGCTGTTTGCGGTGCACCCGATCCATTCGGAAGTGGCGGCCGGTGTGACCTTTGGCCGGTCCGACTTGCTCGCCGGCGCTTTCCTGCTGGCCGGCTTGTTGTTTTATATGCGGAGACCGGGTTCACGGTGGGACTATTTCTTTGCGCTCGTTGCTTTTTTCTGCGGTATGATCAGCAAGGAGAGTGCGCTTGCCTTGATTGGGTTGGTGGTCGTATATGACCTCGCAGCAGGGATTGGGCGTGCAGAGGGTGAGAATTTATCGAAGGAAAGGAATGCGAAGAAGGATCGGGGAGATTCGATTCCGGCAGGTCTGGACCAACTGGCGGGCGAACCGGAAAGGAAGGAGTTGTTCCGCCGTATACTGTGTGTCTGCCGGGCAAGATGGCCGTGGTGGCTGGGTTTCGCGGGCGTATTCGGGATCTGTCTGGTCGTGCGTAGCGCCGCGGCAGGACTGGCCTTCACACCAGGTGGGATGACGGAGTTGGTGAATCCCCTCTTTGGTGCTTCGCTCGAAACGCGCGTTCTGACAGCAGGGAGAATCCTTTGGCACTACGTTGTACTTCTGGTCTTGCCGTGGCGACTTTCCGTGGATTACTCGTACAATGCGATTCCGTTGGCGGCGTCGCTCCTGGAACCCGGCGTGATCGCGGGGCTTGCGCTGGGCCTCTCGGGACTTTGGGTGTGGGGGCATTCCATGGGAAAGTGGCCCCGGCTGTTTTTCTGTGGCGCGCTCTTCTGGGTGCCCTATATGGGGGTGTCGCAGACCGTGGTGCTGCTGAACTCGATGGTCCAGGAGCGGTTTCTGTATATCCCCGCACTCGGTGTGTTCGCGATTGCGGGGATTGGCGCGGAGCGGCTGTTCAGGAGGTTTGGTTTCGGGGTCGTTGTCGTGGTGAGCCTCGTGTGCCTGGGGTATGCGGCGCGTACGGTCGTGCGAAACCGGGATTGGAGAGATGAATTCAGCCTGTTTTCCAGCGCGGTACGTGCATATCCCGAAAGTGCGAAGATGCACCAGGCGGTAGGGCAGGTGCTTGCGGAGCGGGGACAGATGGATCGGGCGATTCTGGCTTTTCGCCGGGCGCTGTCCATCCGTGAAGAAGCCATGATCTATAACAACCTGGGCAATGCCTACGGCGTTAAGGGAACATTTGAACAGGCGGTCGGTGCATATCGGAGAGCCGTGGATCTGGATCCGCACTATGCGGAGGCGTGGATGAATCTGGGCGTGACTGCCATGCGGGCCGGCGAGCCCGTGGTAGCCGCCGACGGATTCAGGCAGGCATCGGTTCTGCTGCCGGAGGACAGGGAGGCTCACTTCAATCTCGGCGTGGCCCTGGAGAAGGCGGGGCGGCCGGACGAGGCGGCGAAGGCATATCGAAGGTCCGCGGCGCTTGGAAACGCGAAAGCGATATTCAACCTGGGTACCGTGCTTCAGTCCCAGGGCAAGTCAGCGGAGGCAGTCGCGGCCTACGACGCGTTTCTGAAGCAATGGCGGGGCGATCCGAACGCTTCATCCGAAGCCCGCCGCCGGATTCGTCTGCTATCGCGATAGAGGCGAATCACAGCGTGAGGAACAGAATCAGTTTTGTTTTTTCTTCCATATTCCTTATTCTATATTGATATTTATTCACTCCTGTCCAGAATCAGCCCCAATTCGAAAAAAACAGCAACTCGGCAACGAGACGAAAACCCCTGAAACGGGGTGAAACGGACGTAGAAAAGAACATGCTTTCAGTTCACGTCCAGTGACCTGGTGTATCCTGGTAATCAGAAGTTAAATCACCTTTATCTACTTGCATATATTCGGTTTTACTTCCCCGAAGAATTACGAATCAAGGTCAGTTACTGCTCTGGACAGAATTGATTGCAGTTTTTTTTCAGGCTATCAGCCAGTTTTCGGGGTCGTCTCCTTTTGTGGTTTTGTGTCTTTGTGGCCAATTTTACTGTTTTTTTTAATTGAGGATAGAGAGGAGCCGGTCGTGCCGGGCTCAGGAAGAACAAACCTCGGTCCAATTGCATGGCGTGTATTCACTGCCTGCTGGTTTATGGTCGGAATCGCGTTGCCGGTTCAGGCAGAGGCCGATAACCGGCGGATCTGGACTGCTTCTTACGAAAACGGGCAGGCGGCACTGACAGAAGTCTGGTCCGCGAATGCAGCGGGAATCGAGCGCAGGCTGGGCGCCTTTCCGGGCCCGCCGGGAGAGTTGGGCTGGTCCGAGGACGGGAGGCGGCTGTTCTACAGGGACCGCCCGCTGCGGGACTTTCGTCTTTCGGGGCTGGGGCAGGCGGCAGTGCCGATGGTGGAAAGCCATGTCTGGGAGGTGATGGTCAACGGCACGGTCGTCCGGCGTCCGGGAGAAGTCGAACTCGGACACCTCGACGTTGCGTGGGTTTCCGCACGGAACGGGGGTCCAGGAAACGGACCCAACCGCTCGCTCTCTGGGGTAGAGAGGGCGATGATGACGGTGAAACTGGCTTACGGGTCGCTGCGTCAGTGGGATTTTCGTCAGGCGCAGCGTCTCTATCGCAATGCGGCCCAGCAATTTGAGGCGCTGGCGCGGGATCGCCTCCTTTATTCCAAGCCGGCAATGGCTTACGCAAAACTGTTGGCACACAGATCGCGGAGGGCAGCGTCCGAGGGCGCCCGATGGGTAGGCAGGGAGAATCTGTCCGCGATTGGGGAGCTGATTCGCGAGTACCGGCGACACCATAACGGCAACTCGCCGGTCAACCTCCAGGTCCTTGTGGCTTCCGCTCGCGCAGGCGGACTGGACGACGCTGAGGAACGGATCCTCAAACAAATGTTCAAGTCTCCTGAAGATCGCAAGAAACGCCCGATCAGTTATTTCTATCGGTCAGTCGCTATTGACGGCGAGGCGATGGTGATCAGTCCCTATCACCGTGGGCGGCTTTTGGAACTGGTCCGCCAGGGGGACGGTTTCAAGGTGGTGGACAGGTCCGCCGGAAAAGCCCAGGTCGATTCGTTACTGGACGTGGGCAGCCGGGTGCTGGCATCGGCCCCGGCGGCGTCCGTGCCGGTGCTGCAGGTGGTCACGTTGATGGCGCCAAAGTCCGCGCGAGGGCATTCCCGGCTGGGTTACGCTTATTTGAAGTCCGGGAATCCGGATGCTGCACTGCGATCGTTCGAACGCGCGGTTCGGCTGGACCACCGGCTGTCCGAAGCGTACAACGGGCTTGGTCTGGTTTACGAAAAACGGCCGAAGGCCCGTTACGACGCAATCCGGTTCTATACCAGGGCGCTGCAGTACAACCGTGACTACCTGGAAGCGCGTTTCAATATCGCCAGACTTCGCCGCAGCCTGAAGGAGCACGACGCGAAATACGACATTGAGAAAGTGATCGACATCGATCCAACGTATGCGCCCGCCTATCTGCTGCTGGGTGAATGGTACGAGGTCCACGAGGAGGACTTCGAACGGGCGGCGCTCCTCTACGCCCGATACATGACGTTGAAACCCGATGATCCCGAGGGGCGGAAGCGCCTGGCCGCGGTATACCTGCGGTCCCGGAATTATGAACGGATCGTGGATCTGCTCACCGATTATGTCCGTGAAAACCCGGATGAAACCGGCGTTATGGCCGTGCTGGCCCAGGCCTGCGTGCAGCTGGGGCGGCTGGAGTGGGCGGACCGTTATTTCAATGAGTACCTGCACGCGGCCACACCATACGAGCAGGCGCTGTACCGTGATCCGGCCCTACTGATGTCTCCTGAAGAACGCGAGGCGTATGAGTTGGCCGATGACTCGGCTCGAGTGGCGCTTGTCAAGCGGTTCTGGACGGCGCACGACCCTGACCTGACCACGTCCATCAACGAACGCCTGCTGGAACACTACAGGCGGGTATGGTACGCGCTTGGGGCTTATTCGAAAGGCAAACAGCCGTGGGACCGGCGGGGCGAGGTGTATATCCGGTTCGGCGAGCCCGATTACCGGTCAACCTCCGATATGAAGAATTACAACCAGAGCCTGAAGGTGCAGCGGGTCCGGGAACGAATTGCCCGGCAGATGTACGGTCAGGCTGCGCTGCAGATGACGTTCATGGGTGGACCCGTATATGCAGTGCGCAGCCTGAAGTCCAATCTCAGCGGCGGCGCGAACCTGGGCGACGGGTTCGCCGCCGACCGGCAGGGTGTGGACCTCAGCATTACCGCGCGCAACACGGAAGCAGCCCGGGTTGTTACCGGGAACCAGGCCCAGCGGACGGGCATCACCTTTGAGTCGGGTATTACGGCGGACAATGAGGTCTCGGATGCATCTCTTGAATTACTTCGGTTCGAGAACGTTCAGATGAACCAGGGCGCGCTGGCGGTGGGCGACACCCGGAACGATTTCGCTTTTAAGGCCGTTTCCTCACAGGACGACGCCTCGATGGTGCCCTGGGAAGTCTGGGTCTATACCGACGTGAATGGGGGCATCGAAATTACGTTTACCGACGAGCATATGCGCGGCGAGTTCGACTACGCGCCCCCACCGATGGACGTGCGCATACCCCTGCAGCAGCTTGCTCGATTCAATCAGTTCAATCCCCGGTCCGTGGCGAAGCAGGCGGCCCTCGTAACGCCGGACTACTACAAGCCGCCTGAAAACAAATTGCCGCTGGAGTTCTTTTACGATCTGGCCAACTTCCGGGAGAACGAACGGGGCGCCGGGTCCATTCTGGAGGTGTATTTCGGCGCGCCTTACAGACTGGGCAAGTATTTGCGGGACAACGACGAAACCGAGATGTTTCTCGAACGTTCGGTGGCATTGAACAACCCTCGCACCGGTGCAGTTTACCGCAGGCAGGGCAACCTGGTTTTCCGTGGCGGCGGCGACCTGACAGGTATGCGCGGCGGCTTTGTACCCGATCTTATGGGTCTGGACGATGGAGGTACAGGTCAAGGACAGGTTGTCCGGAAGGCAGGGCCGGTACCGTCAGGAAGTGGTGATTGACAACTACGACAGGGAATTCCTGCAATTGAGCGAGTTGCAGTTGGCGTATTCGGTCGCCGAGTCGGACGAAGCGGGGAAATTCAGGAAGGGCGGTCTCCTCGTCATTCCCATTCCTACCCGTACATTCGGCAGGGACCAGGGCGTATTCGTCTATTATGAGATTTACCGTCTGAAGAAAGACGAATTCGGGCAGACGCGGTACAAGGTCGAGTATTCGATTCGGCCCAAAGGCGTCCAGGGACGAAAAGCCAGGGGGGTCATCTCCCAGTTGGTACGTGTGCTCACCGGCAAGAAGCAGGAACTTGCGGTTGGATACGAGCAGATTGGCAACTCGGAGTCGGAAGAGGTGTACATGGAACTGGATCTGAAATCCACAAAGCCCGGTCAGTATATTCTCGAAATCGACGTGACCGATCTGAACAGCGGGTTGACATCGAGCAGAGAGACCGGATTCTACGTTCAATGAGCAAACCCGCCCCCACTCATCTCCCGCCGGGGAGAGGTTGGACGTAAGACGGAAGAGGATCCTAACACCCCCCAGGTCGCCGTTCTCGCGGCCGACGATCGGCCATCGTGACATTCTTCGAAGAATCTCCCGTCACTTCCGTTCATTGCAGGAGGCGGACGTGCTGCCTATCAGTTCGGGATAAATGACAGACGCTCGGGTATCATCCGATGCCGCAGTAGATCCTTCGTCAGCCCGGGGTGGATGACAAACGTTCAGCATGTCATTCTGAGCGTAGTCGAAGAATCCCCCGTCTATTCGATTGTCCCTAAGGCAGAAATGAAGCAAACGCATTTGCGCGGAGACGTCTTCGGTCATTCGGCTTCCAGGGCAAGCCAGTATGGGCTACAACTACCGATGAACCGATATTTCGTCTACGTTATGGCAAATCGAAGTGGTACACTCTACATAGGAGTAACCAACAATCTTAGACGACGGGTTTTTGAGCACAAGCACAAGCTCATTCCAGGTTTCACCAGCAAGTATGGGCTGAATAGACTGATTTACTTTGAAACGACTTCCGACATCCACGGAGCGATATCAAGGGAGAAACAGCTAAAGGGTTGGACACGACAGAAAAAGCTCGATCTTGTCAGTTGTACCAATCCGGCACTGGCAGATCTGTCTAAGGACTGGTAGGCGATTTGACATAACAACGCGACGGTTCGCGAGTGTTTCCCGAGTATGCCCTTGCACATGATTTTCGGTCGCACTGTCATTGAACGCCGTCGAAGACGGGGCGGACGTGCTGCCTATCAGTTCGGGATAAAAGACAGACGCTCGGGTATCATCCGATGCCGCAGTAGATCCTTCGTCAGCCCGGGTGCTTCCTCAGGATGACAGTACTGCCTAACGTGTGACGATTACATTTCGCCAATGGTTATTGGAAAGCATGTCATTCTGATCTCGATTGGGCGTTCGGCGGAAGTCTTCACCAGACCATTTGCGCGGAGAATTCGTCTGCAAAATGGCCTCGCCAGCGTGACAAAGTTGACGTCTACCGAAGAGAAGAGCCTGGAACTGGCGTCGAACAGTTTGTTTGGGATCGTGTGAACAGGAGGCACGAATGAGCAGGCGGGCCGCGCCATTTGACCTCGAAGAAATGGTCGAGAGGTTTGCCGATTTCGACAGGTCGCACAGTCATGGCAGGGGTCAGTCCCACGAACCGGACTCCGGGAAGCTGGGATGGGGCGAGAGCGGTTTCCTGGATGCGTACGTAAAACTGTACGAATCAACCGGAGACGAGGGATGGCTGGAAAAGATCGTGGACCATTTCGACCGGATGATCGCCACCGCGAAAGACCACTTTTCCGACGGGCATGCGACCTGGGTCACCCCGACGTATTCCGTGGCGCTGGTGAGAACGGGACCGATGCACAACCGGGGAACGGCTCGGATCACGCCTGAAGAGGAGCGGGTGTGGGTTATCCGTGGCGGCGACATGGCGAGGGATAGCATTCGAGTCGTGGAAATCCTCCCGGAACGCCGGTACGCCGTCCAGGAGTATGGAACACGGAAGATGCTGGCCGGCGGCCGGTTTCGGCCTGGCGCAACGCTGAGCGGTTTTGCGCCGTTCAAGATAAGCATCGAAGGCGCCGCGCGCGCAGGTGACCGGTTCTGGGTGCAGGTTTCCGCGGGTGAGCCGCTGGAGTATATCGTCCACCAGGGCATGTTTCTGCATCCCGTGAGCCGCTTTGTCGAGCACGTCCTGAAAAATGCGCAGCTGAAGGCCGGATTCGGAACCAGCGCGCGGACGTACCTTCGCTTTATCGGTAAGCAGATCGCCGACAAACACGAGCGCGATTGGGTGGACGCAACCCCGTCCTCAGGCGGATATCGGTTTTCTCCGTGGATGACGGAACGGTTTCCGAACCGGATCATGCCGCACAATCAGTATCTCGCGCTGGGCCGGGCCTACCTGTCGCTGCAGGGCGTGTCGCGGAAACGCCTGTTTGCGGACCGGGCGCAGCGGATGGCGAAGCATTTCAAGCGACACCTGTGGAAAACGGACCGGGCGTATACCTGGTACTATTGGGACTGGATAGAAGGCGGTGATGACGGGCACAGCGCCATTGAAGATACGAGCCACGGGCGGATCGATATCGGATTTGCGGTCGATGCCTGCCGGCGCGGCGTCGTGTTCAACAAGGCCGACATGCAGCGTTTCGCGCATACCCTGCTGGACCAGATGTGGAACGGGTCTGTGGATGATCCTGCAATCGGCGGACACGTGGATCGGAAGGAAGGGGATAGTACGCCGTGTGCGGACTGGATTGATCTTTGCCAGTGGAATCCGCGGGTCTGGGATGTCATGTGGCGCGTTTTCTGCAAAGCCGGACAACCCGTTCAGATGATCCCGTCCATTCTCCAGGGTTGGCGCAGGCTGGGGGAAAGCGGCTAGGCGGAACACGGGAGGCGTTTGAGCCAGCGATTCACGGATGGTAGCACATACTTACAGTTTGCGCTACATGGTCGGCCCGTTCACCTGTAGTCACTTCCCGGTCCCTGTAGGGGCGTACCCAGTGGGCGCCCGGTCTTCGCGGCATTGTTGGCTTCCGTCGAAATCCCTTTGCTTTTTTTAACCCCAATTGGAAAAAACAGCAGCGCGGCGGCGGGACGAAAACCCCTGAAACGGTGCGCAACGGTCGTAAAAAAGGACGTTTTTTCAGTTCACGCCCAGTGACCTGAAGTATCCTGGTAATCAGAAGTTAAATCACCTTTATCCACTTGCATATATTCGGTTTTACTTCCCCGAAGAATTACGAATCAAGGTTAAATGTCGGAATATGGAGGTCTTCAATGATAAGAGTGTTATCGGTTTTTATTGGAGCACAGTTGCTGGCCTGCGGATGGGTGGGGCAGGCGCAGGCGCAGCAGAAGCCAATCTATTTTGTCACCGCGGGGTTCGCCGCGCC
>JAGWBX010000053.1:20666-25203 GCA_021295655.1 Candidatus Latescibacterota bacterium
TTCAACTACGTCCGCTTCGGATTCGATGAGGGCAAATTCAAGGCGGAAAACGACGCACTCGGGGTCGTGACCGGCACCAACGGCGGAGAAAAACATCTGTTCAGCGTATATGCAAGTCTGAAATACACGAAGACAATCGATTCGGACGATCTGGACGTAAGAGCGGTCCCGTACGCGGTTGGCGGCGTGGGCATTTTGTCTTATTCTGAAACCGATACGGAGGTGGTTGAGATAAGCAACCAGATTTTTCACGTTGACGGCCAGTCCGGCACCGGGTTCGCTGTGAATGCAGGCGCAGGGATCGACATCCGGCTGACGGACCGGGTACATCTCTTTGTCGAAGGGCGGTTTGAAATCGGATTTACGCCGGGAGAGCGGGCAGCTCTTCCCCGCTCGAGTGGGTCTATCCTTCGAATAACGTCGGATGCGGTCAGTCAGTGTGCCTGGTGTGCGTTCTCCGCTCAAATCGGCTGATATATCAATGACAAATCGTGGAGTACGTCTTGAAACGGCCTGAGGGACGCAGGACGACCGGATGGCCCGTAGACGTGTCGGCCCTGCTGGCGTTGCTGGCGGGGCTGCTGATTTTATTCCAGGTTGTGACGCTGGATAAGTTTGGCGTACTTCGTCCGGGCCTGAGGTATCACAGTCTTCAGGGTTTTCTCTCCGTTGTATCGCGGTTCGTGGACTTCAGCGCCGTTGATGCAACGCTGCTGCTTCTGATTTTCTGTGTGGCAATATTGCTGATCGGTATGGAGTGGCGCGGGCGGCGGCTCTCGTTGTTTTTCGAACATGTATTCGCAGGTGAAAGGCGAACGGTCGTGTTCCTTGTTCTGGGGAGCCTGATTCTGGTTCGCTTTTATTTTTCCGGGGGGGAATTCGCGCACGGCGCCGACACGTATCTGCACGTGACCTACGCCTGGCTGGCGGCAACGTCGATGATGCAGGGTGAGGTCCCGATCTGGACGCACTATTTCTGCAACGGCACGCCCTACCTGCAGTTTTACGGCTTCCTGTTCTACTACCTGGTCGGGCTGGCGAATCTGGTGCTTCATGCGCCTTTCTTCTCAATCAAACTCGTGCTTGGGGCCGCCCATGCGCTATCCGGGCCTGGCGTATATCTTTTCGTGAGGCGATTGACCGGGTCGCGACAGGCAGGGTTCGCGGCGGGACTCGCGTACGTATTGAGTTTCTGGCATACGCAGCAGGTTCTCATTATGGGCAGGCTGCCACTGTCGGTGTTCTATGCCCTGCTTCCGTTGCCGTTTTTCTTCTGGGAGGGGCTTCGGAAGAATCCGAATCGGCTGCCGCAGGCCATTGGCGGCGGTATCGCGCTGGGTTGTCTGCACTTAACGCATCCCGGTTACGGCTTCTGGGCAACGGTTTTTCTGTTGTTGTACGCGGTCGTCAGGTACCGGATGACCCAAAGCGGAGACACGCCTTTTTCAATACGTCACGGCTTGTTGCTTTTCGGCGGGGGTGCGTTGCTGGGCGCTTATTTAACGGTTCCGATGTACCTGGAACGGGGATTGACGGGGCTTCACGCCGGGTTCTACATGTCCGATTTTCCGGTGCCCACCTGGCGCCATCTGTTGCTCTGGTCCAACTACCGCTTCCGTCTCCTTCAGGCTCAGGACCACTGGTACGGCGGATACCTCGGGGTGAGTCTGGTCGCGTTTGCGCTGTGGGGACTGGTAAGGATTGTCCGGAGCGAAAGGGTTGAAGTGCGGAACCCGGGCCTTCCGATCGGGATCTGCCTGATCGGGTCGCTGTTGCTGGTATTCGGTTACCGGTGGCCGGTCCTGAAGTCCCTTGGGGTGGTGCAGGCGATGAACGCCTCCCGCTACCTGCTGTTTGTGGTGTTCTTTGTGGCCGTCTTGGTGGGGTTGTTTGCGGCCGCGCGCGCTGCCTGTCTGCGTGCAGGTGTTCCGCACAGGCAGGCCGGGCGGAAACGCCCTGTCGGGGTCTTCGTGGCAATTCTCGTGGTGGTCCTGGCGGACCTGGGGCCAACCACCTTCCAGCAGCCCTACCGTTCTCCCGGTGTGGCGTCGAAAATCGGGCCACACGCTTTGCAGGACCTGCGGCGGGACCCGAACGCCTGGCCGGTTGCAAAGCCGTTGCCCTTAGAGCATCATCCCGTTTACAGACGGTTCCGGGAAGAACTTGCAGTTCATGGAGACGGGCAGCTACCGGGCTATCGGGTGTTCCATACCACCAACAGGATCTATTACCACTTCATCGTTCCCTGGCTGGCCCTCCGGACGGGCCTGGCAACACCCCTGGATACGTTCACGCAGTACCCGCTGTCGGTGCCGGCTTTTGTCCGGCGTTTCCAGGACTTTCTTCACCTGTCGCTGCAGCGTCTGCAGGAAGGGTCCGGCCTGAACGAGATGCCGGGATACGATATCGTCCGCACGGGACTCTTCCTGATGAACACCCGCCACCTGTTGTATTCAGATTCTGAACAGGACAGGATCTTTCATGAAGAATTCCCCGAAGCCAGTCCCGTCGTCGTATCGTCGAAAGTCTCCGGATGGCCCTATCCGGTTCTTGAACTGGACCGGGCGCGCGCCCGGTCCGGGTCGGACGTGGATGAACGGGACGCGCGCAGCATGCAGCGCCTCGCATTGAGCAACTTCGTGAATTTGCTGCAGGCCATGGACGTCGATTTAAGGAACCGTACGTGCAGGCAGATTCTGTTGATGGACGGACACGGCAAGGAAGACCTGGGCACGTCGCCGAGCGTGGAGGTTCTGGCGCACCGGGTTTGGAACCAGCGGGTCGAGTTGGTCGTGCGCGCCAGCGCGGCCTGTTTCGCCCGGCTGGCATACACGGCGTATCCCCATCAGCGGATCACCCTGAATGGCCGCGACGTGCGGCCGTACACAACGGCCGGTCGTTTTTTGGCGCTGAAACTCGGTCCCGGCGAAAGCCGGATTGTGCTGGAACCCACGCTTTCGCCGCTGCGGTTCTACCTGCTGATTGTTGCCGTCGTGCTGCTGCTGGCGGCGGTGGTGGTATTGGTCGGTCCACGCATCGCGCAGCGAATCTCCCGGAACGCTGTGGCCGGATCCGAACCTTAACCCCAATTGGAAAAAACAGCAGCGCGGTGACGCGACGAAAGCCCCTGAAGCGGGGCGTAACCGTCGTCCAAAGGGACATTTTTTCAGTTCACGTCCAGTGACCTGGTGTATCCTGGTAATCAGAAGTCTAATCGTCTTTATCTGCTTGCATATATTCGGTTTTACTTTCACGAAGAATTACGAATCAAGGTTAACTCGACCATTGGTTTTCTGCACAATGAGCGGGCGATAATGCGACGGAAAGAAGATCGAATGGATAGGAGTAAGCCGATCATCGTGGCGGGTCTCTTTCTCGGCCTGCACATTCTGTTCGCCTACTGGCAACCTGTGTCAGCCTGGGGCGCCGGTTTCCTGCGGTTCCACGACACCGTATTCCGGGTGATATTCGCGCTGTTAAGCCTGGCGTTGCTTTTTTTGGCTGCCCGGCGGCGCCTGGGGAGGTGGACGTGGGGATTTGCACGGTTTCTCGACAACGGATACGGTGCCTGGCAATCGGTTCTCTCGTGGGTCCTGCTTCTGCTGGGCGGCCTCCTGGTTTTCTGGGGCATGCGTTCCGCCGTGCATCTGCTCGGCGACGGGATTATGCTGATGCGCGAACTGGAGGATTTCTGGTCCGAAATCCCAAGGACGGACCGCGCGCCTCTCACATTCTGGATTGTCAGGGGGCTGCACCGTGCCGGCGCGTCAGCCTGGGATTCCGCCGAGACCACGTATCGTATATTCAGTTGCGTTTCCGGAATCCTGTTTCTGGTTGTTGCCAGATATGCCGCCCGGCTCCTGGGTAAGGACGCCCTGGAGCGATTTCTGATTCTGGCTCTGCTGCTGGGGGCCGGGTATATGCAACTTTTCTTTGGATATGTTGAAAATTACGCGTTTCTGTTCCCGTTTATGCTGCTTTACCTGCTCCTGGGCATTCTCGCGCTCAAAGGCAGGTTGGCGATCTGGTGGCCCGCGGCGTTGCTGGGCGTCCTGATGGCGCTACACATTACAATGATGACGCTCGCGCCTTCTCTGCTGGCGTTGGCGATACTCAAGAACCGGGTGAATGGAGTCTCCGGAACAACGGTTCCCGTCAGGTTGGCGGCAAGTGCAGGTTTCGCCATACTGTTAAGCGCGGTCGTTTGCTTCGGCGCGCTCCTGTTGATCCAGTTCGACCTGATCGCGTATCTTCAAAAGAGACAGGGGTTTTATATCCTGAACCTGTTTGCGGAACCAGGACCCAAACAGCACTACAGGTTGTTTTCATTCGGGAAACTGGTTGATTTCGCGAATCAATACTTCCTGGTTGCGCCGTCTTCTCTGATGGTTCTGCTTCTGTGCCGAAGGGCGAACTGCCTGCAGGGGTCCGATCGCCGGTTTGTTCTGGTTGCCGCGTTGTTTCCAATTCTGTTTACCGTTGTCGCGAACCCCGAACTTGGCGCTTTCAGGGATTGGGACGTGTTCGCCTTTGCGGC
>JAGWBX010000053.1:25238-44889 GCA_021295655.1 Candidatus Latescibacterota bacterium
GATCGGGTCGTTTCAGCGGATACCGCCGGATTGATCTGTGCGGCCGCGGTCCTGCACACGGTGTTCTGGATCGGCGTTAACGCGGACGAACTGTCGGCCGAAGCGCGGTTTTCCAGCCACCTGGAAACGGGACATCTGTCAGCGCACGCGCGGTCTCACGGATGGGAGACGCTTGCGGTATACCACAGGGATCACGGCAGGAGCGTTCAGGCGATACGGGCGTACGAAGAAGTGGCTGATGCAGATCCGGAATTTGCGGGCGCCTATTACAATCTCGGCAACCTGTATTACGAGTTGAAACAGTATGATCGGGCAGCGCCGTATTTTCAGAAGGTAATCGGGCTGAAGCCGGACTTCGCGGAGGCCTATTACAACTTTGGGAATTTGTACTACGATACAGGGCAGTACGGACGGGCAATTGAGTACTTTGAGAAAGTGATTGCGCTGAAGCCGGATTTCGCGGAAGCCCACTTCCAGATGGGCAACGCCTGGTACGGCCTGAGGGGATATGACAAAGCGGCGGAGCATTTTGAATCGGCGATCAGATTGAAGCCGCAGTTCGTTGCGGCCTATTATAATGCCGGCGATCTCTACTATAGAACGGGACAGTTCCACGCGGCCGTCGAAGCCTACCGAAAGGCGATTGCGCTGAAACCGGATAATGCCAGGGCGCATTCGAATCTTGGGAACGCGTACCACGGTCTGGGGGACTATGGACAGGCCATTTCCGCCTATGAGCAGGCCGTGGCCCTGGACCCTGGCTATCCCGAGGGGTTTTACAACCTTGGCGTTGTCTACCACACGTTGGGGGACGTGGGGAAGACCCGCACGAATTTCAGGAAAGTTCTGGATCTGGCGCCAAACCACCCGCAGGCTCCGGCATTGAGATCCTGGCTGGCCCTGAATCCGGGGTGAGGCCTCGTGAGATGGGATTGGCGGCCGCGTATCCGATTCTCATGACTCGTCTTGATGGACCGCAGCCGGTCCTTGATGAATATAGCGGAGGGCCGCGTGCGCGAGCAGACCTGAACGTGACTCGCCCTCCCGCGCTGCAGGCGAGGGCGAGAGCCGGCCGTAGCCCGGTTGGGCTTTTTCAACGGGCTGCTAAGGTTCTTGCCGCCAAAATTGGCCTGTGGACAAGCGTCGTGCTGCGGCAAGACTCGAAACGTGACATGCAATGCGAAACGCTGCGTATTGACGGGTAACTCGCCGTTCGCAGTGTGCTGAGTAAGGCTTTCTCAACTCAGAATCTCTGACCGCCTTATGGATTTGTGTTTGACAGAGTCGATTTCGTTTTGTACGGTTTTGGCACGGCAGGCGGCATATCCATTTCAGAAGGGCAACGATGGAACCGGGCGCCAGGAAAATCCGATTCGAAGAAGATGGCTATCTCGTGGCGAGGGCATTGCTTTCCGCAGAAGAGGTGGCGGCGTGTGAGCGGGAGATCGAGCGGTTGCATCGGCTGGCGGTCGAACTGGATGCGAGTGGCGATCCCGCGGCAGGTCGTTTTCAACTCGAGCCTTTTGCAGGAAAAACCACGCGGAAGGGTCTGCCGGTATTGCGCAAAATCGAACAGACGCGAGATTTTTCCGGGGTCTTCAGGGATCTGGCGGCGCATCCGGCGCTTATTCGCGTCGTCGGGTCGCTTCTCGGGCCTGACCTGCTTCTGTTTCGGAGTACCCTGATGCTGAAACCCGCCTTTCACGGGTCGTCGCACGGATTGCACCAGGATTCGGCGTACTGGCCGATGCAACCCCCGGCATTGGTAACCGTAAGTATCGCACTGACCGATGCCAGCCCGGAAAACGGGTGTATCCAGGTGCTGCCCGGAAGCCACAAGTGGGGGTTGCAGTCCTGGGGACACATCGCCCGGCGCCAGGATGAAGCCCTTTCGGATCGGGAAGACGTGGATCTCTCCGGCAAGGTTGACGTACCCCTCGAGGCGGGTGATGCCGTACTGTTTCACTCATTGACGGTTCATGGGTCCGGTCCCAATCCGTCCCCGCACGCCCGTCACACGGCGCTCTATGCCTACTTCCCGCCCTCGGTGCGGTATGTGCCGGGAAACAGGGGGCCTTCAGAGATGACGTTCCCCGTGGTCGCGGGTCTGGCCGGGAGAGACAGCGTGACGCTGACCGCGGATACGTAACTTCAGAAGGTGGACTTGCGGGATCCGGACGAAACAGGTGAGAGGTCCCGTTTTCAGGTGTCCTTCAACCATGGAGCAACTATGGACAGGGAACTGCCTATCAGGCCCAGGTATTACCGGTGGCACGTGAACCCCGGCGTGTCGTGGGAGGAGAAGAACACGGATTACGCATACCTCGACTGGCGCGTACCGCTCTCACAGTCCGCGCTCGTGCTGGTGGACGTGTGGGAGGAGCATTACCTGAAGGAACCGGCCCAGCGTGCGGACGCGATTGTGGAGACGCGTATTGTGCCATTGCTCGCGGCCAGTCGCAAGGCCGGACTGCGACTCATCCACGCGCCGGCGCCGGGTCTGGCCGAACGTCATCCGGCCTGGGTAAAGCTGATCGACGATCCGTCGAAGCCGGCCGGTCCGGGCGAAACGTGGCCTCCCCGGGAGTTCAGGTCCAAGGCAGGAGCGTATGCGGCCTATGCCAGGCCCGAAGAGCCGAGAGAACCGGAAATTGTCGAAATGCGTGCCAGGCGCCGGATGCATCCGCTGGTCCACGTGGACGCCGGAGAGGTTGTCATTTACAACGGGGAAGAGTTGCACCGGTATTGCGAACGGGAGAAGATCCTGTTCCTGTTCTTTCTGGGGTTCAATACCAACGCGTGCATCCTCCTGCGGGATTACGGCACGGTTGAAATGAGCAAGCGCGGCTACGAGGTCCTCATCCTGCGGGATTGCGGTACGGGCATGGAGTCGTTCGAATCACAGGACGGGTTGTGGCAGACCCGCGGCGCGATCCTGTTTCTGGAGATGTTCGGCAAGTACTCGGTCACTTCGACAGAGATGATCGAGGCACTGCAGTCCATGGGGCGGCAGAATTCGTGAAATGACAGGCGATTTATCGCGTAACCGGTGGGATGTATAGAGGCAGCGAGGAGCGAAACGTGGAAATTTCGGTTTTTGCGGATGAAATCGATCGGTACGATCCGGCGCGCGCGATTTCACTCGCGACGGACTGGGGGGTTTCGCACGTGGAGGTTCGTCAGCTTTCGAATGGCCGGTTCCCGGCCGTAGACGACATTGAGCTGGCAGCCTTCCACGCGCGCGTCACGGACGCGGGCCTGGGCGTTTCGGGGGTTTCTCCAGGCTTTTTCAAGGGGCCGATGGATGATCCCCGTCTTGACGATCACCTGCGCGAATCGCTCCCCAGGGCGTGCGAATGGGCGCTGCGACTGGGCACCGATCGGATGTCCTGTTTCGCCTTCGAAAGGACGGAGGCGCCGCGTCCTCCGTCGGCGGTTGTGGACCGGCTGGGACAGATGGCGGACATTGCGGCGAGGGAGGGTTGTCGTCTGGCGCTGGAAAACGAGCCGGTCTGCTGGGGGGCGACCGGCGCCGAGGCAGCCTTGCTGATTCGACAGGTGGGCGAAGACAGAATCTCACTCTGCTGGGACCCCGGCAATTCCGCCCGGGCGGGGACGGCATCGCCGTATCCGGAGGAATACGAGGATCTGAAGGAACTGGTAACCCACGTGCACGTGAAGAATTTCGATCCGGGCACGGGCGCATGGTCGCTGGCGGAGGCGGGGCTCGTCGACTGGCCGGGGCAGTTGAATGCCCTCTGTGCCGACGGGTACAGCGGCTTCGTTGTGGTGGAAACACATCTGGATATCAGCCCGGATGCGTTCAAGGTGGCCGACAGGGGGTTCACCGGGCTGGCGGCAAACAGTTTCAGGAACCTGACGTATGTCAGGTCCTGTCTGGGCAGGTTCGGGGGCGATAGCATAAAACACGATGGAGGGAGGAATGGCTGAAACGATTCGATTGGGTTTGATCGGTTGCGGCGGCAATATGCGCGGCGCCCACGTGCCGCGGATTCAGGCGGAGAAGGACGTGAGGCTGGTTTGCGTGGCGGACCCGGTCCCTGAACAGGCCCGGCTGCTAATGGATCGATTCGGCGGCGAAGTGGCGTTTTACGAGGACGATCGCCGCATGGTTCAGGAGGAGGCGCTCGACGCGATCTTCATCAGTTCACCGCATTCAATGCATTTCGAGCAGGCGCGGCGGGGGCTGGAAGCGGGACTGCACGTGCTGGTGGAGAAGCCTTTGACGGTATCTTCAAGGGATACGCGGGCCCTGATCGACCTTGCGGAGGAGAAAAAGCGGTTTCTGCAGGTGAGCTACCAGCGAAACTACTTCGCGCCGCACGTGTACGCGCGTGAGCTGATTCGGGAGGGGCATATTGGCCAGTTGCGAGGCGTGGTGTCCTACGTGACTCAGAATTGGGGCGGCGTGAAGGGCTGGCGCCTGGATCCGGAGCTTTCGGGCGGCGGTATGTTCATGGATACGGGAAGTCACCTGGTTGCATCCACGCTCTGGATAACCGGGCTGGCGCCGGCGGAAGTCTCCGCGTTCATGGACTACGGCGGTAAGGAAGTGGACATCAACGCGGTGCTTAACGTCCGCTTTAATGGCGGCGCGGTTGGCACGATCAGCACGTTCGGAAACGCCAGGGAACACGACGAGCGCATTGCCATCCACGGGTCGGAAGGATGTATTGTCTTTCATCTCTACAAGTGGCACGTAAAGGCGGTGCTGGTAAACGACAAACCCATGGCGATTCCCGATCGGATTCGCGAGACCACGCCCGATGCGGCGTTCTTCGATTGGATCCGGAGCGGCGGAACGGGGTACGAAGCCCCTGATTTCGCCCTGCAGGTTGCCCGGCTCTCCGAGGCCGCCTACAGGTCCCTGGAGCGCGGGACGCCGGTAACGGTGGAGACACACTGACCGCTGGAGGCGTTGATGTCAAAGAAGATGCTTCTGAGAGGCAGATATTACCGGCAGCACCCGCCCGGCCGGCATCTCGGCCACGCGGAGGAGGAACTCGAGCTGCGTCTGGACAATACGGCGTTTTTCCTTGTGGACGTCTACGGAAAGGGCTATGACCCCGACGACGATCCGGGGGACGTTCCGGAGTTGTATCGTGCTGCCGTGGAAAAGAACCGGGAAATTGTGGTGGACCACATCCGTCCGGCCAAAGACGCGGCGAAGGGCCTCGGGCTTCCGGTCGTGTACGTGACGAACTACCTGGCGCCCTCGACCAACGAACGGACGGAGTGGCGCAATATGTCCATCCGGACCTGCGGTGTGGACGTGCTGGACGCTTGGCCGGAACCGAATGACATCCTGGCGTTTTCAGACGTGATCGCCCCGGAAGCCGGAGATTATCTGGTGAAGAAACAGATGTACAGCGGGTTCTTCGAGACCCACCTGGACTCGCTGCTGCGAAGTCTGGGGATCTACAACCTGGTGACGGTCGGATTCGACACGCGGATCTGTCTGGGGACGACGGTAACTGAGGCCATGTACCGCAATTATCGCGTCATCGTGCTTCGGGATTGCTGCAGTACCCTTGAATACCCGGAAACCGAGGCGGACGGGTTGGCGGGTTTCTTCGGGATCCGGTTTATTGAAGCGAACGTCGGCTATACGTCCACGTCGGACGCATTTGTCCGTGCCTGCGGCGAGGTCTGAAATGAGCACGAGAGAAGCGGTCCTGAATGCGATTGACGGGGAGTGGATGGCCGAGCAGGCGCTCAGGCTGGTGGAGATTCCCAGCGTTACGGGCGAGGAAGCCGACGTCTGTGCCTGTTTCGAGGCGCAGCTGGCCGATCTGGGGTTCGCCGTGGACGCGCGCGAAGTGACGCCGGGACGGCGCAATCTGTACGCGAGAATCCACGGCGCAAACGACGGTCCCGCGCTTCTGCTGAACGGACACCTGGATACGATTCCCGTTGGCGACTGCACCCCGGTGCGCCGGGAGGGGGACCGCATCTATGGGCGGGGTTCCACGGATATGAAGGGCGGCGTGGCCGCCATGCTGGGTGCGGCAAAGGCACTGCAGAAGGCGGGGGTGCGTCTCAGGGGCGATCTGCTGGTCAGCGGTGTGGTCGGTCACGAGGAACCCGAGGCCGGGAAAGACGGACCCCTGGCGCTTGTGGCGGACGTGAACAGCGGACGGCTCGAATGCAACCGCATTCTCATCGCGGAGGGGGGAGACGAACTCTGGGTGATGAGTATGGGGTCGATGGTGTTTACAATCACGCTGACGTCCGAACGCGGCGGTACCCATACGAATTACGTGCCGTTCCCGGTGAACCCCATCCGCCACGTGGGCGACCTGATCCGGAGAATCACCGAGCGCCAGCGGGAACTCGATGCGGGCAACGTGCATCCTCTGGCCGGACCGGAACGGATCGATCTGGGCATCGTACAGGCCGGCGATTACTTCAACCGGACGCCGGGCCGGTGTGTGCTTACGGGTACGCGGCGCTGGCTGCCGGGAAAGACGACGTCGTCGGTACTGATTGAACTGGAATCGATGGCCGAGCCGTATGCCAGGGCGGGGGAGATGAAGCTCTCCGTCGACATGGCGCTTCAGCGGGAGCCTTTCGAAACGTCGCGGAACGATCCGGCGGTACTGGCGGTGGCCGCAGCCCACAGGGAGGTGGCCGGCGCCGACGTCAGGTACGTTGGGAGACGGCTGGTGGGCGATGCCAACATCTATATGAACGAGACAGGGGTGCCCACCTTCTACTACGGTCCGTCGAATGAGACGGCCCATTCCGACGAGGAGTGGGTGTCGGTGGCGCGCATCGAGGCGGCCGCAAGGGTATACGCGCTTGCGGCGATGAATTATTGTGGGGTGGTGGACTGACAGCCGGTTGAAAAAGCCCGCCCGGCCTCGCCTGCAGAGCGGCTTCTCAACGGACTGCCAACGGAATTCGGAGCCTTGAAAACCGGAGGTGTTTCTGTGGTTTCGATCGAACGGAGGTCGGGCGGAGGGATTCTCACGGCGCGTACGGCACGGTGGGCGAGCGAAGCGAAGCTGAGGGACCGGCCGGAGACATTCGGCGCGGAACACAATCCCACGGGAAATCCGATCGGCGGAGGCGATGGCTACGCGGACGGCTTCAGGAGCGGCGACCGTTCCGTCCGCAGTTACGATGATCTGGCGCGGGCGCTGGAAGGTGCGGCGGCGGGAGACGTGGTCTTCGTACCGGCCGACGCCGAGATCGATATGGGCGGCCGGCCGGGTCTGGGAATTCCGGAAGCGGTGACGCTGGCCGGCGACCGCGGCGCAGACGGCTCGGCGGGAGGTCTGGTCTATTCAAACGCGCCGGATACGCCCTGTCTCTTCAGGACGGAGGGGGATTGCATCCGTGTAACGGGGCTGCGTTTTCGCGGGCCCTACCCCCACCGCGACCGGGCGGCGCATTCATCATTCGGAATCCTTACCTCTCATTTCTCGCTGGAGATCGACAATTGTGAGATCAGTGGATTCAGCGTGGCCGCGACCCGGTTCGACGACGGTGCGACCAGGGGTTACGTGCACCACAATTTTATCCACCACAATCAGAAGGGCGGCCTGGGCTACGGCGTCAGCATCAACGGCGCCACGGTGCTGGTTGAGGCGAATCTGTTCGACTGGTGCCGGCACCATATCGCATCCAGCGGAACGCCCGGTTCCGGCTACGAAGCGCGTTACAATATCTGCCTGGATCACGCCAACGGCCATCTCTTCGACATGCACGGCGGACAGGACCGCGGAGACGCAACCGAGATCTCGGGCGACTGGATGGACATTCATCACAACACGTTTATCGCTCAGGACGTACGCAGCGTGGTGATTCGGGGTGCGCCCTGCCGGGATGCCCGCATTCACCATAACCGATGCCTCAGTCCCCATCCCGAGAACGTGGTGCGGGCCGGGGGAAATACGCGGGCGTACCGGAACCTCCTGGGCCCCGAGGGTCAGCTGGTTGCGAATCAGAGGGTGGGACCATGAACGGGCGCAAGGACCATCTCGGCGATCCATTGCCGGATTGTGCGGTTCAGCGTCTGGGAACCCGGCGGATGCGCGGCCCCCTGACCGACGTGGCCTATTCCGCAAACGGCAGGCACGCGTTCGTGATTGGCGGGCAACACCTGTGCGTCTGGAATCTGATTGAGGGCAGCCGCATTGCAAACCGTCGGGTGTCGGAACATCGGTTGACGGCGGCGACCTGGAGCCGCGACGTATCGAGGGCGCTGATCGCCGATGAGGCGGGCGTGGTGAGGGAATGGCGCCTGGACGGGAACACGCGCGAATTGGGCCGCTTTGACACGGGCCGGACGTCGCTCGTATCTCTGCGGTATTCGCCCGACGAGAACCGGGTGCTCACGCTGGACCGCGACACCAGTGCCGTGGAGGAGGGGGACCGGGAGACGGGCGGGCGGCGCATCGAAATCTCGGATGCCGGCGAGCACTTCAATCTCTGCCTGTATGGTCCGGACGGGCGGACGGCGCTGGTGGCCCATCAGCCGGGTCACAACGTGTACCACTACGACCTGGCCACCGGCGCGCGGCTGAAGGTCTTCGTGGAGGACTACGTCTGCTACGACATGTGTCTGTCCGCAGACGGTGAGCGGCTGCTGGTGGGCACGCGTCACAAGTCCAACGAGTGGCGCCTGCGCGATTACGAATGCCTGGAGACCTTTACGGGGCACCTCGGGCACGCGGTGCCGTCCGTGGCCTATGGCCCGGACGACCGGCAGGTTCTGACCGGATCCAGGGACGGGTCGATCCGGCTGTGGGACCGTCATGCCGCCACGGTTCTGCGGCGATGGTACCCGCATCAGACCCATGTGAACCGGATCCGGGTTTCGCCCGATGGAAACCGGGTGCTGTCCCACGGCGGCGACGGGCTGCTGGCGGAGACCAGCCTGGCGACGGGGCGGCCGCGGTTGCGGTGGGAAAGGCATATGGCGGGCGTGCGGGCACTTGTCGTTTCCGCCGATGGTTCGAGCGCAATTTCCGGGTCGACAGACAAGACCCTCCGGTGGTGGGAAACGGCGGGTTGGACGGCAACACGAACCGTCGATTGCCCGGGCGGCGAGGTCCACGCGCTGGCGGTTTCTCCCGACGGCGCCCTGGTTGCGGCGGGATGCAAGGACGGCAGCGTACGGGTGTTCGAATTTTCGAGCGGAAAGGGCCTGCACGCGTTTGAGGGGCACCGCGGATATGTTCGGGCGGTGGCCTTTGCGGGCGCCGGCGAAGTCGTCAGCGCCGCCGACGACGGGTCGGTCCGGGTGTGGGATGCTGTTTCAGGGCGGGCCGTACGTACGCTGGAAGGGCATCTGGGCGGCGTGTTGGCGCTGGCGGTCTCGGCGGACGCACGGCATCTCGTGAGCGGTGGACGGGACGGCACCGTGAGGCTCTGGCATCTGGCAACCGGGGAGTTGAGCGCGCTGGCGACCGCACACCGTGGCTGGGTCCAGTCCGTAGCCTTTGGGCAGGATGGCCGTGTGATCTCCGCGGGCCGTGACGGGTGGGTGATTGAATGGGACCTGCGGGACGGGCGGGAGATGCGTTCGTACGCGCATGGCGTTGGCGTTGAGGACGTCCTGTATCTTCCCGTCGCGGGGTCGATTTGTCTGGCGGGGCAGGATGGCAGGGTGGTTGTCTGGGAGCAGGGATCCGCCGCACCCGCGACCGGGTTCGCAGGGCACGAGGGAGCTGTGCACGCGCTGGCGGCGAGTCCGGACGGACGGTGGCTGTTGTCCGGTTCCGCCGATACCACCGTGCTGGTCTGGGCATTGACCTGATCGTCGCCCCGCGAATGGCGCAGCAGGCTTGCACGATTCAGTCATGTGAACCTGAGGAACGGGAAAACGCGAATGGCTTACCCTACGGTGACGGACGCGGACCTCCAGGCAGTGATGCGGGATGGCACGGTGCTTCGCGCCGACGTGTACCGGCCTGACGAACCGGGACGGTTTCCTGTGTTGCTGTGCCGGACGCCATACGACAAGGGAGGCGAGAAACAGCTTGAGATTGGCCCGAAGATGGCCGAACGCGGGTATGTGGTGGTCATCCAGGACGTGCGCGGGAGATATGCTTCGGACGGAGCGTTTCAACCCGGTTTCTTCAGTGCCGATCACCGCGACTCGGAAGACGGCTACGATACGGTGGCGTGGGCGGCCGGATTGCCCTGGTCCAACGGCAGGGTGGGGACATTTGGCAATTCGTACGACGGGTGGGTACAGTGGGAACTCGCTCACACGCGGCCGCCGAATCTGGTAGCGATGCTTGCGGGCGGGATCGCGGCAAACCTGCTGGACAGGGAACTGAGCGGCGTGCTTCGCCTCGGTCGCGTGATGGATTGGACGATCAACAATCTCTCCGTGGACACGGCGCGCAGGGCCGGCCATTTGTGGAAGGAGAAGGCCCAGGAGGATGCATCCCGGCTCTGGCAGGAACGGGACCGCAGCAAGTGGCTCTGGTACCTGCCGCTGATGGACGTCCCCGAGGATGTGATGCCGGGGATGGGCAGCCACTGGCGGAGCTGGCTCGCGGACCATGCGGCAGACCACTTCGGCTTTCAGAATAAACACCGGAGCGTAGACGTCCCCGTGCTGGGCACGGCGGGATGGTACGATCAACAGATCGGCATCTTCAAGCACTTTACGGGAATGCGTGAAAACGGCGGGAGCGAACGCGCCCGGCAGCATCAGCATATGATCGTCGGGCCCTGGACCCACACGCTCCTGGACCTGGGGCGGCAGGTCGGTGAGGTGGACTTCGGCCCGGAAGCAACGAGGGACTTTTACGAAATCGCGGACGCGTGGTTTTCCCGCTGGCTCAAAGGAGAGCGGAGCGAGGCCGCAGACTGGCCGCCGTTGCAACTGTTCGTGATGGGGGCCAATACCTGGCGCGGCGAGCGGGAATGGCCGCTGCAACGAACGGTGTATACGCCGTTCTACCTGCACAGTTCGGGCAAAGCGGACCTGCCTTCGGGCGCGGGATGGCTTTCCCGGGAGGCGCCGCGGGAGGAAACGCCGGACGTTTACGACTACGATCCGAGAGACCCGGTTATGACCCTGTACACCCCGGGCGGCCAGCACGCGCCAATGGACCAGCGGGCCCTGGGCGGACGCCGCGACGTGATGGTGTATATGACGCCGCCGCTGAGCACCCCCACGGAGGTGACCGGACCGGTCGAAGTGCGTCTGTTTGCGTCTTCATCGGCTCGCGATACGGATTTTGTCGCCAAGTTGATGGACGTCTGGCCCAACGGATTCGTCCAGGAATTGTGTCACGGCATCGTGCGCGCCCGGTATCGCGAGTCTTTTGATAACCCGTCTCTGATCGAACCGGACAGGGTGTACGAATACACGATTAAAGTGAATCCCTCCAGCAATCTCTTCAGAAAGGGGCACCGGATCCGGCTGGATATTTCCAGCAGCGATTTTCCGAATTTCAACCGGAACCACAATACCGGTGGTGACGATTACCGCGAGACGGCCCTGCGGACCGCGCATCAGCGGATCTTCCACGACGCGGACCGTCCATCCCGGGTGGTACTTCCGGTGATTCCCTGAAAGGGCAACGAAACGAAGGAGGCTGTTTTGAGCGAAGTCGTGATTTACCACAATCCAAGGTGCAGCAAGAGCAGGCAGACATTGAATCTTCTGAGAGATCGCGGTATCGAGCCAAGAATCGTCGAGTACCTGAAAACGCCCCCGGACGAGCAGACGCTCTCCGGCATTCTGCAGATGTTGGGTATCCGGCCGGTTGATCTGGTACGTACGAAGGAGGATGAGTTCGGAGCGCTTGGCCTCCACGAAAAGAGGGACGATCCCAGGGCGCTCATTCGGGCCATGACGTCCCATCCCATCCTGATCGAGCGGCCGATCGTCATCAACGGTAACCGGGCGAGGCTGGGCCGTCCGCCGGAAAACGTGCTGGAGATCCTTTGACGTACACAGCGGAACCCGCCGCCCCGGAGACGGATTCCGGCCCCGCTGACGATTCGCCGGCGGGGTTTTGAATGACCGATCCGGGATCGTCATTGCATCTGATATTCCGGAAACCTATATTTCCTGACGAACGGCCGTGCCGCGGGAACTCCCGGAATTGACGGCGTGCAGGAAAGGTGCTCGTATGGCAGACGAAAGGCCCGCAGTGTCAGCCGGAACATTGAAAAATCGTCTGGCGCGTTTTTCGCGTCTGTCGCTGGCGGACCTGCCCACGCCGCTCCTGGATTGTCCCAGGCTCTCGGAGAAGTTGGGAGGACCCCGGATTCTGGTCAAGCGCGAGGACCTGACCGGCATGGCCTTTGGCGGCAACAAGGTCCGGGAGTTCGAGTATTCGGTTGCGCCGGCGATCCGGGAGGGCTACGACGTTCTTTTGCACGGGGCGGCGTCCCAGTCGAATCAGTCCCGCCTGACCGCGGCGATGGCGGCGCGGTTCGGGTTGAAGGCCGTCATGGTTGGACGGAGGGACGCACATTCCCGTCCAGTGAACGGAAACCTCCTTCTGGACCATCTGTTCGGCGCCGAAGTCCACCTCATAGACCGTCCGGAAGAGAAAGTGCAGGTCATCGAGCGCCTGAAGGCAGGGGGTCAACGGGTCTATAATACGAGCACGGACGGATATTATCTGCGAAGTATCTCCTACGTCGACGGTTTTTTGGAAATGTGGGAACAGTTGCAGGACCGCGGGGTAAAACCTGACGGGCTTTACGTCTGCTCCGGGGTGCATACGCACGTGGGGCTGGTCGTGGGCGCCCGCGCGCTGGGGGTCCCGCTCCGCGTCGTCGGGATCAGTCCCAGCCCCCAGGATGACGAGGAGGACGCGGCGAGCCTCGCCGGTGTGGCGAACAAGGTGGCGGAGATGCTGGCGCTGGACCTGTCGTTCACAGGAGACGACTTCGAGAGCTACGGAGCCTTCGCGGGCGATGCATACGGCGTATTGACGGATGCGAGCCGGGAGGCGGTGTTGCTGGCAGCGCGCACGGAGGCGCTGATTCTGGATCCGGTTTACACCGGCAAGGCTTTCGGGGCGATGCTCCGGCACATTCGCGAGGGTCAATGGCGGACGGGACAGACGATTGTGTTCGTGCATACGGGCGGAACCCCGGCCTTGTTCGCATATGCGGACGAGATGCTGGATCCGGACCCGTCGCGTTTGCGGTGAACGGAAACAGGTGATTGAATTCCGGAAATCGCGCAGAAATGAAAGCAGGTATCGGGATGTCGGAAAACATACCGAATGTTCTGGCCGGACGGTATGCGAGTCCGGATGTCAAGGCGATCTGGTCCGAGGAGGGTCGAGTCGTGCTGGAGAGGCGGTTCTGGATCGCCGTGATGAGGGCACAGCGAAAGCTGGGACTGGATGTGCCGGAGGAGGCGATTCGCGCCTACGAAGGGGTCGTGGATCGCGTGGACCTGGCCTCGATACAACGCCGGGAAGCGCAGACCCGGCACGACGTAAAAGCACGCATCGAGGAATTCTGTGAACTGGCCGGGTACGAACATATACACAAGGGCATGACCAGCCGCGACCTGACGGATAACGTAGAGCAGTTCCAGGTGCTGCGCTCGTTACAGTTCCTGGCGTCCAAGTACGTGGCGTTGCTGATGCGCCTGAGCCAGCGGGCGCATGAATGGAAGGCGATGCCGATTGTGGGCCGCACTCACCATGCGGCGGCGCAGCCGACGACGGTCGGTAAGCGTTTTGCCATGTTCGGCGAGGAAATGCTGCACGCGTTCAGGCGGTTCGAGCATCTCGTGGAGAATTACCCCCTCCGGGGGCTGAAAGGCGCGGTGGGGACGTCGCTGGACCAGTTGACGCTTGTGAACGGCGACCATCAAAAGCTGGAGGCCCTCCAGGAACAGGTTCGGGTGTACCTGGGCTTCGGCCGGGAGTTGAACGCGGTAGGGCAGGTGTATCCGCGGGGTCTCGACTTCGAAGTGATCAGCTGTCTCTATCAGTTGGGCGGAGGTATCGCCAATCTGTCGCGCACGTTGCGTCTGATGGCGGGCGCCGAGATCGCAACCGAAGGGTTCGCGAAAGGCCAGGTGGGGTCGTCTGCCATGCCCCACAAGATGAATACGCGCAGCGCTGAGCGTATCAACGGCTTTCAGGTGCTTCTGGGCGGATACGTCCACATGGTTGGTGGGCTCGTCGGCGACCAGTGGTTCGAAGGCGACGTGTCCTGCTCGGTCGTGCGTCGCGTGGCACTGCCCGATGCCATATTCGCGTTTGACGGTATGCTGGAGACCGCGCTGCACGTGCTGGACGAAATGGGCGTCTATGAGGCGGTCATACGGAACGAACTGACCCGGTATATGCCGTTCCTGGCCACAACCACACTGTTGATGGCTTCGCTCCAGCGCGGCGCCGGACGTGAACAGGTCCACGACGCGTTGAAAGAGCACGCGGTGGCCGTGGCGCTGGAAATGCGAGAGGAGGGGCGGGAGAAAAACGATCTGGTAGAGCGACTTGGAGACGACAGCCGTGTCCCGCTTGCGGCTGGGGAGATTGAGGAGATTCTGGGTGAAAGCGAGCGCTTCGTGGGTCAGGCGGAAGCGCAGGCGGAGGGATTCGTGAGTGCCGTGAAGGGTCTGGCAGCCAGGTACCCCGAAGCCGGCCGGGTGCGGAAGGGGCGCCTGCTGTGACGACCCGGACGCCTGTCTGCGTGCACCGCACAGGCAGGCAGCCCCGATGGACGTTTTCAACGGGCGGTTACGGTTCCCGTCTCGCGTCCAGGCGCTCCTTGAGCATGTAGAGCGCGATGACGGTCTTCGAGTCCACAATCCGTCCGGCTGCCATCATGCGAAGGGCTTCCCCGAAAGGGATGACGTGCGGGCGGATATCTTCCGATTCGGATTCCAGACCGGCGTGCTGGCAGATACCTTCCGGTTTACTCACGCGGCCGAGATAGAGTTCGGTGCGTTCGGAGGTGCCGCCGGGGCTGACGTAGACGGTGGTGAGATGTTCCAGTTCGCCACGTAAGGCGTATCCCGTCTCTTCGAGTATCTCGCGCCTGGCGACGTCCGGCCCCCGGGCGTCCTTAACGCCCGCGACGGTTTCCAGGATCCAGCCCTTGCCGTCCCGTTCCGATTCAGGATAACTCGCGTAAACGGGATAGCGGAACTGTTCGACGAGGACGACTTCGTCGGTGTCGACAGCGTAGATGAGTACGCCAACGCTGTCGCCCCGGCTGAAATGCACCCGTCTGACCGCGGGGGCCATCCGGCCGTCGAAACGCTCGTGCGAGACCATGGCTTCTTCCATGCTGAAGAGTACACGCCCGAGGGGCGATTGAAATTCGTACGGCGTGGACCGGCTGCTGATTTCGACTCTCATGAATACGCTCCGTGGGCAACGACGTTTAACCTTGATTCGTAGCTTCTTCGGGAAAGTAAAACCGAATATAGGCAAGTGGATAAAGGTGATTTAACGGCTGATTACCAGGATACACCAGGTCGCTGGACGTGAACTGAAAAAACGTCCTTTTTTTGACGACCGTTGCGCCCCGTTTCAGGGCTTTTCGTCTCTTTGCCGAGTTGCTGTTTTTTTCGGATTGGGGTAAACCTTGACTTGTCGTTTTTCGGGGACGTAAGAACGAACACACGCAAGCGTTACGACACACGCCGTTTCGCACCTGTACCTTTTGTGTCTTTTGTGCTTTTTGTGGCCAATTTAACGGTTATTTTTTATCGAAAAGAGATTAACTTCCGATACCCTGAAATCTATGTCCGCCCTGCACGTAACGCAACGCTGAATTCTCCTGTTTGAAAGGCGCGTCATGTCCGGCCGACTCGCATTGTTTGGCGGAAAGCCCGAGCTTGCGCAGGGGATTGCGGATCCCTGGCCGCAGTTCGACCAGACTGAAGAGACCATGTTGCTGGAGGTGTTGCGCAGCCGGAACTGGAACCACGGCCCCATGTGTCTGGAATTCGAAGAGAAATTCGCCCATTTTCAGGATGCCGCATACGGGGTGGTTTGCAACGGGGGCACCAATGCGCTGGAAGCTGCGTGCAGGGGTGCGGAAATTGGCATCGGAGACGAGGTGATCACCAGTCCGTATACGTTTCACGGTACGTGCATGGGGATTCTGGCGGCGGGTGCGACGGTGACTTTTGCTGACATTGCTCCGAATTCGGACAATATGGACCCGGATGCGATTGAAGCGGCGATTACCCCCCGCACGAAGGCGATCATGGTTGTGCATTTCGGCGGGCTGGCCTGTGATATGCGTCGGATTCAGAGCATTGCGGACCGTCACGATCTGGTCGTGCTGGAAGATGCATGTCACGGCTGGGGTGCGGCGTACATGGAGAAGGGTCTGGGTAGCTGGGGCCTGGCATCGGGATTCAGTTTTCAGCGAAGCAAGAACATGACCTGCGGAGAGGGTGGAATCGCGCTGACGAACGACGAAGACGTGGCCGACCGGATGAACTGCGTGATCAATTCGGGACGGCCCCGGTTCGACCGTGCGCCCGAAGGACTCCGCTGGGGCGGCAACCATCGAATGACGGATTTTGCGGCCGCGATACTCCTGTGCCAGTTGAAGCGGGTCAGAAAGCAAACCGATATCCGGGAACAGAACGCCGCGATGCTGACCCGGACGCTATCGCGGATCGATGGTATCGAGCCGGTCGATAGGCTGCAGGAAGCGACAAGGGCGAGTTGGCACATTTACAGCGCCAGGTACGAACCGGAGGAATTCGACGGGGTATCCCGGGAGCGGTTCCTTCAGGCGCTGCGAGCTGAGGGCGTGCCGGCCGGCGGAGGCTATACCGAGCCGGTCTATCGGAATCCCATATTTCAGAACGACTGGAAGGCCGGTTCCTACAGGCCTTTCGCCTGGACCACGATGGACGATGCGCCGGACTATCGGCAACTTCGCCTGCCGAACGCGGAGAAGGCATGTAAAGACCGGATCTGGCTGTCTCAGACGGTGCTGCTCGCCTCCGAAGCGAAGATGACGGAACTTTGCAGGGCGTTCGAGAAGGTGAGAACGCACGCGGCAGACTTGCGTTGACCTGACGTTAAAGGCCTTTGCGGGACTGCGTGAAATTCCAGAATTTCGACAATTCTGGCAACCGGGGATCCGGAACGGATCTCGTTTCGCCCTACCGAAACCGGAGGTCGTATGTTTCAAAACGCTGTTGGACTGAAGAAACGGATACGTAACGGAGAGCAGATCGTGGGTACGACGCTGCCGCTGGACGCGACGCGGGAACGTTTCCTGCAGGTGATGGATAGTGGTCCGTATGATTTCGTATCTGCCGACAGCCAGCATTCCGCGTTTAACGAGGAGCGGCTGGAAGCATTCTGCGGCATCGCTGAGGAACTGGACGTATTCGTTCAGTTTCGCATCAAACACACCAGGAACGCGTACCTGATCGGGAATTACCTGGACCTGGGGCCGTGTGGCATCGAGGTGCCGCAGACGGAGACGGACGAGACGGCGATCGAGGCAGTGAACGCGTTTTACTATCCGCAAACGGGGATCCGGAGCATTGGCGGACGTTCGCGGCGCGGGGCGTCGGCGTACTCCGATCCGTTCGAATACGCGGGCTGGTGGAACGCATACGGGGTGCTGTGGCTGCAGATCGAGTCGGTAGAGGCCGCGACCCGGGCGCATTTTCTGGCCAGATCCGGGGTGGATTGCCTTTCGTTCGGACCCACCGACCTGACGTTCAACCTGAGGGCGCACCCCAATCACGCCCTGAAGTCGGTCGATGACGCCGTGGCCTACGTGGCAACGTCTCTCCAGGGAACCGGTGTGGCCGTGTGTCACCGGATCGCCGCGGCACAGCAGCGGTCGAAATACCTGGATATGGGCGTGACGGTTTTACTGGAACCGCCCGCGGTCTGAGAGCGGGGACGGGGTTGCGGGCGCCGTATATCGTATGGGGAATACAATGATGGCGGGGTCGTCGGGACCACGCGCCGAAGTCAATGTTGCCGGCTTTTACGACCCGGCATCTCCCACGTGCGGGATTGCCGAGGCGATCGCTTCTCTGTCTCCTTCGGGAGGAAGGGTTCGCGCGCCCGCCGGCGTCTACCTGTTGCGCCAGTCGATTTACCTGCCCGGTTGCGTGAGTCTGGTCGGCGATGGGCCGGCAACCGTCCTGGCGATTCGGCCGCCGGAATCGGTCGCCCTTGGAACAGACGCAACTCAGGGCGAGTACGAGTTCGAATGCAGCAAGAGTCCGCCGTTCAAGGCAGGCGACGCCGTCGGGCTCTGCGACGATCGGCAGTCCGGCTGGCACGGAACCCACGGCCTCGTACGCGAGCGAAGGGGCGCCCGCGTTCGCATAAACGTGCCGATGGAACGGGACTTGAAGGTTGCGGACAACGCACGGGCCGTGCGTCTCTTTCCGGCGATTTACGCACGGGATGGAGTCGATATCGAGATTCAGGGGCTGGCCATACGGGGCCCGGAACAGTACCGGGGACCCTGGTGGGATTTCACGTACGCGGCGGTCCATCTGGTTGGATGCCGTCGGGTGCGGGTGGTGAATTGCACGGTGTCGGACTGGCCGAGCGACGGTATCGGCATTCAGCGAGGTAGCGACGTCCAGGTGATGCAGTGCCAGGCGCACGGGTGCCGCGGTCACGGGTTTCATCCCGGCACGGCCCTTCGCGCAAGCGTCTGGTCGCACAATATCGCCGGAGGCAACGGCGGCGACGGCTTTTTCTTCTGCGCCAGGGTGCACCATACGGTGTGCAGCGACAGCGTGTTCTCACGCAACGGGCAACACGGTATCGGCGGGGTGGCCAATGGAGGCGATCACCACAATATCGTCAGCGACAATGTCTGCGCGTACAATGGACGCTGCGGTATCGACGCCAACCGGGGCGAGGAGCAGGTGCTCTCCGGCAACCTGCTGTTGAGCAATTCGCAGGAGGCGCCGGGCCGATGGCCCGGGATCCGGCTGCACGACCTCGACCGGACGATTGTGCGGGGCAACCGTTGCGGCGACGATCAGACGGTTCCCACGCAGACCAGCGGCATTGTGGAAAGCGGGTCCAGCGATTGCAATCTGATAGGCGGCAATATGTGCGTGGGGATGCGGGAGCCGGTTGTGGTGACAGGCACGAACAGCCGTGCGGAGGGGAATCTGGTCTGATCGATCGAACCTGGAAACTGACGGGCGTCATGGCTCGCCGGTCCTGTATTTAGCAGTCCGTTGATAAAGTCGCTCTGCAAGCGAGGCCGGATGGACTATTTCAACGGGCTGTTAGGGTTCATCCGGCGCATTGTCCGCTTCAATCTCACCGATTTTCTCGATCAGTGCGTCGAGGCGGTTGCGAACGGTTGGATAGGAGACGCCGTAGAGCCTGGCGAGATCCTTGAGGTTTCCGCTGGATTTGACCAGGTTCAATATCAGCGAACGTTCGCCCGGACCCAGGCGCGTCAGGACGGGTAGCGCAAAACACCCCTGTACGACCGTGTCACAGTGTTCGCATCCGAGGCGAACAACGTGCAATTGACGGGCGCAGCTTGGGCATTTTACGGGAAGGGTTTTATTTGACATTGTGTATCCTATTATTAAGATTATTTAATTATATATAAATAATATAAAAATTAAAATCTTTTTTATCAAGATGTTTTTCAATTTTATTTCATGCGGTCCAAAAAAAAGCAGGCGGTTCTGCCAGCACCG
>JAGWBX010000054.1 GCA_021295655.1 Candidatus Latescibacterota bacterium
GCCGAATCGCTCGATTCGACTCGGTTGCGCGCCTTGCCTTCGGCCACAATGACTCGGCCTCGCCTGCAGAGCGACTTTTTCAACGGACTGCTAGGCGGGTATCATCTGACGATTTACGGTTGCCTTTCGATACCTGTTTTGTTATACTGTCCTAACTTTTCCTCCATGTTCTTCGCCCTGCTGCCGCACCTGCCTCCCGCAATGAATTCATTTCCAGGCGCCTTCATACCTCAGGCATCCGCCGAACGGTTCCGGGGACGCGTCTCATCTCCGGGCAGGCAGGCGCGTCTGAGGAGAATCCGCGAAACTTTTGGGCGTTTCATGCTGTCTAATCGTACTGACGGTCACACGGGCGGGAGAACGGATTTCAACTGGCAGGAGTCGGGTTATGCGTAAGCGGGTCTCACAGGCCCTTTGCTGGCTGATCGCAGCTGCGGTTGGACTGACGGCCGAACCGGTTCAGGCGAAGTCATTCTTTACATCCCGCAGGACGTTCGGCGTTCTGTTTCTGGGCGGGAGCGCTGTGATGGCCAAGAAGGCCATTGATTTCCGGCGGGACGCAGACAGGTCCTACGACGACTACAAACTCGCCCGTACATCTGAAGAGGCGGAGCGGCTCTTCGACCGCACGGGCGACTACGATACCAAGAGCAAAATGAGTATCGGGCTCTCTGTCGTGCTGCTGGCCAGTGGGTTGCGCCTGATTCTCTCTAGTGGCGTGGACGAGGATCCGGCGAAGATACGTCAGAAGAAGAAACTCAACGTGGACATGACGAGCGACGTCAACAAGAGAATGATCAAAGTCGCCGTCAAGAGGCATTTTTAGTCGTTGCGGCCGGGGTCGTCTGACGGTGGGCCGCATATATCCGCAGTTCTTGTGCATGTAAGGAGAGGTTTATGGCGCGTCGGAAATTCAGCCCGATCCGACTCGGGGTGTGGGGCATTCTGGCCATTGTCGTTGTTGGGGCGGGGCGTTGCGGTCGCGAGCGGGAGAATCCGGTCGATCCGAATTTTCCCGGTGGCGGGGCGCTGCAACCCCCCGGAAACATCCGGGCGCAGGCAGACATCGGCCGGATACTGTTGACGTGGGACGCCGTGAAAATCAATGAACTTGCAGGATACGGCGTCTGGCGCGCCACTTCGGCCACGGGTGATTATACCCGGCTGCGAGGCGAGGCGAACGATGCGAACGTAACCACGGGCCGCACCGTCTTTGTGGACTCCACGATGGACGTTTCGGCTTCCAGGGTGTATTTCTACAGAATCACCACGGTGGATGTCAACGGACAATCCAGCGAGAGGTCCGGCTTTGTCAGCGCCGAGGTGCGCGAAGACAAACGGCCGCCGGCTTCGCCCGCGAATCTTTCCGCCGTTAGGGATGAGAATACCGGCCATGTATCGCTTGTGTGGGATGCGCCCAGAGCGGACGCGGACAACCAGGAGCTGACCGGTCTGGAGGGTTACCGGGTCTTCAGGGCGAAAGACTCCGAAGACGCGTATGTCCTGATTGCCACGGTTCCCGCCGCACAGACGACGTTTACGGATACAACGCAACTGGATACGGATTTACGGTATTTCTATCAGGTTTCCGCAATCGACAGGTTCGACAACGAAAGCGTTCGCTCTCGCTCCGCGTCGGTGAGTACGCCGGAGACCGGAATAACCCCGCCGGGCGGCTTGCGGACCATCAGTAAGGTTGGCAAAATCGAGTTGCACTGGAACCCGTCGAACGACGACAACCTTCTGGGTTATCTGGTGCTGCGGTCAACGTCCACCCAGGCACCATTTGAGCCGGTATCGTCAAATGTTCCGTTTACGACGGCCCAGACCGTGTATATAGATACCAATGTAGAGGTCGACGTGGTTTATTTCTACCGGGTTCAAACGGTCGTACAGGATCCGGATCGTGGCGTTGTCGTGGGTGATGCATCACCATTTGTGGACGGCCAGGCGGAGGCGGATGAATCGCCTCCGGCCGCGCCATCGGACTTGAGCGTCAGCCTGGATGATGAAGATGCGGGCGTTGTCCTGCTCAGATGGGCGCCTCCCACACGAGACGACGGCGGCGATGAACTGACGGGGCTTTCCCACTATCGGGTCTTCCGATCTAAAGAGACGGCGAGTTCATTCGTGGAGATGGCGCAGGTTCCCGGCGTGCAGACCACGTTCCGGGACACAACGGTGGAGCCGCTGACCCTGTATTATTACACCGTAAACGCAGTCGACTTCGAGAAAAACGGCGGACCGCGTTCCACGCCCCTGTCCGTCAGCACGCCCGGTCTCGCCACCCCGACGCGGGTTACGGCGATTGCCGGCAAGGCCAAAATTACACTGGCCTGGGCGCCGAATCCGGAGCCGCAACTGAGCGGGTACGAAGTGTTGCGCTACAGCGACCCGCTTCGGCCGGACGTTGTCTCCACGTTCAACACCCCGTGGCCAGCCTACGTGGACACGCCTCTTGTCGGGGGCAAGACCTATGCGTATCGCGTGCGTGCATTGGGCTCGGGCGGGCTCACCAGCAGGCTGTCGGATTTCGTTCTGGCAACCGTGTTGGACGACGACCTGGCGCCAGCGCCGCCTGAATTCCTGTACGCGAAATTGTCCGGCAATACGGATATCGAGTTGAGTTGGCGCGCTTCCAGAACCGATGAGGACGGCTCGGAGCAGACAGGCTTGCATCAATACAGAATTTACAGGTCGGAAGGATCGGGTTCGGCCGGCTATGAGTGGATTGCGACCGTCGACTCGACCACGCTGAGTTATGTGGACGAGGGCCTTGAGACATCCACAATGTACAATTACCAGGTGCGCGCGATCGATGCCAGTGGAAACGAGAGCCAGGCCTCCATAACCGTTTCGTTGCAGACCGGACCTGACAGCAGGATTGCCAGGCCGACCAATGTCGCTGCGGTCGTGCGTAATCTTCCGGACGAAGGGACCGTCGTGATCGTCACCTGGAAGGCGCCTCAAGGCATCACGCGTTTCCGGGTGAGCCGCCAGCGGGTGGGTGATCGTTCGAGCAGCGCTTTCGAGACCGTGTCATACAAGCTCCGAGACACCAAGTATATAGACTCCAACGTAGAATCCGGCAATACGTACGTCTATCGCGTCGTTTCGGTGAGAGGAATCGACATCAGCCATCCGTCCGATCCGGTGGTTGTTTCGGTGCCGTAGGGTTCTCGGCAAACAGAAAAAACTCGTAAACAGCAGAGCGCTGTCCCGATTGCGCTCTGCTGTTTTTTTTCGAATATAGGTACCAATGAGGCCAGGATCCGCGCCTGATGTCCCGTTCCGGAAACACCGTGGCGAATTCCGGCCGTATGACGCCTGGCGCACGACGGCCTGAGGGGCATTTGTCCTGTTTCGTTTGACAGGCCTGGTGAACGACTGTGCTCATATCTTGAGATGTATATGTACTGGTTCCTGTAAAGACGGTACTTGCGATATTTCATTCCCCCGGATCGTCTCCCCGGCACGCATCCTGCATAGCCAACAGGAGTTCGTCGGTGGTGTTCGGGTTACGAAACGGAGGATAGTCTATGCAGCGCGTGCTTCTGGTGGATGGCGACAGTCGATTCCGGAAGGAAATGAAGGACCGTTTGGCGCGGCGCGGGGTGAACGTCGCGTGTGCGGGAACCGCTCGTGAGGGCTTGAGACTCTACAGGTGCGGCCGTCCTGCATGGGTGTTTGCCGAGGCCGAACTCCCGGACGGGGGCGGTTTTCCGGTACTTGAAGAGGCGCGCCACCATACGCCGGTCGTTATGGTGAGCGAGGGATTTTCTCCTGACAAGGTCTATACGGCAATCTCGGGTGGCGCCTTTGACTGTCTTTCCAAGCCCGTGGACGATCCCACCCTGGACGGATTGCTGTACCGTCTGCGCAGAGAGCGGGATCTGCCCCGGGAAGATACCGGCCCGGTCGAACCCGTCCCGGACGTCAGTGGCGAGATGGTTGTGGGACGATCCCAGAAAATGGTCGAGGCGTTAAAGACGGTTGCCGCGGTCGCAGGTACCTCGGCCACGGTACTGGTTTGCGGTGAAAGTGGAACCGGAAAGGAACTGATGGCCAGGGAAATCCATCGTGCGTCACGACGGCCCGGGGCGTTCGTGGCCGTCAACTGTGTGGCCGTTATGGAGACCCTCACCGAGAGTGAATTGTTCGGGCACGAGCGCGGCGCCTTCACGGGTGCGGCGGGGCGGCGCGCCGGATGTTTCGAGCAGGCCGGCCACGGCACGCTTTTTCTGGATGAAATCGGCGACGCGCTTCCAGGTTTTCAGGCCAAGCTGCTTCGTGTACTGGACCAGGTTGAATTCCGTCGTGTGGGCGGCCAGGAATCGATCCGACCGGATGTACGGGTTGTGGCGGCCACGAATGCCGATCTGGAGAATCAGGTTGCGAATGGGTCATTCAGAGCGGATCTCTATTACAGGCTGAGCGAGGTAACCGTCCAATTGCCGCCGCTGCGCGAACGCCTTGCGGACATACCCTTGCTTGTGCGGCGCACGCTTGGCGAGATCCGGCACCGTACCGGCCGGAGCCTGGGGGGCATTTCTCAGGAGGCCATGCACCGGCTGATGGTCCATCCGTGGCCGGGCAACGTCAGGGAACTGCAGAATGTCCTGGTGAGGGCGGCGCTTCATTGCCGGGAGAGTACGGTCCAGCGTAGTCACCTGAAGGGCCTGATCTCGGATGATTCGCCGGATTCCGATGAATCGCTGACCCTCGCGGACGTGGAACGCCGGCACATTGAGCAGGTTCTGAATGCGACGGGCTGGAACCGGGGCATGGCTTGCGAGATCCTGGGTGTATCGCGTCCGACGCTCCGAAGGAAGATCAGGGACTATGGACTGCTCGGAGGATGAAGGCGACTGTCTGCGGAAAACCACGGATGACGGTCCGCTGGTTCGAACCCGCCCCGGCGCTTGACTTCCGACAGGCTGGATTGCATGATAGGACCGTTTCAAGGCGTTGGTTCGGCGTACGACTGCCCGGGTGCTCCGTTCGCCGGCTCGAGTGTCCATTCCTGGAAACAGGTTGCCTGAATTCGGGAAAGGACAACACAGGAGGATGGATGGGATTTCTGGTCGACCTCATATGTACCCGCTGTGGCCGATGCCACGAAAAGAGTGAACTCTGGAATCTGAGCGCTTGCTGCGAGGCGCCGCTCTTCGCCCGGTACGATCTGGAAAAAGCGTCGAAGTCCGTCGACAGAGCGGATTTGCCGGGCCGCGAGACGACCATGTGGCGGTACGAGGAAGTCCTCCCCGTCGAACGGGCGGCGTGCCGGACAAGCCTGGGTGAGGGATTCACGCCGTTGCTCAAGGTGGGCGCGCTTGGGACGCGGGTTGGCGTGCCGGACCTCTACGTCAAGGATGAGGGTGTCAATCCAACCGGATCGTTCAAGGCGCGCGGGCTGTCGGCGGCGATTTCCAGGGCGGTGGAATTGGGGGCGGCGGCCGTGGCCATTCCGTCGGCGGGGAATGCCGGGGGGGCAACCGCGGCCTACGCGGCGCGAGCGGGGATGGCAGCACACATCTTCATGCCGAAGGATACCCCGTCGGCAAACATCGTGGAGTGCCGGCGGCTGGGTGCGCACCTGACGCTCGTGGACGGTCTGATTACGGATTGCGGGAAGATGGTGGCCGAGCGAAAGGCCGCTGCGGGCTGGTTCGACGTCGCCACACTCAAGGAGCCGTACCGGGTCGAAGGAAAAAAAACGATGGGATACGAACTCGCCGAGCAGTTGGGCTGGGAGTTGCCGGACGTCGTGATGTACCCGACGGGAGGCGGCACGGGCCTGATCGGGATGTGGAAGGCGTGGGACGAAATGGAAGCAATGGGGTGGATCGGCTCCGTGCGTCCCCGGATGGTGGCCGTACAGGCGGAGGGCTGTGCGCCGATTGTCCGGGCATATGAAACGGGCGCCGAATCAGCCGAGTTCTGGGAGGACGCGGAAACCATTGCGTCGGGCCTCCGGGTGCCTGGCGCCGTGGGCGAGTTTCTTATGCTGAGAGCCATCCGGGAAAGCCGTGGCACGGCGATCGCCGTTACCGACGACGCGTTGCTGGCATGCGTCGATGAAATGGCCTCGTCGACGGGCATTTTCCCGGCGCCTGAAGGCGCGGCGACCCTTGCAGGGCTGAAACAGCTCGTGGGGGACGGGTGGATTGCTTCTGAGGACCGGGTGGTGCTGTTCAATACCGGGACCGGGCTGAAATATATCGAGGCCATGAGCTCGGCAGACCACGCCGACGTCCAATGATCCGTTTTGCCGGGGTGCAGGCGCTATCCGGCGGGGTTTCTCGTCACGGAGCCTTGCGGCAGGTTCAGGATCGGCGTCTCCATTCGTGAGTCTGCGTACGGAAGACCGTCGACCGGAAATCCGGAGCCGGGAACCGCACTCCATGGCGATTTTTCATAGCGGCGGCGGCCGTGAATTGCTACAGGAAGACGCAACGAACGACCAGCCCGCCGGAGGGAGGCAGTTGGTGCGCGAAAGGAGGTGTCCGGCCGATGAAGAGGCGCGAGATCGGGAAATTCCAGAGCTTCGTACTTGAAGAAAAGGATACGGTCGTGGTGATGGGTAACCTGAAAGTCCACGCCGATTTCCTCACCGGACACGGTTTCAGCCGTCACCCGGAGACGGGCGAGTATGTAGGTACTGGCGCCAATCTCTACGCAATGGCCCCAGACGATTTTTACGATCGATTCAGCGCGCGAACCGGCGCGGATCCGGAGCTGACCGCGCAGGCTCACGACGGCGAGAATTTCTACCAGGTCGACGGACTGCCGCTGGCCGCGGTCAATGCCGAAGGCGAACCGTGCATAGAAGGAATCACCGCCGTGGACTTCGAGACCCGGGTCTTCATCGAACAGGGAGTGGCGAACTTCAGGGTTGGTTAGGAAACGTACATCGGTCAGGGACGTGATTTGCGTTCAGGTATTCCATCGTATGCGCCGCCGCCCGGTAGCCGCTCTCCACGGCGCTTTCAACCGTGGCCGGGAGGCCGGTGTCGGTCCAGTCTCCCGCGATGTAGAGTCCGGGTGCGGCCGTACGATTCGGTGGGGGAGAATGATCCAATGGAAGCGCGAACGTTGCCTGTCGTTCCCGGACAACCAGATGGTGCTCCAATGGTATGTTTCTGGTTTCGGGCAGGAACCGGTGCAGGTCATCCAGCGCAATCTCGACGAGCCTTTCGTCAGGCTGGTCAACCAGGCTGCCTGCGGCGCTGGCAACCAGGGTGACGTGCCCGCTTGATGCCTTGTCGCGACCGTTGTAAAGCATCGGTTTGTTGAATATCCAGTCCATACGGCCGGCGAGGAGGCCAACAAACGGCCTGTTGAGTACGGGCGCCGCGAACCAGAGGTTGACCGAAAGGATCGGAGAGGGATAATAGGCGTTCAGACGGATTTTGAGATCTTCAAACCCTTCCGGCAACAGGCGGGACAATGCGGGCGGCGTGACCGCGCAGATGGCGGCATCGGCCGTCACAGCCGAGCCCGATTTCAACCGGATCCATAGTTTGCCGTCTTCGACAACTCGCAGTTCCGTGGCCGCCTCGCCGACGTGGCATACACCTCCGTGCCGGTGGATGAAACGCCTTGCAGCGTCGGTATACATCGCGCCGAGACCCACGCCGGGATAGCCCATCAGGGTTGAGTCGGAGCGTCCGAGAAACGCGAGCTTCAGAACGGAAGTCAGGTGCCTGGCAGGGGCGGCGTCGGGATGTTGATTCAGCGCGGAGATGCAGAGCGGGTCCCAGAACGCTTGCCGGATTGCTGGAGATTGCCTGCATTCCTCCAGCCAGTCGTTCACCGTGACACCGGATTGCAACGGCGTTGCAAGGGCCGCCCTGACGCGTCGCAGCCGAAAGACGTCCCCCATGTTGACGGGTCTGTAGCGCATGAAGCCGGCCAACAGATTGAGGGGAGGCGGCAGCAAACGGGGAAACTCAAGGGCGGCAGGCCCCAGGCCGGGGTGCAGGAAATCCAGGCGGAACTTTTTCTGAAACTGCAAACGGTCATCTGCGCCGATGGTTTCCAGGAACTTCCTGGTCCGGAGATAACATTTCATGAAGAGGTGCTGGCCGTTGTCTACGGTATCGCCCGTCCTTCGGTCGGTAAATGAATACGCACGCCCGCCCAGGTGTTTCCTGCGCTCATACAGGTTGACGACGCACCCGCCCCGTTCTGCAAGGCGAACGCCCGCGGCGAGACCCGCAAAACCGCCGCCGATAATGATCACGCGGCTCACGGCGACTTCTCCCGCATTCCGATGCGGTTGCGAAGGCAGAATTCAAGCGCGATGCCCAGCTTTTTCAGATTGTTTACGTGAATCGGATGTTGGTACACGTTGTAATTGACGGCTTCAATGCGGCTGAGAAGACGGCTGTAGATGCAACCCATGATTTCGGCAGGAAAAAGGCTCTTGCGATCTTCTCTTGGCAGGCATTGCGCCGCTTTCCTGTAGTAGCTCCAGGCCCGGCTGCACTGGAATTGCATCAGTTTCCGGAACCGGGTTGTGGTGATTCCGTCGAAGAGGTCTTTTTCGGTGTAGTTGAAACGTTTCAAGTCTTCCAGCGGAAGATAGATGCGGTCTCTCAATGCGTCGGTCCTGATGTCGCGCAGGATGTTCGTAAGTTGCAGTGCAATCCCCAGATTGACGGCGTATTCCCGGGATGCCCGCCTGGTATAGCCGAAGATTTCGATGCATATCAGGCCGACAATCGAGGCGACGCGGTAACAATATTCGTACAGGTCTCCGAAGGTCTGATAGCGATTCTTGACAAGGTCCATTTCCACGCCGTCAATCAGCTTGAGAAAGTGTTCTTTCGGAATCTTGAAGCGCTTCACGGCTTTGTACAGGTTGGCGGTAATCGGGTGCCGGGGTCTGCCGTCGAAACAGGCGTGGGTTTCGGCCCGCCATTTTGCGAGGTTCCGGGCAGCGGCTTCCCCCGATGCCGCATCGTCTACCAGGTCGTCGGTATACCGGCTGAAGGCGTACGTGGCGAAGATGGCGTCTCGCTTGGATCGGGGCAGAAAAACGAACGCGTAATAGAAGTTGCTGCGCGCGTTGCGTACGAGCGTCGCCGTGTAGGATTTGATATTCATTGGGACCGGAGACGGGATTCACCGCACGCACGCGGGTTCCAGAAGAGGGCGCGGAAGAACAGGCCGGGAATATCCCGTTTCTTGATCTTCGGACGACAATCGAAAACGTCGTATTCGTCTGTCCGGATCTTGTCGAGGATTCGCAATCCGCCCAGCCAGGTCAGACGGAGTTCGTATTTGAGCCGGCCGGAGACCAGGTCCGGCAGTTCGGCGCCCCTTAGAAAGAGTACCCTGGTACGTTCGATTTCGCAGGCCAGTAGTGCCCTGAATCCATCGGTGGGACGACCTCTTGCCAGATCGTCTTCTGTAACGCCGAAACGGTCCATATCGTCCTGGGGCAGGTAGATGCGACCGCGCGAGAAGTCAATTGCGACGTCCTGCCAGAAGTTGGCCAGCTGAAGTGCCGTACATATCAGATCTGAAAGAAACCCGCGGCGCGCGTCCGTGTATGAAAACAGGTGCAGAATGAGGCGCCCCACCGGGGCCGCGGAGTACCGGCAGTAGGACAGCAAATGGTTGAACGTCCTATGCCGTTGCGTAACCACGTCCATCTTGAATGCATGGAGCAGATCGTGCAGATGCCGGCGGGGTATATGCTGTGATCTGATCGTCTCTCCGAGGGCGGTCAGTATGGGGCCCTCCGGCGCAACCGTGCAGGACGCCAGTTTCGCATCCCATTCATCCAGCCGCCGCGTGCGTTCTCCCGGGGCCAGGCCGGGTTCGTCGGCCAGGTCGTCGGCAGTACGCGCAAAAGCATAAACGCTGTACACGTGGGGCCGCACCCTGGCGGGAATCAGACGTGAACCCACCGGGAAGTTCTCGTAGTGGCTGCGTGTTAGGGCTTCGCAACAGGCGAACGCGTCATCGAGTGACGTGGCCGCTGGTGTCGGGGATGACGCGGCGGCCGGATCTGCAAAGGTTCCCATACGTATAAGATAATTGATAATTTTCGAATTCGCCAGAAATAGGCGCCGGTGTGAAGGAAACCGGATTCGAGTACATATTTCGGCACGAGGCGGTATACGGATGGCAAAGCAGAAGCGGACGCCGTCGCGCCCCCGAGTCATTCCACCGGCGCAAGGTGAAGATCGGATTCACCAGGTTCATGTCTATTACGGTTACGGCAAGGGCAAGACGACCTGTTGTGTCGGGCTGGCAATCCGTGCGGTGGGGGCCGGCATGAAGGTGGTCCTGGTGCAGTTCGACAAGGGGTACGATGGAGAGACAGAGCACTACTCCGAACGGCACGTCCTCAGGCAACTCGACGGGGTCGCGCTGCACCCGACCGGATGTGAACGCATGATGCCGGATGGGACGTTTCGATTCGGCGCGGAGCCTCAGGACATTGAGGAAGCGCGGCGCGGACTCGAAACCGCCCGGCTGCTGGTGCGCGAAGGCACTCAGGATCTGCTGATTCTGGACGAAATCCTCGCAGCGGCCGCCTACGGGCTGCTGCGGCGGGAGGACGTGATGGAGCTTCTGGATCTGTACGACAAGGACCGTCGGTGCGAACTGGTGCTTTCAGGCCACAAGGTCTGGGACGCGCTTGTGGAACGCGTCGATCTGATGACGGAGATGCGAAAGGTCAAGCACTATTATGCCAGGGGGGTACCGGCACGGAAGGGGATCGAGTTCTGACTGCACGGAGTGTGCGCATTGAGGCGGCCTTCGCCGCGCTTTCCTGCACGTGTGCGATGGCGGCAGCGAGGCCCGTCTGATTGAGCGGGATTCCTGCCGTCGGCAAACGGTCGGTTACTTGCAGAGTTCGGCAGGTATGGGAAAAGTGTTTGTTTCGGCCTGTTCGCGCGTTTATCTTGTGCTTCGTTACGGGTCACGCGACGTTCTTACGACCAACAAAACAGGCCCCCGGATCCTTTTTCCAGAGGTCTGTTTCTGACTGAACTCAGATCTACTCAGTTTCCGTCGGGCACTCGAACTTCAGCACCTTCAAATCGGGAAAAATGACGGCGGTCGAAGGTATAGACGACCTTCAGGTCTTGCGACAGCAACCATGTTGCGTTGTATGCGTCGCCGAAGTCCACGTTTTTGTCGACGTAGGCAGAAATGGCCCGGGAAATGATTTTTCGATCTCCAACTTCCAATCCTGGCGTATTGATAATGGCCCTGACCATCGCCTGGATTTCGACTCGGGTGAGTTTGTAGTACGACTCCAGGGTCCACACGATCTCGGCGATTACAAGAATGCCGGTTACGAGCGCAATCTCTCCTGCGCCTGCCCGGCACAGGAGAGACTCTACCGCATCGGCCTGCTCCGCGACGTCATTGGTCAGATAACGCAGGAATACGTTTGTATCAACAAAAACGCGTTCAGGAAGTGCCATCTGCTCCCCTGCGTGCCCGGGTTCTCCGAACATGCTCGCGAACGGCGTCGAAGTCCTGGCGGCCGGAAACCCGGACGCTTCCCCGCAGGTCCAGCAAGGTCCGGTTCAGCGGTTGAACCGAGAACTCGTGGCGTCTTCGAACGAAGACAATGTGGTCGCCCTCCTCAACGTCAAGCGCTTTGCGAACCTCCCGGGGCAAGGTCATCTGCCCACGACGTCCCACTTTTGCAATCGGCATGGCAATCTCATCATTTAATGGGCGAATCTGTAAATGACTGTCATATTCAATTATACCTGATAAAAAATAAAATGCAAGTAATTTCCATGAATTGGAAATGGCCCCGTGGGCAGTATCTATAGTTCAGGTCGGTACTCGATTTCGACCGTCGGTACGTGCCCACCGTTCCTAAGATAATTCTTGAGCGTCCGGTTCGGCCAATCAGGCGAGATCACACCTAGCGGTGCTCCGGTCGGGTTACGGTGGTTCGCGCATGGGTTCCGTAACGCGGAGCCTGACAGCGGTTTGGCCGGATCCGTCCTGGGGAAAGGAGGGCGTGCAATTTGTATAACGAACATATCTTTGGAGGGCTGGACGGCCGCCAGCGGTCGCGGAAACCCAGGGATCTGGGTTTGACCATGGTGGTGGACTGGGGTTTCGGGTCGGGGGCGCAGTCTGATCTGATAGAGACCGCGGCCCCTTTTTTTGATTTCGCGAAGGTGGCCGTCGGGATTTCGAGGCTGTTGAGCGACGACGTGCTCAATGCGAAGATCAAGAACTATCTGGATCATAATATAGAACCGTTTCCGGGTGGGCAGTACCTGGAATATGCCCAGGTGCAGGGCGCGGCCCACCTGTATTTTCCCGCCGTGGCGGAAGCAGGCTATCGATGGGTCGAGGTGTCGGACAATCTGGCAGCCGTGACACACGAATGGAAGTTGAAGATGATCCGGCAGGCGGTCGAATTACATGGGCTGACGGTATTGGGCGAGGTGGGGCAGAAGGAGGGATTGGATGCGGGCATCCCGATGGCCGACGACGTGAAGGCGTGCCTCGACGCGGGGTCCCGTATCGTTCTGCTGGAGGCGGCCGAACTGGTCCACGAAGATGCCGGCACGGCGCGGCAGGTCGAGCAGGCCGTGGAGGCAGCTGGTCCGGCCCGGGTCATGTTCGAATTGCCGGGCCCGTGGATAGCGGGTGTGCATCCGCACGACGTCCACCGGATGCGACGGACCCTTGTAGACCGGTACGGGCCGGAGGTGAATCTGGGCAACGTGCTGCCGGACGATCTGATGACGCTGGAAGCCTATCGCCGGGGGCTGGGCGTCAATGCCGGAAGCCCGTCGGAGGAGGGGTGAGCGATGAGACTCGCGGACAACAACGCCTGCATTGAGATCGACGACGAGTTTCCCTGCGGCAGCGCGGGAGAGATGCGTATCACGAGCGCGAGTCGTTATGAAATCGGCTACCGGCCCGAGGAGATTCCACAGTGGTTTCAGGACCTTCTGGATGAGCTGTTCGACGGGGCCGGTGTACCGAAGGAATACATGGCCCACGTGCGAGTGCGCAATCGGGGCGATGCCGGCAGGCGGGTGAAGCTCCGGTTTCTGCTCAGTCGAAAGGGATCCAATTATATGTATCCGCCCTGGTGGGTGTGGCGGCAGGATACGGGCTGGTCCTGGTTGCCGCCGGAAGACGCGGACTATCACGAGCACGAATATATGGACGCTCAGGTTGAGGTCCGCCCGGGCGAAGTCGTTCGCGTGGCCTCGGCGCCTTACGAAACGCCTGATCAGGTACTCGAAAAGGCACGGCGGCTCGCGGAAAGCTCAGACGTCTGGACCTGCCGTGAGATCGGGACATCGGCGCAGGGACGTCCCCTTCCGGTCCTGGAGTCGCCGCCGCGCGAGCTGAAACTCCTGGTGGATGCGACCATGCAGTCCTGCGAGCCGGTTTCGTGGGGTATCATGCACGTCGCCCACTGGCTGACCATCCCAACGGCGCGAGCGCAGCGGCTTCTGGAAAACGTGCAGTTCTGCCTCATGCCGATGTTGAATCCGGATGGCGTATTCGTGGGCCACAGCGTGACAAATGCGGTCGGGGAAGTGCCCAAGTTCGGAATCAACAACCTCGTTGAAGGCAGGGGCGCCGCCAGGGAAACCGAGGCGCTCTGGAATTACCTGCTGGCCACCCGGCCGGATGCCTCGATCGAAGTGCATGCCCACTTCACCCGGGAAGGGTTCACCCGGAGTATAGGAATGCACGACAAGGACGCCATGCCTCGACGTCTGCGTGAAAAAGGCGCCGTCGTCGAGGCGGCGATCATGGAAAATTACCACGTTCACCCGCTTGAGAACCGGCGTGTACTGATTGATCCGCGAGAGCCGGAGCACAACGTCTATGGCGACCGGTACGTGAGTGAACATGCGGGAACGGTCCGGACATTTCTTCAGGCCGTCCCGGACAGCATCGAGTCGCATTGCGCCGACGTGAGAGAAATGACGGAAACCATTGCGAACGCTCTGATTTCGTGGAAGGCGCAGCACGCATGAGCGGCCGGCGGGGTTGTGCGACCTGGTGTATTCTGGGCATCCGAAGTCAAATCGCCTTTATCTACTTGCATATATTCGGTTTTACTTCCCCGAACAATTACGTATCCGAGGTTAAGAGGAGAGGACGATGAAAATTGGCGTGACGCAGATTATTCTGGGTCGGTATTCGCTGGACGAAACACTGGAGCTGTGCGGTTCCGCCGGTTATGAGGCGCTGGAACTGGTCTTCAGCGATGGCGGCGATCCTGACGTGAACATGAGCGACGATGAGATCCGGCAGGTGCGCGGAAGATGCGATGCCGCTGGTGTGGAAATCGGCAGTTCCATTGCGCAATATGCGGATCGAGGGAACTTCCTCAGCCTGAATTCGAACGACCGCGGGCAGGGCGTCATGTGTCTCGCGCGGTCCATAGAAATCGCACACGTTCTGGGCATCGACGCGGTGCTGCTGCACCCCGGTCAGCTTACGTCCGAAGGAACCTACGAACAGGCCTGGGACCTGATGCTGGGCGCCATCAGGGATCTGACGCCGCTGGCCGAGGAGAAGGACGTGTCCGTGGGTATCGAGAACGTCTGGAACAAGTTTCTGTTGAGCCCGCGGGAGATGGCCGCGTTTGTGGATGCCGTCGGGAGCCCCCGGGTGGGAACCTATGTCGACACGGCGAACATGATGGCTTACGGCTTTCCGGAACACTGGATTCGAGGTCTGGGGAGTCGCATAGTACGGGTGCATTTCAAGGATTTCAGTCGCAGCGAACACCGATTCGTGGATCTCATGGACGGCGATACCGATTGGCCCGCGGTAATGGCCGAACTGCGCGCGGTCGGATATGGCTCTCCGGTCATACACGAGGTATCGGGAAGTCGTGAAGCGCAGATCGAGACGGCCAGGCGTATGAGGAAGATCGTGGCGATGTAATTGCGATGACGTGTGATCGGCAGCAGGATCGAGGATCCGCTGCCCTGACGGTAAACCCGGGAGCGTTGATGGCTGAACCGGACAGGATTTCCACACGGGGATTGGCCCGTCTGTCGAAAAACCCGGTGGACACGACCGTCGACGACCGCGGAACGACGGTCCGGGCGCTGATTTTCGGACTGTGTCTGTCCCTTGTCATCAGCGTTCTGGGGAACGTCGTACGGTATATCCTCCACTCGTCGTTTATGGCGTACAGCCATATGCCGATGGGGAACCTGATCGTCTGGCTGCTGTCCATTCTGCTCTGTGCGGCGCTGGCGAAAGGGTTTGGCCGCAGGTTCGTATTTTCGCCCAGCGAGTGGATCACGGTCTTCGCAATGGGGTTTATCGCGTCCCTTGGGCCGACCTATGGCGTGAGCGGCTACCTTGTGGGTGTCATCGTGACACCCTATTATTTCGCCACGCCCGAAAACCGTTGGGGCGAATTTCTGCATCCGTACCTCCCGGAATGGATGATCCCGACCAACAAGGACGGGGCAATGACCTGGTTTTACGACGGGTTGCCCCACGGCGCCCCCATTCCGTGGGAAGCCTGGACCATGCCCCTGTTCTGGTGGTTTACGTTTGTCTGTGCGGTCGCGCTGGCGTGTCTGTGCGCGTCGGTGATCATCCACAGGCAGTGGTCGGAGAACGAAAAGATCGTGTTCCCGGCGATGGAACCCATCGTGGAGATGGCGGCAAACGCAGGCAAGGGACGAGGATGGCTTCCGGAATTCATGACGGGCAAAGCGTTCTGGACAGGATTCGGAATTGTCTTCTTTGTCTTCAGCTGGAATATTATCGGGTGGTTCAAACCGGGTTTTCCCGTTTTTCCCACGGCGAGGGGAACCTGGATTCCGCTGGGGCAGGCCTTCCCGCCACAGTGGATTTTCGTAAGCACGGTCGTTATCTGTTTTTCCTATTTTGCCAGCCTGGAGGTGTTGTTCAGTCTCTGGTTCTTCGACCTGGTGTTTATTTTCGAGGGCGGGTTCCTGAACCGGCTTGGCGTGGAGGCAATCTCACCTCACTATATGACGGGTCGTTACGGCTGGCAGACGGCGGGCGCCTTCGTGGGAATTGCCATCTGGTGGCTGCTGGTTTCCCGGACGCATCTCAGGCAGGCGTTTCGCAAGGCGCTTCGGCCGGATCGCAGTCCGATCGACGACCGTCGGGAACTAATATCCTATCGGGCGGCGTTTATCTGGCTGGGCATCTCAACTGCCTATACGATCGCGTGGTTGTCCCAGGCGGGAATGGACCTCAAGATTATCTGTCTTCTGATCCCAACCATGTTCCTGATCTACTTCGGCGTGGCGAAGATTCTGGCCGAGACGGGTCATATCTATATAGGTTCCGCGACCAGGGGATGGGAGTTGGCAGCGGCCGCGATGGGCGGCGCAAGCGCCGTTCCGGCGGCCACCCACGCCGTTATGTACCCGGCATCGGTATCAATCAATCATTTTCGCGCGTACACGTTTTCGCTGGGGATGCACGTAAACCGGCTGGGAGACTTCCTTGCCGGGAGGCACAGGTGGTTTTTTGGCGGGGTTTTCGGCGCGTTCGTCGTGGGTGTTGTGGGGTCTACGCTCTTTACGATCTGGTTGGGATATACGATCGGCGGGTACAACTTCCAGCCCAACTGGCTGATCATTCGCGCCGGCGTCGGCGGTTACCAGCGCGGCGTGAACGATATTCTCTCGCCGGAACCCACCGAGGTGGAGGACTACTGGTTCTTCCTGGCGGGCTTTGTCGCTATGATGGCGTTGAATCTGTTGAGATACCGTCTCAGCTGGTGGCCGGTTCATCCGGTGGGGTTTGCCATCTCGGGTGCGTGGTTGACGCGGCTGACGAGTTTCACGCTGTTCCTGGCCTGGCTGGTGAAGTTCATCCTGCTGAAGCTGGTCGGCGCGGCGTTCTACAGGAAATCGCGTCCATTCTTCATCGGAGCGTTGACGGCGTATATTCTGGTTACAACGTTGGGGTTGGTCGTAGACGCCGTATTCTTCGGAAAACAGGGTCACACGCTCCACAAATGGTATTGAAAAAAGGTTTGCTCTGTGGGGCCGCGAGGACGGGCGGTATTTCCTCCGGTCCATATCGGGGGCTGATCCATGCCTGAAAGCGGTGCGGCGGCTACGCAGGCCGAACAATCAAATCCCGATCCGTCCGCGGCGGCGGAAGACCGGGGCGTCACGCTTCGATCGATCGCTTTCGGACTGTGTCTGGCGGTGGCGGTCAGCCTCCTGGCCAACACCGTACTCTATCTTGTTCATGGCTCATTGATGGCCTACAGCCACATGCCCATGGGCAACCTGATATTGACCATGCTGTCAATGGTCGTCTGTTCGGCATTGGCCTTTCGATTCGGAAGGCCTTTCGTGTTTTCGCGAACAGAGTGGCTCACCGTTTTTACCATGGGATTCGTGAGTTCGCTTGGCCCCACGTACGGCGTGAGTGGATACCTGGTGGGTGTGATCGTGTCCCCGTATTATTTCGCCACGCCAGAGAACCGCTGGTCTGAGTTTCTGCATCCCCATCTCCCGGATTTTATCTTTCCTCAGAACAGGAAAGGGGAGATGAGCTGGTTTTACAACGGATTGCCTCCCGACGTGGCCGTGCCATGGGAAAGCTGGGCGGGTCCGCTGTTCTGGTGGTTCACGTTCATCGCGGCGGTGGCGTTCGCCTGTTTCTGCGCGTCCATCATCATCCATCGCCAGTGGTCGGAATACGAGAAGCTCGTCTATCCGGCGATGGAGCCGATCGTGGAAATCGCGTCCCTCGGGGGCTCCGGGAAGCGGTTGCTGCCGGAACTGATGCAGGGCCGGATGTTCTGGGCCGGATTCTCGGTCAGCGCCTTCATCTATTGCTGGAATATGATCGGCTGGTTCTTCCCGGCTTTTCCAGGCTTCCGCATGACGCCGGGTTGGTACCTTCCTCTGGCGAGGGACTTTCCCGCGCTGTGGATTTCATTCAACACGTTTGTGATCTGCTTTGCCTATTTTGCCAGTCTCGAAGTCCTGTTCAGTCTCTGGTTTTTCGACCTTTTTTTCGTGGTTGAGTCGGGAATTCTGACGCGGCTCGGCATGCCGTCGTGGCATTCCTACCGCTCCGCCGGGCCGTATACGTGGCAAACCGCCGGCGCATTCGTGTGCCTTGCGGTCTTCTGGGTATTGATTGCGCGGCGTCATCTCAGGGATGCATTTCTGAAAGCGCTGAATCCCCGGAGCGAACATATAGACGACAGCCGTGAACTCATTTCCTACCGGGCGGCTTTCCTTGGCCTGGGTATCGCCTGTTGTTACGCCGTCGCCTGGCTCTGGAATGCCGGGATGGATACCGGCGTGATCGCGCTGACCGTACCGACCATGTTTCTCGTCTACCTGGCGATGGGCAAGATCCTCGCGGATTCCGGGCTGGTGTTCCTGAGTTCGCCAACGTCGGCTCGAAGCCTTGTACAGGCTGCGTTCGGGGGGGCCAGGGGCATACCTGCGGCGACCCACGCCTTGTTCTATCCCACCGCGGTGGCATTGAGTCACTTCAAGGGAACCATATTCACATTCGGCATGCACGCCAACCGGCTGGGTGACTTCATCGCAGGCAACAGGAGACGGTTGTTCTGGTCCGTATGCGCCGCGTTTCTGGTGGGGCTGGTGGCATCCACGCTGTACGTCGTCTGGCTCGGATACACGGTTGGCGGGTACAATTTCGAGCCGAACTGGCTGGTGACGCGGGCCGGACAAAGCGGTTTCCAGGGTGCGGTCAGCGACATCATCTCACCCAAACCGATGCAGTCCAGCGAGTATGTGTTCTTCATCGTGGGTGTGGTCGCCATGGCCGTCATCACGTTCATGCGTTACCGTTTTGCGTGGTGGCCCTTTCATCCCATCGGCTTTGCGCTTTCCGGGTCCGCGCTGTCACACCTGACGGGATTCACGATTCTTCTGGCGTGGAGTCTGAAGGCGATTCTGCTGCGATTCTTCGGCGCCGCGTTCTACCGGCGCTCGCGTCCGTTTTTTATCGGCCTGCTGATCGGGTACGTATTTGCGATCGCGCTGGGACTCGTGCTGGATGCCGTCTGGTTCATGCCGCAGGGCCACAGAATCC
>JAGWBX010000055.1 GCA_021295655.1 Candidatus Latescibacterota bacterium
TATGCCGTGAATTCGAAATGCCCTTGCCGGTATACGGCATTTGGGGTTTACGATAGCGTCGATTGTATCTCCATTAAGCTCTTTGGACCTCTGCCGAAGTTTAGAAAAGCGTGCACGAATCATCGCTACAGAGACTATTCTGTCTCGTGTTGGATCAAGGCCTGTTGTTTCTACGTCAACGACCACCGCATCATCAAATCCGGAAAATACCATCATTTACATTCCGACAGGTTGAGATGGTTACATCGGCAACGAATTCGTCTGGTGCAATCTCGCCGATGTCGTGCTGTCGCATAGTACTGGTCTTCGCGTTACGTGTCGGACACGCGGAAAACGAAATATAGCTCTAAGAACGTGGCTGCCTGGACACGATTAATCAACTCTTCGGGCATTGATTGATATCACCGCTATAGATTCACGCAATGCCAATGCATTTGCGCTGAGTTTCGAGGGCTCCCATCTTAATGGCGTGGTGTGCGAGCGCGAGTGCATGTATCGCACTCGATTTTCCGGCACTATTCGCACCGTAAATCAGTGTGATCGGCCGTAGTGGAATGCGTTGTGATGCCGCGAACGCCTTGAAGTTGGCGATGCTGAATGCTGTCAAGTTCACGTTCGTTCACCCCCAGGTGTCGCGATCTCCGCGACGTCCGCGATTGCGTCGAGTTTCTCGTGAATCTCCGGATCGATTTCGGTCTCGGGAACGTATTCGGCCAGTTCGTAGAAGCTCTTCTTGGCCATCAGGTTCGGCAGATCAAGTCTCTTGAAGTAGGAAGCGAACACGGGATCCAGGAATTCTTCACTCGCCTTACTGTCGGCACTCCAGGGAGATTCCTTACCCACCGTCATCAGCGCCGACTCTACTTCCGCAATAGCTTCGCGCATGGCGTTCTGGCGCCTGCTGACTTCAGACGCAGCGAACAGTGGTCCCGCCGAGGCGTCCTCTGCGGTACCCGTGGCGTATGCTTCGAGTGTCGCCAGCGAGCAGACATAGTTCTCAATCTCTCTACGCCTCCACGTCAAACACTCGATCGGGGCGATATCGGAACTCTCCGATTCGAGGCGATCGAAGAGGGCAACGCCCCGAAGCACAGGGAGAGCCTCGCGCAGGCCGTGGAAATGGTGCTGAACGGCCGTAAGCTGATTATGCACGTATTTCACAAAGGGCCGCTCGAGCGCCCGGATCGAGCGTTCGTGTCCCAGTCTCGCGGCGAACGCCTGCAGTATCGAAAGGTCGGTCGAGCTCTTCAGGTAGAGCACCCAGCCGGTCTGTTGGGCCTGATAGTACTGGTCGAAACTGATTCCATTGAGCGCCTTCAGAACTTGGCTTTCGCCATCGTCAATCGGATTCGGCCCTCCATCGAACGAGATGACCACTTCCCGACCTGCGACCTCGTTGAGCACCACTTCGGAGTGGCTGGCGGCGACATTTTGGCTGCCACTTTCTCTTGTGGGCGCTTCATTCGATTCTTCCCCTGACGTCGCGAGCTGCGACCGGCCGGGTCGGGTTTTTCGAGGCTTTCCGCTCATTTACGATTTCTCCACAGTCGGATATCACCACCATTCTAATGTCGTCGCCTATTGTAACCCACAGTCCGGAATCTCCCTGTCGATCAAGAAGAGGTACTATCGCATCTGTACCGGGTCAAACGACCTACGATTCACACCAGCGGCCAAAGCGGTCAATTCGATTTGGTTACGGGTCATGGCTGGGCTCGAGCCTTTATACGTGGCACTTTCTACGTGGGCAGTATAGATTTCTTCCGGATCATGTGAGCCAGATGAAGACCACCGGGCTCCCCAATTCGATCTCCACTTCGCCGAAGCGCTTAAGGTTGTGGATCGTAAATCCGGTTAACATCGTCACGAGAATAGACAAGGTCGTCGGCTGCGTCCGGAAAGCCGTCCACGGCGTGGTAGAGTCTGACCACTTCTTTGCGGCCACCTCGCTTTGGACCGAAGGGCTCCTATTCCCCGACAACCTAATCCACGTCCGAATCCTGACGTTCATCGCCGCGACCGCGGGCGTCCAAGAGGATCTCCAGCTCCGGATCGACTTCATCGACGATCGCGTGTTCCATCTGATCTATAGGCGTGTCGGAGGCTCGGGTCATCAGCGGTGTCCTGGGTTCCAAATGGGGCGTCGCTACCAGATCCGGTTGACGCCATATCGATCGAAGAGTGTCTCAATTGACACGAGGGGGAGATCGAAGACCAGAGCCTGCGCGATCAGCATGCGGTCGAACGGGTCCCGATGCGGCCCTGGCAACCGCCCCGCACGCTCTGCATTGCGGACGGTAATGGGCAACTCTTGAAAACCCTGGCTCGCAATGCAGCCAGCGACGTCCTGTGCTACCACTTCGGCCCCTGGAAGCTTCCCGAGGCGATGCTTCGTTGCGATCTCCCAGGCAGACGCCGCGCTAATGAGGATATCGTTACCCGGGACGGCGATTGCATCGTGGGCGTCGACCGTCAGACGATCGCTGCCTTCCAGCCACCAGAGAAAAGCATGGGTGTCGATTAGAATGCGCACTCGATTACTTCTCCCAGGCATCCAGTTCGTCCGAAGGAAGTGGCTCAAAGAAACTGTCGTCGACCACAACCAGACCCTTCATGGCGCCGAACCGCCGAACCCCAGGACGGTTTTCGTAAGGGACGAGACGTGCAATCGGGCAGCCGTTGCGAGCAATAACGACCTCTTCGCCGGCTTCCGCCCTCGCCAGGAGGCGGGACAGCTGCGTTTTGGCCTCGTGTACGTTAACAACTGGCATCGTGCGACTCCTCAAGAAACGACCAATGATTCTTCTTAGCTAAATATATAGCTAATCACAACCAGCGTCAAGTGCGTTCTATTTCAACCGGATCCTCTGTGGATCACTGCCAGCGCGTTCTCTTCGCTGGCTTGCCATCACCCCGTCCAGCAGCCGGAAGCCAGTTTGGGCCAATCGGGAGGTTTCGTCTCCACTGCGTAGGTCCATGCGACTGTGTACATTTCGTTCACCGTGACAGGCACGAGCACCCGGCGGTAAAGACTTCGACCGCCCGGGTGGAAGCCTTCCAGGCGGTCGATGGCGGGCAGGCGAGTCTCGGGATCGTCGAATAGGTGCAATTCCCCGTGCACGACGTCCGGGCTGCTCGGTGGCGGACCGGGGTGACACTCGGCCAGTCGATGTGGGCCGATGTGACGGGCAAGGCGTTCCTGTGTGGCCGCGTCGGCCACGGGATCGGAAGTCCCCGTTGCAAGGACGTCTCGTTCGGGGACCTCCAGAAACGGGATCCGATCGGCCCGGACGTAGAGTTGGCCGCGAACGAACCCCTCTTCGATCGCCAGTACCCCGCGGCAGTAACCGTTGTGGTTCAAGTAACCGCGTTTCAGGGTCCCGTAGACGAAGAGGGAAATCACGAGACCGGTTTGGGCCCCCGAAGACGGAATGCCGGCAGCCGTCCCGCGATTCGACTCAACACGCGTGTCAGCGCTTCGTGCCAAAGGCGCACCCCATTCGGTGCTTTGCTTTTCAATTCACGAACGATATGTTGTCCGGGCAGGTGTCCGATTTTACAAGGGGAGACGGCGCGGTCATCTGCGATAATCGAAGGGCAATAGCCACAAAAAGCACAAAAGGCACAGAAGTTCCAGGCAGTGCGGCAACGACCGCATCCGGGTCGCAAATTTCGCAGCCTTTGAACCAATGACAGCGGCACGGCCGTCCGAGACAGAAACCGATCCTGGACAGGTGTGACTCTGTTCCGGAAGCGAGCCATTCATGAACCCGATTTACCTCAAGTGGACCGGTTGCGGCGGTTTTGAAGTCCGTACGGACGCGATCAATTTCGCCTTCGACCCCTATCTGTTCGGAGAAAACCTGACCAGCGCTTCGCCGGATTTCGATTATATCTTCATCAGCCACGAACACTTCGATCATTGTCACCCGGGCACGCTTCGCCGTCTCTGCCGGGGCGATCGCTTCAAGAAAATCTTCGTCAGCCCCGGGTGCTGCGACCCCGACCGGCCCGTGGATGAGAAATACCGCGACGCCGCATTCGACCGGGATCTGCCCATTACCAAATACCTGGACCCGGAACTCGTGCAGGTGGTCTTCCCCCGACACCTGAGCCACGTCGGCGGGGAATCCCGCAGCTTTCCCGGTCCATTTGAGCTGGACCTCGGTCCCATTCACGTGGACATTATCGAAAGCGGGGAAAACCAGAGACCCGATCTGCCCAACTGTGGATACCTCGTCACCGTTCGGGATCTCGACATCTCATTCCTTCATACCGGCGACCTTACCGAACCCTACCGCTCGCTGGAGAAGCTGCGCGGAAAGGTCACCTGCCTCATCCACATGAAGATGGGCCTGACGGAATGGGGAGGCGATGACCGCACGGACAAACTCCTTCAATGCATCGACGCCATCGAGCCGGAGTTCCTGATACCAATCCACTACCGCACCGACCGCGCGTCCGACCCGATCCCGCACGGGACCTGGCCGCCGGACGTTACGGATGCGGGCGCGTTCATCGAATGGATTCGGGAGGCCGTGGGACACAGGACCCGCGTACTGCCCTTTACGGCCGGGGTGGAATACGAAGTCGAACTGCCCTCGAAGCGGGTCCTCTGGAAGTGGAACTGGCACAACACGTGGACCGAGCCGTCCTGGCGGGACGACAGATCGAACGAGTAGCGAAGCGAAAATCGGACCTTAGAACCGATCGGGAACCGGTTTCGCGAAAAGGGCCACACCGCCCCGATCAGAAGACGATCAGACCCCGCGCCACTTCGCCCGCGGTGAGCGCATCGAAGGCCTCGTTCGCTTCATCCACGCCGTATTTCCGCGTCACCAGTTCGTCAATCTTGAGCTTGCCGGCCAGATAGAGCTCCACCATCCTGGGAAAGTCGTCCCACGTCCTGGCGCTTCCGTATTTGGAACCCCGCATGATCCGCTCGTTGGATTGGAGGTTCCCGGTATCGAACGTCACGGTGGAACCGGTGGGTGGAAGTCCGATCAGCACGCACTGGCCCCTCGGCGCCAGGCAATCCCATGCCTGGTTGATCACCCGCGGCTCGCCCACGGCGACGAAAGAATAATCGGCCCCCCGACCCGTCAGGTCCCGGATCGCCTCAACGGGATCCTCCTCGGCGGCGTTGATCGTGTGGGTGGCGCCGAACGATTTCGCGTATTCGAGCTTCGCGGGGTTGATGTCCACGGCAATGATGGGGTGGGCCTGCACCAGCGTGCCACCCTGGACCGCGTTCAGGCCGATTCCGCCCGAGCCGAAAACCGCCATACTCGACCCCGGCGTCACCGCGGCGGTGTTGATCACGGAGCCCACGCCCGTCATCACGGAACACCCGATCAGCGCCGCCACGTCGAGCGGCATATCGTCACGGATAGGCACGGCGCACGAAGCCGGCATCACCGAATAGGAAGAAAAGCTGCACGCCGGTCCATAGTGGTAGACCGTTTCCCCGCGCATCTTCATTCTCGAGGTGCCATCCATCAACACGCCGTTGGACGGCACGCCGCGTTCGCAAAGGTGGGACAGCCCGGTGACACAGTAGTGACAACGTCCGCAGGTGGGAGACCAGGACAGAATCACGTGATCGCCCGGATTGACGTGCGTCACGCCGGGGCCCACTTCCTCCACCACGCCCGCCCCTTCATCGCCCAGGACCATAGGCATCGGAAACCCTTTCCAGCCTCCATCCACGACGTGCAGACAACTGTGACAGACCCCGCTGGCCACCATCCGCACCATGACTTCGTCCTGCTTCGGCCCTTCCAGGTCCAGGTCCTCCACAACCAGGGGTTTGAGCGGCTCCAACAGCACCGACGCCTGCATTTTCATGGCATACCTCCCGCGTATTCGACATCCGTCAATCAATCGGCCGACCCGTTCCCGTCATGGTACGAAAAAACATCGGGTTTCGCAGTAGAAATCCTGCAGGCAACAAGGAAGCCCGGGAATACCGGCCGTCTGCCCGGAAAAAAGAATATCGTCCCCAAATCGTTATGCCCGTGCGTGGTGCGACGCCGCCGGCGCCGGATAGGCCACGTCGATGTCAGGTGTCTCGAGTCGCCGCTCGCCATCCAGCCGGGAAGTGAGACATGCTTCGAGAATACCGCAGACGATGAGCGTGCGTTCAGGCGGATAGGGCGCCTCCCCGCTTTCGATCATCTCCACGATCTTGTGGGCCAGGCAGGCCGAATAGGTGACGTTCGGCGTGGGTGTCAGCAGAAACTGGGTGGATACCGGGCCGTCGTATCCGTCCACACGTGCGGAAAAGCAGTAGTCGCGCACGGCCCCGTTCAGCATGAGCAGGGTAGCCCTTAAGCCGTCGCGGTACTCAATGAAGTACGCCGCGGGCCGCTTCGCGAGGCCCGGCAATTCGCCGGCTCCAAGCAGGTCACGCGTGCGCCCGTCTTCTTCGGGCAGGCCGCAGGGCGTGTCGCTGCGCGAAAGGGCCGCTTCCAGAAGATCCCGCGACCAGCGGCCCTCCTCGCCTGCGCGCCAGACCGCGTCGCCTTCAATCATCTGCACGGCCCTGACGCCGGTTTCGCCCCCACGCCTGCGTTCGACCATGCACTGCATGGCCTCCAGCGCATGGTAGTCCATCGCGTCGGAGCCGCCCACCCCAACCATCAGGGCTTCTCGAATCCTGCAGTCCAGCGGCAACTCGACATCGGGAAGTCTGTAGGATACAGGCAGCGACGATCCCGCCAGAAGGGGGAAATCGAGGCGGCGGGAATCCGCTACCATTTCGCGGGCCTTCGCGAAGCTGTAGGAGAGGTGCTTGTCGTTGAATACCGGCACGGCAACCCCGTCCTGTTCGAAAACCTCGACGCATTCCCTGAAGAACTCATATCTCGGATAGAGTTTCTGTCCCCTGTCGTTATTCGGGTACTCGCCGTGTTCTCCGATGATCAGCACCGCATCCACGGCCAGCCGGTCGCCGCCGCAACGCAACGCCCCGGATATCGTGTCGTAAACGTCAAACCCGAACTCTCTTGCGCGGTCCCCGCTCTGGTCGCCCTCCGGCTTCTGGTCAACGTAAAGCGACGCAATGCGCGTGTTCGGCCGCCGCCACTGTCCTTCATACGGGTACCCGACAACCAACCGGTCCGCGATGTGCTGAGCGTGGGAGAGGTAGCGATATACGGTGGTGATGACGGCGATACGCGTGGACGGGTATCGCGGCCCGTTACTTTCGTCGGGACGAGCCACTCAGGTTCTCCAGTAGGTGGATTCGGGACCGGGCTTGTAAATCACGTCGAGGTGCGGTGTCTGAACGCGGGACTGGTCAAGGTTCAGGCTGTCCACCCCGGCAGCTACGAGTCCGGTGGTGAGCAGGGTCCGCTCCACGGGGTACGTGGCTTTTCCGGTGAGGAACATCTGCTCCACGTTGTTGACCTGTGGCGAGAAAAAATTCGCCAGCGTCGTATACGCGGGCGGCATGGGGAGGTACATCTGCGTGGACAGGGGGTCGCCCCGCTCCGGCAGATGCGCCGCGAAATTGAAATCCCGCACCACGCCGTTGAGAAGAATCATGGTGGATATCAGGCCGTCGTTGTGTTCATACCGGTAGGCGATCGGGTCCTTGTCCAGCGACTTCATTTCGTCCAGAGTCGGTAGCACGTGATTGAACCCGGGGCGCGGCTGCGCCAGCGTGTGGCTGCGCGACAGGCAGGACTCGAAGAGTTCCCTGGACCAAACACAGTTGTGGTGGGCCTCCCAGAAGCGTTCGCCGCGGTACGTGTCGATCCAGCGTACGCCCGTCTCGCCGCCCCGGCGCCGTTCGACCATGCACTGCAGCGTCTCCAGAGCGTGGAAATCGTAGCTGTCCACCCCGCCGTAACCGATGCACATGGCTTCCGTCACGCGGACGTCCAGCGGCATGTCGACGGACGGCGTGCGCCACGTCACCGGAAGCGACGAGCCCGCCATGAAGGCAAAACCCATCTCCCGTGAAATATCGTACATCTCCTTCGCCCACTCCCAGCGCCACGAAAGATGCTTGTCGTTGAATACCGGCGCGCTCCTGCCCGAGGTGCGGAAAACAGCCGCAATCTGCTTGAATAACTCGTAGCGCGGATAGAGGTGCTGACCCTTGTCATTGGTGCCGTATTCCCCGTGCTCCCCCACGAGCAGTATGCCGTCCACGGCCAGCTCCGGCCCGCAGAGGGTCAGCGCGTCGGCGACCGTTGGAAAAACAGACAGGCCGGGGAAGCGCGCCGCCCGCTCTCCGCTCAGATCGCCTTCGGGCCGCTGGTCCACGTACAGCGAGACCAGGTCCATCGGCGGCCGGTGGTGCCTGCCGTTCCAGCCGTAACCCTCGAGAAAGCGGTCACAGATGTGCTGGGCGTGGGAGTACTTGCGGTACTCGGTAACTACGGCGGCGATCTTTGGTCGGTCGGTCACGGTGTCGGTGGATCCCTGGAGGGGTGTGTGGTTCCTGGAGGAGGTCAATCGGCGGGCTTTGGATCCAGAACGTCAACCTGCGCCGGAAGTTTCGGTGCAAACTGGTATCCGGAGTCTGCTTTCTGCTTTCTCAGAATGCCGATTATCTCCTTCCAGCAGGAGAAGAGGCCGATGGGACACCGGGGCATGTCCGCCTTGATCAACCTGTGCAGTTTCCCCAGACGATAGCAGGGTACCGCGGCGTACATGTGATGTTCGACGTGGTAGTTCATGTGCCAGTAGAGAAACCGGAACAGCGGGTTCAGAATAACCGTGCGGCTGTTCAACCGGAAGTCGGGCACGTTGTCCTGGAGCCCCACGTGCTGCGTGTTGTTGCAGAGGAAGAGCAGCCACCCGCCGTAGAAGGGCGCCAGCGTGATCAGCAACGGAAGCATCCACAGGCCGAAATAGAACGATCCAGCTGCAAGCGCCGCGTGCCCCGCAAGCAGGATACGGGCCCAGTTGAACAGCCGACGCCGCAGCGCGGGCTCCGACTCGGGAAACAGCACACGCTCCCAGGGTCCCTCCAGATTGCCCAGACTCAACCGGACCACGCCCTTCAGTCTGTTGTACAGACCCCAGGGATTGACGACCGCGGCCTTGAGGAAGCTCCCCAGCGTGATTTCCACCGGCAGGACAACCTCCATATCGTCGGGAGGATGGAGGGTGTACTGGTGGTGCTTCGAGTGGCTGGTCCAGAAGAATACGGGATTGTACCAGCCCAGGAAGCTGAAGACCTTGAGAAACACCACGTTCAGCCACTTCGATCTGAATACGGTGCCGTGGCAGAACTCATGAAATCCGTTCAACAGGAACGCGTAGCCGGTCCCGTGCAGGAACAGGGCCAGGATCAGGAAAGGCGGCGCAAGATGCTCAGATGCGTACCAGGCAAACGTACCGGTGAGCGTGAGCACGCCGAGGTGGCCCAGGGTTTGCAGGAACCCCAAGAAGTCGCTGCGACGATTCAGAGCGTTCAGTGTTTCACGGTCCAGCGGACACCGGTACCAGCTGATCTTGCGTTTGCTCCTCGCGTCCATATCTCCATCCCCGGTAATCCCGATGACGGCAACGCGCCTGTCGCGACAGAAGCTCGCGGGGGGCGTGCCGACGTCAACGCTTGCTTGCCGCCACGCCGTTGTGCAACACGCCGATTCCCGAGATTTCGATTTCCACGCGGTCACCCGGCTTCATGAAGGTTCCTGTGGTCGCGCCCACGCCGGAAATCGTGCCGGTGCTGATCAGGTCGCCCGGTTCGAGTGTGATGATCGCTGAAATATACTCGATAATCATATCGACCGGGTACAACATCTGCCCGGTGTTGTTGTTCTGCTTTCTCTCGCCGTTCACGTAGGTGCTGATCTCCAGCGACTGTGGATCCCCGATCTCGTCAGACGTCACAATCCACGGCCCCTGCGGCCCGAACGTATCCAGCCACTTTCCGTTCAGCCAGTCGAACCACTTGTCGCGGTCGCGGCTGTCGGTGCGCTCCTTGATGACCAGGTCCCGTTCCGACACGTCGTTCATAATCGTATATCCGGCCACGTATTTCAGCGCTTCATCCGCCTTGACGGCTTTCGCCTTTCGTCCCATCACCACGGCCAACTCCCCCTCCCAGTCGATCGATCTGGCGACGGGCGGAATCAGGATACGGTCTCCGGGGCCGATCACGGTTGTTGACGGCGGCTTCATGAATACCCGTGGCGTTTCCTTGTCCTGGACGGCTATCTTCCCGCCGCCTTCTTCAATATGGTCCTGGTAGTTGCCTGCCAGGCAGAACACCTTGCGGGGGTTCGGCACGGGCGCCTTGAGCCGCACCTTGCCGATCGGGTGGCCGAGCCGACCGTCGGCTCTTCCTCCAATCCGGCCCTCGGCGAAGCGCGTTACCTGTTTGGCCGCGCGCAGACCGGCCCCGCCCGCATCGAGCAACGCGAGCATATCGCCAAAGTATCCACGGGCTTCCCGGCCCCGGCCGCTTGCCAGTTCTCCTTCCGCGGCCGCGAGGTCCACGACGATTCGGCCATCCGTCGTGACGGACCCGACGTACCGGTCTCTTCCGATCCCATACGTAACGAGCTTCATGCCGCACCTCCTTTAAGTTCCTGCTACTTGCGCCCCGGAGAGACGAACGTCGGCCAAGGGCGTCGATGGCTCAGTTCAGCACGGGCCGTTGATGGCAAACGGATCCCGCTGCATCCGATGAAGAAACCTATTGTCCTGTCCCAAAAATTCCTCACCATTCAGCCGCCGATTCATCCCGTCTCGCTACGTTCTCCTCGCTCGCCGACCTTACGCAGGTCGCCTGCGCTCTGGCGCCTTGCGATCCGGGCGACTCGGCGGTCGAATTCAGGCAACTTATTTCCGGGACAGAACACTAGTCCGTAGGAAACGAAAGCGGAAACGTCGGCACGTTCGTCTGGTGCTTCGTGCGGTCGGCGATTTTCATCGCGTGGTATTCCTCGATGAACTCGGCCAGATTCCTGCTGGCTTCTTCAAAGACGACCTTCCCTTTTTCCGCTGTCGCCTTCTCGGCCTCGCCCATCACGCCGCTGTCCGTATACTGGCTTGTCCACTCGATCAGACCCATCGCTCCCTTGGCGAACAGATCCGTCCAGACGAATTTTGACCCCAATTCGTTCGTTTTGGCGATCTCGCTCCTGATCCGATCCTTACGTACGCTTTCGGGCGCCAGGTAAAGCATCATCGACGTCTCCAGTTCTCCCGCGTGGGCGCAGCCGCCGGGGAACACGCTCTCGCGCCACTTTCTATCGAAGTCCGGATTCACCTTCAACAACTGCCACCAGGAACAGAAGACGCAGCTTGCATCCGTCTCCACGATCGTGCGCCTGGCCACCATATCCACGAGATTGTGGTTGGACCCGTGGCCGTTTACCAGAATCATCTTCTTGAATCCATGATAGGCCAGACTCTTGCAGATATCCAGCACGTACTGGATGAAATGCTCGTAGTGGATGTTCAGTGACCCCGGAAAGTCCATCACATGGTGAACGTAACCGTAGCTGACCGGCGGCAATACCAGGCTGAACTCCGGCTTCCGCCGCGCGGCCTCAGTTGCCACGGCGTTGGCACAGAGATGGTCCACTTTGAGCGGCAGATGGTGCCCGTGCTGTTCCACGGATCCTGTGGGAACAATGGGTATCTTCCCCATCTCGACCGCCTCGTTTACCTCGGGCCACGTCAGCTCGTCAAACCGGTAAATCTCCTTTACTGATGACATGCGAAGCCTCCGCGGTTCATCTGCCGATTATATACCTGTAGGGATCCACCTCTTCCCTGAGAATGCGCAGTTCCTCGTCCTCGGGCGGCGCCGTTTCGCGCACGTGGGGCGCCTGCAGCAGCTCGAATCCGGTATTCTCCTGAACCCTCTCGAACGTAACCCCCGGGTGCAGACTCTCCACCCGCATGCGGCAGGTCTCGGGATCATACCCCATCACCGCCAGCTCCGTGATCACCTTGTGTGGGCCGCCGCCGCCCGGCAACCCTGCGGCCTCGCGGGCGCCCGGGCCCGAGAGAAAGCCGGGGGTCGTCAGGAAATCCAGCCGCTCCACGAATCGCCGCCGATCGTGCTGCGTCATCACCATCGTGCGCCAGCAAAGACTGGCGAAGTCATTCCCACCGCCGCTTCCCGGAAACCGTACCCTGGGATGTCTGTAGTCTCCGATCACCGTTGAGTTCAGATTACCGAACGGATCGATCTGAGCCCCTCCCAGGAAAGCATAGTCCATCATCCCCCGCTGGCACGCCTCCATGACGTCGCCCATGCTGGTTGCCATCTGCGCCCGATGGTATGTCCGTGAATCTCCAACCGATATCGGCATGGACGGCAGGAGGGGCGCAAGCCCGCCCGCTTCGAACGCCACGAGCAGGTGCGGGGCATGGCGTTTTTGCGCAAGCATCGCAGTTGCGCACGGCGCGCCGGTTCCAACACCCACGGTCGCACCGTCCTCCAACATTCTGGATGCCGTGCAAATCGCCAACTCGGTGGCGCTGTATTCAGGCATGCGCTGTACCCTTCAATCTTGAAACGACCCGGAAAACGCCGGAACCGGCGCCGCCTGACGGGCTATGACTCCGGATGCAACTCCATACGCCGCAGTTCCTCGAGGCGTTCCGTGCCGCCGCATAGGCGCACGTATTCCTCAAAACACGCCACCCCGTAGATATATTTCTCAAGAAAGGCCTCAAACCGCTCCTCATCCCTTTCAACGTCCAGCCATTCCTTGAGGTGGTCTTCATCCGAGAAATACTCGCCCGCCATGTTTCCAGGGTACGAACCGAACCGAACCTCGCAGACCGCGTCCACGCAGAACGCTGGAATCACCGTGGCTTCCGGCGTTTGCCGGATCTCATCGGTGCTGACGAGTCTCTCAGTGGTAACGACCAGCCGTTTGGAAGCGCGGGCGAGGTCGAAATCCGCCACGGCGATCCCGCGAATCCGGCAGTTTCCGCAGGGATCGCTTTCGTGCACGTGGATAAACGAAACGTCGGGATACAGCGCCGGCACCGCCAGAAGCTTGTGCCCCGTAAACGGACAGGCGATTTCCTTTGCCGCGCTGCGTTCAAAGGTATCCGTTCCAAGCAGGCTCCGCATCGGCAGAAACGGCACACCCGCCGCCGCTGCCCGGAACCGCGACGCCAGGGCAAAGTTCGTCCACTCGCACACGGCGACTTCGCCGCTTTCCATCATACGCCTTGCCTGCGGCGACAATCCCCTGGCCTCGAGCCCGACTATATAGGCTGCATCCACCCGTGACAGCAGCTTGCGGCCATTCCGATTTCCAGCGGACAGAATTTCGAAATCGTGGGTGGTCGTATGGCCGGCAAAACCCAGATCTTCCTTGCCCTGCCGCAGGATCTCGTGCATGCACGCGGTCGAAATCCGGTTGGCGCCGAACCCTCCCGAAGCGACGTAGTCGCCGTCTTCCACATAGCGTGAAACCGCGTCGCGGACAGTTGTCACCTTGTCTTCGAAGGCCGCCCGTTTCTTCCGGAAGACCCGTCGCGCCGCTTCGGGATCGGGATCTGTAAACAACGGCCCCGAGCCGGCTGCCAGATCAGCCATCTTTCACGTCCTCGTCCGCTTCCAGAACCTCTGTCAACTTCAGCAGGATCCGGTCCCGGCCCCGACTACGGAGACCGCGGATATCCCAAGCGAATCCATTCGTCCGTCCAGTTCAACGGGGTTCAGTCATCGAGGGCTCACACGCTGCCCGGCAAAAACCGCATCCTAAACCGCCGTCCAGCCTCCGTCTACCAGCAGCGTATGCCCCGTGATCAGGTCCGCGGCCGGGCTGGCAAGGAAAACCACGGCGCCCATGACGTCCTCGGGCCGCCCCACCCGCCCCAGCGGGATCCGCTTCAACAGATCCTCCCGAAGCGCCGGATCGTCGAATGTGGACTGCGTCAGGGGCGTCAGGATAAACGTGGGGCCCACGGCGTTCACGGTGATTCCGTGGGGCGCCCACTCAAGCGCCAGCACGCGGGTCAGATTCACCACACCGGCCTTGCTCGAACAGTAGGCCGCGCGTTGATAGTACCCGATCACTCCGTTTTGCGAGGCGATATTGACGATCTTGCCGCCGCCGGCGATCACCATCCTGCGTCCGGCGCGCTGGGACATGAAGAACAGCCCCTTCAGATTCACGTCCATCACGGCGTCCCAGTCCGCTTCGTCCACCTCCATCGCGTCTCTGGGAATATTCACGCCGGCGTTGTTCACCAGCACGTCAATCCGCCCCATCTCCGCCACGGCTCGCTCTACGGCCCGGTCAATGCTGTCCAGGTCCGGCAGACGCAGGGATACGGGAAGCGCCCGGCGTTCCAGACGTTCGATTTCGGCGCAGACGCCCTCCACGTCTTCGTTCTTTTCGGGCAATTCGCAAGGTACACAGTGCGCCCCGGCCTCTGCAACCGCTATGGCCACGGCCCTGCCGATGCCGGAGCCGGCACCCGTCACCATCACGACCTTGTCCTCCAGGCGCATGCTGGGCAACACGATTCATCCGCCTCCGTCATCAGGCTCCGCTTCGACCATCTCCTCCAACGCCGACTTCAATTTCCAACGGATGCGAAACTGCTCTCGGACGACGTCCGCCTCCTCGAGCGGCACGGTGACCACCGACCGGAGGTCGGCATGGATCTCTTCGTTGTCAATCAGGAAGCGCTTGAGCTCGCCCGTTGCCTGCATTGCCGCCTGGTCGTGATAGTTGTCGGATTCCGGATCTTCACTGTTGCCGTGAGACTGGAGGCTCCAGGATCGAATGGGGTCCGCCAGCGCAACCACCATTGTATACGCCGATCCGCCCTCGACGCGGAAGAGACCGTCCCCATCGGGCAACGACCACGTGGTATGCAACGCCTGCGTGCCGGGCGCCGAACCACCCACCGGAAACCGTCGTTCGCCCCGCTGAATCACGTGCACTTCGCCCCAGGGCACGTCCAGCCGGCCGTAGGTCGCCATCAGATGCTCTACCGTCATTCTCAATGCGTCAAGCGCCAGTTTCTCCAATACGGGAAGTCGATCCAGCTGCTCGGGCGGTAAATCTGAACCAAGCCGGTCATACCTCGCTTTCCATTCCGTGAACAACAATGTTGCGCGGCTGTCGACCGACGCACGATTGTCCCATCCGCGCAGAAGTTCCACGGCGAAGGCCAGTTGCCTCTCCGGGTCGTAGATTTCCCACCACGTTCGATTATACGCCCCGAGAATGATGCCTTTCAGTTCCTCTGCCGCGATCAGGTACGGATCTCTGGCCAGTTCCTTCAACTGGCGCAACGTGGCTTTCCGGTTGCCCGACAGCCAGCTCAGCAGACGCTGGCCGCGGTGGTCCAGCCCGCCCCATCCCATGAAAGGAGGAAAGTCCGCGGGTCTGAGCCCGCTGTTATGGGTTACGAAATCCGGCGAAACATTGCAGTTCTGCAGGAAATCGGCCTGCGGATTCAGGATTCGCGGCAGCCGGTCGTATGCCACGATGGTCCGCCACTCCGTATCCGGAACCCAGCCGGGAACGGGGCGCTGCCAATCGAATTTCTCGGCCCGGGCCGGGCTGCGCGCGCTGTACACATACAACATCCGTCCATCCACGTCGCCGTAGAGGACGTGGAACATGGGAAGCTGGAGCTCCCGTAACGCGCTCTCGAACGCATCCGGGTCGCGGGCCCGATTGATCGCATAGAGCTGACCTATGGTATTGACGACCTCTTCAGCGCTGCACCGGCCCGCATAGGCCCATTCGTTACCGGCCTTGTAGATCGGGCCGTGGTGGGAATAGAGCAACTCACGCTCCACCACCCGGACGCCATGAGGTTCCCCGACCCGGATCTGTACGCGTTGCGACGACATGCGCCGCTTTTCTTTCTCGAACACGTACCGTCTCCGGTTCGCCGAATCCAGTTTCAGTTCGTACAGATCGAAGACGTCCGCCTCGTTCGCCGCCAGCGACCACGCCATGTGCCGGTTATGGCCGGCCAGAATGACCGGAATGCCGAACATGGTCACACCGGCCACGTTCAACCCCTCACCGCTGACAAGGTGCGCCTCGTAGGGTTGAAAGGGCGCCTGCCACGGCAGGTGCAGATCCATCCCGAAAACAGGGTCTCCGGCAGTGGTCCGCGAACCTCCAAGGACCCAGAGATTCGACGTTACGCGAGTTCTCAGGAACGGCGTCAGTCCTTTTTCCGCCAGTTCCGGCGACCCCGCCTGCTCCGCGAACAACATGACCAGCCAGCGGGACAATGCCACGACGTCCGTGCCGCCGACGTGGGCGACCCAGTCCGGCAGCGCGTCACGGTAGACATCGATGTAATGGTTTACGCCGTCGGCAAACGCGCCGATCAGATTCCGGATTTCGGGCGGAAGCCCGCCGTATCCTGCAACGGCCACGCTCCGGATTCGCCAGAGCAGCGCCCGCTCGTCGCTCTCCAGGTGACCGACGCCAAGCACTTCCGATGCGGTCCCCGCCGCCGCACGGTAGTTCAGCAACATGGGTATCAGGTGGTCCTGGGCCTGCGCGTAACCGAAACCGAACGCGACGTCGACGTCCCGCTTGCCGTATATATGAGGCACGCCGTAGCGGTCCCTCAGAATCCGGGCCCTGCCTTCGGGCGGAATGAACAGCGAATCTCCATACTTCACCAGGAGAGAATTCAGGGGCACCTCGGGGAGCAGCAAATTCACGCTATCCTGATAGGTGGACGGAGGCGCCGCTTCTGCACCGTCGACCCAAACAGCACAAATCAGCATGACGCCCGAGAAAATCCTGATCCACGCCGGTACGCGGGTACTACTGTAACCCCGACATTCGCGTTTCGATCCGGGCGGCGGCAATAGTTCGCGATCTGGTGACGTGTGGGTTCCTGATCCCATACCTGGACAACCCGTTTGTAAAATTGACTCCTTTTACAGATGGCCGCGCGAAACTCTCCGATTCTCGGATATCTACGCGTCCGCCCGCCCCGTGCTACCCCTGACCACGGTTTCGGGAAAGCCCTCGCCGCAACACCCTGCCGGCTCTCGTTCCCGTTGCCCTGCCGTGCTCAATTGCGGCGACGCCGTTGACAAAAAGCCAGCGGACCCCTTCCGAATACAGACAGGGATTCTGAAACGTCGCCCGGTCCAGCATGCCTTCGGGATCGAACAGGACCAGGTCGGCCTTTTTTCCTTCCTGAACGAGACCCCGGTCCGCAAACCCCATCCGTTCGGCCGGAAACCGCGTCAGCTTTCGCACAAGGGCCTCGAGGGAAAGCACCCCCCGTTCACGAACCAGCGTCCGGATCAGATACGCCATGCCCCCGTAACATCGGGGATGTTCCCTTTCGTCCGCCAGGGGACCGGTATTGGCCATTGCCAGGCCATCCGAACCCACGCCGCAATATTCTCCCTGTGCCAGACAGTCGATGTCCCCGTCGGTCTTGTCCTCTCCGTAAAAGCTGGCGGCGCCGCCCTCAGCGACCAGAACGTCGCAGATTGCGTCAAACGGGTGGGTATTCCGGATGCGACCGATTTCAGCGAAGGTCCGTCCGGTCAGCGACGCGTTCACGGCGCAGTTTCCCAACCAGAGTTTGTCCCAGAGACCGCGCTGCATCAGGACCGTCTTCGTGCTCCCGCCCAGTTCCGATCCGCTTTCCTGAATCTCCCGCCACATCAGCCGCCGCTGTCGGGCCTCCTTCAATCGTGCCACCATCCTCCGGTTTCCACCCTCCAGCGCCCAGGGCGGCAGGAGAGACTTGAGCGACGTGGATCCGGTCGCATAAAACTCCGTTTCCGCCGTTACATCCTGCCCTTCCGCCCGCGCGCGTTCGATTCGTTCCAGCAGGCGGGCGGCTGAGCCCGTAGCCGGCGGACAGGGCGTTATACGCCCGCCTCCCGCCCAATATTGATCGCCTCCTCCAACGCCTCCATTATGGACGCCGTGTAGTTGCGCATGTGCGTCGCGTATATGCCGCCGTACGGCGCGGTTGCGGCCGACAGCTCGATGATTTCGTCCGTCTTCGCGCTGCTGCCCGGCATATAGGTCAGCCCGGTGGACAGTCCCAGCGCACCCTCGGCCATCTGGGCATCCACCAGCGCTTTCATTCCCGCCATCTCATGAGGGGCGGGCGGTTGCGTGGATTGCCCCATCACCGTGTGCCGGACCGCGCCATGGCCCACGAAAAACGCGGCATTGATGGCCACGCCCTGGCGTTCCAGCGCGTTGAAATACCCGGCCGCGGAGGCCCAATCCCCGGCGACTTCAGACCGCAGTCGAGCCGAGTCGAACGGGCCGAAGTAGAACCCGTTTCCCCCCACCGGAAATGCCGAAATGCCGCAGTTTCCGCACACGTGGGTCGTCACGCCCTGATAGAGCGCACTCTCGCCCCTCCCGTCGATCAGCAGGCTGTAGTCTGAGTGGGTATGGACGTCGATAAAACCAGGTGCCGCCGTCAACCCTGCGGCGTCGATCTCGACCCTGGACGGGCCCGAAACATCCCCTACGGCCGCGATGCTGTCCCCTTCGATACCCACGTCGCCCGCGAAGGCGGCTGCACCGGTTCCGTCGATGAGTCTGGCATTTCGTATCAGAACGTCAAGCATTGTCGGTGCTCTTCCGGAATGCGATTGAACGACGGTTCCGACGGCCGGCCGCCGCCGGGACGGACGCGAGGACGTCAGGCATCCGTTCCCCGTTCAATAGGGATCTCCCTCGCGCCACCGATGTTTCTCCACACCCTCCATGTTCAATTCCACGCCCAGACCCGGCCCGTCCGGCACCACCAGGCAGCCGCCTTCGATCTTAAGGGGTTCGACCAGAATCTCATCCCGCCATTCGATTCCGGTCACAAACTCCATCGGCGCTTCGTTCGGGATGGAAGCCAGCAGATGCGCCGCCGCAAGAATTCCCACGGGGCCCTTCGTATTGTGAAAGGAAATCGGAACGTGATAGGTATCGGCAATCGCCGCGATTTTCTTCACCTCCGTAATCCCGCCCGCGTAGATGAGGTCCGGCTGCGCGATATCGATTCCATCCAGTTCCAGAAGTTGCCGGTACTGCGTTTTGGTGTTGAGCCGTTCGCTGCCCATTATCGGAATGGATGTCTGGCTTCTCACTTTCGGATACGCGGACAGATCCTCCGGAGGAACCGGGTCCTCGAAACAGAACAGTCCATATGGCTCCAGCGCGCGGGCCAGCCGGACGGCCCCGCCAACCGTAAACCGCCCGTGACAGTCAACCAGAAGGTCAACGTCCGGACCTACCGCTTCCCTGGCCGCCGCGAAACAGGCCGCGGTTTCGTCCGGTGCGCCGTCGTCCAGGTAGAATTCGAACGGCCGCCCCGTATTGGATCGCGCTCCGGTCTTCAGCGCGCGGTAACCCCGGTCCGCCCAGAACCGGGCGTGCCGTGCCGACGCCTCGGGCGTCGCTCCTCCAAAGTGGGTATAGACGCGGACCCTGTCCCGGAACCTCCCGCCGAGCAACTCGACCAGCGGGAGGTTCGCCGCCTTCCCCTTCAGGTCCCACAACGCCTGATCGATTCCGCTCAGGGCGCTCATCCAGACCGGACCCACCATCCGCCAGATCCCGCTGAGCGACGATATCCTGTAGATCTTATGCCAGAGATACTCGATCCGCGATACATCTTCGCCGACCAGTTCCTGTTTCATATGTTCCAGCGCCGAAACCACCACCGGCTCTTTCTGGGAGTAGGTTGCCTCACCCAATCCCACCGGCCCTTCGTCCGTATGCACCCTGACGATTGTCCACTTCCGCCCGGGCGAGTTGATCAGAATCGAGTCGATGTCACGGATCTTCATGCCGATTCCCCCACCTGTTTACACGAGGCCACGAACTCGGCGGACGTTGTGGTAAACCCGATCAGGTGCTCGAACTGGCGAAGCATCATCCGGTTCACCCATCCCCCCTCGGGCAGGCTGTCGTCCAGGGTATCCGGAAACTCGATTTCTCCCGGCGGGTTTGAGCAGTCGCGCAGCAGAATCACGCGATAGTTGTGGCCCATCGCCTCAGCGCACGTGTAGTGCAGACAGGCCCTCCGGCTGTAGCCCACCACAAACAGGTTCTCGATGCCCCAGGAGCGCAGCCTCTGGTCCAGAAACGTATCGCGAAATCCGCTCCACATCCACTTGGGAAAATTCGGCTCGCCCGGGCGCGGCGCCACGCAATCCACGTAAACGGGCTCATAGTCCGGTCTCCTGGTCCAGCTTTCCATCAGGTCACCGTTGGGAATCTTCGTTCTGTTCCAGAACTGGCCGGCCATGCAACCGGGATCGGCCACCAGCCTCAGGTCGTTGTGGACGTACGCGACTTTCATCTTTACGGCCCGTGCCGCCTCGAGGGCCGGCGCAATGTAATTCTGCGTTGTCGGATGAGGCACTCTTTCGCCCTTGAACGAATAGCTGCCATCCACGTCCACAAGCAGGAAACAACTGCGCTCAAGCGGCAACGCCAGGTCCTCGTACCCGTAATCGTACCCGCCGGGATAATCCTTGTAAAAACGTACCGGCACCTCGAAATTCGCCATGAGAGACACCTCCTCAGTGTTTTCGTACACTCCGCGGGGGCCTGAACGAAAGCAGACCGGCAAGATGTGCGTCGCACCATGCCGGGCGTGCGGAGAACGCGCGCCCGGCCACCGGCTGTTCGGCAGACGTCAGTTCAACACAACCCGAAGGGTCTTGATTTCGAAGGGGGCGAACCCGATGGCGTCGCCATCCAGATCCCGAACGCTTCGTTCCATCAGGTCCGTTTCGCGAACCGAGTCGACGTTGCGGCATGTGATCAGCCGGGCTTCACAGGTATTACCGGCGGTTTCGTAAGCACGCAAGATCAGTCCCTCGCCGTCTTCCGCCTTTTTTACGGTCGTACATACAATCCCTGGGCCGTCGAGGTTGATGAACTGTATCCGATCCGGCAATGACTTCTCCGAGACCAGGTCGTACACGACCCTGGCGTTCAACCCCTGGCGGAGGTTCCAACCGTCCTGGAAAGCATTACCCTGCGCGAAATCGCCCGGATATGCCCGAAGAGAATACCTGCACGTCACCGCGTCCGGAAACCCGCGCCAGATGACATTGTAGGAATACGACGCCGGATCGAGGCCGGAATGCAGGACCTCCCCGCGCACTTCGCCGTTGCCGAACTGAAACGCTTTCCGGTCCGAAGCAACGACAAGGCCGCATTCAGGGCCGTCCACGGCGACCCATCCCTGGCAGACCCGCTGCACGCCGGGCGAATCGCCATCACCACGGTCTCCCTCGAGTTCCTGATAGCCGTGCGGCGTCCCATAGCGTATCCTACCGGCGGCGACCGGGAAGACCATCTGCACCCGTACCGGCTTTGGATCGCGCCATTCGATCCGGAGATCCACGTCCACCCTGTCCAGTTCGCCGTAAACACGGTAGCGGATCTCACAGGGAGACGACAACAGTTTTCCGGCCACAAGCAACGTCGCCCGCACCTCGCCGCTCTCCTCGAGATCGACGCGTTCAACCGCCATCTCGAACCGTCGACCGGTGGTGGCCCAGGGGTCGGTCAGCGATTCCTCGGTACCGATGAGGTGGATTCCATCGACCAGCGCGACGCCAGCGTTTCGGTCCGACACGCGCACGCGTCCGGTGATTTCGTCAACTTCGAGGTCGACGAAAGCCGTCCTGAAACGGCGGCCGATACGCACGCTCCCGAATGCTTCGGACACGCGATCCTCGACGTCTTCAAGGACAAAGCTGGGCTCCGGAAATTCAGGCGCCATCAGCCCCGGCGCCATCATCTCCGGCGTCTGGATGCCCACAAGCGGCTGCGTTTCCGTAACCCCCGGAACGAGATACCAGGTGGCGTATCCGTTGGCCGGTACCTGGTCCGCCACGAAGACCAGACGCACCTCGGCGGTCTCGGTCTGTCTGCCCGCCAGTTCCTGGAACGGCACCGTTCGACCGGAAGCGTCAACCAGCTTGTATGTTTCGTACCGGGAAAAATCGGTCCCCTCCACCGCCCCGTAAAACGTAATATGCACTTCCACCAGATCGGTTCGCGCCCACGAAAGCGCATTGAATACCACGATGGGCATCCTGCCTTCCGGCCCGTCGCGGGGCGTTACCCGTGCCGAAATCATCCGTTCAGCTTCGCACGCAATACCTGCGGCTGTCGCAATCACGTTCTGCTGGTCGAGCCGCCTCCGCTCCAGTCCCTCCATCGACGCAGCGCCGTCGTAACGGTACGACGTTGACTCCAGTTGCCGCAACCATGCGGCTTCGAAGACGTCGCCAGGATACGTGAACGCAGCCAGCATCTCCGCCATTGCCGACATCTGCTCCGCGCGGGACAGTCCGCATACGGCCGGGTCGTTCAGGGGCGCGGTTCCCGGGAATATCGGCTCGAGATGGGACCCACCGGGCGGATTCGCGCCGTCGACTTCCCGAAGTCCCTTTTCGGGCCGTGACTGCGGGATCACTCCGGAAGGCGTCCCAAGCCTTATGTGGACCGCTTCGTCCTCCGCCCATTGGAGCAATTCCTCGAGGGCCGTTTCGCAGGGCTGAACCATAGGCCCTCCCCAATGCAGCGGCAACCGCCCCTCGTGCATCTCGCGCTGACGTTCAATCTCCGCTCTGGGGGCGCGCCTGGACTGCGCCGTTCCGCGAACGGCTTCCCAGAGCAACCGGCTACCCCCAGTTGCGTTCCAGCAAACCACCCGCGATCCATCCGGTCCCCGCCAGCGGAACAGAACGGGCTGCTTCCACCCGGTCCCGGTGAGTACGATATGTTTGATCCCACACTTGTACGCAACCTGCGCATATTGCGACGTCGTGCCGCTCCCTTCACCCAGATTCACAACCGTCGGTTCCACGCCAAGCGCCTCGCGGGCGAAGGCCTTTCCATATAGCAGGTTTCGGACCAGGTCTTCCCCGGCGGCCAGCCGGTGGTCCATCTGTGTCCAGGCGGCCCCCACCTCCAGGCGTCCCTCGGAAACCACGTTGCGGATACGCGCCGCAGCATTGGGATGCGACCTGAGATAGGCGCTCAGATGGACCGGGTTCTCAATTGTGAAACTGAAATCTTCCCTGGCTCCGAACAGACGCAATGCGCGGGAGAAGATCTGCGCTCCACGCGACAGACACGCCTCTTTGTCGCCCAATCCGAAGAGCGTCAGCCGGGAAAACGGGACAACGTGTAACGCGTCTTTCGACATGAGGGATTCGACCACCAGTCAGGTCGGCCGTCGTACGTTGCGGGATCGTCAGCATCAGCGGCCCTGTCAGCCCGTTGAAAAAGCCCATCCGGGCTGCCTGCCTGTGCGGTGCACGCAGACAGGCGTCCGGCCCTTTCGACCGAATTGCGGCGTTGCGCACCCTCCCCGATTCCAAGGATTCGAGTCGGCCGCGCGCCTTGTCTTCGGCCGCAATGGCAGTGTTCTGTCGCGGAAATAGATTGCCGAAATTCGGCCGCCGAGTCGCCGGGCTGGCAAGACGCCTGAGCGAGGCGACCTGCACAAGGTCACCGAGTGAAGGCAACGCCGCCAGACGGGATGAATCGGCGGATGAATGGTGACATATTTCCGCGACGGGACACCATGCCTCGCCTGCAGAGCGACTTTTCCAACGGACTGTAATGATACGGACCGACCGTTGGACTGTAAAGCGAAATCTCCCGTTCCAGCGGCATCCGCGCAGCGGACATATGCGCTTGACGCCGCCTGCCGGCGCGGCTATCTTGAGCCGCGGATCAACCCGCCCCGCTGCGCCGGTTCCGGTGCTTCCTCTTCACGGCGCTGGCGTGAGGTGATTGAATTCCCGGTTCAAGCTGACGGCTGAGAGCTGATCGCTTTTTCTGCTGCTTCCGGGCGACCGGACGATTGGCTAGCCGCCCAGCTTGACCAGCGCCAGACCCAGCACGATGGCGCCGATACCCGCTGCTTTGTCCCATCCGAATCGTTCGCCCAGGTAGAGAACACCCAGCGAGGCGCCGATGACCACCGAGAACTCCCTGACGGCGAGAATATAGCTGACCTTGCCGAGACGCATGGCGAACAGGACGAGCAGATACGTCGCCATGGAACCGGGTCCTGCCCAGAGCGCGTATCTTTTGAGTTCACGCCACGTCAGGACAACCGCCGCCCGCTGCCGCAAGAGCACGTAAGGGGACAGGAGTACGCCTGGAATTAAAAAAAGCGAGAAGACGTAGTGCACGGGATGAATGTACGATACGCCCAGCTTGTCGACGACGGAATAGACGGCGATCGTGGCGCCAACCAGGAGTGCATATGCGATCGACCTGCGGTTCTTCGCCGTTCGCACGTCGGTAACGCCAAGCAGAATGATGCCAAGCACGACGGTCGCGATTCCGATCGTCCCTGGAATCGTGAGCCGTTCATCGATCAGAATCCACGCAGCCAGGGCCGTCCCTCCCACTCCGGTACCGCGTGCCAGCGGATATACAACCGAAATCTCACCCTCTTCGTATGCTTTGGCCAGCATCAGGAAATATACGGTATGGGCCAGTCCTGTAGCCGCGACGTAAGGCCATCCCGCAGTTAGCGCATTCGGCCCGAGGGGAACGGAACAGACCAGCGGAAGGCTGACGATTACCGCGAACCACATCCCAACCCACAACACCGCCAGGTTTCCGGATACCCTTCGCACGGCGAAGTTCCAGGCGGCGTGCAGGACTGTGGAAATCATCACCAGTACAAAAGCCTGCAGCGGCATCGAGTCTCCTCCGTGCGTCGAGTAATTGAAATGATAAAAATAAAACCATCAAGAACGTCGTCGCACTCCGGAATGCGTCCGCTTGCACGTCATCGACATTCCGTTGCCAGCGACCTCGTATCTGGAGGACACACACCATGCTGACCAGCGAGTACGCCGATTTCGACGCCCGTGAGTACGAACAACGCCTGGCCGGGCTCAGGGATCTCATGTCCCGCAACCGCCTGGACGCGGTCCTGATTACAACGGACACGAACCATCGCTACTTCACCGGGCACTGGACCCACCGTTGGGGGCACAAGTTCACTTCGCTGTTCGCCGTGCTGCCGCTCGATCGCGACCCGGTTCTCATCGTTCCGCCGCTGGAAACGGGAATGTGTGAAGAGCACGCCTGGATCAAAGATCTGCGCACGTATCAGCCACCCATCCGCGTCCGGGCAGGCGTCTCCCTTCTGACCGAAGTCATCCGCGAACTCGGCCTTGGCGGCGCCCGCGTCGGCGCCGAACTGGGCGGTGTACTCTGGTCGCGAATGCCCTACGAAGACTTCGACCAGTTGAAAACCAATCTTCCCGGCACACAGTTCACCGACGCCTCACAGCTGCTCTGGAAGACCCGATTCACCAAGTCCAGCGCCGAGATTGACTATATTCGCAAAGCCGTTCATATCACCAACCGGGCCTATCGCACCCTTTTTTCCACCGCAAAGCCGGGTATGACAGAAAGGGATCTATACAGCCTGCTTTGTGTGGAGCATCTGAAACGGGGAATGGACGCGCCCGGATCGATCACGCTGGCCACCTGCATCCCGGGGGACACGCGCAGCAGCAACCGAAGCCTGCGCCGCCACACCGACCGCGTGCTGACCGAAGGCGAACTCATCGCCCACGACGCCGGCGGCGTGTACCGCGGATACTGGTCGGACTACACCCGAATGTTCGCGCTGGGTCGGGCCGATCAGAAACACAAAGACGCGTACAGAAGCGTCCACGGGTGCCTGCAAGCCGCGATCAGCACGATCCGGCCCGGCATTCCCATATCGAACCTGGTTCGCGTCTCGAACGAAACACTGAGGAGGGCGGGCTTCGCGGAGCAGGCGCGGCTCGTCACCGGGATCGGCCATGCCATCGGCCTCGACATCATCGAACCCCCATTCATCGAACTCGAAGACGACACCCTGCTGGAGGAAGGCATGGTTCTCACCGTTGAACCCTCTCTATACACGGCGGGCGCCTACTTCATGCTCGAAGAGGATGTTGTCGTGACCGATACCGGCTGTGAGATCCTGTCCGATCCCGCTCCCGGGGACTTGCCCGTCCTATAGCGTCGTTCCGGATGCCTCCGACACACGTTTTCGTACTGGCGCCTGCACCTGGACCCACTCGAAAAAGGGGCGCGTTGCGCCCCTTTTTCGAGTGGGTCTCCATTTGTGCGTTGTCGCTGTCAGAATGACTGCAGATCCTGTATCACGAGTCCTGAATATACCTTCGGATAGAAAAAAGTGGATTTGGGAGGCATCCGCTCTCCGGCCAGCACGACGTCGCGCAACTGTTTCATGCCGACGGGGTTAAGAAAGAAACCCGCCCGGTCGGGTGCCCCCTTCACCATGTCCAGCACTTCGCGCTCGACCTTTACGAACTTCACCCTTTCGCCCTGGGTCAATGTTTCCTGATCCAGATCCAGCACCCTTCCCAGCATCAGTTGCAACAGGCCCGTATCCAGCGCCCGCCAGGCCCCCGAGTGTTTTCCACGGTCCAGATCGGACGCCCGAACGCCGGGTTTCAAATTCAGGTAATGAACGTCGGAGCACGCGCCGTGGCAGAATCCGAACACGGTCCCGCATCCGCCGCGCCGTTTCAACTCTCGCAACACCGATTGCGTATCCCTGAAGGGTAACCGCTCGACGTCACACAGTTCCGAAAGTCCCCTGATGAGTTTTTCGACACCGCCCGCTCCCAGGTCCACGACCACACGGTGAATTGCATTGATGGCCATGCCCTCGGTGTCGTCCATATTCACGAGCGTCTGCATCCGGTACCCGTAGGGCTTACCCTGCCAATCCACGCCTTCGGCCGCCGCGCGTTCGTCCCGGTAAACCACCGCGGTTTCGTATCGATGATGCCCGTCTGCTATGAAGAACGGCTTGTCGCTCAGCGCATTGGCGACACCGGCTACCCTGGCCCGATCGGTTACCCGCCAGAAGCGGTGCCCGACGCCATCCTCCCCCCGGAACCCGAACAGCGGGGACTCGTCCAGTACCGGCGCCACGATTTCCCGCACCTGGCCGCCCGGGTCGGAGTAGAGCGAAAAGATCTGGCCGAAGGCAGCCCGGGTGTGCCGCATGAGCGCCAGCCGGTCCGCCCTTGGACCCGGCATGGTGTTTTCGTGCGGCAGAATCGCGCCTTCTCCCAATGCGTCCGTACGCACCAGCGCCACGATCCCCAGCCGCGTTTTTTCTTGTGTGCCGCTGGGAGTACTGACCTCGAAATCCTGTGCGTAGAGATATATCCCCTCGTCTCGGTCCTGAACGAGGATGCCCTTTTCAAGCCAGCCTCCATAGGCCTTCGCGGCACGGGTGTAACGGTTCTCTTCGTTCGAATCGCCCGGTTTTTCCTCGCCCCGGATAATCCGCACGATGTTGTTGGGATGTGCGTCGTACAGTGCCTGCTGCATTGATGCGTCAATCACGTCGTAGGGCGGCGCAACCACGCTTCCAATGTCGCCTATCCTGTCGATTGCGTACCGGATTCCGCGAAAGGCCCTGATCTCCGCCATGATCCGTCTCTCCAATTCTGGTTGGTGGATCTCACCCGACGCGCCGTTCGAGCGTGGGGTAACCCAGGTTCCGGTCCGTCTCGTTCAACAGCGGCTCTCCGGCCATGAACCGTCTCAGGTTCTCGCAGAAAAAGTCAACCGTACGTTGTGGACGGTAGTTCGAGGCCCCGGCCGAGTGGGTTGTGATGATCACGTTCTCCATCTCCCAGAGCGGGCTGGTGTCCGGCAAGGGTTCAATTTCGAAAACGTCCAGCCCGGCACCGGCAATTTCGGCTGATCTGAGCGCGTCGACCAGAGCAGCCTCGTCCACAATCGGACCCCGAGCCGTATTGATCAGGAATGCGGAGTTCTTCATCAAGCGGAACGCATGACCGTCAATCAACCTCTGCGTCTGCGGCGTATACGGACAGGCGATAAACACCACGTCGGATTCCGCCAGCAAATCATCCAGCCGGTCCGTTTCCCACAATGCCTCGACGTATTCCGGCTTCTCCGACTGTTGGACGTCCACCGCAAGGATTCGCATTTCGAATCCTTTGGCCAGCCACGCGTACCGCCGCCCGATTCCGCCGAAACCGACAATCCCCGCCGTGGCCCCGTAGAGATCCCGGATCGGCGCCCCCTTCCATTCGCCCGCAAGCTGGTTTCTTACGGCCGCGTGCAGACCGCGGAACAGCGCCGCTGTCAGCGCCCATGCGTGTTCCGCCACCTGGAGGGCGTGCAGCCCGCTGGCGTTGCTAAGCCTGAACCGGCCCTCCCGAACGCCGGGAATGTCCATCAGCATGTCCATGCCGGCGCTTGTGGTCTGAATCCACCTGACCTTCCCCGCAGCACGGATGATCTCTTCCGTATACATCCCGAATATCACGTCCGCGTCCCCGACCACGGCGGGAGCTTCTTCCATCGAAGCCATCACCACCTCGGCCCCGGGGGCGGCCCGGCGCACCTGTTCACACAGCGTGCCGCTAACCGGCGGGCAAAGCACAATCTTCATGGTTTAACCTGCCTTTCCGAACCTGCACAAGGCGTATCGTACGACTGCGCCCGTTCAATCCAAAGCGCTCCTTGACAAAACCCCATCCTCTGGTTAACATATCCGTCTTCCTGGCCCCGTGTACCCCTCGAACCCAATGACGCTACCCGTCCGCAATCCTCTCATCCTGCCCGTTTACGTTCCGTCCCTGTTGCTGATGTTCGGCAACGGGATGCTCATCCCAATCCTTCCGCTCTACGCCTGGACCTTCAGCGCGTCGTACGGACTTGTGGGTGTCGTGCTTGCCGCCGAAGGCGTCGGCAGACTGATAGGCGCACTGCCGGCGGGTATTCTACTCGGCAGGATCGGGCGGAAACCCGCCATGGTCCTTGGCGTGGGTTGCGTTGCCGTCTCCACGCTGGCGCTGTTCTGGGCGCGCGACCTTTCCGAAGTCGTGTGCTACCGTCTTGTCGCCGGCATCGGCGGTTCCCTGTGGCATCTCTCGTGCCACGCATACCTGACGGACGCCGCACCCGTCTTTCATCGGGGACGGGCACTCTCAATCTTCGGGGGTATTCACCGTATCGGGACCTTCGCGGGTCCGGCAGCCGGCGGGGCGCTCGCCCAAACCTTCAGTCTGGAAGCCCCATTCCTGGTGTTTGGGGGCCTGGCAACCGCCGTCGCATTCATTGCCGTTGCGAAGTTTGAATCCGAAGCGTCGCCCGGGGTCCGGCAGGTCCGTGCGGGACATTGGAAACCCCTTCTGGCGATTTTCAAATCGCACTTTCGAGAGTTGGCAACCGCAGGATCCGGACAACTCTTTGCCCAGACCATCCGAGCCGGGCGCCACGTTGTTGTACCCCTGTATGCGGCCGATGTGATTGGTCTGGACGTTCAGGCCATCGGGTGGATCATTTCCATTTCCGCGCTGGTCGATATGTCTCTCTTCTACCCGGCCGGTCATATTATGGACCGATTCGGAAGAAAGTTCGCGATGGTACCCTGTTTCCTGATCCAGGCGATCGCTATGGCCGCCATACCCTTCACTCACAGTTTTGCCGGGCTGCTTCTGGCGACGACGCTTCTGGGCATGGGAAACGGTATCGGCTCCGGTTCCATGATGACGCTCGGCGCGGACCTTGCGCCCCGAGATTCCATCGGTGAGTTTCTTGGGGCCTGGCGCCTGGTTGGCGATACGGGCCATATGGGCGCGCCTCTTGTGATTGGAGGCATCGCCGACCTGCTGGGACTTTCCCCTGCGACCTTTGCAATCGCCGGATTCGGCTTGCTCGCCGCAGGGACTTTTGCGTTCCTGGTACCCGAAACCCTCACGAGCGGCGCATCTCCCGAAAGTTCTCAGCGTGGCGGGGAGATCGAATGACCTGACTCGCAAAAAAAAACGCGCCCCCGGAGGCACGGGTACTCAGAAGACGTTTCAAATGCTCGGCGCCGGATGCGGAGCCGTGAACCGGGTTTTCCTGGATGCCTGCGGGCTGATTCAATTGACAACTCCCCTGTCGTCCGTTAGATTTCCCGAGACGGACTCCTGCGATCCACGATCGGAAAGAGAGGCGGATCCGATGGCCAGAGAAAGTATTATTGCGGGCATCTGCCTGTTGATCACCCTGGTGCTGATGTGGCTTGTGGATCATCCGGACAAGGTTCTTGGCACCGCTTTCCTGGGTATCGTCTTCTGCGTCTTTATTCTGGTCGCTCGCCTGAAGGGCCGAAGCGGCTCCCGGACGACCCGGATGATACGAAAACCGCCGGATCGAAAATAAACCCCTCTCAACCCATCCTGAACCGACATTCCCGCCATGCGCGCCCCACCCAGGATTTCCGTGGTCATTCCGGTTTTTAACGAGCAGGATGCCATTCAGAATGTACTGTCCGATATTCCGAGCCATCTCAATGCAGACGTGGTGGTGGTTGACAATGGCTCCACCGACCGAACGGTCGACCTGGCCAGGCGGATGGGCGCCCGAATCGTATACGAACATCGAAGGGGATACGGCTGGGCTTGCCTGGCGGGCATCGACGCCCTGAAGAACCCCGATATCGTGGTATTCCTGGACGGCGATTACAGTGACTTTCCCGATGAGATGACGCTTCTGGTGAAGCCGATCGTCGAGGGACGCGCGGACCTTGTGATCGGGTCGCGCATACTCGGCAACCGGGAGGCGGGCGCGCTGCTTCCCCAGGCCCGTTTCGGCAACTGGCTGGCAACGTGGCTCATCCGCCGTCTGTTTGACGCCCGCTTCACCGACCTCGGGCCATTCCGCGCCGTAACGTATCCGGCACTGTTACGGCTGGAAATGACGGACAAGACTTTCGGTTGGACCGTGGAGATGCAGGTAAAGGCAGCGCGGATGAGATTGAGGTCTCTCGAAGTACCGGTAAGCTACAGACGACGAATCGGCGTTTCCAAGATCACCGGAACCATCAGCGGCACGATCCGGGCGGGCTGGAAGATTCTTTATACGATCTTCAAGTTCAGACTACGGAAAACGCCTCGATCCACGCCGCCCGCCGCGCGTTGAAACGGTCTCGCCTGCAGAGCGACTTTATCAACGGACTGCTATGCGCCGCCATCCTCATCGTCCAGCAGCCTTGTCAGGCGCGCGGCCACCTGCTCGACCTGCCGTCCTGCCGCTTCCCGCCCCGTCCGGTACTTCAGCAGCCTGTCGGCGATGTCCAACGCCGCGATGATGGCTATTTTTGTGGGTTCGGCCAGTTTCTGCTGTGACGCGATCTCCTTCATTCGGCGATCGACCAGCTCAGCCACGCGGTGGGTGTACTCGGACGACTCCCGACTCTGAACAGGGTATTGACGCCCATAGATCGTAACAGATGTGGTCTCACCACGGTTGAGGCCGTCCGTCAGTAACATCCTGCCTCCTCGCCTGTGAGCGGCACTTTAAGACACCCGATGCCTGCGCTTCCATCTCCATCCAACAGGACAAGGGTTCCGTTCCCGGTCGGCAACGCGACGCCATGCCAGCAGAGCGGAAATCCTCTGGTACATTCTGTACCGAAGGCGCCGAAGTCAGATCTTGTCCGCGCCTTCGAGCGGATCCACACGTACCACGCCGTCCGTTGCGGGCACCATGACCTCGACGACCCATCCGTCCACGTCCTTGCCCATTACCCGAATCCGCTTGGGGATTCGGCGCAATACCGTCGCGTCTTTGGAAACCCTGGCGAATGCGTGATATTTTTCGTCGTCCATACAGAAATACCGCTGGACTCGTCCTTCGGGCTTTCCGCCCAATTGTGCGCTTCCGTGTGTCTGATCCTCCGATGGCTCGGCCATTGGCTGCTCGCTTTTCTATCGGTAGAGGCGGTGTATTTCGACAAATCGAGCAACGCTGTCCGGAACCCAGAACCGAATGGGCAAACCCATACGAACACGGGCCCGGACCTGTGTGGAGGAGATTTCGAGAAGCGGGGAATCCAGAAAACACATCCGTGCGGCTATTCGTTCATCTATATCGTCCGGCAGAAACCCCGGCCGGCCCATAACCGTAACGCGGGCGAGGTCCAGAACGCCCTCAGGGTCGCACCACGTGGACATTTCCAATGCACTGTCCACGCCAATGATCAGATTTAATTCAGTTCCCGAACCCAGTTTGCATTGGAGTTGTCTGAGCGTCTCGACGGTATACGACTTGCCGGTTCGTTCCAGTTCAATCCGGCACAGTTCAAACCGGGGCTGTCCGTCAAGTGCGAGCGCCACCATACCGGCGCGTACTTCCGCCGACGCCAAGTCGGCGACCCTCTTGTGGGGAGGGTCCGCCGACGGAACGAACAGAACCTTATCCAGACGACGCCTTGCCAACGCCTCCTGTGCCATAATCAGATGGCCGAGATGAATCGGATCGAACGTTCCGCCAAGAATGCCGATCCTGCCGTCCATTACGCCTCACCGGGAATTAGCGGCGCTGGAGCCGTCTGTCTTCTCCACTGGCTTTCGCGGTTCGTCTTCCTGCTCGGCCCGGGTTTTCTCAATCTGGCGTACCTCTTCCGCAATGTCCTGTTTGAGTTCATCCTGAACGCCATCCGCGGCCAGGAGCCTCAATATCTCAAGCGCTTCGTCCAGCGCTCCCAGGCGATGTTTCGTCCGCGCCAGTAGAAAACGCGCTCTCGATACGAGCGCGGTGTCGTCGAATTCCTTCAGGACAATCTCGCAATAACGCCCGGCGGAGTCATACATATCCCACTGAATGTAGTTCTCGGCGACCATGAGTTTTTTCCGCGCCAACTTCGTTCGAAGTTCAAGGATTCTATCACGGGTGCCAGGTACGAGATCGCTGTCGGGAAAATCCTCGATAAACCGTTCAAATTCCCTGATGGCCTTGTGGGTCTCGTCCTGGTCGTGGTGGATTCCCCGGGACTGTCGATAGTAACACACCCCGATCTGATACCTCGCCTGATCGACAAACGGACTGGTCGGAAATTCGTTCAGCAGTCGCTCGAACTCAAATACAGCGGTTACGTAGTCCTTGTCGCACAGATATGCGAAACCCAATTTATATTGGGCGCGATCGACCAGATGGGATCCGGGAAAATCCGAAAGCAGATTGCGGAGCAGCCTCTGTGCCTCCCAGCAATTCTTCTTCTCCAGTTCCTGGTTCGCCCTTTCCAGATAAAGGTCCGCGCTGGGGTGGCGATACCTGTTCTGCGCGCATCCGGCCAGTGCCAGCAGGCATAGAGAACACAGAACAAAGACACTCCGATTCAACATACCCGTACCTATCGTGCAATAACAGAAAATCGGGGCCGTGTCAATCCCAACCCCGAACGGTCGGCGCAAACGGCTACCCGGAAACCGGTGCGTCTTCGAGTAGCGCATTCCATGGAGCCATTCGATACAACCGATGCCCCTACCTTTGACTCTGGAAACCCGCGGACGGTTCCGAACAAAAACCTCAGGGAAACGCTCCCGCACCGCCAGGCCTCGAACACGGAAAACCATTGTACCTGTGCCGTTTTCGTTTGCAGACCGAAAAAACTTAACCAAACGCCACAGGCAAGTCAAGGAAATACAATGAGAAGCTGCTCTCAAATATCCGGTGCGTTCCCGAGCGCTATCGCAAGAGCAACGGACAAGGGGGGGGAAATCCGCCTGTGAATGGCGCGCAAGCGCCGCCTCGGCCTCGTCAGACGGATGGGTTTGACCAGTCACGACCGGCGATTTTGCAGCGACACGAAGAACACTGGGGATTTCAAGTCAGCTTCACGGGTCCGTATGCTTCGGCAGCACCGGAGGGAGTTCGTTCAGGTTCGACTTGACGAGCGCGGCCCGGTCGGGTTAACTTGCATTCCGTTTTGAATTGGCTTCGGAGGCGGTCAGGAGGGGACGGATGAGGCCAGGCGCACACCCTCGCGCATCCCTGCCGTTGCCGCTGTCCGGCTCGCCGTTCTTCGACCGTTTCGGAGATCACCATCGTGTCCCGTTCGCGCGTTCTGGTTATTGGCAGTTCCAATACGGACCTGATCGTTCAATCGGAGCGCCTGCCGAGGCCCGGCCAAACCGTAATGGCGGATACGTTTTCGACCCTGCCAGGGGGCAAGGGCGCAAATCAGGCGGTAGCCGCATCTCGCGCAGGCGCGGATGTTTCCTTCGTCGCGAGGATCGGGGCCGATGCATTCGGCCTGCAGGCCCTGTGCTGCCTCGAGGCGGAGGGCATCGACACCACATTTGTCTTGAGAGATCCGGATCTGCCTTCGGGGATTGCCTCGATCCTGGTGGACGGAAGGGGTGAGAACGTCATCGCGGTGGTTCCGGGCGCCAACGCCGCCCTCTCCCCTGTTCAGATCGACGCCGCCGCTTCTCTTTTCGAACGCGTTTCCATTTGCCTGCTTCAGCTTGAAACGCCATTGCCGACGGTTCTGCATGCGGCGGGACTCGCGAAAGAACACGGCGTCCCGGTGATACTCAATCCTGCGCCCGGGCGGGAGCTGCCACCGCAGCTGCTTTCCGGCCTGTTTCTGCTGACGCCGAATGAAACGGAGACCGAGATACTGACCGGCATTCTGCCGGATACCGAGAAAACGGCGCGCCGGGCTGCGAACATCCTGATGGACCGCGGCGTGCGCAACGTCATTATCACCCTTGGCGCGCGCGGTGCGCTCGTGGCGACGGTTCGTGAAACCGTAATCGTCCCCGCGCCAACGGTCGACGCCCGCGACACCACGGGCGCCGGAGATGCCTTCAACGGCGCTCTCGCCGCAGCACTCGGCCAGTCCCGGCCGCTCGCGGACGCAGTCGCCTTTGCCAACTGCGCGGGCGCACTCGCGGTTACCCGGGTAGGCGCACAGTCCGCGCTGCCGCGTGAAACACGGATCCGGGCCCTCATGGACCCGCAGCCGCAATGACCGCGGAACTCCCCTTTTTTCCCCTTTGCTCTTGACCCGATCTGCACCCTGTCCTATATTCTGATCCCTCACACACATATCGCAGGATTGAACGGAATTCACCTCCCCCCTCTCCCTGATTCCCCTTGAACGAAGGGAGCGTTGTATGGCGAACCGCACAGATGTCGAGCCACGCCTCGACTATGAGGATCTTGTGGACGAGTTGGATCGGTTTGAGTTGGAAGCCAAAGACCTTCAGGTGCGTATCGCGAAGTTTATGAAGAATGCCAGGCAGACGCCGGCGGGCGAGACGAGTTCGGATGTGGAACACCTGGTGATCGCAGCCGACTGAATTCGCGTCTTTTCATGGCGTTCTAACACGAACGAGGCGGGGTGTATGCCCCGCCTCGTTCGTGTTAGAACGCCCATTGATTTCGGTTTCAACCGCCACGCGGCAACAGCCGGTTATGAGCGCGGTTCAATGCGATCGCGAAGCCTCCAGACTATACCTAACGCGCATCGAACGGCCCGGACATCTCCCTGTAGAGCATCTTCAGTGCGGCGACGTCGGCTTCATCCAGCGAACCCATTTCGGATGCCGCCGCGTTCGCCTCGGCCTGCTCCGGAGTCCTGGCTCCCGGGATCACGCACGAGACGGCCTGATGGCTCAGTACGAATCGCAACGCCGTCTGCGCAAGTGAAGGGCTCCGCCCGCCCACCAGCGCCTCCACTCCGGCCACCTCGTCAAGAGCTCGCCGCAATCGCCCGTCCTTCCGCCAGCCTTCCCGGAAATCACCCTCCCGGAATCGGGTATTCTCGCGGTATTTCCCGCTCAGCAAACCCCTTGCCAGCGGCGCCTTGATCACCGTGCCGACGCCGGCCTCTCGCGCCGCGTCAAACAACCCGGGGTCCGGGCGCTGGTCCAGGATACTATAGTAAATCTGTATCACATCCACACATCCGGATTCGATGCAAAGCCGCGCCTGTTCAACCGTATCAATCGATACGCCCGCCAGACGGATCGTGCCGGCGTCTTTCATCCTTGCCAGGAATTCAAACACGCCGCCCCGCCGAATGGTCTCGGTATCCGGATCATGGATGTAATAAAGATCGATGCAGTCCGTTCTCAAACACCGCAGACTGGCCTCCAGAGCCCGGCTGAGGTAGATTAGCGAAAAATCGCAATAAGGCACACCGTCCACGTACCACCAGCCGCCCTTGGTCGCGAGTACGACGTGTTCCCGCCTTCCCTCCAGCGCCCTGCCCAGAACCCGTTCGCTGCGACCGTTTCCGTATGCGTCCGCCGTATCGAAAAGCGTCACGCCGACATCGAGTGCCCGGTGTACGGCGCGAACCGACGTCTCGTCGTTTACGGGTCCCCAGTCCAACCCCCGAAACGGCCCGGCGCCGAAACCGAGTGCACGGTATCTCATGGCTACCCCCGAAAGGCCCATCGACGACCACGTCAAAACGGCCTTCGAAGGCTCCCTCCCGGCGATTCCCTCGAAGGCCGAATTCAGTATCACTCGGATACCGCGGCAAAAATAGGACCCTCACGTCAGGTTGTCAACCAGAATCAGGTTTGGTGGATCATGCGCCGCGCGGGTGACCCGGCTCACCGGTGAATGCGGCCAAAACGCCGTCTTCGACGCCGGGAACCCCATCTGTTCCGGTCTTGTCCACGCGATGTCTCAAGGCTGAAAGCCGGTGAATCGGAGTGGTACATCTCATCCGGACACGAACGTACTATAAAATAAATTTATTGATTTTATCAAATTTATAAATTAGCAATATATAACGTAATTCGGTAATATTGCGTGTGCCGCTCCCGCTTCCGTCCTGCGCTTCCCGCAGGCCCCGGCGCGGGCCCCGCGGACGAATCACCAAACCCGACACGGACAAGGGACTTCGTCTTGAATCTGCCAGTCGCGATGCTTTTGGATCTGGACGATACCATCGTCTCTTATTCCACGTATGCGGGTCCGTGCTGGAAACGGGTCTGCTACGATGCGGCAGGCAGAATTGACGCGGCCGATGGGGAGGAGCTGTACAGGGCACTGACCGAATCAAGAACGTGGTTTTGGGGCGATCCTGAGCGGCACCGGGCGAACCGCCAGAACATGCCGCTTGCATATCAGCGCGTCATTCACCATGGCCTGCGCCGTCTCGGCATCGAGAACTGGGAGCTGGCGGGAACGATCGCGCAATCGTACGAACGCGAACGGGGAAAGACGATAAGACCGTTTCCGGGCGCCGTGGAAACACTTCGCACGCTGCGGGCGGACGGCGTGCGGATGGCCCTGGTAACCAACGGGGGCGCCGAACCCCAGCGGGAAAAGATACGCAGGTTCAATCTGGCGCCTTTTTTTAACGCCATCCTCATCGAAGGAGAACGGGGTTACGGCAAGCCGGATAGCCGGATCTATATGGATGCGCTCCGCCTCCTGAACGCCGGGCCCGGGGACGCGTGGATGGTAGGCGACAACCTGGAGTGGGAGGTCGCGGTTCCGCAGAAACTGGGCATCTACTGCGTATGGAACGACGCAAAGGGTGAGGGTCTGCCGGCAGGCAGTGGAATCCGTCCGGACCGAATCATCGGATCCCTGCCGGAGTTGCTGCAGTCCCGAATCGGCGCTTCCCCGCCAACGGCGCAGGAAAGGAACTGATGGGTCTTCTTCACTTATACCGCACGCCGCACCTCTCACGGACGCAGACGGACGCCCTGCTCAGCCAGGTCAGGCGGACCATCTGCCGCCGCGTTGCGCGGCTCGAAACCGAAGCCTGCTTCAATGTTGAACTGAGCGGCGCGCTGCATGCCGAAGAACGGAAGCGGCTCGCCTGGCTTCTGGGTGAGACCTTCGAACCGGAGAATCTCGCCACGACGTCGTTTCTGGACGCGGAGGGAACGCTGATCGAGGTTGGACCACGCCTGAACTTCAGCACGGCCTTGTCCACGAATGCGGTTTCCGTCTGCCACGCGTGCGGCCTGACGGGAGTTACGCGCATCGAACGATCCAGGCGTTTTCTGCTCCGGCCCGGACTGGATCCGGAACAGAAGTCCGCGTTCCTGGATATCATCCACGACCGCATGACCGAGTGCGAGTACGCCTCTCCACTGTCGTCCTTCGAATCCGGCGCGGAACCGGAACCCGTCTCCGAGGTTCCGCTCATTCAGGAGGGCAGAGCCGCGCTGGAACACATCAACACGACCCTGGGCCTGGCCTTCGACGAGTGGGACCTCGACTACTATACGGACCTCTTTCTGGACCACTTCCGGCGAAATCCTACGAATGTGGAATGTTTCGATATAGCCCAATCCAACAGCGAACACTCCCGGCACTGGTTTTTCCGCGGCCGGCTGAGGATCGACGGCGAAGAAATGCCGGACGATCTGATGGCCATGATTCAGCAACCCCTCATGGCCAATCCCGGCAACAGCACCATCGCCTTCAGGGACAACGCCAGCGGTATAAAGGGTTATACCACGAGAACCATCCTGCCCGCCAGACCCGGGGAGCCGGGCCCGTTCACCGCTTCAGAACGAGATTACGACATCATCTTCACCGCCGAAACGCACAACTTTCCCACCGGCGTCGCGCCGTTCCCGGGTGCTGAAACCGGTACCGGCGGCCGTATCCGGGACGTGCATGCGGCCGGCCGGGGCGCCCTGGTTGTCGCCGGTACCGCGGCCTATTGTGTTGGAAATCTCCGGATACCCGGCTATGAGATGCCCTGGGAGGACCAGGCGTTCGAATATGCCGGCAACTTCGCATCCCCCCTCCGGATCGAGATAGAAGCCAGCAACGGCGCGTCCGACTACGGGAACAAATTCGGCGAACCGCTTATTCAGGGCTTTACACGCGCCTTCGGTCTGCGACTGCCGAACGGTCAGCGCCGCGAATGGATCAAACCCATCATGTTCACAGGGGGCATCGGCCAGATCGACGCCCGCCACACGGCAAAGGGAAGCCCCCGACAGAAGATGTGGGTGGTCAAGCTCGGAGGTCCGGCATACCGGATCGGCATGGGAGGCGGGGCGGCTTCGTCGATGGTACAGGGCGAAAACACCGCGGAACTGGATTTCAATGCCGTGCAGCGTGGCGATGCGGAGATGGAGCAGAAAGTAAACCGGGTAATCCGCGCCTGCGTTGAAATGGGCGAAGAGAACCCGATCGTCAGCATCCACGACCAGGGGGCCGGCGGAAACTGCAATGTACTCAAGGAAATCGTAGCGCCGGAAGGCGCCCGCATCCACGTTCGCGAGTTGCCCGTGGGCGACCGGTCACTTTCCGTGCTGGAAATCTGGGGCGCCGAATACCAGGAAAACGACGCTCTGCTTCTGCATCCCCGTCACGAGGCGGCGTTCAAGGCCCTGTGCAGGCGGGAAAAGATACAGGCGGCGTTTGTGGGGCAGGTAACCGGCAACGGAAGAATTATCCTCTACGACGAAAACGACAACACCACCCCGGTTGACCTGGAACTGGAAAAAGTGCTGGGCGACATGCCCCGCAAAACCTTCGAACTGCATCGCAAACAACCCGAACTGGCGCCCCTCGATCTGCCGGAGGACATTACAGCGGGGTCCGCATTGGAGAGCGTGTTGCGCCTCGTGTCGGTTGGCTCAAAACGATTTCTGACCAACAAGGTCGACCGGAGCGTCACCGGCCTGGTTGCCCGGCAACAGTGCGCGGGTCCGCTTCAGCTCACGGTTTCGGACGTCGCCGTGATCGCGCAAAGCCATTTCGGCAAAACGGGCGCCGCTACGTCCATCGGGGAACAGCCTGTAATCGGTCTGCTGGACCCCGGGGCGATGGCCCGGATGAGCGTGGGAGAGGCGCTGACCAATCTGTTGTGGGCTCAGGTAAGCGCACTGGAAGACGTCAAATGCTCCGGAAACTGGATGTGGGCCGCGAAACTGCCGGGCGAAGGCGCAGCGCTATACGATGCAGCCAGGTCCCTGGTGGAGGTGATGCTTGAACTGGGTATCGCCATAGACGGAGGGAAGGACAGTCTCTCCATGGCCGCGCTGGCGCCCGGACCCGATGGGAGCGACGAGACCGTGACCGCGCCGGGCGCGCTGGTGGTCTCGGCCTATGTCACATGTCCTGACGTTAACAGGGTTGTCACGCCAGACCTTAAACACCCTGATGAAGGCCGCCTGCTGTTTATCGATCTGTCGGGCGGAAGGACACGCCTGGGCGGCTCTGCCCTGGCCCAGGTGTACAGCCAGATCGGCGACACACCGCCCGACGTGGACGATCCCGGCCTGCTGAAACGCGCGTTCAACGCCGTGCAGCAACTTATCGGCGAAAACAGCGTGGCAGCGGGCCACGACCGGAGCGACGGCGGTATCGTCACCTGTCTGCTGGAGATGGCCTTTTCCGGCAATTGCGGCGTCAGCATCGATCTATCGACAACTTCAGATCCGATTGCGTCTTTGTTCGCCGAAGAGATGGGCCTGGTACTCGAAGTGCACAGCGAGAATGCACCCAACGTTCTTCAGTTCCTCGACGCCGCAGACGTGCCCTGCATCCCCATTGGCAAAACCACGGCGGACACTTCCGTACGGATTGCCGTTAACGGCCGGCCCGTTCTCAGTGAAGACATGGTGCGTCTACGTGACCTGTGGGAGGAAACGAGCTACCGCATCGAGCGGCTCCAGGCAAACCCGCGGTGCGTCGAACAGGAACGTCTCACCATCAGGCAGCGCAAGACACCCGCGTACACGCTTCGGTTCACGCCTTCGCCGACCGCGCCGGAAATACTGGCGTCCCGGACAAAGATCCCGGTTGCCGTCGTCCGCGAGGAAGGAAGCAACGGCGACCGTGAGATGGCCTCGGCGTTCCATGCGGCGGGCCTGGAACCCTGGGACGTAACCATGTCCGATCTTCTGGCCGATCGGGTCCGCCTCGACGCCTTTCGCGGTATCGCCTTTGTTGGCGGGTTCAGCTATGCGGACGTGCTCGATTCCGCCAAGGGTTGGTCGGGCGTCATCCGGTTCAATCCGGGCCTGCGGGATCAGTTTCAGTCGTTCTCCGAACGAACTGACACATTCAGTCTGGGCGTTTGTAACGGCTGCCAGTTGATGGCCCTGCTGGGGTGGGTGCCCTTTCCGGAGAGCGAGACCAGGATGCAACCGCGTTTTATCCAGAACACATCCGGGCGTTTCGAATCACGCTTCGTCACGGTACAGATCCAGGAGAGTCCGGCGGTAATGCTCAGGAACATGGCGGGGGCTTCCCTGGGCATATGGGTTGCCCACGGTGAAGGCCGGATCCATTTTCCAGATCCCGACACGCTGGACAGGGTCATTCAGAACAACCTGGCGCCCATCCGTTACGTCGACGACGGAAATCACGTCAGCGAAGTCTATCCGTTCAACCCCAACGGCTCGCCCCATGGCATTGCAGCCCTCTGTTCCGCGGACGGACGCCACCTGGCGATGATGCCGCATCCCGAACGGACGTTTCTGAAATGGCAATGGGGTTGGATGCCGGAATCGTGGAAGCATAACCTGGACGCTTCGCCCTGGCTGCAGCTTTTCCAGAACGCCCGGGAATGGTGCGAGGAAATATAGACAAGGAACGGGGGCCGCACCCGCGGCGAAGAGGCAATCGTCACCAATCCCCGGGGTAGGCTTTGGGGACGCAATACCGGCGTCGGGACACTACTCAGAACGGGAGGCGTGATGGCCGCAACGGTTCTTAACGGCAAAAAGCTTTCCAGGCAGATCGAAGACGGACTGCAGCGCCGGGTGGCCCGGATAAGTAGCGGAACGGGCGGACAGATCCCCGTCCTGGCCACGATCCTGGTTGGAGACGACCCGGCTTCGGCCACCTACGTGAGAATGAAAGGAAACGCCTGCAAACGGGTGGGCATGGACTCCTTGAGGGTCCTGCTGCCTGAAGAAACCACCACGCGCGAACTCCTTGCCGAAATCGAAAAGCTGAACGCCGATCCTCGCGTGCACGGTATTCTACTGCAGCACCCGGTTCCCGCCCAGGTCCATGAGCGGGCGTGTTTCGACCGGATCTCAACCGGGAAGGACGTGGACGGCGTCACGGCGCACGGCTTCGGGTTGATGGCAATGGGCGCGCCTGCCTACGGTGCCGCAACGCCGGCCGGCATCATGACGCTTCTGTCGCATTACCATATCCCGCTGGAGGGCAGAACCGCCGTTGTCGTGGGCAGAAGCCCGATTCTGGGCAAACCGATGGCCATGATGCTGCTGAATGCCAATGCCACCGTGACCATCTGTCATTCCAGAACACGAAACCTGCCTGGTATTGTGCGCACGGCCGACATTGTCGTTGGCGCCGTAGGAAAGCGGGAATTCATCAAGGCCGACTGGATCGCGGACAACGCCGTGGTCATCGACGCCGGCTACCATCCGGGCCCTGTCGGAGACGTGGAACTCTCTGCAGTCGTTCACCGGTGCGCGGCTTACACCCCTGTACCCGGCGGCGTCGGGCCCATGACCATTGCTACGCTGATCGCCCAGACAGTGGCGTCCGCGGAGAAGGTTGCCGCAGGATCCGGCCCTGCGCCCGCGCAAGAACGCCCATGAAAGCCGGTTCATCGCGGATGGGCCGCCGGTAAGTTTCTCTGAACGGAAACCTCACGCGCCTGTACGCCCCTGCCCGAGCATTCGAATAACCAGAAGCGTGATATCGTCCGCCTGAGGCGCATTTCCCTTGAACCGGTATACGTCTTCGAGGATCAGCGAGACCAGATCCGAGGCGCTCGCCCGGATATGAGCCGTGACGGTTTGTTCCAGCCGATCTGTCTCGTAAAACTCTCCTGCGACGTTCCTCATGTCGGTCACGCCGTCGCTGTAGAAGACCAGCAAGTCGTCAGGTGCAACCTGAATGGTGGTTTCGGCGCGCCCGCCGGGACTTCCCGGAGGCAGCACCATGCCCAGCGGTATGGACGGCAACTGAATCTCGCGCAATTCGCGGGCCCTGGCGCAATAGTGGTACGGGAACGGATGTGCGGCATTGACCAGTTGCACACGTTGTGTTTCGAGATCGAGCGTGCCAAGACAGCAGGTGACAAAGCTGGCCTCATCCATCTGTTCTCTCAGATCTTCATCGAGCCGAGTCGCGACCTCGTTAAGCGGTCTTTTTCCTCGAAATTCGTATCGGAAGATGCCGCTCAGCTGCATCGCGCGAACCGCCGCCGCCATCGCCTTTCCCGACACATCCGCCGCGCCGAAGCCCAGCGTCCGCCGGGCTTCGTCCAGCCAGAAATAATTGAAATAGTCGCCGCCCACGTGGTTTGCGGGCGCGCAGACCCCCGCGATTTCAAAGGAATCGTCCCGGATCGGGACCGTGGGCAGCAGTCCCATCTGCATCCTGTGCGCCTGCTCCAACTCGGATTCCAGTTCGTGAATCAGTCGGGACTGGGCCTCCCGCCACCGCCTGTGCCGGTGCAGCGCGTAACCCGACGATACGCAAATGGCCACAATCGAAAACACGCTGAGCGCGACGAACCACGGCCGCTGCCAGACCGGCGCCAGAACCACGAACGTGTTGCGCGCGGGTGTCGCATCTATATTGAAACCCCGGTCCATCGCGCGCACTTCGAAGGTGTGGGGTCCCGGAACCATCCTGCCGACGAGCGCTTGATCTTCGCTCGAAAACGTCGACCAGTCGCCGCCGTCCACCCGCCACGCGTATTTCAGATCCTGCGGCGGCGTCTGCTTCCACGCGTCCTGACCGGAGAATTTGAACAGAACGCTCTGGTAGGGAGCAACTTCTCTGGACGGCATGGAAAGCCTGGTTTCCGGCGCATCCCTGTCCGGCGAATAACATCCCAGTCCCTTGTCCGTGGCAAACCAGAACCTCCCCAGCCGGTCCTGTGCCACGTCCCACACCCTGGCGCCCGGAAGGCCGTTGCGCGTTGTGTAGCGCGTCCATGTCACGCCATCGGTGTGAACCGCACCGATGACCAGCGTGGCCAGCCAGAGTAGGCCGTCGTCATCCACGAAAAGGCGATGGGCCCCGCCGAAAACGGTTTGATCTCCCGTTGGCACGGGCTTCCACTCTCCCTGGTCGTACCGAAACATTCCAGCGAAGCGTGTCGTGGCCCAGACAGCGCCCAGCGCCTCCCTCAGCGCGATGACCGGCTCGCCCGGCAACCCGGCGGCCGTGTCGAAGATTTCGCGTTCGCCGTCTTTCTCCCTAACGATACCGCCATTGGCGCTATACCAGAGGACGCCATCGTCTGACTCGTGAACGGCGCTGACTCCCCGTGCATCCTGTGCCGCATGCGAAGTCCACTCCTCGCCTTCGAATCGAAACAGTCCGGCTCCGGTGCCCGCCCATACGCCGCCGGCGCGCGCGGGAGAAATCGAGAGAATCCGGGATCCCGGACCCGACAGGGGCAAAGCGAATTCATTCCAATAGACCCCGTCGAATCTCAACAGGCTTCGATGTGCGGCGGCCCAAAGCGTGCCGCCCCTTCCTTTTCTCAACGCCACGATTCGCCCTGTACTGCGCCGCCCGCTCGCGCGGATCCGGTACGCCTCCATCCAGTTCGCGCCGTCATATTCGTAGACTCGTTCTCCCGTTGCCGCCCACAATCGCCCATCCGCCGTGCGTTCGAGAGCCACACCGCCCCGGTCGGCTGCGCCCGGCCACCGGCTGTGATGTTCCCAGCTTTTCGTGCCGTATCGCGCGACACCCCACGCCGTGCCCAACCAGACCGCGCCGTCATTGCTTGCGCACACAGACGTCACGAGATTGCTGGGGAGGCCGTTCTCTTCCGTAAAGACCTGACGAACCCGCCAGCGACCCTCGGCCGTCGATGCTTCTTCTGATTCCGTGAATCGTGCGGCGCCACCGACCGTTCCAACCCATACCGATCCGTCGGGTGCCGAAGCGACGGACAGCACCCGGTCCGCGGGCATGCCGTCCCCCTCGGCGAACCCCTGCCAATTTGACCCGTCGAAACGCAACACCCCGCGGTTTGCGGTACCCAGCCAGACGGCCCCGTCGACCGCCTGCGCCATCGCCGTCACCGCTCCGCCAGCCAGTTCTCCGGGTGCGGCGACCTCTACCCATGCATTGTTCACCGGGTCGAACCGGCTCATGCCCCCGCCCCGTCGACCCCTGGATCGCGGCGAAAATGGCACGCCCGGACCGCGCCCCGCATACGCTGCCCACACCGCGCCGTCTTTCGACCGCAGCAGGCACCGCACATCGTTGGACGCAAGACCATCCTCTTCGTCGATTGTCTTCCATTCATCGCCGGCATAGTGGAGTATGCCCATCCCTGCCGTGGCAAAACAGAGGCCGCCTCCGGCGACGCCGACAATGGGTCCAACGTCGACGCCTTCGAGGTTTGCAGGCAGCATCACCGGCTCCCACCGGTCACCAGCCAGGCGAGCGATGCGGTTTCCCGGCTGCCCGCGAAACCCGAATCCCCCGGTGGCCCACAACGTGCCGTTCTCAGCCTCGAACAGCCCGCTGAAGTTGTTACCCGGCAATCCGTTTTCTTCACTGAAAGTCTGCCAGGCCTGGCCGTCGTATCGGGAAATGCCTCCACGCGTGGCGAACCACATTGCGCCGTCTCTCGCCTGCACGACGGACGTAACGACGTTGTGGGCAAGCCCGTCTTTGTACTGGTACACCGTCCAATCCATTACCGGTCGTGTTTCCGCGCGGGGCGGTACGACCAGCAGGAGAACCAGGCCGATACACATTCGAGTCATACCTGCTGACGCTCCTCCGTCCATTTGGGACCGGCCTGAGAACTTACGGCTGGCACCCGGTTTTCGCCCTACCGTGGGACGCGCAAGGCCCGTGCGAACCGTGATCCCGGGATTCCGACATCTCCACCTGAAAAAAAACGACGGCCGCCTGAAACAGGCGACCGTCTTTCCAGCCGCGTCTGTTGCGGTTTTCAGAATTCCGCAACCGCATCGGCTTCCTGGATGATTCCTATCACGTCGTGCAAGACGTCTACGGGCTTCTGTTCTCCGTTGACCTTTCGAATCACCTCCACCGGATAGTACTCCAGCAAAGGCGCGGTTTCTCTTTCGAATTCCCGCAACCGCCGCCTGATTACCGCTTCGCTGGCATCGTCGAGCCGGTTTTCCCGGAGCGCCCGGCGAAGCGCCCGTTCAACCAGTACGTTGTCATCGGCTATATCCAGATAGATGAGCAGATTGAGATCGATATAGTCCGCCATCATTTCGGCCTGGCGCAAATTGCGTGGGATACCGTCAAGAACAAGGACTTCCTCGTCCGGTCGAAAACCGCCGTTGTGGATGGCGCCGCGGATGTGGTCCAGCCACAGTTGAACGGTGAACTGGTCCGGAACCAGCCGGCCCTTGCCGGAGTAGGCAAGGAAGATCTTGCCCAGTTCACTGCCGGGATCCAGAGACCTGAATACATCCCCGCAGGCCAGGTGGTGGAATCCCGGGATATTCCCCAGAATTCTTCCCTGCGTACCCTTGCCTGATCCAGGCGCGCCAACGACCAGAATAGTCCGATGTTTTTCCCGTCGATCCATCGTTCCGCCGCTCCCTGAAAGCGTTCAGGTCCGTGGACAGAGAAGCTGTTCAACCCGCGTCGGAGGATTGCAGCTTTCCCATCTTCACGAGCACGTCTTTCAACTGTTGCAGATCACTTCCGGACAATTGGCCCACAGGTCGACGCGGCGGTCCGCCCGCATCGCAGACGAGTTCCGCCCCGGCCTTGAGCATTGCCGGATGGGTTCCCAACGCAAAGGCAGATCGAAGCGGAGCAAGCCGCATCTGGTAATCCAGCGCGCCACGGGCGTCACCGGCCGTGTACCGCTCGTAAATGCCAACGCCCAGATCGGGCGCCACGTTGGCGCTTGCGGCAATCGCACCTGCGGCACCGTGGACGAGAGCAGCGTAGATCAGCGTGTCACGACCCATAATGACGCGAAAGTCTTCGGAAGCTACCCGCAGGATCTCGAGCGTTCGTGAAAAATCACCCGAACTCTCCTTGATTCCAACGATATTGCCGAATGCGGATGCTAACCGCATGACAAGATCTACCGAGAGGCTGTTTCCCGTTCTCGCCGGAAGATCGTACAAGAGTACGGGTAGGTCCACGGCACGGGCGATCGCCGCAAAGTGGCTGAACATCTCCTCCGGACCTGGCGTAACAAAAAAGGGCGTCAGCACAGAAAGACAATCCGCCCCCGCCTCCTGCGCCGCTTCCGCCAGCCGCACGGCCTCGGCTGTACAATTCGCCGCCGTTCCCGCGTAGACCGGAACCCGCCCCGCCGTATAGCCCACGGTCCACTCGTAGAGCCGTATCTTCTCTTCGACGCTCAGCGCCCATGGCTCCCCGGCGGTCCCCCCGGCAAAAACGCCATGCGCGCCCGCGGCGATGACGTAATCCAGCAGGCGTTCAAGGCCCGCTTCATCGAGGGCTTCGTCGGAGGTCATCGGCGTGACAAGTGCCGGAATCAACCCTCGCACAAACGTGCTGTCCATTCCCGCCCCCACGTAGATTCAGCAGCAACTTTCCCCGGGAAAGTTTGCGCCGAACGTATAGTATACAAACCATGGTTCAAGATGTCAAACCGAACCTGCCTGTATCCATTTGATCTTGACTTTATTCAATAACGATCTTATTCTTAAGCATCTTAGAGTCAATTAAAGGGCTCATCACCGTTGTTCCTTGTGTACACAACGGGGCCGTCCGCAGATTCGGACCCCCGGTATTTTTTCTGAAAATTACAGGACTCCCAAGTCCAGTTCGCCAAACAGGAAGTGAGGCAGGACAATGGATCGGCTTTTTCTAACAAAAGACGGTTACAACAAGATCCGGACTGAACTGGAACGCCTCAGGACCCGGGAACGGCCGGCGGTTATCGACGCAATTGCCAGAGCCCGGGAACACGGAGACCTCAGCGAAAACGCGGAGTACCATAGCGCCAAGGAACGTCAGATGTTCATTGAAAAGAAAATCGCCGAACTCCAGGACAAACTGGTTCGGTCTGAAATCATCGACGAGAGTCTCATGGCCAAAGATAAGGCCTATCTCGGCGCCACGGTCACGTTAAAGGACCGCAGGACCGGCGAACAGATCCGCTATACACTGGTATCGACCGATGAAGCGGATTTCGAACAGAACAAGATTTCAACGCAGTCTCCGGTTGGCCGCGCGCTTCTGGGTAAAGGCGTTGGAGAGCAGGTGGAAGCAAAGGTTCCGGTGGGCACGCTCGCTTACGAGATCCTGGATATCAGCAGGGATTGACCTGCAAACGCGCCGAATTCAAGAGCAGGGGAAATTCCCATTCTCTGCATCATCTGTTCAGATCCTGCGACGAACCTGATCTTCAGGCCTTATCAGTCAATCCCAATTCGAAAAAAACAGCAACTCGGCAACGTGACGAAACCCCATGAAACGGGGCGTAACGGTCGTCAAAAAGGACGTTTTTTCAGTTCACGTCCAGTGACCTGGTGTATCCTGGTAATCAGAAGTTAAATCGCCTTTATCTATTTGCAAATATTCGGTTTTACTTCCCCGAAGCATTGCGAGTCAAATTTAACCGCGCCACGACCTCGCAGTGCGGCGTATGCGGAAACATATCCACAAGCTGCACGTAATCGGTCTTGTAGCCAGAAGACTCCAGCCGGATCAGGTCAGCACCCAACGCCTCCGGATTACACGAAACATATACAATGCGCTCCGGACGCAGGTCACAGATCGCCGTTATGGCCTTCAAATGCATACCCGGCCGCGGTGGATCGGCGACCACGGTTTCAAAACGTTCTCCTCGATCACGAATCTGCCACAGGATATCTTCCGCCGCGCCCGCGATAAACCGGCAGTTGGACACGCCGTTAATGGCGCTGTTGCGAACCGCATCCCGAACCGCCCCCTCACCGGCCTCTATGCCGAGCACGTAGCCTGCCTTCCGCGACAGATGCAGTGAAATCGCGCCCGTTCCGCAATACACGTCCAGAATCCGGTCGTCCGGATCCGGGTCGGCCAACTCAACCACCCGCCGGTAAAGATGCCTGGCCTGGCGGGTGTTGGTCTGGAAAAATGAACCCGGAGATATCTCGAAGGTGAAATCCCCCAGTTTCTCTTTTACGGTGCCGGTCCCCGCGAGTACCTCTTCGCGGTCGCCGGTGGCCACCTGGGCTCGCCGTAAATTGACGCTGTGGATAACACTCTTGACCTCCGGAAACGTCTCCTCCAGCATCTTTCCCAACGACTGCGCATCGGGAAACGCATCCCCCGACGTTGTAAGCACAACCATGGTTTCACCCGTCTGCTTGCCCTCGCGTATGGTCAGGAATCTGAGCAGACCTTCATGGCGCTTCAGATGATATACGGAGAGCGAACTGGCGAAGTTCCGCACGCGATCGACGATGCGGTTGGACGTTTCCGACTGGAGATAACACGCATCGAGGTCGAATACGCGGTCGAAACGCCCCCAGACGTGCAAGCCCACCTCCGTACGCCCCTCCGGCGACGAACCAAAGGAGAATTCCATCTTGTTCCGGTAGAAGAATGGTTCCGCGGATGGCACTGGCTCGTCCAGTTCCGTATCTATTCCTGCCTCCGCCAGACAGGTCTGCACCAGGTCCTGCTTCAACCGAACCTGGGACGCATAGGGAATGTCCTGCCACAGACAACCGCCGCAGAGCCCAAAGTGAGAACAGCGTGCAGGGGACCGCTGAATACGGGCGGATAGAAGCGCCTCCAGACTGGCTTCAGCCCGGCGCATCCGATTCCTGACCTTGCGCACCCGCGCCCGGACCCGGTCTCCGGGCACCGCGCCGCGGACAAGCAGGGTGTAAGCGCCCATCCGGCCCAGACCGTTTCCGCGCCGATCAAGCCGCTCGATGTCAATCTCTATCAGATCACCGCGCCTGGGTTTCTGCACGCGTGTCCTCCTCCTCCTTCACCTTTGCCTCCGGAACGGCGGACTGCGCTCGAAACGGGCCTTCCTGCAACTCGCCGGTCAGACCTTTCTGCTCTACGAATCCATCCACGGAAAATAACACGACGCCCTGTAAACCCTTGCGGCGAGCGATCTCAATCTGAGCCACCGTGTCGTCGGCACTCTGATTCCAGACGCCGATTCCGGCGTACAGACTTCCCTTATTCACGCGCGTCCTGGCTTCGGTCATCTGACGTTCGATCTCCTCAGCAGATCCCTTATAAAACATGGGTACGACAAAGTCCACGAGCCGCCCGTTACTCCACCCAATCCAGTCCTGTCCGTACTGCATGTACGCGGATTCCATGTCCGGCTTTACAGCGGCTGACAACCTGACAGCGGGTTTGAGCCGTGCAATCGCCTCCCGCACCTGGCCAACAAGCAGGGTGACCTGTTCGCTACGCCATTGATGCCATAACTTCCGGACGTCGGTCACGTCCGCACCGGCGCCGGCACCCGCCTCGTTGTCTTTCCCGGCAGCGGGGTCGAAGCCGTAGCGTGCCTTGAACGCGTTGCTCACGGCGGGATTGTAGTCGTAGTGGATATTCGGGTACCGGACATAGTCCATGTGAATACCGTCGACGTCGTATTCGTCCACGATCTCTTCAATAACCCTGAGCAGATGGGCTCTGACATCGGGATTCCCGGGTGAAAGGAATCTGCCGGTCACCCCGCGTTTGACAAGATCGATGCCGTCGAGCGCAACGCGCCCCATGTCGACCCCGTCTATGGATCGCATGAACCATTCAGGATGCCTCAGAAATATGTGCCGTGGCGACGCCGGCCGCTGCTCTGTCGGTTTCCACGTAAGGTACATATTCACCCATGCGTGCACTTCGAGTCCGGCCCGGTGTCCCTCTTCCACGAGAAGCGCAAGTGGATCGAAATCAGGATCGGGCAGGGATTCCGACCTGGGTACCAAACGGCTGCGGTAGAAGGCATCGCCTCTGCCCCGAACCTGAACGAAGAGCGCGTTCAATCGGGCGTCTACGGCAATTTGGACCGCACGCATGGCCTGCTCGCGATCCGTAAGCCAGTGGCGAACCACCCACAATCCCCTGAATTCCTCATTCGTCCGGCCGGATGCGTCTGCGGCACCCGACCAGAAACAGAACGCAAGGAAAAGACAGACGAGTCTCTCCCGGGGAAAGCCTCGGAATACAAAGGGCAAATCGACCGACCTGTCGATTTGCCCTCTCGTCCCAATATTGTCACGGCGCAACGGGCTCATTTTTTCGTACGCTCTTGGTCCTCACCAGATTCGCCGGCTTTCTCAGTGTCGGCCTCTTTGGATGAAATGGAAGGCGTTTCACCCGGCGCGCCCGCGGTCTCGTCAGCGGATGCTTCTACCGATTCCCCGTTTTCACGTCGGACCCCGGCACCGTCATCCGTTTCCGGGCGTCCCGCAGAATCGGCCCTGAATTCCTCCCCGACCATCTCCACCAGACACATTTCAACGCGATCGCCGCGGCGGGGACCGAGTTTGAGCAATCGGAGATAGCCACCATTACGTTCCGAAAACGATATTGCGATCTCGTCGAAGAGTTTGGCAACCACCCGCTGGTTTCGTATCCGTCGCAGAACCTGTCGTCTCGCGTGCAGATCGCCCCTCTTGGCGAACGTGATCAGGCGTTCGGCCACACCGCGCAACTCCTTGGCCTTTGCGTGGGTCGTGCGTATTGAACCGTACGTGAACAGGGACGTGGCCATGTTGTTCAACATTGCCCTCTTGTGGCTGGCTGTACGCCCGAGTTTGCGTCCCCGTTTTCCGTGTCTCATAGCCCGTCTTTCCGGTTAAAATTCATCTTCCAGCACCGCTACTTCCTCGCTCGTCGGGGCAATCCCGCTGTATTTCGCTATATCCATGCCAAACTGAAGGCCCAGCCCTTCCAGGATTGCAGTCAACTCGTTGAGCGACTTGCGGCCGAAATTCCGGAACTTCAGCATTTCCGTCTCGGTCTTTTGAACAAGGTCTTCCAGGGTCAGGATATTGGCAGCCTTCAGACAGTTGGCGGAACGCACAGACAGTTCCAGTTCTTCCACCGGCATCTGCAGAAGCGAAGCAACCCGCTGTGTGTCTTCGTCGATGATTTCCTCGTACTCCTCCTCAGGCTCTTCCTCGAAGTGTATGAAGAGCTCCAGATGGTCCTTCAGTATCTTTGCCGCATGAGACACGGCATCGTCAGGCCGAACGGCGCCGTTGGTCCACACTGTCAGTGTCAGTTTATCGTAGTCCGTCTGTTGCCCCACACGGGCATTGTCCACCTCGTAGTGCACTTTTCTGATAGGAGAAAATGCCGAGTCGAGCATAATCGTATCGGCGGCGGGGTCCGTGACATCATTCTCTTCAGCCAGCACGTAACCCCTCCCTTTGCCCACGGTGATCTCCATTTCGAGATGGCCGTCCTGATCCAGGGATGCGATGTGCTGATCGGGATTCATCACCTCGACGTCGGCGTCCACCTCCAATTCCTTCGCCGTCAACGTGTCCGGGCCCGCTTTGTCGATTCGAAGCAGTTTGTCTTCGTCCGAATGCATCCGCAGGTTTACCTCTTTGAGATTCAGGACGACTTCAGTCATGTCTTCAACGACGCCCTGTACAACGGAGAACTCGTGCTGTACCCCTTCCACCCGAATGGCCTTGACGGCCGCGCCCTCAATTGATGAGAGCAAAATCCGGCGCAACGCATTGCCAATGGTGGTACCATACCCACGTTCCAGAGGTTGCACTGTGAACATCCCGTAAGAATTGGTGAGGCTATCCTCATCGATCTGCACGGATCTGGGCATCTGGAAGTTCTTAGGCTTCATACAGGAATTCTCCTTGGATCCACTGTAAAACAATATGGCAATCCGTTCCCTGTTCCGGTAGCGGAGCCACTCATCATCGCGCCGCAGCGCCTATTTCGAATACAACTCCACAATGAGTTGCTCTTCAACGGGAGTGGGAATACCCTCCCTGTCGGGATACTCGAGAACGGTGCCGGTGAGATTGACTTTGTCCAGGGACAGCCACGCTGCCTGTCGCCCCTCGCCGACCCGCTTGATGGAGTCGTGGATCAACGCCAGATGACGGCTCCTTTCCCGCACCTGAATGGTGTCTCCGGGCGTGACCTGAAAGGAAGGGACGTCCACGATGCGCCCGTTCACCATAATGTGCCGGTGGCGTACGAGCTGGCGCGCCGCCTTGTGAGAAGGCGCCAGACCCAGCCGGTGAGTGACGTTGTCCAGGCGGATCTCAAGCGTCTGCAGGAGGAGTTCTCCGGTTACACCTTTCCGGCTGGCGGCCTTGTGATAGTAGCCTCGGAACTGACTTTCCAGCACACCGTACTGGCGTTTTGCCTTTTGCTTCTCCCTGAGCTGCAGGGCGTATTCCGAAGGCTTGCGACCCTGCCGCTGTCCGTGCATGCCGGGCGCATAGCTGCGTTTTTCGAACGAGCATTTGTCCAGATAGCAGCGTTCGCCTTTAAGGAATAACTTAACACCTTCACGTCGACACAATTTGCAACTGGAATCCGTATACCTTGCCATGCATAGACCTCCCCGGTCGGATGCCGTTATACGCGCCGCCGCTTGGGCGGCCGGCAGCCGTTGTGAGGAATCGGTGTAACGTCGCGAATCGCCGCAATTTCCAACCCGGCGCCCTGCAAAGCGCGGACGGCGGCTTCGCGGCCGACACCTGGACCCTTGACCCAGACTTCAACGCGTCGCAGCCCCATGGACATCGCCTCTTTTGCCGCAGCTTCCGCGGCCAACTGCGCGGCAAAGGGCGTACTCTTACGTGAACCCTTGAAACCCACCTTGCCCGTTGTGGACCATGAAATCACATGTCCGTCTTTGTCGGTCAGAGTAACGATGGTATTGTTGAACGTGGCCTTAATGTGGGCAACACCCTGCCCGTCGACCCGTTTGTTCCTTCGTCGGCCTTTTCTTTGTTCCGGCGGCAAGTGATCGCCTCCTTAACTTCGTTTAGGGTTGTGCTTTCTTCCTCTTGGCAATCTGACCTTTCTTGGGACCCTTTCTTGTCCGGGCGTTCGTCCGGGTCCGCTGCCCGCGAACCGGGAGCCCCCTCCGCCACCGAAGCCCACGATAGCAGCCGATATCCATCAGCCGCTTGATATTCATGGCCACTTCGCTCCTGAGGTTGCCTTCCACACGGTATTCCCCCTCGATCACGCTCCGGAGTTTCGTGACGTCGTCCTCGCTCAACGCGTCAACGCGGGTGTCCGGTGCAATCTGCGTCTTCTCAAGGATTCTGTTTGCGGAACTTCTGCCAATACCGTAAATGTACGTCAGTGCGATTTCTACACGCTTTTCGCGCGGAACGTCGACACCTGCGATACGAGCCATCGTATCTCCTCCTTCGTTCGAATTACGAAGGTCTATCCCTGTCTCTGTTTGTGACTTGGATCGTGCTTGCAAATCACACGGACCACGCCCTTGCGGCGAATGACCTTGCAGTGATTGCAGCGTTTCTTGACGGATGCGCGGACCCTCATCGGTCTGTCCTTTCGGTCATCTCCGGCCCCTCAGCCTTCCCTTTTTCATAAAGCCGTCGTAGTGCCGCATCAGCAGGTGCGACTCCACACGCTGCAGCGTGTCCAGTGCTACGCCGACAATAATCAGAAGTCCGGTGCCCCCGAAGAAGTCGATCAGACCGGGATTCACGTCGGCCCAACTGATAACGAAAAAGGGGAAGACCGCGATCGCCGCGAGAAAAATCGATCGCGGAAGCGTGATTCGGGTCAGAATCCGGTCGATAAAGTCGGACGACCGTCTACCGGGACGGAT
>JAGWBX010000097.1:0-766 GCA_021295655.1 Candidatus Latescibacterota bacterium
AAAGGCAGCTATCAGCCTTCAGCTAAACCCGGTTGACGATACGGCCTGGCGATATCAATTCGTGGATGCCTGGTTAGAAAGGTCGACCGGCCGGTCGCCCCTACACATGCAACGCTGTGCCAGGAGGAGGATTTCGCGCAGCAAATTGCAATATATCAATGGGACGAATCTCGTGAGTTCCATTTAAGCGTACGGAGGTGTGGGGGCTTTGTTCGCGGCAAAGAACCCGCCGCTCACCAGCAGCTTCGGACGCAAAAAACGCACGTCCCCTGTCGTCCCGAAAAATCGCCGGAACAACAGGTCACCCGCTTTGCAGGCGGAAGCAGGTTCTCCACGCTCTATAGTACAACATCTCTATCGGAACGAACCTCGAGTGATCTTTTCTTGCGTACGGTGGTGGTGTGGGGGATTTTTCCGTGTCAATCCGTTCAGCACCCTTGTAATGGTACGCCGGCGAGACTCGTAGGCCGCCCAAATTTCATTTTTGTCACTGAGGAGATTCACGGAAAAACCGGCCCCGCGCCGAGCGGCGCCGTTCTTTTTGGTCCTTTTTCTTGGGCGTACAAGAAAAAGGACGAAGAGAAAATAGAAGGTTGTGGGAGAGGTTAAGCTCTTGTCCTACAGGAGGTTAGTTCAAAAGGATGTTTGTCCGTGGCAGGCAACCTGTCAGGACGATGCGGGCAAATCGCAGGAGGACCAGCCTGTCCTTCCGTTCCGCTTGCGGCGTCTGAGCGGCGCCGTTCTTTTTGGCCCTTTTTCTTTGGCG
>JAGWBX010000097.1:996-4717 GCA_021295655.1 Candidatus Latescibacterota bacterium
TTCGACAAGCTCAGGGATCGGCTCGGCTTCTGCGACTCCCCCTCAAGGGGGGAGTGATTGAACCTTCAAACGGGCTCGCCCGATAATTACCACCTGTTTGGTTGCGGCTGACCGTAGCGAAGCCGCGCCAGGTCAACGTAACGGAATTGAGGCCTTGTATGCCCAGACAGAAACCGGTTCGGATCGGTATCGCAGGGTTGGGACCGCGCGGCAGGCTGTCGTGGATGAAGAACCTGCTGCGGATCAAGACCTGCCGCGTGACGGCGCTTTGCGACAGGGTCGACGCCCTGGTGGGGCAGGCGTACCGGGAGGCGGGCGATCCGGACATCGCGTGTTTTACCGACTTTGATGAGATGCTGGCGAAGGCGGACGTCGACGCCGTGGCAATCGTGACCGCACCGCACGATCAGCCGGACCTGATCTGCCGGGCCATGGAGGCAGGAAAACACGCGGCTTGCGAGGTGTCGCTGACGTATAATATGGATGATCTGTGGCGGGTGGTGGTGGCGGTGGAGCGCAGTGGCCTGAAGTTTCAGATGGCCGAACAGGTGATGTACCACCCGTTTGTCAAGGCATGGCGCCGCCTGGTCCAGGAGGGCGAACTCGGCCACGTGATCTTCGCCGAAGGGCAGTATCTTCACGGGATGACACCGGACCGGTTCTGGCTGGATTCAGAGACAGGCGAACGTATCCATCTGGACGATGCCTCGAATCATCCGAGGGCCGTGAAGAGCAGACTGTGGAACTGGTTTCCTCACCCGATTCTTTACATGGCCACCGACCTGGGCCCCATCCTGACGGTGCTGCAGGACCGGGTGACGAAGGTGACCTGCATGGCGACGCGTCCACAGAGCTACCATTATAAGGGCATTCCGGCATCGGATATCGAAGTGGCGCTGATGCACACGGAAAACGATACGATCATCCGGATGGCGGTCGGGTTTACGTACGCGACGCCACGGGACCATCACTGGTGGCACCTGGAGGGGACCGCGGGTAAGGTGGAGACCGCCCGATCGGCGGAGATCTACGGGCGCTCTCCGGGTGTGGATACGCCAAAGATCTGGCTCGAGAGTTCCGGTGAGGAATCCATGCAGGCGACGGCGTGGAAGTATGCTCCGGAAGACCTGCCCGAGGAAGCCCGTGAAAGCGGCCACGGGAATATGGACTACTTCGCGCTCTCGTCTTTCCTGGACACCATCCTGGACGATACGGACCCGCTGTTGAACGTATACCGGTCGGCAGAATTAACGGCGCCGGCCATTGTGGCCGTTCAGTCCGTGGATCAGGGCAGCGCGTGTCTGGAAGTCCCGGATTTCAGGCCCTCGGAGAAGAGAAAAGCTGGAGCGTTTCCGGATTGAACGAACCCAACAGGAGGTATTGCAATGGCATCCGGTTTTCTGGATCGTCTGAAGGACGGGCCGGTACTTGGCGACGGCGGCTACTATCTGGAGCTCGAACGGCGTTGCCTGGGCAGTTTCGCCAGAGGCGTACCGTGGGCTGTACTGGACCACCCGGAGGGCCTGCTCCAATTGCACAGGGAGTTCGCGCTTGCAGGCGCCGAGGTGCTGCAGGCCATGGCCTGGGGCGTGGGCAGGTTGGATCGGGATGAGGAACTCCACCGTACGGCCGTCGAGCTTGCGAGGCAGGCTGCCGGCCCGGACCGGTTTGTGGCGGGTACCCTCAGCCCCGTCGGCATCGGACAGTATCAGAGGCGGTCACCGATTACAGCGAAGGAAAGACGCGAGGCGCAGGCGTTTTTCGAGCGGCGGGTGGGGCAGCAGATCGCGGCTGGGGTGGACCTGTTCATCGTAGAAACGTTTTATTCCGTCGAGGAGGTTTCGCTGGGGCTGCCCTACATAAAGAGCGCCGGTGTGCCCGCGGTGGTGACGCTTGAGTACAAATCGGGAGAGTATACCGCCGACCGGTATCTGCCGGACGAGGCCGCGAAACGGCTCGTGGATCATGGCGCCGACGTGGTGGGCGTGAATTGTGGTCGTCCCTGGTACATGTACCGGGATATCATGCGGAAGATGATGGGTGCCGTGTCCGTACCCGTCTGCGCCCAACCCCTGGCGTACGTGCTGGAAAACGGCGCTGAGTACACCCGCGAGATCGCCTCGGGATCCAGCGTGCATTTCGAGCTCCGTCACCAGCCCCGGCGTGAGATGGCCGACTACGCGCGAGATGCCTGGGATATGGGCGTGGGCTTAATCGGCGCCTGCTGCGGGGCCCTGCCGTATCATATCCGGGCGATGGCCGAGGCGATCGGGAAACCGACGTCGATGCCGGATCAGCCGGGTCCGTATCAACTCCTGTAAAGGCGGGAAGGCGGGCAACCACAAGGGTTGCCCCTACAAATGCAACATCGGCGCGAAACCCAAAAAGCTCAATTCATAGGCGTTTGGCTGTGTAGGGGCGTCCCTTGTGGGCGCCCGGCCACCAGGTGAGAGGGGAAGTATGAAGGCGTGCAATTCAACGACTGTAGCAAGGAGAATCGAGATATGGCGCGGAATCTGATGGAGATGTTGAACGAGGGGATCGTCCTGGGTGACGGTGGGATGTTCCTGGAGGCGAACTGGAGAGGTTACGATGTGCCCGGCATCATCGGCTCCCACCCGGAGGCGCTGAAGCAGATCCACCGGGACTTCTACAATTCGGGTGCCGAGGTGCTCCAGGCGCTGACGTGGTTTACCTCGGGTGCTCAGCTGGAGGCAAAATACGGATGGGGACGCCGCGTGGACGAGATCAACAGGACCGGGATTCGGGCGGCCAAGGAGGGATCGGACTGGGAGACGCCGGTAGGCGGCTGTCTCGTATCCACGATGACCGGCTCGCGTCTTGGAGATCAGGTTTACAATCCGGAGGATCCTTCGTCGGGCGCACGCGCGCAGGCCGAATGGGAAGAACAGATCGCAATTCTCGTCGACGCCGGCGCCGACTTCCTGATCCCGGAGACGTTCTCCCGTCTGGACGAGATGCGGCTGTGCGTGGAAAGCTGTAAGAAAACCGGCCTGCCGACGATGGCGCTCGTGGGCATCGGCAGCAATAAGGCGACACGGGACGGCGCCACCGCGGCGGAGTGCGCCCGCGCCCTCGTGGACGACGGCGCGGACATCGTGGGGACGGTCTGCATCGGCGACCCGGACCAGATGCTGCCGACGGCGCTCGAGATGCGGGAAGCGGTGGACGTGCCGATCGCCTGCCAGCCGAAAGCATTCAGACAAACGGTCGATACGGAAAACGTCGGCTATGCCGTCCGCCGGCATCGCAATGGCGTCACACCTGACGATATGGCGGCGTTTGCGCTGAAGGCGAGGGCGGAAGGAATCAACTACGTCGGTTGCTGCTGCGGCGCCGGTCCGTCCCACGTCCGCGCGATGGCCGAGGCGCTCGGGAAGCCGGTGCGAAACACGTAAAGCGCAGGATCGGGAGCATGACTTCAGAGGACGCCATGAACCAGAGTTGTCCCGGAGAGTTCCGGGTCGTCGGGTATGAGGTCCGGGACTTCACCGGCGATTATACGTGTCTCGATTACGGCGATCCGCATGCTCCAAGAATTGCGCGCCTCAGAGAAACGTACGGGCTGGAGGACGTCGTGGCGGGCTGCGAGACCGAGTTTCAGGGGTTTCTGGCCCTGAAGCGATGGGTCCGCGGCCGGTGGAATCACGGGCTCTGGTACAACGCCCCGGAGGTTGACGACGGCCTGGGAATTCTGGAA